>DINS01000017.1 GCA_002426015.1 Flavobacteriaceae bacterium UBA5534
ATTAAAGACAACCAAAGAAAACCTGATCTCGCCTTTTAAAGCGAAGGAACGTCCAAAAAGATTATAAGAAAAAGTTCCAGACGATACCAAAGCGCACTGTAAAATCTCTGTATGGGTAATTTGGAGCTGAATAATAATTGTAGCCTGTGAATGATGAATTGAAGTGTTCAGCTTTTAAAAATATTCTTGTTTGACGGATTTTTGCATTGATGAAAAAGTCCAATCTTGGGAATGCGCCTAATTTGGTTTGGTTTTGGGTGTAAAACTCGGCGAGCAATGGGTCATAACCATTCATATTATATTTTGTAAAATAGTTTAATGTGATCCCTGTTTGAAGGAACAAGGCATTTTTAAACAAATGGTCAGAAAAATATAATGTATTACGAGTTATAATTTGTGGAACATTTAAAACATTGTCGCCATTGACCACATCTTGATACATTATTGTATTATCCAACGCCATTTTACCATAGAAGATTTCTTTGCTTGCTTTTAATCTTAAATAGTTGATTGTACCAATATGCTGATATGGCTTTACTAAACCGTCATCATTTTTTGCGAAATATGCAAAGTTCTCAATGTTGGTATAATCGATAGTGATATTGGCTAGCTTTTTGGATTGGATACTAAACGCTAACTGCTTTGTATTAATGTTTTTGAATGCATCACTGTTATCCCAATTGTAATTTATATAATCACTTTGATATAATAAATGATTATAATTTGGCATTCTGGAATTTATATTAAACTCTCCTTTGACTTTTATATCTTCATTGATTTTGTAAGCTGCTTTGCCATCAAAATAGTTCCCTTCAAAATTTCCACTAATATTAATTCCAAGGTTTCCTTGCAAATCGAAATCACCTACTGTTTTTTTATATGACCCTCCCACACTTACTATACTGCCCTTAAGTCTGTTCTTGATTGTTTGGTTTTCTAAAACCACAATGGAGTTGTAACCATAGTTATAATTGGTATAATCTAAATTAAAACTGACATCGCCAATGGTTTGGTTACTATAATTAATATAGGCACTTGTTCGAAATTTTTCTAAAGTCACTTTATCATCAAGATTTGAAGCTCTGAAGGAGTCACCAAAAAAATCATTCCTGGCGGTTTGTGTAAATTGATAATACTTGTCTTCAAAAGAAACAATAGTACCTATACTTAATAGATTTTTTGACAGTGAGTCATTTTGCTGCACAATATTATATTGGTGGTCTAAAAAAAATCGTTTCCCTTCTAAAATGCTTTCAGCATTTTCAAAAATTGGGTTAAATACTGAACGGTCTGTAAACTCTGGGTTTCCGGACTCAAAATTTACTACATCTTCATTGGTTAAGCCACCGTTTTCTTGATTGAACAAATCTTGCATCACTACATGTGCCCTAGCCTGATATCTGTTATTTTTTGTTGTATAATTAGTAGTAAATCTGAAATTCCCAGTACTTGTCAATATATGTTGGTACTTACCCAATGATCTTAAACCTTTATAGGCAATTGACATGTTTAATTGTTTAGATGTGTTTACAGTAAAAAAGGCGTCCAAAACTTGACCTTGTTCAAAAGCTGTTTTATAAAACAATTCTGTTAATGGTGTAGGCACATGGTAGTAATTGATATCTTCACTTTCCATATAGTTGAAATGCCTAGCTCTTGCTCCAAACAGAGGCAATGTTTCTTTACTCTTGTAATCTTCACTTAATGTATTGTACGTTTGACCAATGTTGGAAAACTGAATACGATTAAAATTATCCTCACGTAAATAGTTGAATTTATAATCCTTTTGAATGGACAAGGTTGTATCAACATACGTTGTATCCCTTAAAAATGAAATGACTTTGTACTGTTCTATTTTGGCAACCTTTTTTTGGTCATTACTATTAGTATATTGGTTGGATTTTTTTATCGAATCTTTAGCTACAGTATTGTTGTCAGAATTAGTGTCTTTAATTGGTTTTTTTTGTGCAAAAACGAATTGAAAACTTAAAACCAGCAATAAAAACAAAGCGTATTTCTTCATAGATTATAAAATAAAGAGCAAATGTAAAGTTTTAAAACGAGAAGATTAAAACAATATTATAATATAAAAGATATGAAAAAAAAGACCGAAAGCTTAAGCTTTCGGTCTTTAAATGATGTGAGAAGATATTATTTCTTTATGACTACTTTTTTATTAAAAACCAAACTTCCATTTTGGATGTTTAAGAAATAAACACCTTCCGAAAATTGTAATGTGTCAATAGAATGGTTTATAATTGATTGGTTAGAATCTATACTTTGCTGATATACTTCTCTACCATGAAGGTCATACAAACTAACTTTTGTTAAATTATCAATTGACTTAAAATTAATATTCAACAAATCTCTGACAGGATTAGGCCAAATTTTTACATTAGATATTGAATTTTCATCAACACCAAGTGTTAAATCTGAACCTGTTAACACTAATGAGAATGGTTGATTACCATTAGTGAGTGTACCTTTATGAGATACAGTTAGTGTGTAGGTGCCAGCTGGCGGTGTAGTAATCTCAATTTTCTCTACAGTATCTACTATGTTGTCACCTTTAATTGCATTCCCTGCAATATTAATCAAGTCTAGTTTCCAAGGAAAGTAAGTGTTATTTGATTGATCAACTAAACGAATATCCAAATCATTAACGAGTGCAGGAATTGGACTATTTACAATCCCAGTTCTATCAACGCCTGCTGGATCAGTCCAACAAATTGTAGCACTCAATTTTGATGTTCCAGAAGCTGAAAAGGTAATTGTATATGTGCTGCCATTTGCTAAATTTTGCTCTGTAATCAAAGCCTCACCTGTTGTTGCTTTTAACATTGTTTCAGCTGACACTTTAGCATCCAAAATTCCCCATCCAAAAACAGGATCTGGTCCTGGTTTAGAAAAATCATCACCTGCTGTATGGCAAACCAAAGCCTTTAAAGTGGATGCTCTCATATAAGATGAATGTAAATCATTATAATACTGTTGAAGTAGTAATAGCGTCCCAGAAGTATTTGGAGAAGCCATTGAAGTACCACTAAAAGTAGCATAAGCAGTATTAGAAGTGCCGATAGATGAAAATAAATTGGTCCCATCTGCAGCTATGTCTGGTTTAACCCTTCCATCATCTGATGGTCCTTGACTACTACTGCTATTTGCTATTAAATTGACAAAACCGTTAGGTAAAACAAAAGGATTAGCATTAGCAACAATCAAATTATTTTTTGCGTTCTTATCAGTGGTTAATTTATCATAACCATCAGCTGTTCCACCAGAATATTCAGATGTTCCACTATTACCAGCCGAAGCAACTTGCAAGTAATATGGAGCATTATATGCTATTATATCCCAATTTCTTGCATCTGTATTATAACAACCCATCATCCAGGTTGGTGCATTTGGATTTCCCATGTCATCTAATACAGGGACACCATAAGAATGATTTGATAATAACAATGCATTGTTTGTGATTTGAGTCACAACTTCAGTTTCATCGTTATCCCAATTAAAAGAAATCAAATTAGCTTTTGGAGCCATTCCTTTAGCAGATGCATTAGCTCCTTTTGCAACCATTGTACCACCTACATGGGTTCCATGATCACTAGTAGCGATGGTACCATCACCTATTATCGCTCTAGAGCCTGTATTCGTTGCATTTTGAAACTCCTGATGAGTGACCAACACTGCACCACCATCCCAGACGCCTATGGTCATATTTTGCCCTTCGAGGTTTAAACCAAGGCCACCTCCATTATGTAAAAATTGCGTTTTAGTCGATTTTGCAGCATTAGCATTGTCTGTTGAAACATAAAGAGGTTTACCATCTATTATATCAACAATCTGCATCACTGTACCATTAGATAAAGCTATCCTCTTTTCAATATTATGTTGAGCAATATAGGTTTCTATTCTTTCATTAGTAATTTCATCACTAATTATGAATGATTCTTTAAGCTCGTTTAATTTACTAACATCATATTGACTTGTGATTTTCTTCTTTTCCTCTGGTGTTTGAGCAAAGGTTAATGAAGTTATCATAACGATTGCCAAATAAGTATAAATTTTCATGTGTAAATAATTAAGTTGCAAATATATGCAATTGATATTAAATTTTAGAAATAATCTAAATTACAAACCAAATCATATATAAAAAGTCACCAATAATTATTGGTGACTTTTTTATAAAGATTTAATTAAAAAAATCTAATTAAAGCGTAAAGTTATGTGAAACTTGGTAACCAATTGATCCTGGTAGGTTAAAAAGAACAGTACCATTTACAGTTAAACTGTACGAACCATTACCGTATGCACAACAGAAACCATCACCATAACTATCATAAATGATTAATGTGTAATTTCCATCAGCCAAACACATTTCTTTATTTACTGTAGCATTGGCAGTAGCATAAGGCCCACCAGAAGCAACCACAGCTGAACTAGCATCTAAAACTTCCCAGTCTGTCTCACCAGGGTATTGGTCAAGTTTTAATGTTAATTTTACTTGGTTCAATTCACATAAAGGAGTATATGTAATTGTTGTTTTTGGTCTTGTATTGATTGAATAATCATCACCAGGTACTTCCAAGTCGAAAACAACTTTTCTTTCTACACCTAATGCCAGGTTGTTAAAGTTAAATGTAATCGTACCATGTCCAACATAAGATCCAGCAGGGATTACTACTGTGTTATTAAATGTATAATCACCTGGTAAATTAGTTGACCCTGTAGCATTATAAGTAACATTAACAGTTCTATCAACAGTTGAAGTTCTAGTAGATTGTACTTCCAATAAATAAACTGGGTTAGTCTCTTCTACAAATACCTTATCAGTAGTTTTACTAAAAGCAACTGCTAATGGTAACTCTGAACTATTCTCTGATCCTGCATCAAATTCCTCACAATTTGTTAAAATTAGTGATAAGAATAGGATGGTTAAAAATTTATATGTCTTCATATCTATTATAATTTAAAATGGATTTTGTTCGCCTAATGCAGGATTAGCATTAATTTCACCTAAAGGAATTTGGAAATTAAACTTTTGAGACCCAGCTGGGTAATCAAAGTATCCAAAAGACGCATGGTTACTACCTGTATAAGTTCTGTCAAGTGCTTTGTTCAAACGCTTCATATCAAAAAACGCAAATCCTTCACCCCATAACTCTAATTTTCTATGGAAACGTATTTCATCCAATAATGCAGTACCAGAATTAGTCGATAATGTGTAACTAGGGTTTCTAGTTGAAACTAAATTAAACAGTGCTTGTCTTGCACCCACTTCATCATTAGATAAAGCTTTAGCTTCTGCTTCAATCAAATACATTTCAGCAGCTCTCATAAACACATAATCTCCTTCAAAATCGGTATCATCAATAAACTTAACGTTTGCATATTGAGGCAATCCGAAAGGATTAGAAGCAGCAGCAAACCATTGCTTACGTGCATCTGTTGCAGCTATATTGTCATATATTCTTCTATCAACCGCTTTGTAAGCTCCTAATAAACCAGCATATCCAGGGTTTAGGTTACCTATGTGTGAAAAGAATGATGCATAATAAGTAGAAGTTACTGTATTAAGATCTGCACCCCACATCCATTCTGGATTTGAGATTTTGTTAAATCCATCCATAAGTTGACTTGAACTCATAGGAGCATAGCCACTTCTAGCTTCAGCAGCATAGGTAGCAGCCAAATTGTAAGGTCCGTACTCTAAATAGTATCTAGCTAAAAAACCAGCAACCACATTTTTGTTGATAGAAACTTTATCAGGGCGACTGTAACCAGTTAGTGCAGTATGTGCTGCAGTAAGGTCAGCTAAAATCTGTGCCTTTACTGTTTCTTTAGGAACTCTAGATTGATCAATATCAGAAGATTCTAATCCAGTATATAAAGGAATACCCACTTCACCATTAGCATAGATTCTAATCAAGTGAAAATAAGCAAACCCACGCATGGCCAATAAACGACCTCTCATATATTTAAGTTCTGGATCTGTAGTAGCTTCAGGAATCAAAACCAACGTTTGGTTCATGTTATTGATAATTTTGTAATAGAATTTCCAAACCATGTCGGTTCTAATAGAAGTTTCTACACGACCCGTATAATTGTAATAAGAAACGAACCAGTGTGATAAGGTTTGAACCATATCATTACTCATTAAATCTGTTCCTAAATTAACAGCCATGTGACCAAAATCATCATGAATATTTCCGTTACCAGCAGTATTAAAGTCATTTAAAAAGAAATTATTACCTCCTTCTAAACCACCAGCAAGAAGCAATGCTGCTTCAGGAGATGAGCTCGCAAGGTCTTCCAACTGTTGGTTGGAAACATTATTTCTCATGTCTTTGTCCAGATAATCTTCTGAACATGACGATAGTACTAATAAACATACCATCATCGTACAATAAATATTAAACTTTTTCATATTATATAGTATTTAATTTTTTAAAATTGAATATTAAATCCAAAAGACATAGTTCTTAAAATTGAATATTTATTGTCTGTACCACCAGTTACACCACCTAAACGAGGGTCGAAACCTTGTCTTTTAGACCATAAATGAACATTATCAACCAATCCGTAAAAACGTAATGATTTAATACCTATGCTTTCAGAAAAATCTGAACTAAAATTATACCCAAGTGAAATATTTTGCAAACTCAAGAAATCAGATTTAATTAAACCTAAAGTTGAAGTAGCATAAAAATTATTTGGGTCATCCACATCAGCTCTTGGCAATGAAGCCGTTGTATTATCTGATGTCCAAGTGTTTGCAAAGTCTCTGTGGATAGCTTCACCTGGTGCTACGGCAAATTTGCCCATATAAACACCATCATAAGCATAACCACCAAACTGATAAGCAAACTCAACACCTAAATCAAATCCTTTGTAATTAAGTCCAAAACCAAAACCTCCATAAACATCTGGAATTGCAGTTTTGTCTGATACGTATAATTTAGATTGAGTATAGTTTTCAGTAACGATACGCTCACCTGGATTGTTTGGATCGTCCAAATACCATAGAGCAGCACCATTTACTGGGTTAACACCTGCAAACTCTCTTAAATAATAATCAAAAACACCGCCACCTTCTTGTCTAATGTAGATACCATTGATGATTCTGTTATTCTCATTTCCATTGAATGGTAATTTGGTGATTTCGTTTTTGTAATGTGTTGCATTACCGTGTACAGAAAATGTTAAGTTTTCATTTCTTATCACATCTGCACTAATAGTAAGCTCAACTCCTGTATTCTGCATGTTTCCTACGTTTTCAGGAATAGTAGAGAATCCTGATGACGGTGGCAATGGTCTTTGGAAAAGCATGTCTGTAATTTTTCTTTCGAAATATTCAGCCTCGATATTTAATCTATTATCGAACATACTCAAATCAAAACCAACGTTCATGTTAGCAGTAGTCTCCCAAGTGATTTCTTTATTACCTAAAGCAACAAAGTTGAAAGATAGTGGGTCAGCAGCATTAGTTGTTGTAACAACTGAATAAGAGTTTAAGTATGGTAATTCAATTCCTAAATTATCATTTCCTTGCTCACCATAACTTCCTTTGAATTTAAGCTCGTTTAACCATTTCGCATTCTTTAAGAATCCTTCTTTAGATATTCTCCAAGCAGCACCTAAACCATAAAAAGTACCCCATCTGTTGTCTGGGTGGAATCTAGATGAACCGTCTCTTCTTATACTTGCATTAAGATAGTATTTGTTATCAAAATCGTAAGTCAATCTACTAAAGAAACCTTCTAGAGCATATGTAGAACCATATCCATTTGCTGATTGTATAACAGCAGCTTGGTTTACATACGGACTATCTGGCAGCAACAATTTAGAACGACCAGCCGAAACTCCGTCTGTACGTCTGTCTAAAGTTTCATGTCCTAATAATAAATCAAAACTGTGACTTCCAAATCTGTTATTGTAGTTAAACAATTGTTGTTGTGTGAATGCCATTGTTCTGTTATTCGTATATGAAACACGACCTCCAGCATTAACAGCATCTCCATATAAAGGTGTATCTAAACTAGTTGTATGATCACTAAACAAGTCTCCAGATGCAGTATAAGTAAACTTTAATCCTTCAAATATCTTAAGTTCAGCAAAACCACTTGCAAACAAGTTATCAGTTCTATACTGTTTTACATCGTTGATTGCAGTCGCATAAGGATGTTGTAAAGCTCCAAATGGTCTAACTGGTGATCCACCAACGCCAGTACCATCATCGAATAGTTGTTGTCCGTTTGGACCATAAACTGGTTGCCCAGTAGCGTCATATAAATATACTGGATAAATTGGAGCTACATTACGTGTCCAAAAGAAAGGGCTACTATAAGTATTACCTCCAGTATAACCATCAAGATAGTCTTGTAAGTTATGTGTATAACTAATATTACCTCCAACTTTTAATGCCTCAATGACTTGAGAGTCCATTTTAAGTCTAGATGTAATTTTTTCTAAACCTGAATTAACCACATAACCCTCATTCTTTTCATAACCTACAGAAAAGAAATGTGATGTAGTCTCAGATCCACCCGCAATACTTAAATACGTTTGAGCAAAAAACCCATCTCCAAAAAGGAAATCGCTATAATCTTCATCATAAAGAAGAGAAGCGTTAGGGTTTAATCTACCTGTAGTTGGATCAACCAACTGGTTACTTGGAACGTTGTAAGCATTATATGCCAAACCTTGACTCCCTGTAATAAGATTTTGAGCAGCAAGATTTGCAGCATCTGTATCACTTAAGCCTAAAGGCCCGTAAGTGTATCCATTCTTTAAAGACTGGAAATAAGCTTCATAATACTCTTGTTGCCCATCCATTAAATCATACTCTTTTACAGCACGAGTAGCAAAACCAGCTTTCGTGTCTATAGTAATTGTTGATTTTTGCTTTTTACCTTTTTTAGTAGTAATGATAATAACTCCATTCGCACCTCTATTTCCATAAAGTGCAGCAGAAGCCGCATCTTTCAAGAAAGTCATAGACTCAACGTCTTGAGAGTTAATTGAAGCAATATCTCCACTAAATGCAACACCATCAACAACATATAAAGGAGCAGCAGATGCATTAATAGATCCAATACCTCTAAAACGAATAATTGGAGCATCACCTGGCAAACCATTGTTATTGAAGACTTGCACACCTGCAACTTTACCAACTAAACCTTGGGTAACGTTACCTGTTGTGATTTTAGCAACTTCTTCAGATTTTACTTCTCCGACAGAACCTGTTAAAGCTTCTTTCTTTTGAGTACCATAAGCTACTACTACAACTTCGTCTAGTGCAGCAGCATCTTCAGCCATTGCTACATCAATTTTATTACTGGCACCAACTTTCATTTCTGCAGTTTTTAATCCTACAAATGAAAATACCAAAGTTTCACCAACGCTAGCTTTGATAGAATAATTTCCATCAAAATCAGTTTGCGCACCTCTAGTAGTACCTTTGACAATTACATTCACACCAGGCAATGGCAAACCATCAGCCGCTGCAGTAACTGTACCTGAAACAGATTTCTCTTGTGCAAAAGAAATTTGCATTACAAACGCCATAAAAAGCGTCATTAACCATGTTAACTTTAATTTCATAAAACAATTATTTGAGTTAGTCTAGCGCAAACATCTTAATAATATATTAAATAAACAAGTATTTAAGCTAAAAAAATGTTAAGACTATTTTGACCAAACGTATAATATTTCTCGGTGTTCACCAATGTTATAACATATATTAGATGTAAATTGTATCAATAGGTTGCGTTAAAATTTTAACTTTGTTGAAACTTTAACATTTTGGCTCTTCAACTAAAGTTAACAAAATCAAAATTTGAGTGCGGAACCGATGAAGCAGGACGTGGTTGTCTTGCAGGCCCAGTCACTGCAGCAGCAGTTATTCTTCCTGCTGGATTTGAAAATGAACTGTTAAATGATTCTAAACAATTATCAGAAAACTTACGCAACCAACTAAAACCAATTATTGAAAACAGGGCTGTTGCTTGGTCTTATTGTCATATTTTTCCTGATACTATTGACCAAATCAATATCTTGAACGCTTCTATTTTGGCTATGCACAAGTCTATTGAAACCTTAGAGTTTAGGCCAGAGTTTATTTTGGTTGATGGCAACCGCTTTAAAACCTATCAAGATATTCCGCACCAAACCGTTATTAAAGGTGATGGAAAATATCTCAATATAGCTGCCGCTTCTATTTTAGCCAAAACTTATCGCGATGCCTTTATGTGTAGCATCCATGAAGAATACCCAATGTATAACTGGAAACAAAATAAAGGCTACCCAACTAAAGAACATCGAGAAGCCATCAAAAAATATGGTATTACAAAATATCATCGCAAATCATTCAGATTATTAACAGAACAGTTACAATTAGACTTGTAACTTTTTATATTTGCAAAAAACCTTATCCATGAGAAACATTTGGTTGTTATTAAGTTTTGTCCTTATTATATACAGTTGTAACAACAATAAAGTGCACCATTCCAATCTTATATCGTTGGTACCTCATAATTCGTCTATCATCATTAAGACTAATTCCATTGAGGGTTTAAATAGTGCTCTTAAAAATAATTCTTTACTTAATGAGCTTTCAGAATATGGTCAACTAAAAAATCTTGAAAAGCATTTGCAATATCTCAAGCATTTAAAACCATCTGAGGCCTTTTTAATTTCTTTAGGAAAAGACGAAAATGATAGTTTGCAGATATCTATTATTACCAGATACCACGATAAGCTGTTCAACCTGGACTCGGTTGCAAATCATTCAGTAGAAACCATCAAAACTAATAATATGGCTATCACAAAAAACACTATTGAGGACCATGTCGTTTATAGTGTGGTTAATGATAGTATCTTTTTTGCATCGAACCACAGGTCTTTGGTTGAAAATTCTTTTGAAGAACACAAAACTGATGAGGAACTTATTAGAATATACAACACTATCAACCCTAATACGTCGCTTTCCATTTTAATCAATACTAAAAACAAAGCGCTAACTCCTTCTTTTTTCTTGAGTCAAACATTAAATGAAAAACAACTGACCAATTATTTCCTGTTAGATGCTGATTTGTCAAAAGATCAATTGAAATTCAATGGCATTACAAAAGCGGTAGATTCTTCAAAAAGTTTGATTAATGTATTTAAAAATACAGTCCCACAAGAAATTTTAGTGAGCAAAGTTTGTCCAATAGAAGCTGATGGCTTTTTAAGTTTCACTTTCAATAATTATAAAGCATTTAGTGAAAACCTGATTAAATTCAAAAAGAAAGATAGCCTTACCGCTACTTCACTTTTTGATACTGCATCAGAAATTGGTGTCCTATATAAAGGACAAACAAGAGCAGTAATTGTGCGTTCAATTGATGCCACTGCAATGAACGATTTGCTTTTGACGCAAAATGCTCTAGAAACGTATCGCGAAGTAGCAATTTACCCTTATGATAACCCGAAATTGTTCTACAATTATTTTTCGCCGTTTGTTACCTTTCAAAATGCTTCAAGATATGCCAATATTGATGATTTTTTCGTATTTTCTGACAATGACACCTTTTTAAAAGACATTATCTCTACGTACCAGAACAATTCTGGTGTAGCAGAAACCAATGCCTATCAATCCATTATGGAACATTTAAGTGACGAATCTTCCTTGTTTTTTTACTCAAATTCTTCAAGTTTAAATCATATTTTTAACACTAATTTTTCAGAAGAAAAAACACTTAAAATTGACCAATATAAAGCATCAGCTATTCAATTTATTTATGATGCAGATTTTGCACATGTCAATGCCATCTTAAAACGCAACAAAAGCAGGGCTGTTGCCAACTCGGTTGCCGAAGACATCAGTGTTAAGTTGGATGCCGATTTACTGACCGATCCACAGTTTGTAAACAATCATACCAACAGCCAGATGGAAGTTGTGGTTCAGGATATCAACAACAATTTATATCTCATTTCTAAAGACGGAAAAGTGCTATGGAAAAAGCAATTGGACAGCAAGATTTTGGGCAAAGTAGAGCAAATAGACACCTATAAGAATGGTCGATTACAATTGGTTTTTGCGACACAAAAACGCGTATATATGTTAGACAGAAATGGTAAAGATGTGTCGCCATTTCCGTTGAAATTCAATGACGCAATTACACAACCTCTTTCGGTATTTGACTATGACAACAAAAAAGATTATCGCTTGATGGTCACACAAGGAAAATCAATTTTACTTTACGATAAACAAGGCAAAACAGTCAGTGGCTTTACTTACAAAAAAGCCGAAAACACTATTAGTACACAACCAACCCATTTTAGAATTGGACGTAAAGATTATATCGTATTTGCACAGGGTAATGAACTTGAAATTTTAGATAGAGTAGGCAAAACACGTGTTAAGGTGAAAAACAATATTTCTTTTTCTGGCAATGCCATTTACCTGTATAACAATAAGTTCACTACAACCAACAGTAAGGGTGAGTTGATACAGATTGATGAAAATGGTAAAATGAGCACCAGCAACCTCAACCTTGCCGAAAAACACGCCATTACAACTACTAGTAAAACATTGGTGACGCTTTCTGATAATATCTTAAAAATAAAATCAAATACTGTCGAATTGGAGTTTGGCGATTATACAGTGCCAAAAATCTTTTACCTCAATGACAAAATATATGTGTCTATAACCGATTTACAAACCAAAAAAGTCTATTTATTTGACAGCAATGGTAAATTAATCGATAATTTCCCAGTGTATGGCAACTCATCCATTGAGTTAGATAATATTGATAAAGAAAAAAGCTTGGAATTTGTCACTAAAGGTGATAGTAATTCAATAATTATCTATCAAATCAATTAGTTTTAGGTTTCCAACTATACAAAAAACGATACTGCATACACATTAATCTTTTCATTGTAAAAAGATTTAGCTATCTTTAGAGATGCTATAAATCAACATCTTACAATGAAAACAACAATTATCTTACGACTATTATCAGTGTTTTTGTTAGCATTTTTTACTGTACCAAATGCCAATGCACAAATACTGAAAAAATTAAAAAAGAAAGCCGAACAAACTGTTGAGCGTAAATTGGAGCAAAAAACAGAAAAGGAAACCGAAAAAGCGATGGATTCTGTATTGAATCCAAATGAAAAGACACCTTCAAAAGAAAACCCATCAAAGGAATCAAATGATAAGTCGTCAACTTCCGATACTACTAATCCTAAAAACGATCCATCAAAAGACATCAATAACCCCAATGTCTCCGATAATTTAGAAGTCTATAGTAAATTTGACTTTGTCCCAGGAGACAAGTTGTTGTTTTTTGACGATTTCTCACAAGATTTTATTGGAGATTTCCCGTCAAAATGGAACACCAACGGTTCTGGTG
Organism: Flavobacteriaceae bacterium UBA5534; assembly: GCA_002426015.1. Taxonomy (GTDB): domain Bacteria; phylum Bacteroidota; class Bacteroidia; order Flavobacteriales; family Flavobacteriaceae; genus Aquaticitalea. Next base: position 13,404 of record DINS01000017.1, read on the forward strand.
AGGTGATAAAACTCAACAAAGCCGAAGGCAATTGGTTTGAATTTAAGCCTGGTTATAAGATTCAATATTTACCACTACTCAACACTCAACTTCCTGAAGAATATACCATTGAATTTGATTTGGTCTCTGATGGTCTAGACAACAAAACTTCTTCTACAGCTGTTTTAAGCATTACATTAGATGACAACAGGACTTTTAATGTTGGCAAAAGCTATTCATTTGTCAATATACCGTTCGGTCAATATAGTGCTTTTGGCATTAGAGTTAAAAGCATACACAACAATGATGTTTTAATTAACAGCATACTTACAGCAGACATCAGAGACGAAGTTAAAAACAAGCCACATATTTCGATTGCCGTAAACAAAAGGCGATTTAGATTATGGATCAATGAAGTCAAATATGTTGATATCCCGCAATTTATACCTGAAGGAAATGTACTACAAGGATTAAAATTCAATCTTCAAAATTTCAAGGATGGCAAAGAACGGCTATTCATCCAAAACATGAAAATTGCTGAAGGCGGTTTAGATTTACGTCGAACATTGATGACTGACGGAAGAGTGTCAACAAACGGTATCTTATTCGATTCGGGTTCGGCAAATATCCAGCCACGATCGCTAGGTATCATTATGCAAATTTCGCAGGTTTTAAAACAAGATGAAAACATGAAACTCAATATTGTTGGCCACACAGATGCTGATGGAAGCGACGAAGCAAACTTAAAATTATCAAAAGACCGAGCACAAGCCGTAAAAAATGCTCTGGTTGACATCTATAAAATCTCTGCAAGTCGACTTCAAACCGATGGCAAAGGAGAGGCTGTGCCTGTAGGAGACAACTCGACAGCTGCAGGAAAAGCACAAAACAGACGTGTAGAATTTATCAAAATGTAACGATAACCAAATCGATGCCTCGATCTAAAAACGCTAAAGAATTTTCTTTGGCGTTTTTGTGTTTTTATTCCTTACAAAATTGTGTAGTATTGCATTCATTTAATACAATATTGCCAAATCATGATAAAACGTACCAAAGCAGCTCTTACCAAATGTATTCTTCATAAGGTTGGGAACAAATTCAATAGCACAAAAAATGCCTTTTCAGAACAAGAAATCGATTTTGACGAGGTGAGTTATGACCTTATGTTACCCTATCTATTGCGCCCATTTGAAAGTGTTGTAGAAAGCTATCGGTTTAACCACCACAGTAACATAAATCTTAACGAAATCAATAGCTATGCGTCACAATTGTTTACTGATGAGAGCAATTTTGTAGAGATTTCCAAACATATTGTTACTCATTTATTTGAGCAAAGTACGTCAGCTCAAATAAAAACTGGCGATGTACTCATCTGTCTTTTTAAAGATATCCAATATGAAGAGATGTTTGTCGATGCCGTTGGTATATTCAAGATTGAAAGCAAAAGTGAATTCTTTCAAACTTATTTAGAGGGCAAAAGCTATGATATCATGACCCAAAAAGGAATTCCGACCAAAAAAGTGGACAAAGGTTGTTTAATTTTAAACACTGCAGATACCGAAGGCAATATTGTATTTAGTGTCGATCACAACTCATACGACACACAATATTGGATCAAACAATTTTTGAACATCAAATATCCTGATGACTATAACCAGCACACCAAAAATTACATCGAATTGTGCAAAGATTTCAGTACAGATATATTAAAACCAAGCTTTGGAGGACAGGAACAAAGTTCTTTTTTGGCAAAAACCGTTGACTTTTTTAAGGAAAATGAAGTGATCAATGTAGAACTTTTTAAAGACGATGTTTTTGAAGAAGATAAATTCAAAGACCTATTTGACGATTACAAAAAGGGATTTGAAACTGAAAAATCTGTGCTTATTCGCAATCAATTTGATGTGTCTGAAATCGTTCTGAAAAAGCAAAAACAAAAGCTCAAAACTGAAATAAAACTCGACACCAATATCCAGATTAAGCTCGATGTCGATGCACCAGATGCTTCTGCAGAATATTTAGAGCGAGGTTATGACGAGGTCAAAAAAATGCACTATTACAAGGTGTTTTTTAATGAAGAAGGGTAGATAAGCTTTGTCTTTGTGAGAAAAATAGTCTAAATTAGTAGAACCTTTTTGATCTATTAGTAACTCATCATCACTATGAAAAAAATATATTCAGGAACTTCTCAAGCAAAAATATTAGGGGTGAAAGATCTTTTGGAAACCAATGGCATAGCGTATCAAGAGATCAATAAATTAGATTCAAGTTATGTTGGTCTTTTTGGAGACATCGAAATTCATGTTGATGAAGCAGATGTTGAACGTGCCGAAAAACTATTACAAGCAAATACTTTAGATTGATATTACTCCTTTATCTGTCCTTTAATCTCATCAATCTCTGAAATTCTGGTTTTAGTTTGGTTCTCCTTAACGAGTTTATACAAATAAAAAGCTTCTACGACTGTCCAAACCCCAAATACAAACATTGGTATTGAGAAAATTAGTACTACATAGTTGTCACTTGGGTTAGCAACATTAGCTAAAGTGTAATGCAAAAAACTTGAAACAACAACAAAGGACATTCCAAAGGAAATACATATAAACCAAAATATAGGTTCAACTTTAGGCATTGGCAATTGTGCTTTATACAATCTATAAAACGATTTGGTCTTTAAATGAAAGTAAAAACTGCATATCCCAAAAAAAGTCATCCCTATAGGAATCAACATCGAATATTCAAAACGTGGTGCTTCATATAAAAGCACATAAGCAATGAGTCCACCTGGAAATAAAGCAAAAGGCACGGTTAAAATGATAAGAATGATTTTTTGAATGTGACCCATGAATTTTTTTAACTATTTGAAGCGGCTTGATATTGATAGTCTGCTTCAAAAAGAGTTGCAAAATGTTTCAATAATTTTTCTTTAACTTGGAATTCATCAACTTTTTCAATTCCAAGTTCATTATTAAGAGTCGTAACGGCTTTTCCTCTGATACCACAAGGGATGATATTGTCAAAATACCCCAAATCGGCATTGACGTTTAACGCAAAACCATGCATGGTTACCCAACGACTGGCCCTAACTCCCATGGCACAAATTTTTCGAGCAAAAGGTGTCCCAACATCTAACCAAACTCCTGTTTCGCCAGGACTACGCTCGGCCTTCAAGCCATAATCGGCAAGGGTAAGTATGATCATTTCTTCCAAAAAGCGAAGGTACTTGTGAATATCGGTAAAGAAGTTTTCCAAATCGAGAATTGGATAACCCACAATCTGTCCAGGTCCATGATAGGTAATATCACCTCCTCTATTGATCTTGTAAAAAGTAGCACCTTTTTGCTTCAGTTGCTCTTCGCTCAAAAGTAAATTGGACATGTCGCCACTCTTACCTAAAGTATAAACATGTGGATGCTCTACAAACAAGAAATAATTGGTGGTTTCTAAAGCTGTAGCCTCTCGCCTATTCTTGATTTTTGTATCAACAACCGACTTAAACAATTGCTCCTGGTATTCCCAAGTCGCTTTATAATCTTTAAAACCTAAATCTTGTATCTCAACAATTTTATTCATAGGCTACAAAGATAGGCATTTTATGACTTTGGGTTATTAAGAATAACTAAAGCTGCTATAACGCCAGGTACCCAGCCACAAAGCCACAATAAAAAGACAATAACAATTGAGCCACAACCCTTGTCAATAACAGCAAACGGTGGACAAAATATAGAAAGCAAAACTCTCCAAATACTCATAATGATTGATTTTTGATGATTGATGTAATTATTGGACGTCATTAATAGTCATTTGTTACATTGTCACCCAATAGAGTATGAGTATTTCATTTTAAAATAAATTATAGTAGATTCGTAACATGAGAACACGCTTGGTAATATTGTTTTTGTTATTTACCTCATTGACTTCTAAAGCACAGTTTAGCTTTAGTGGACATGTAGATAAAAAACAATGGCATGATAACGTCTATCTCTCAATAATTGAAGACTACAGAAAAATTTCCGGTGTTTATTCTGAACAAATTATCGCCCGAATAAAAACAGATAGTTTAGGTTATTTTGAATTTACTGGGAACCAATTAGAAAACGAAAACAGGATCTATAGAATACACGTGGACAATTGTTTTGACGATGACCAAGGCCGTAATCATTTCAATGGTCATTGTGATGATAGCAAAGAGGTGATTTTTATTGCCAAAAACAGCGATACAATTGTACTTCCCTTTTCTTTTGAAAAGCAAATGTTTTGCGATATTCAATCAAACAATGAAAAAGCAACTGTTTTTGTTAAAATAGATTCTTTAAGGGAAGAAATGAGATTCGCTTTTGGCGAGTATCGAAGTGAAGCCAGCCGAAAACTAAATAACAAAAAATGGTTCAAAACCTTACAAGATTATGGTAAAGAGCTTAACGAACCCATAGCCGAGCTTTATATTTATTCCTTTTTGTCGGATAGGCGCAATGATTTGCACGAGCATTATTTAGAAGATTTAAAAACCAACGCTTATTATGATGCCTTACTGGATCGTTTAGTTAAATATTATCCAAACTCACCATATACGAAGCAATATAAAGCAGAACTAGCTTCTGATGAATTTATAGTAAACACAACTTCTGACTCTAAATTCAATTATAATTATATACTCTATTTTATTTTAGCTTTATCCCTTATTGGTAATATTTGGTTCTGGTTACATTATAAAAAACTCCAAACTAAAACAATTGACAATGCTAAAGAACAATTGACCAAGCAAGAGCAAAATATTTTAACCCTTTTGCTTGAAGAAAAATCAAATAAGGAGATAGCAGATACACTTTTTGTAAGTTTAAGCACTGTAAAAACCCACATTAACAACATCTACAAAAAATTAAACGTCAATTCGAGAGACGATATCAAATCACTGTTTAACAATTAGTTGTAAAATTCAACCTAGGTACTAGTACTCATTTCAACCTCAATTTTTTCTATTTTATTTAATGTTTTTAGGATGTTTGTTTCATTATTAATCAAAATTCAAACATTATGAAACATTCAATGAACACATTACAATCTGCAAAATCTAAATTTTTGTTATTATTCTGCTTATTTGTTTACGCAACCAACTTTTCACAAGATGTGGCAACCAATGCTAATGCTGGAGTATTATCATTTGAATCAGATGAAATAGATTACGGAACCATACATCAAAATGATAATGGTGAGCGTACGTTTACATTTACCAATACTGGAAAAGCTCCAATTGTCATTTCTAATGTAAAAACATCTTGTGGGTGCACAGTACCATCCTATTCTAAAACGCCTATTTTACCTGGCCAAACCAGTGAAATAAAAGTAAAGTATGCGACTAACAGACTTGGTGCTTTCAAAAAGACAATTACTGTCATGTCCAATGCATCAGAAAGTAATAAAATGCTAAAAATAAAAGGTGAAGTCCTTGCAATAGAAGAACAATAGAAATCACAACATCGCATTTTTGTCTCAATATTAAAATCTACCTAAAAGATGTATGCTAATTTTTTGAAAATAATGTAATTTTGCACTCTTCTGTTGCAAACGACAGAATTCAAAATTAATTAGCATGCAGCTTTCAGAACAAGAAATCATCCGAAGAGAAAAATTAGACAAACTACGTGAGTTGGGCATCAATCCTTATCCTGCTGATCTTTATCCTGTTGACCATACTTCCAAACAGGTAAAAGAGGCTTTTAAAGAAGGTAAAAAAGTAGTGATTGCTGGTCGTTTAATGTCGATGAGAGTGCAGGGCAAAGCAAGTTTTGCCCAACTACAAGATTCTGAAGGCAAGGTACAAGTTTATTTTAATAGAGACGAAATTTGCCAAGGTGAAGACAAAACCAAATACAACGAAGTCTTTAAAAAACTCTTGGATTTTGGTGATTTTATAGGTATCGAAGGCGAATTGTTCACCACACAAGTTGGCGAAAAATCAGTGAGAGTGAAAGATTTTACAATTTTGAGCAAATCACTAAAACCATTACCATTACCAAAAGAGAAAGACGGCATTGTTTATGACGCCTTTACTGACCCAGAACAACGTTACAGACAACGCTATGCCGATTTAGTGGTCAATCCGCATGTCAAAGAAGTGTTTGTTAAACGAACTAAATTATTTAACGCCATGCGTCAGTTTTTTAACAATGCTGGTTATTTTGAAGTTGAAACTCCTGTTTTGCAACCTATTCCTGGTGGTGCAGCAGCTCGTCCATTTGTAACACACCACAATAGTTTGGATATTCCCTTATACATGCGAATTGCTAATGAACTATACCTAAAACGATTGATAGTAGGAGGCTTTGATGGTGTCTATGAATTTTCCAAAAACTTCAGAAATGAAGGTATGGACAGAACTCATAATCCTGAATTTACTGCAATGGAAATTTATGTTGCTTACAAAGATTACAACTGGATGATGGATTTCTGTGAACAGTTGTTAGAATATTGCGCAAAAGCAGTAAACGGAACCACTGAAGCTACTTTTGGCAACTACAAAATAGATTTCAAAGCTCCTTATGCAAGAGTGACCATGGCAGATTCCATCAAGCAATTTACAGGTTTTGATATCACTGGAAAAACTGAAGACGAGATAAGAAAAGCAGCAAAAGACATGGGGATAGCTGTCGATGACACGATGGGAAAAGGAAAGTTGATTGATGAAATTTTTGGTGAAAAATGTGAAGGCAATTATATTCAACCAACATTTATAACAGATTACCCAAAAGAAATGAGTCCTTTATGCAAGGAGCATAGAGAAAACCCAGAATTGACCGAACGTTTTGAGTTGATGGTTTGTGGTAAGGAAATTGCAAATGCCTATTCTGAACTGAATGACCCAATTGACCAACGTGAACGTTTTGAACACCAAATGGAACTTGCAAAAAAAGGTGATGATGAGGCCACAGGAATTATCGATTATGACTTTTTGCGCGCATTGGAATATGGCATGCCACCAACTTCAGGTATGGGAATTGGGATGGATAGACTCGTCATGTTCTTGACCAATAACCAATCGATACAAGAAGTGTTGTTCTTCCCTCAAATGAAACCAGAGAAGAAAGCTGTGGCATTGACTGAAGAAGAAAAAGCAGTGCTTACTTTATTAAAAGCTGGTTCTCCAATCGATTTAAATGTTTTAAAACAACAATCAGGATTGAGCAACAAAAAGTGGGATACTACCATTAAAGGATTGACCAAACACAAATTGGCTAAAGTCTCCAAAACTGAAGAAGGACTACTGGTTGAACTGATCTAATATGCTTTGTTTAAAACAATTAATAGATTATTTCAACCAAATATCGATTAATACGTTTAAGTTCAAACTTTTTTATTATTTTCACAACTTCCTATTAATCAGTATTAACGACCCAAATGAAAAACTTTAGTCTTATTGCAGTTTTACTACTGCTTACGTTTTCTTGTTCTACAGACAATGACGACCTAATTCCTCAACCTATACCAGCAGTGGTACCAGAGTTTAGGCCTACACTTTCAGAATTAAATTTGTTTACAGGAAGTTTAAAGAATCTAACACCAAGTTCTCTTACTTTTGAATATGAACTAAACACAAAATTGTTTACCGATTACGCCCACAAACAACGTATTATCGCTCTACCCTCTGGACAAAAGTTAACAAATGTTGGTGATGGATTGCCAAATTTTCCCGACAACACAGTGATAGCCAAAACATTTTATTATAATGTTGATGAGCGAAACGAATCGTTAGGCAAAACAATTATTGAAACCCGTGTATTGATCAAACAAAATGGTGTTTGGGTTACTGGTGACTACAAGTGGAATGCAGCACAAACTGATGCGGTTTTGGATCCAAATGGAAGTGTTGTACCTGTATCTTGGATTGACAATTCTGGTGCCACAAAAACTGTTAACTATGAAATACCGTCAGATACCGATTGCTTTACTTGTCACCAAATAAACAATACTGCAACTCCAATAGGACCAAAGTTGAGAACCTTAAATTTTGAAGTAAATGGTATCAATCAATTACAAAAACTCAAAAATTTGCAGTTACTTTCAGGGCTGACTAGCCCAAATGATATAAGTGTTTTGCCAAATTGGGAAGATACCAATGCCACTTTAGAGCAACGAGCAAGAGCTTATTTTGATGTCAATTGTGCACATTGTCATACTTCTGGCGGTTATTGTGAAACGCAATCGACACTACGATTGAGTTATGAAACCTCATTAGCCAATTCTAAAATAGTTGAAAGAAAGTCTAGTATTTCTAACCGACTGAACTCAACTGTTCAGGGTATAAAAATGCCATTTATTGGGACATCGATCAAGCATCAAGAAGGTGTTGATTTATTGCAATCTTATTTAGACACTTTATAAAAATAAATACTCTTTAAACTAAAGGCTACCAGATTGGTGGCCTTTTTTTATTCAAATTTTAGTTAAATAAATACTAAAATTTATTCTATTTTACTTACAAAGTAAAGTATTACTTATTTTCACATTTCTAACTTAAAAAATCCAACTGTTTTGAAACAATTTTCATTAAAAATGTTTGCTTTGGCTTCTGTTTTTCTTGTATTCTCTTGTAATACAGCAAAAAAAGCAGCCAAGTCAAAAAATGCGGCGGCCGCAAGTGCAGAAGCCAAACCTGCTAAAAAACCAGGCAAAGACGATATTCAACCTTATGACAAGGTCATTACCAAAGAAGCTAAAACCGATGATGGTCTCTTCAAAGTTCACAAAATAGACGATAGCTATTTTTATGAAATTCCAGATTCACTTTTTGAGCGTGAAATGCTGATGGTAACTCGTATAGCTAAAACCGCAAGTGGTCTTGGCTTTGGTGGTGGAAAACAAGACGAATCAGTTTTGCGTTGGCAAAAAAAGGATAAAAAAGTATTATTACGCATTGTTTCTTACAGTGTTGTGGCTAATGATTCACTACCAATCCATGAAGCGGTTGTGAACTCCAACTTTGAACCTATCCTGTTTTCTTTTCCAATAAAAGCATTTAGCAAAGATTCACTTAATACAGTAATTGATGTCACTGATTTGTACACTAAAGATGTTAAACCTTTAGGGTTACCCGAAAGAAGCCGTAAAGAATATAAGGTTACCCGATTGGATAACGATTTATCGTTTATAGAAAGCATTAAAAGCTACCCTCTAAATATTGAGACAAGACACGTCAAAACCTATAACGCTGGAGATCCACCTTCAAGTTCTGAAACAGGAACCATTTCAATAGAAATGAGCAACTCTATGGTATTATTACCAAAAGTACCTATGATGCGTCGTACATTCGATCAACGTGTAGGTTGGTTTACAAGCAGACAAACAGATTATGGTTTAGATGTACAAGAAAGTAAAACAGTGACTTATTTAGACAGATGGCGTTTAGAAGTAAAAGATGAAGATATCGAAAAATTTAAACGTGGTGAATTGGTAGAACCAAAAAAACAAATCGTTTACTATATAGACAGAGCAACTCCAGAAAAATGGAGAAAATATATCAAACAAGGTATTGAAGATTGGCAAGTTGCTTTTGAGGCTGCTGGATTTAAAAATGCCATCATAGCAAAAGATCCTCCAACTAAAGAAGAAGATCCAGATTGGAGTCCAGAAGACATTCGTTATTCAGTGGTTCGCTATTTAGCTTCGCCAATACCTAATGCTAATGGACCTCACGTAAGTGACCCTAGAAGTGGTGAAATTTTAGAAAGTGATATCAATTGGTACCACAATGTAATGACCTTATTGCGCAACTGGTACTTTGTACAAACTGCTGCAATTAATCCAGAGGCGCAAAGCGTAGCATTTAAAGATGAAATCATGGGTCGCTTAATTCGTTTTGTATCGTCTCACGAAGTTGGTCATACACTTGGCTTACCTCACAATATGGGAAGTAGCGTTGCCTATTCAGTAGAAGATTTACGCAGCCCAGAATTCACTCAAAAGTATGGAACAGCACCTTCTATTATGGATTATGCACGTTTTAATTATGTCGCACAACCAGGTGATGAAGGCGTTGCATTAATGCCAAATATTGGTGTGTATGATAAATACGCTATTGAATGGGGCTATCGTCCTATTCTTGATGCCAAAACACCAGAAGACGAAAAGAAAACTTTAGATAGCTGGATTTTAAAACATGCTGGTGATCCAATGTACCGTTTTGGAAGACAACAAGGTGGAGACCCAATTGACCCAAGTAGTCAAACAGAAGATTTAGGTGATGATGCCATGAAAGCAAGTATGTATGGCATTACCAATCTTAAACGCATCATGCCAAATCTTATTAAATGGACAGCAGAAGACGGTAAAGATTATGATGATTTAGAAACCATGTATGGGCAAGTCGTTGGGCAATATAACCGTTATATGGGACATGTCACTGCCAATGTTGGTGGAGTCTATGAGTACTATAAAACCTACGACCAAGAAGGTGCTGTCTATACACATGTAGACAAAGCGAAACAAAAAGAAGCTTTAGATTTTCTACAAAAACAATTGTTTGAGACACCAGAATGGCTCATAGACAACAACATTTTCAACAAGTTTGAAAGTGCTGGAAGCATTGAGCGTATTAGAACCATTCAAACACGAACTCTTGACGGACTTTTGGATTTTGGCAGAATGGCTCGATTGAGTGAAAATGAAACAGTTAACGGAAAAGATGCTTACGGCTTATTGAATATGATGCAAGATCTGCGTAAAGGTATTTTTAGCGAACTTAATAGTGGAAGAACTATTGACCCTTATAGAAGAAACCTTCAACGTGCTTATATTGACAGAATGGAATATTTAATGACTAAAGAGCAAACCCCTATTCCAGCACAATTCCGCCGTTTTGTAAACAGAACCAATGTAGATGCAAGTCAGTCAGACATTAGAGCTGTTGTGAGGGCAGAATTAAAATCACTTCAAAGCTCATTGCGTGGTGCTTTAGGAAGAACAAGTGATACGATGAGCAGAATACATATTCAAGATGCTTTAGAGCGTGTTGACAAGGTATTGAATCCTAAAGATTAAATATTCAATTAAGAAAAAATAAAAAAGGCTTCCAATTGGAAGCTTTTTTATTTTAATATGGTATCAATTCCTTGTTTATAAGCATCGAACTCTATCAAGTTATTATGATTACCCCCTTCAATTGTTGTAAAATACAATTGATTTTTTGATGCAATTTCTGATAGCTTTTTCCCAGATTTAAAAGGTACAACAGCATCGTCAGTGCCATGAAACATAAAAATTGGACTATTTACTTTCTTAATAAATTCAAATGAAGGCAATTTATATTTTAAAAGATTAGTTACTGGATATATTGGAAATCGATGTTTAGCCACATCAGTAATACTGTAATATGGTGTTTCCAAAATTAATTGCTTTACTGCATTTTTTGAAGCGATATAAGTTGCTATTCCAGTTCCTAATGAGCGACCATAAATAGTTATCGTTTCAGTATTATAATTTTTCTTCAAATAGTCATAACAAAACTGTGCATCGCTATAAAGTGCTGCTTCACTTAATGCTCCTGTGCTTTTTCCATAGGTGCGATAATCCATTACAAAAACATCGTAATCTTTTTCTACAAAAAATTCTGTAATCATTCCCCAACGTTGCAAATCACCAGCATTTCCATGAAAATATAAAATAACTCCTTTAGGGTTTTCAACTTTAAAATGAATAGCATTTATAACTGCGTTTTCATCTGTTTTCAGGAATAACTCTTCATAAGGATAAGAAAACTCAAACTTATAATCTTGTTGTAAAACCGTTGGTCTGAATAATATTTTTTCTTGAAGTAAATACAACGCCATTCCTATCATAACATATAATCCTAATATAATTATTATAGCCTTTTTAAGACCCTGTTTAAGCTTTTTTGGAACTGTGATTGACATTGATGCTTGTTGTGGTTAAATCGATTGATTTTGGTTTAGAACGGATAATATCTTCTAGCATTAAATGATAAGATTCAAAATTATTCAAATCTTTATGTCCACCACCAATAACAGTATGCAATTTGGTGAGCTTCGGGTTTACTTGTGATAATTTCACGCTTGTTTTATAAGGAATTAATTTATCATGTGTACCATGAATAATATGTATTGGACATTGCACATATTTTAACCATTTGTAAGTTGGTAATGGATATTTCATTAACAACGATAAAGGCATAAAAGGAGCGTATCGTGCAGTAACTTTAGTTAAGCTATAATAAGGCGCATCTAAAATGAGCATTCTTGGGTTATTCATAGAAGCCAATTTTGCTGCAAAGCCTGAACCTAATGAGCGTCCATAAAGTATAATTCGGTCTTCGGTTGTTAATTCCTTCAACTTGTTATACACCTCTTGTAAATCTCTCTTTATTGCTTTTTGAGAACGTCGTCCTGTACTTTTGCCAAAGCCACGATAATCGACCATTAATACATTATAACCAAGCCTGGTAAAATCGACAGCAAATTTTCCCCAACCTTTAATACTTTTAGAATTACCTTTAAGATATAATACAACACCTTTACTCTCGCCTTTTGGTTTGAATTGAATACCATTGATAATGGCTCCATCTCTGGTTTCTAGATTATGTTCTTCAAACTTTTGATTATCATAATTAAACTGAAAATCTTTAGGTAGCTTTTCTGGCTTAAATAGCATGTAGTCTTGTAAATAGTACAAAGCAATGCTTACTGCAATATAAATAATTACAATAGTTATAAATGTAGATATCCAATATGCCATTAAGAGGAATGTATTACTCCATACAAGATATAAAAAAAGGCTTTAGCAACAATACCAAAGCCTTTAAATATCAAATTGTTAAAAACTAAAGTCCTAAAACTTCAGTTCCTTGTTCGTAAATTACATCTACAGGAATGTTTGCTTCACTTAAGCGATCTAAATCGGCTTGCAACTCTGCAGAAATTGTTCCTTTTTCTGTAACTAATTTAGCTACACCTTCATAATCACCATTACCTTGAAGCGTTAAAATAAGATTAGACATCTCTTTCATAGCCACAATCATTTTATCGAAGTCTACTTTGTAAGTTCCGTTCTCATTTCTCGTGAAAGCACCTTTCTCTTTAAAGAAGTTAAAACGAATCATGTTCGCTTTTCCGTGAGCTGATGAAGCTCCAAAACGTACAGAACGGAAAATTCCTGCCATAAAAGTAACCATGTTATCTTTTAAATCGTCTGTTAACTCTCCTTTAGCATTTAATTGCTGAATCATATATAATCCTAATATATCAGCCTTCCCTTCTTCTAAAGCGCTTGAGTGTTCTTTAAGAGCTGTTCTTACAGTTCCTTTACCATTAATAGTGTTCTTAATTCCTAATCCGTGTGCTACTTCATGAAACATTGTGTTAGCAAAAAAGGCATCAAAAGTAATATGCTTACGTTGGCTTTCATCTATCAACACTTCAGAAATCGGAACCATAATTTTGTCAAATTTGGCACGCATAGCATTCTTTAATTGTAAACGACGTGTTCCTTTTTGCAATTGTACTTCTTCATCATTTGGAAGGTTAATAGCAATAGTTTTACTTCCTGCATTACAATCTCCAGCATAGTAAACAACATCATAAGCATTTAAATCGCTATCTGTTCCTGGAGTTTCCTTTTTGTATTTTTCGTCTACAGGAAGTCCAACTTGCAATTCTGGAAGATAAGCACTAAAACGTGCTAAACGCTCACTCCACTCCATATCTTTAATTAGCACATATCCTTCATGCGCTGCTTTGTTACCAAATAAGGCATCTTCGTAAGTTTCAATTGGGCCAATAACAATATCTAGAGTATTTGTTTTCATATCCATCCAAGCCAAATCACTTGGTTGATAGTTGTCATCTAATAACGCTTGTGCTCTTAACTCCAAATATTTTTTTAAACCTGCATCATCAGCCAATTTTGAGGCTTCTAATAATAAATCGGCAACTTCTCTAACTTCTTTTTCAAATTGTTTGTGATAAGGAATAGAATACAACTTACCATTTTCATCACGACGCACAAAGTTGTAAATACTAGATTTATCTTTAATGTCTGCAGCTTCAAACTCTTCTTTGGTCATATCCTTCGGATAAAAGTTTGCACCTTTAGGTTTTGGACCAACACCTTCCACAAATGGCTCGTTTCCATTCAATCTTCCCCAAGGACCATAATTGATTTTCACAAAGGCTTTTGTGTCTTCGTCAGCAATTGAATTTAATAATTCGTCTTTATTTCCGTAAGCTTCGTACCAAAACAAATCGTTCATTTTATCTGCCGCTTTGATAAGAATAGGAATCATTTTACGTTCGTTTTCTGTAAGTTTACTTACATCTGCAGTTAACTTAACTGTCACATATTTACTTAAGTTTTTTTGCATTTCTGTTTGTGTTGTTTCTTCAGTTACAGGTTCTTCTTTTTTTTCTTCTTTACAAGAAAAGGCAACTATAGTAACCATAAACAATGCTATTATTTTTTTCATCTTAATTAGTGTTTTTTGATTTGATTCAAAGTTAAGTATTTCGAAATTACTTTTCAACATATTTGGCAATAGGTATTTCATTAATGAAAACATTGTCTAAAACAGCTTTGCCGTTTTTTATAAATACTAATGCATAGGTATTATTTGGTATCGAATCTTGTTGAGCCTTCATATGAGCTAACTCAGCATTATATGCTTTTGTTTCATCCATATAAAATTTATTAAATGGATATACAATGTTTAACTCCTTTTCGAATTCATTATACCAATCAACTTTTGCTTTTATATAAAATTCTGATTTTGGCTCATTTTTAGTCACTTGAGTTACTTGAACAAATCCCAAACTATCGTGTTTTATTGTTACATAAACATCTTCATTGCGCTGCCAAGTAGTGTCAGCTGTTGAAAAAGTACTAGCTTCATAATTCAAAAAAATATACTTGCCTTTAAATGGATCTGATGGATCAACAGGCTGTGTTTTAAATTTAAAAGCTGTACCTGTTTTAAGAACATCTTCTTGTTGAAATATCATTTGTGATGGCACAAATAATTGAGCACATACGACAATGATAAACAGAATGAATATATATAGTGTTTTCATAATTATTGTTTTAAACTATTTGTTTTTGATTTTTGTTTTTTCAACATATAATAGTTCGTCAAAAAGAAACCTACACCAACTCCTACAA
The DNA here is from genome assembly GCA_002426015.1 of Flavobacteriaceae bacterium UBA5534. Classification (GTDB taxonomy): domain Bacteria; phylum Bacteroidota; class Bacteroidia; order Flavobacteriales; family Flavobacteriaceae; genus Aquaticitalea. The sequence goes on from DINS01000017.1 coordinate 28,542, forward strand.
ACAATAATCCTCTTAAAACAAAACTCATATCTGTATCAAAAAACCTACATGTTACGAGTGCTGCTATAATAAGTAAGCCATAGTTCAATACACCAAAGTGAAACTTATCGGCTCCGATTTTTACAGTAACTACACCTAATGCAAAAATTAGCATATTGACAAGAATTGCTGGAACCATTTCATTGTTGATTCCTATAAAAAATAAAACTGTAAAAATTACAAACACGAACTGAAAGATATTAAAACTCTTCACCTTGTGTTTTAGGTATAAATACACAAGAGTTAAAATTGACATCAAAAATAAAACCGCTGACATATAAAGTTCCTGTACTTGAAAAGAATCAATTCTGATAATATCTTTCCACAACCATCTAAAACTTGCAATTAAAAGTATGATGACTATTCCGAGTGAACCAGTTATCAAAAACCCATTACGTCTTAATTTTTGGTTTTCAAAGTAAGGTATCTTGCCTATGTTATAAAATAAACTGAATAAAAGGAGATAAAGTAAAAAACCTAAAGCCTCTTCGTGTTCCACAAAAGCTCCAAGTGTAATTATTAAGCTTAATGGAACAAGCCAATTTATAATAGATGTTATATTGGCATCTAGTTTATGTATTAAGAGTTGCCAATAATGTGGCAATGACAAAGCCAAAAGAGCTAAATATAACCAAGGTGAATTACTATAATTCATAAAACTATAACCATAAGAGCATGCATACCAGGTTATGAAAACCAAATGCAGAATCATTATTGAATTAGATTTGAGCAGATAAATTAGAGGTAAGCAAAGCAGTATCCAAGTGAGTAAAAATGAACTCATGTTACCTGGAATATTATAAATTTGTGCAACAAGGGATATGCTTGCTCCTACAGCAAAAAACAAAAATGTGCCTGATGCCTCTTTCCAAGTTGCACTCTTCTTTTTTAGTATTGAAAAACCTACAAAAAACTGCCCTATTAACAGTGGTAAAAATGCAAATATAGTTTTTGTGCTTCTTGTAAAGTCATCCCAATTATGAGCAAGTATTAGTATAATTCCTAATCCAACCAAAATAGATCCCAACACACCAAAGACCATAAATAATTTGTTAGGAGAGTTATTTTGTTTAGAATGATAATACTGCTCTATGCTTAAAGCTACCTCTTTTGATATAACCTTGTTTTCTATCAATTCGGGCAATTCTTTTATGAGTTTTGAGTTCATCTTTTTTGATTTTCAGGTTAAATGTAAACTATTATTCTTTTGTTTAAAACCTCACAAGCCCAAACCTGTGAGGTCTTGGGTTAACTAACTAACCAATCATCAAAACAAAAAAATCATATAAACGATGATGCCTTCAGCAATTCCTGTAACGATACTCATTCCGAGTATATCTTTAATTTTGCTTTTTAAGAAAAAAATAGCACTTAATATAGCCATAATTGCAGCCAGTAAAATTTCTAAAGCATCTATTTTAGAGAGCAGAAAAGTAATCCCTGTAAATGCTGCTGTGATTGCAATTGTGATAATACAAAACTTGATAATTTCTGCTTTACTATAGTTACCTTCTAAAAAGCCTTTTTGTAAATCTCTTAAAATTGATAAAATAAAGAGCAATGGTACAACTGATAAAAATGGTGCAAAAATAACTTTGATGCCCTTAATTATGGATAAATCGTTATACACAAAAAAAGCGATAGCTGTAAAGGCCAATAAGCCAGTTACAATGATAGATTGAAATGTAAATAATAATTCTCGTTTGCTAGAATTACTTTTTGGGTTCTGATTGTTAAAAAATAGATTCATAACTTTAAAATTTTGATGATTAAACTTTATATTATTAAGCAGATAAAAAGAAAACATGAATGGCTAATGAGAGTAACACTCCGCTTAAAATTCCGTTAGCTCTCAAGTTATTGTATAGTATGTAATTTAGCACATAGCTACTAATGGTAGCAGAATTAATTAGGTGTGCAAAAATGAGGTTGTCTTCTAATTTTTGACTCGTAACATACTCAAGTAATTGCATAAAACTAATACTAATAATTACTGTTAGTATTAATAAAACTGTAGCTGGCTTTTGGTTTTTGAGTTTATACTCGTCGGTATTTTGTGGTAAAAAATGTTCAATTAAAATAAACCTCACAAAGAACAACATTGGTATTGGAAACAAGATAGATGCAATAATTTTTATAACATCTTTAAGGGTTTTTATCTCATCATAGCCCAAAAAAACCAGGTATATAAATACCAAAACCGAAACGCCAGTTGTAACTAAAAAAGCTGTATTAACTTGTTTAAGCTTCATAATTAGTAATTAAAATCCATTAGGCACTTGTACGTTGCTTGCCATAAACTCAATACATGAATTGTAGTTTTCAATTATTTCATACTGAATAGTTTTTGAGTAGACAGTAATTGCTGTTAATACAATTACAAAAACTGATACTTTAATAAATCGTGTCATAATAATTTTGTTTTGTTGATTACATGGCAAATCTGCGACGAATTGGCTTCACTTAAAACACAATTTTTACAATTTACTGACGATATATTTTTATATTTATACATCTTAAATACCATATTTATTAATCAAATAAATATTTAACTGACGATTTAATGACAGATTTAAACGCAATAATTTCCACATTTTCTAATGAGGAGCAACAGAAATTCATCGCTTATTTAGAGAAAAAGAACAGGCGCAATGACACAAAAAACATTCAACTATTTAAGCTTTTGACTAAAGATGACTATACTTCTAAAGAGCTTTGTCTCAAACTATACAAAAGCAACAAGAAAGACGCATATCATGCACTACGGAAGCGTTTATACCAGTCGTTGATTGATTTTATAGCAAACAGCACAATTGAAGAAGAAAACTCTGTTGACATGCAAATTATAAAATACATAGTTGCAGCAAGAACCTTTTTACTACACAATAAACCAAAGGTAGCCTACAGTATTTTAGACAAAGCAGAAACATTGGCTCAAGAACATTACCTATTCCCTATTCTTAATGAAATTTATCATACAAAAATTCAGTATGCTTATGCATATACATCTGTAAACATTGATGATATCATCAAAAAATTTAAAGTCAACCAAAAAAAACACTATCTCGAAGACGAACTTAATATAGTATATGCAAAAATTAGGCAAACACTTAACAATATCACTTACAGAGGCGAGATAATAGACTTTCAGACAATACTAAACCAAACATTACAAGAACACAACATAAGCATTAGCGAGTCGATGTCCTTTAAATCTTTATATCAGTTAATGACTATAGTGAGTATTTCGGCGTTTGTAACTAATGACTACTTAAAAATTGAACCCTTTTTGATAAATACATACAAAGCGATTAAAGAACATAAAACCAAGGACAAGCAATTATTTTATCATATTCAGGTAGTGTATATGATTGCAAACACATTATTCAGAAACAAAAAGTTTAACGATTCAACTCATTACTTAGAGTTAATGCATCAGCTAATGTTAAGTAGTCGAAAAAAATATTATAATACATTCAAACTAAAATACAATTTACTACTTGCACTCAATTACAATTACTCAAACCAGCAGGAAAAAGCAATTGTATTATTAGAAACCTTCAAAATCCCAAAGCATGCAGACACAGAGTCATTACTTGACATCTATTTAAGTTTGGTGATGTTTTACATACAGAAAAGCGAATTTAAAAAAGCACAACACCTCTTCTCAAAATTCTACCACACAGATCATTATTATACTGAAAAAGCAGGTAAAGAATGGGTTATTAAAAAGAATCTAATAGAGATAATATTGCATATCGAACTTAAAAATATCGATTTGGTAGAGTCTCGCTTATTGAGCTTTAGAAGACAATACTACAATTATTTAAAACAAATAAAACAGGAACGTGTTATTATGTACTTAAGTTTTGTAGAGTCTTATTACAAAAATCCAGAGCATATAAACTCAACAGATTTTATAAACAAAGTAGATAGCTCGTTTGAGTGGATTGAAGCAGAACGTGAAGATATTTTTGTTATGAGTTTTTATGCTTGGTTAAAAAGCAAAATGGAGCAAAACGATTTATATATAACAACTTTAGACCTCATCAAAAAAGCGCAAATTGTTAATTAGTAGTTAAAAATCTAAAACGCATTAAACCATTTTAAATGTCTAAAGTCAAAGAAGCGTAACTTTAAAAAATTAAAACATGAAAAACCTATTAATGATAGCACTTGCTGTTTTCACTTTACAAGCAACTGCTCAAGAAAATAAAAAAGAGGCACGAAAAGGCGAAATGAAAGAACGCATGGAAGCTCGTCAAGACATGAGCCCTGAAGATATGGCTAAACTGCAAACAAAAAAAATGACGTTGCATCTAGACCTTACCGAAAAACAACAAGTAGAAGTTGAAAAAATACTACTTGCCGAAGCTAAAGATAGAAAGGCAAAAATGGAAGAGTTTAAAGAAAAAAAAGAGAAAGCTGAAGGCGAAAAACCATCAAAAGAAGACCGCTTAAAAATGATGAATGAAAAACTTGACCATCAAATAGAAATGAAGAAAAAAATGAAAGCCATTTTGAATGCTGAACAGTATGAGAAATATGACAAAATGCAATCCAGCAGACAAGGCAAGAAAAAAGAAATGCAGTCTAAAAGAAAACAAAAGCAATAGTTTTGGTTGATTGATTTAGTGAGTTTTATTCAAAAAGGCATTGGTTTTATAATCAATGTCTTTTTTAGTTATGCGTATATCACAAAAAATTACTACTTTAGTCATTCCATTTTAGAAATAAAAAAATTAATCCAATGAAAAAAATAATTACACTTTGCTTTTTTGCTTTTGCTTTAGTCCTTGGTACTCAAACCATGAATGGACAATCTAAAGATGATATTAATAATTTAGCTTTGGCAAAAACACAAGAGCTTAAGAAATCCATCAAATTCAATTCAGAAACCGAAAACGAAGTTTATCATGCTTATCTAACTTATGAAAAAAAGATGTACAGCGTCAATGAACATATTGCCAACGGCAAAACTGTTACTGAAGAAGATAAAGCAAAGGTAGAAGCATTGTTAACTGATAGATTGAAACAAATATTTACAGAAGAGCAATATGAACAGTATTTAACTCTCAAACAGAATAACTAGCGACAAGTAAGCAATAAAAAAAGGCGATTAAAAAATTTTAATCGCCTTTTTTGTTACAATTGCTTTACCACTTTATCAACAGCAGCAATCGTCTCATCTAAATCATCGTAACTCAAAGCATCGCTGATAAACCAGGTTTCGAAAGCACTAGGAGCTATATAAATACCTTCATTGAGCATACCATGAAAGAATTTTTTAAAGGTGTCATTATTCCCTTTGGCAGCACTTTCAAAATCAACCACTTCGTCTTTATCAAAGTGAATGGATATCATTGAGCCCACTCTATTAATTGTATGAATGCTATTATTTTTTTTAAGCACTTCAGAAAACCCTTTATGTAAATAGGCTGTTTTTTCTTCAAGACGTTTAAAAACCCCTGAATCGTTGTTCAACTCTGTGAGCATTGCCAAACCAGCAGCCATAGCTAATGGATTTCCACTCAATGTCCCAGCCTGATAAACAGGCCCTAGAGGTGCTAAAAAATTCATTATGTCTTCGCGTGCCGCAAATGCGCCAACTGGCAAACCTCCACCAATAACCTTTCCGTAGCAAACAATGTCAGCATTGATATTATAGAGTTCTTGAGCTCCACCTTTTGCCAAGCGAAAACCTGTCATTACTTCATCAAAAATCAAAAGGATATTATTGTCATCGCATAAACTTCTCAATTTTTGAAGAAAATTATCTTTGGGAGGCACACAACCCATATTTCCTGCAACAGGTTCAATTATAATACATGCTATTTCGTTCTTGTTAGCTTCAATTAATTCTTTGACATTCTCAATGTCATTATAACGAGCCAACAGCGTATCTTTTGCAGTGCCTTGCGTGACACCTGGACTATTTGGTGTTCCAAAAGTGACCGCTCCACTTCCTGCTGCTATTAAAAACGAATCACTGTGACCATGATAACATCCAGCAAATTTGATAATTTTATCCTTTTTAGTGTATCCTCTTGCCAAACGCACAGCACTCATACATGCCTCTGTACCAGAATTGACAAAACGTATTTTATCAATATTAGGCACCATCGCTACTGCCAATTCTGCAATTTTGGTTTCAATCTCTGTAGGCATCCCAAAGGAAGTACCTTGTTTTGCTTTCTCAATAACTGCATTGACAACAGGTTCGTGTGCGTGTCCAAGCACCATTGGTCCCCAAGAATTGATATAATCTATAAAACGGTTTCCATCTTCGTCATACACATAGGCACCTTTAGCAGATTTAGCAAAAATCGGTGTTCCTCCTACTGCCTTAAAAGCCCTCACTGGCGAATTGACACCTCCAGGAATCACTTTTTCAGCTTGCTTAAACAAAGCACTACTACGTTGATATAACATGATTTTAATTTGATTTTACAATAAGAATTTGACCAATACTGATGCTGTTGTTTGACATTCCGTTGAGTTTTTGAAGCTCTTGAACTGTTAGATTATAACGCTTTGACAACGAATACAGCGTATCACCTTTAACGACTTCATGAGTAAGAGTAGCAGAAACTGGTGTTCTCACTTTACGAGGAGTACCTAAAACTTCCTCATCATATTTATACAGTTGAAAACGCTCAATCAGACTAATCAATTTTTCTGGATATTTTTTATCTGTAGCATATCCAGCAGCACGCAAACCTTTTGCCCAAGCCTCATAATCGTCAACATCCAATTTAAACAAATTGGCATAGCGGCTTCTACCAGTTAAAAATGTGGAGTGATCTTCAAATGACTGTTTGGCATGCTTATACTTCCTAAAACATTCTTGCGAGGCATCATCATCATGGTAAATTTTATCACCAGTCCAATCGTGACATTTTATTCCGAAATGATTGTTAGCCTCTACTGCCAATCGACCTCTACCAGATGATGACTCCAATATACCTTGTGCCAATGTAATACTTGCAGGTATTTTATATTTGCGCATTTCTTCTTTGGCAATATCGCCAAAACTTGCAATATAATCTTCAGTAGTGTTTGTATAGCTTGTTGTTGGAGTTGATTTCACATCTTCCTCTTCAATTTTTTCTTCTTCACTTTCAGGTGTCTTGTTTGGAGATGTTCTTACAACAACTTGTTCGGTTTTTGCTCTCGATTTTTTCTTTTTGGTAACAATTTGTTTTTTAGAGCCACAGCTTACTACTACAAAACCAAGAACTAAAATAATAAGAATGCGTTTTATTGTCATTTCAATGGATTAACGGTAAATGTTTTTGTTTTAAAATGGTGTTCATTCCTTCAATACCTTGCAGTCCACCGGTATGAATGGCTAAAATTTTTGAACTTTTGGGGAAAAATCCCTTTTTGATCAAATCAAAAATTCCAAACATCATTTTACCAGTGTAAACAGGGTCTAATGGTATGTTATACTCGTCCTTAAACTGGTTTATAAAACTGATTAATTCGGTATTTATTTTGGCATAACCTCCAAAATGATAATCAGTCATAAGCTTCCAGTTGGATTTTGTGGCAAATTTACTAATTTCTTCTTGTAAAAAATCGCCTTTTAAAGCAGGAAATCCAATAATTTTTTGATTGGGCAAAGAACTGCTAATGAGCCCCGAAATAGTACCTCCTGTACCGACCGAACAACAGATATAGTCAAATTCATTATCATCGTCGACTAGGATTTCTTCGCAGCCTTTGATTGCTAACAGGTTTGTACCACCCTCTGGAATCAAATAAAAATCACCAAATTCATTTTTTAAATTTTGAGTGAACACCTCTGCCGTTTTATTTTTATAATCCTCCCTTGAAATGAATTTAAAAACCATGCCACATTGTTTGGCAAATTTTAAAGTTGGATTAACTTCAACTTGATGCATCAATTCTTCTCCTCTAATAACGCCTATTGTAGAAAAACCAAATTCTTTTCCCGCGCTAGCAACAGCGGCTATATGATTTGAAAAGGCTCCTCCAAAAGTCAATAAGGTTTCTTTTTTGTGATGTCTAGCAGCAATGAGATTGTACTTTAATTTTCGGTATTTATTACCCGAAATGTGAGGATGAATAAGATATTCTGGCTTCACATACAACCCCTTCATTAGATGAACATTAGCCTTACATTCTAGATCGAGCATTCAATTATTTATTTATAAAGAAAAAGCAATTAAACCACATTCAACAAGCATTTTTATCTTTTTAATCAAAAATATTGCATTTTTATTGTTAAAAAACAATATATTCCTTACTTTCAACTCGTTATCCAACATAAACTTTTTATGTTAGGTAATTTCCCCAAAACTGTAAACCTACTTGAAATTATATTATAATTCAAATTTTGAGGTTTATGATTAAAAAATTACTTTTTTTATTGGTAATAGCTTTCTGTTATTCTTCTGCTTTAAGCCAAACAGTTACTCCAAACAAAAATGATTGCGTTCAGAATTTTACATTAGAAGCTTCACTAACTTCTGGAGACAACCCTCGTGTTGGTGATATATTAATCTCGTATGATTTTTCTAAAAATTCTAATGCCAAAAATTTAGTTTTAACTTTTGAAGTACAACCACTTAACTCTTGCTGGAATGGTTTAGATGGCAAAAATAGGTCTGAAGCTAAAAAATTCAAAGTAAACAGCTTGTCTCAAAACGATACTGGAATTCAAAAATTAGAATACACAGATTTGAATTGCAAATGTATCAAATGGAAGGCAAAAATTGTCAATATGATTACCAATTGTGAAACGATAACCGATTGGCAATTTACTAGCTTTTTATAATTGCAAACCATCCTAGAATATCACGATATGAAAAAAATCACTTTACTTTTTATATTATTTCTGTTTACAAATATGTTCTTTTCACAAGGAACTGATGTCTTAAGTTCAGAACAATTCTGCTCTGGCACTACTGAACTGACATTTAATAATGTTCATGGTGGAACCAATTTTACTCCTGTCGGATGTTTAGGGTCTATACCAAATGCCTCATATTTTTATTTACAAATAGACCAACCTGGCGATTTAATATTTACTATTTCTCAAGAAGACACATTTGGAGTTCCTATTGATGTCGATTTTATTGCCTGGGGACCTTTTACAGACCTTACAGACGCTAATAACAATATCGCTTATACAGATTGTGTAACTTGCCCCAACAATACAGCAAATCCAGCATTTTACCCTTATGCGCCTGATCAAATCACAGATTGTAGTTTTGATCCTTCGCCAACAGAAACCCTTCACATATTGAACGCCATACAAGGGCAAATATATGTCATACTTATAACAAATTACGATGGCGACCAAGGGACTATTTCTTTTCATCAAAGTTCTGGCACAGGGACGACAACTTGTGATAACTTGCCCATCTGTGGAAGCAACTTTTATGACACAGGAGGGCCTACTGGAGGTTATTTTAATAATGAATCTTACACCATAACTATCTATCCCTATTTTCCAGGCGGTACAGTAACTGTAGATTTTACATCATTTGATGTACCAGGAGCAGATGTTCTAACAGCTTATAATGGTCCAAATACAACCTCTCCCATCGGAACAATCAATGGCACTCAAATAGTTAGTTCAACAACTGTAGGAAACCCAACAGGAGCACTGACTTTTGAATTTATAAGTGATGGTAATACTACAGGAAATGGTTGGGAATCTGATATCACATGTGCTCCCCCCCCAACACCGCCTACTTGCGGCTCTACTTTTTATGACAGTGGCGGTCCTGGAGGCAATTATTCCAATAACGAGTTCACAACTACCACATTTTTCCCTGATACAGCTGGAGATGCAGTCACAGCGACTTTTACGGCATTTAATACAGAAGTCAATTATGATTTCTTGAGAGTCTATGATGGTCCAAACAATACTTTCCCTCAATTAGCAACTCTTACAGGAAATTTAAATACAACTCTCCCAGGACCTTATACCTCTACCCATCCTACAGGTGCTTTAACCTTTGTATTTACTAGTGATGGCTCAACAACTCGTGCTGGATGGGCGGCAAATTTATCATGCGCTCCATATACTCCGCCCTTGGTTTGCGGCTCTACGTTTTATGATAGTGGTGGTGCAGGAGGTAATTATAACAGTAATGCCAATCAAACGACAACCCTATTCCCGGACACAGCTGGAGATGTCATTACTGCTACCTTCACGTCCTTCAATACAGAAGCTGGTTATGATTTCTTGAGAGTTTATAATGGTCCTAATGCAACATTTCCTTTATTGGGAACTTATTCAGGAACCGGAATTCCTGGCCCATTTACCTCAACTGACCCAACAGGCGCACTTACGTTTGTTTTTACAAGTGATGGTTCAATAACTTATTCAGGTTGGGCCGCGAATATAACATGTTCAACTACGACTTGTTCGCTTACAATTGCAGAAACCCTCAATCCTCTTGGGGCAGACGATTGTAGTTTGAATTATAGCCAACTTACAGCAACTTATAGCGGAGGCACTGCAGGTACTACTACAATTTTTTCAGAAAGTTTCAATGGCGCGACAATGCCTGCAGGGTGGAATACTGTAAATGCAACCGCCAATACCCAATGGATTATTTCAAATACTTCGAATGCAGGTGGTGCGCCTCGCGAAGCAATGTTAGACTGGATTACTGGTACTTCAGATAATGGTACTTGGAGTTTAACATCTCCAATTATAAATGTTGCTGGCCAAACTAATTTACAATTAAGTTTTAAACGCTATTTATGGCACTTTTCTGCAACTTATCCATACTCAATTTATATTGAAACTAATTTAGATGGAGCAGGTTGGGTTACTCAAAGTTCAGTAATTAATGTTTCAGCTACAATTGCTGCAAATACCCAGAATATCAATTTATCAGCGCTTTCTGGAACAAACTTACAAGTACGCTTTAGAATGACAGGAAACCCTTTTGGTTTTTTCTATTGGACTATAGATGATGTCGTTATCACTGCTGATGGCGCACCAACATCACCAATTACTTGGTCGCCAATTAATGGCTTATACACAGATGCAACATTATCAACCCCATATGCAATAGCGCAACAAATTGACACTGTTTATGCTGCTCCAGATGGAGCTCAAACCTACACAGCAACTCATCAAAACAGTTGTACAGAAACCGTAACTGTCACTCGAAATAAAAAAACCTGGCTCGGATTAAATGACGATTGGAATATGGCTACAAATTGGTTTCCAACTGGTGTTCCAACCAATACCAACTGTATAGACATCCAAGTCACTGCTAACAACCCAATAGTGCATGATGGCAATGATGGCGATGGCAAAAATTTAACCATACACACTGGAGCTGGATTAACTTTAGAGTCAAATAATGTGACCTCATCTTACGCAACCTTGACTATTGTAGATCATATCGATGTACAAGGAACAGCAACTTTCTTAATAAAGGATGGAGCAAGTTTGATACAAGTAAATGATTTTCCTTCTTTATCCAATACTGGTAATATCATTATGGAGCGTATTGCCAACATAAGAAGCTCTGATTATGTGTACTGGTCTTCTCCAGTAAATCCTTATAATATCGAAGACGTATCTGTAAATACCCCTAACGGTTATAAGTACAGATGGATTCCTACCAAATTCCAAGGTATTGGGCCTCCTGGCAATCTTATTTATGGGGATTGGGAAAGCTACGATACTGGATTAATGGATACTGGCAGAGGCTTTATAGTTCGAGGCCCAAATGGTGCTCCTTTCAATAATACCAACCCTGTAGATTTCACAGCCACTTTTGATGGAGTTCCAAACAATGGTGAAATCTTGCACACCATTATGAGTGGTTCTTATGATGGTGCCAATTATACTTATGATCCTGATCCGACTGGTGGTGATATATTGACAGTGACCAAACAGGATGACAATTGGAACCTAATTGGCAACCCTTACCCTTCTGCACTTAATGTCAGTGCTTTTTTAAATCATCCTGATAATGTATCTAAAATTGAAGGAACCATCCATCTATGGACACATGGAACTGATATATATTCCAATCCAAATAATGTCGATTCATTTTATGATGACTTTGTACTAAACTACAATCCATCCGATTATTTGTCGCATAATGGCACAGGTTCAATTCCAAACGTATTTGATGGCAACATTGCTTCAGGTCAAGGTTTCTTTATAGCTAAAAATCATGCTGTCGACACTATTTCATCAATTAAGTTTTCAAACTCGATGCGAAGCAAAAACTACAACAATAGTTATTTTTTCAGGACCAATGAAAGCACTCCTGAAGATGAAACTGAACGTCATCGCATTTGGCTAGACTTAATTGCACCATCAGAACACGCATCTCATACACTTGTAGGATATGTTGAAAATGCAACTTTAGAAAAAGACAGAAATTATGATGGTTATCTTTTAAATAAATCTACCGGACTGAACCTTTATTCATTGATTGGAGATGAAGCCATGATTATACAAGGTAGACCAATTCCTTTTGATATCCATGACTTAGTCCCTTTAGGCTTTACAACCAACGAAACAGGTATCTTTACATTTGCCATAAAAGAAGTTGATGGCTTATTCTTGAGCGATAATCAGGATATATTTATTGAGGACTACTATACCAATATAATTCATGACCTAAGGAACTCTCCTTATATATTCACTGTCAACGAAACAGGAATCTACAATGACCGTTTTGTATTACGTTACACCAATCAAACTTTAGGGGTTGGCGAATTAGAAAACAATGAGTTGACCATTATGGCTCCAAATGGCGATTATATCAAAGTAAAATCAACTAACAGCCCAATAAGCTCTGTAACCATCTATGATATTTTAGGTCGTATTTTGATAGATAAAAAAGCTATAAGTTCGTCCGAATTCTTATTAAATGAGAAAAACTTGTCCGATGGAACCTACTTGGTTAAAGCGACACTTGAAAACGGCAAACACAAAATTCAGAAAGTGATTTTAAAACAATAACTATCTGTAGATATATTATAATATTCTGAAAGAACCTTCTTTGTATTGTAAAAAATAATATAGGCAAATGAGTTATTACATCATTATAAATAGCTCATTTTCAGTATATAAAACCCATTCAACTGTTAATATCAGCCTTTAATCGAATATTTTCATTTACTGCACATATTTTCACAATAATATAATACATTTAGTATAGCATTTAGCTACAGATTATTAGCATTTTCCCCTATTAAATCAATAAAGTCTCTCCCTTATTTATTGCTTTAAACTAGTTGATATTACCCAAAGCTATCCCTTTTATTCATCTACTAAATTGTTTGTTACTATTTATTGTTCAAACTTAATGTATCATGACTAAAAATTTGATTTCCGTAGTTGTAGGTATTTTCTTAATAAACTATTCTGTTTTAAGTCAAACTACACAAACTATAAGCACTCCTGGCTCTGGAACTTTTACAGTACCTTGTGATGTTACTTTCATAACCATCCAAGCTTGGGGAGCAGGTGGAGCAGGTGGAGGAAGTGATCGAAATGGCCGTCACGGCGGTGGCGGTGGTGGCGGTGGTTATGCCACAAATACATTTTCCGTCACACCAGGTCAAATTATTAATTATACCATCGGTGCAGGTGGCATAGGAAATGACGACAATGGTGATGATGGTGGAACTACAAACATTCTCAGCTTAACTGCTAATGGTGGTAAAGGAGGCAAAAAAGGCAATCCCACTGGTGGAAATGGTGGCGCAGGTGGAAACGCGAGTGGTGGCACAACAAATACAACAGGAATTGCTGGTCAAAACGGAACTGCTACTGTTAGTGGTAATGGTGGCAATGGAGCAAATGGCGGTATCGGTGGTATTGGTGGTAATTCAAATGATGGTGGTAATGGAGCAACTCCTGGAGGAGGAGGTGGTGGTGGTGAAGCTTTTTGGTTTATTTTCCATTTTCCGCAAAATGGCGGTAATGGTGGTAATGGACAAATAAGCATTACCTATACGACTAATAATACCTACTGTTCTCCAAGCTTTAATAGCGGTGTTAGACCCATAACAAATGTTACATTTGAGAATATTAACAATACTACATCAAATGTCATAGGAGGTGAGAATCTTCAATCTTTTTGTGGGATTGCAACTGTACAGCAAGGATCAATAACTCCCATTTCAATAAAAAGCAATACTAATGGGAATAATCAATATAATGTCACAGTATTTATTGATTGGAATCAAACTGGCATATTCGGAGATAATATAAATGAACGCTATGATATTGGAACAATAACTAATTCTAATGGAATCGACAATATCACATTAAATGGGTCAATTACTGCGCCAGCTAACGCAACTGTTGGATTAACACGAATGCGTGTTATAAAAAAATATAATGGTTATGTAACCGATGCGTGTCAAAATGGAAACATCTTCGGACAAGCCGAAGATTATAGCGTAAATGTTACCGTATCTCCACCATGTATAGCACCCACTGCGCAACCAACTAATCTCAATTTGACAGCGACAAACAACTCTATCAATGGTACATTTAATCCTGCCAACCCAACTGCTGATAATTATTTGGTAGTTATGAATACCACAGGAACGCCACCTAATCCTAACAATACAACCACTTACAACACTACAACGCCTCCAAATAACATTGTTGGAGCTGGCAATTTTGTTATAGATGTTGACGACAATACTAACTTTACAGCCTCAGGACTCAATAATTCAACTACGTATTACTTTTTTATATTCTCCTATAATAAAAAATGTACTGGTGGACCATTATACAATTTAATAGCACCACTAACTGGCAATGCCCTTACTACAAATACAAATTATTGCATACCAAACTCTAACAACTCAAATTATTACATTAACAACGTTCGTTTTTTAGGCACTTTACAAGATGTGAGCAACCTTAATACTGGTCGAGGTACTACAAATGGTGGCTACAGCAATTTCACCTCTTTGCCTTTAAAATGTATACAAGCACAGGGCGAAGGTGTTAATGTTTTTGTAGAAGCAAGTGACAGAGCAAGACTAAAAGCATGGATAGATTGGAACAGAAATGGAATTTTTGACGCTCCAGAGTTAGTATATAGTTCAGGAGGAACTAATATTCTTTCTACTACTTTTGGATTTGTTATCCCAGCAAACCAAATACCAGGTGATTATAGAATTCGTATTAGAAATAGACAAAGTAATGACCCTGAACCATGTAATAACAGAAATAATGGCGAAGCTGAAGACTATTTATTTACAGTTGTGGCCAGTTGTAATGCCACAATAAATAGCGTTACCAATGGTGAAAATTGTGGACCAGGTCAAGTGTTGCTATCTGCAACTGGGTCTGGAAGTACAACCTCTTATAATTGGTACACGACGGCAACTGGAGGTACCCCAGACCCAACACAACATGGTAATACATTTCTATCACCAAATATAATTGCCACAACAACCTATTATGTTACCGCTGTATCCAATTCTTGTGAGTCTTTAGTGAGACAGCCTGTAACCGCAACGATAAGCCCAATTACAGATTTAATATTTACACCAAACACGCCTGAAATTTGTGGCGAAGGTGATATTATTGAGGTTTCAGCAACTGGAAATCAAGAGCTAGTTTATCTCATAAATGAAGATTTTGAAAGCGGTAACTTAAATACATTTTTCAATGTTGAAAATAGCCCTAGTAATGATGCAACAAATTGGATTAACAGACAAAGCACACTTCAATTTCCTGTTACTGGCCCTTATGCCGATATTTGGTTACCAGCAATTTCTTCTGGAATCAACAACAATAGATTTGCATTGGCAATTTATGATTTAAGCGGCACTCATTACAATTCACTAACCTCATCTGCAAATCCTTCTACGATAGATTTTACTGACTTAACCTTAACATTTGATTTGTATTATTCTAGATATGAACCAGATAATCAAAATTTAAATGATGACTATATTTCATTAGAAGTTGCTACTAATGCTGCTGGCACTAATTGGACAGAAATCAACAGATACACTACCGATATTGGCATTGGCACACGTTTTGCCAAACAAACCTTTGATCTATCAAATTATATAGATGACCCAGCAGAGACAAACATAAGAGTCAGATTACGTTATTATGGATCCTATGTTGATGGTGCCGCTGTTGATAATATTAAGATATTTGGAAACAGACCACTAATAAATACAGCATTTAATTGGACAAGTTCAATCCCAGTAAATGTATATACAAATGCTGCAGCGACTCTCCCATACGTAGCCAATACTCCTATTGCTGGATCAATATACGTGAAGCCAGATTACTTTTTAGGTCAACTCGAAGCAGATTCATTTGTGTTTACCGCCCAAGCCACATTGGCCAATAATTGTGTCACATCTGAAGATATCACCATCTTTAACAAATCTAAAATTTGGATTGGTGATAGAAATAGTTCTCAAGATTGGGACAATCCTTTAAACTGGGCACCAAATGGTGTTCCAACTTCAGACCATTGTGTCATTGTCCCTTCAATTGTTAAAGCCCCTCACAACAGGGCAGGAATACCACCAACAGGATATGAAGCATTTGCAAAAAACTTAACAATAAAACCGTTAGGAGATTTAGAATTGCTCTCAACCAACAATTTAATAGTCACAGATTTTATTAATATTGATACTGGTGGAGAATTCAACCTTGAAAACCAAGCTACGTTACTTCAAATCAATAGCGTGGCTAATTCTGGCATTGCAAAAATAAAAAGAAACACCCAACCAATGAGCAGTCTTGATTACACTTATTGGGGATCTCCTGTTACTTTGGCTTCTAACTTTACCTTAAACGACTTATCTCCAAACACACCTGCAAGCTTATTTTATTTTTGGAACCCGACGACTAATTTAGGTGCTGGCAATTATGGCGCTGGCGATTGGATAGGCCTCAATCCTAACAATACAAATATGATACCTGGCAAAGGATATATTGTAAGAGCTCCAACTGGCCATATCGCCAATGACCAATATATAGCCTTATTTGAAGGCACTCCAGAAAATGGGAACATTATTGTTCCTATAGTGATAGGTAATGATGGTAATGTTGGAACATCTGTTGGAGGCTCAATAATTGCTGCGGAAGATGATCAATGGAATTTAATTGCAAATCCTTATCCTTCCGCAATAGATGCCATTGAGTTTTTAGATGAGACTAACAATCAAACGGTAATAGATGGCACAGTATATCTATGGACGCATAACACTACTCCTTTGAGTTGGGAACCAGACCCATTTTATGGAGATTTTGGATATAACTATACATCTAATGACTATGCAACCATGAATTATATGGGTGGAACATATACTGCAGCCCAAGCAAACACAGGTGGATTGACTCCAACACAATATATAGCTTCTGGGCAAGGTTTTTTTGTTATGGGGTTAACTAACGGACATGTTGTTTTTAACAATGATATGAGAGTTAAGAACAATAATGACACCTTTTTTAGATCCAACAACACTTCAACAGAAAACGAATCTGTAAATAATGGGCCCGAAAAACATAGATTGTGGTTAAACTTAAGCGATAATGGAGGTGGTTTTAGCCAAATACTGATTGGATATGCGGATGGCGCCACATTAGGTTGGGACAGAGGATATGATGGTTTGGCATTTGGCGGCAACAAAGTGACCTTATATTCTATCATCCCTGACAAAATTTTAACAATACAAGGTAGGCCTTTACCTTTTGATGTTAATGATCAAATCCCGTTAGGGATTATCACAACTGCTCAAAACAGTTTTACGATAGGAATAGATCATTTAGATGACTCTTTTATAGATCAATCAATATATCTTGAAGATACTTATATAGGGATTATTCATGATTTAAAGACGTCTCCCTACAGTTTTGCTTCAGCACAAGGAACATTTAATGATCGTTTTGTCCTGCATTACACCAATCAAGCTTTAGGTGTTGGCGAATTAGAAAACAATGAGTTGACCATTATGGCCCCAAATGGCGATTATATCAAAGTAAAATCTACCCAGAGCCCAATACATTCGGTCATTATTTATGATATTTTAGGTAGAGCTTTAATTGATAAAAAGAATATCAATTCATCTGAATTCATTTTCAATGAAAAAAACCTATCTGGTGGTACATATATGGTAAAAGCAATCCTTGTCAATGGTAAGCACAAAATTCAAAAAGTGATTTTGAAGCAATAATCACTTTTAAATACTTCAAAAATGGCTTTGATTTTTAAAAATCAGAGTCATTTTTATTGCCTAAAGCTTTACTTGTTTTTTTCAATCAGATATAGATAAACCCCACATAATTAGTTTCATAACGATAAATTTCGACATTCAACGAACTTAATTCAATTGGTGCATTTTGCATTATATATTCGTTTATAATTTCCTTAAAATTAATCCAACGATGGAAAAAATTGCTTTCAAAATTTTGATAACTAATAAATTGTTAAACTCTTCTTTATTGAGTTTTGTGCTTGTTTTTGCTCTTTTATTTTCTGCAACTGGTTACACACAACAAATAAATCAATTATCTGTTAGAGAAAAAATCGGAACCACAACTTTAGAAAAAGATAATTCTAAAATAGAAAGGTTTAAAACTAATAAAAAGACAGAAGATTCTCCAAAGGTCAGAAATCAGGAAACCCGTATAAATGAGGTTTTTTCTGAAAATGAAAATCCAAATCCTTTTGATGCCGTTAAAGGCAAAAAAGAAGACTTATCTAAAAGAGATTACACTTCTAAACATTTTATCAATGAAGATGGTAGCTATACTGCTTTAGTTGGAGCCGGACCAATTCATTACAAAAAAAACGGTGAGTTTTTAGATATTGACCACAAGATAGTGCCAAACAACCTTACAGCATATTCTTTTGCTAATAAAACCAATTTATTTGAATCCTATTTTGGGACTACTTCCCATACTGGGTTAAAAAATATAACAAATGAAGGCGAAGTAAAAGAGTTTCTAAACACTCAGATGTATTGGGAAATAAACGGACAAAATACAAATATCAAAAATGCGGCTAATGTACCTATTAGCATAGATGGTGATAAAGCCTATTATAACAATATCTTTGGAGGAATACATGCAGAGTTTACAGTTTTAACGGGAAAAAGAAAACTAAACTATATTATTCCTAACAAGCAAGCACTAGGTACAATTCCATCTGGCGCTGACTATTTGGTATTTTCAGAAGATATCAAGCTACCTAACGGATGGACACATAGTGTTGATGAAAAAAAAGGAGTATTGATTAAAGATATGTCTGGAACTATCATCTATGCATATCAGAATCCTCAAGTTTTAGAAAACTATCAAAGCGACTCTCAAAAACCTGAAAAAAATAATCCTTCATCTTATGAGATTAAAAAAACGGGCAACATACTTACCATATTATTAAAAGTTAAAACCTCTTGGCTAATAGATATCAATAGAGTTTTTCCATTAGCAATAGACCCAACTGTGACTGTAAATCCTGATAATACTGCCTTGTGGTCAGGCTGGGTAGATAATGGTGGATTTGGTGGAAATGACATTATGTATGTTGGCTATGACGCTGGATATGACACTAATGCCTTTGTGAGATTTAACCTATCTTCAATTCCCTTTGGTTCTGATGTTACAGCCGTAACTTCAAGTCTTTTTCGAAATAGTGCATATAGTACGGGTGTTACTAATACCAATAGACAGATGTCAATTGCAGGTTGCACTCAAGATCCATTAACGGCCGGTTTTTGGATTGATATTTATAATGGTTATACAGGAATCATTTCAAACGCGGTGTCAGCAAATAACTCTAACGGTTATAAAATTAATACTTTCACAGCTGCAGGAGTGACCTATGTTGAAGATGATTTAGCCAATGGGTTTACAACTATTTTAGCAGTACGTAGTGGCACTTGGGGCAATACCAACTATGCAGGTTTTTATGGATATTCTAGTCCAATAGGTCAAAAGCCTTATCTAACTATTACCTACACAAGTTGCCCACCTGTTACAGCTTCAGCTTCAGACATTGTAATATGTGAAGGAGAATCTACCACATTAAGCGTTAGCAGCGCCGGAAGTTATACATACACTTGGTATACAGACTGGGACTATTTTACTCAAACAGGCACATCAATAGGTACAGGGGCTACAATTAATGTCACACCTACTCAATCTACAGCTTATAGAGTATCTGCCAACTGTGGTAGTAATACTTATGATTATGTCACTATTGCAGTAGTCCCACCACCAACGGTTTTGACACCTACACCAGATATTACTATATGTGATTCTAACGAAGTTATTCATCAGCTTTCCGTTACAGGAGGCACAATACCCAGTGTGATACTAAATGAAACCTTTAACCCAAATAGTACTATACCTTGGCTTACTTATGCCAGTGTTGGTGGTGGAAATTATCTTGATGCAATATGGTATTTAGAAAATCCTGCAACTCCTTATTATGTTGGGTGGGCAAGTAATGATAATTCGCAATTTGCTGTTGTCGACAGTGATTACTTTAGTACTTTCAACGGTGCCTTTGCAATCAATAGTAGCTTGCAGTCACCTCCTTTTAGTTTAGCAGATTATACTGCACCAATTAATCTAACATTTTATCATTATTATAGAGCCTTAACTGGAGATGCTGCAAGGGTTCAAATATCTACAGATTTAGGAGGCACTTGGAATACAGTTCAAACTTACACTACAACACAAGGCGCTAATAATAATTTTGCATTAGTGACCCTCAACCTTAATGCTTATGCAGGCGAGCCAGTTGTAATGTTGCGCTTTAATTACACGGCTACCGATGATTGGTATTGGGCAGTCGACAATGTGACCGTTACTGGCACACCTAGGCCTACAACAATCACTTGGACACCAACAACTGATCTATATATAGATGCAGCGGCAAATACAGCATATACAGGACAAAACCTTAACACTGTTTATACAATGCCCACTCAAGGTAGTATTACCTATACAGCAACCTCTGAAAGTTTTATAGGCTGTACTACAGATGTAAATATTGACATTACAGGAGGTGTGGCTGTTTGGAATGGCAGTGCATGGATAAATGGATCTGCTCCTGATATTGATAAAAATGTGCTTATTACTGGCAATTATATAACAAATGCAACCAATGATAGTTTTAGAGCTTGCAATTTAACCGTCAATGGTAATTTACAAATTGCTGATGCCTACTACGTAGAGGTCCAAAACAATGTTGTCGTGGGTGGAAATATTACGGTCGAATCGAGAGGCGCATTCGTTCAAAACGATGATGCTGGTACATTTTCACTTAATGGTGGTACTTCATCAGTAAATAAGTTCACAGCATTAAAGCAAAAATGGTATGATTACACATATTGGAGCTCACCTGTAGTAAATGAGACTGTAAATGGTGTATTGCCTGACACACCTTCAGATAGACGCTTCTATTTTAATGCACAGAATTACATAGATATAAATGGTGATGATATAGATGACACAGGTGACGATTGGACAAATGCTTCTGGCTTACCAATGATTCCTGGTGTTGGTTATGCCGCAACTTCAGTTAACATAGGTCCTAATTTTCCAAGAATAGACACTCATACTTTCAACGGTGCATTTAATACAGGTGATGTTAATGCTACTGTTTATTTCAATTCTTTGAACACATTACATAATTGGAATTTTATAGGTAATCCGTATCCATCGGCTATATCGACCAATGATTTTTTTGATGACAATGTTGCTGTTATTGAAGGGGTTGCATACTTATGGTCTCAATCTTTACCTCCTTTGGCATCCAATCCAGGAAATCAAGTTGAAAATTTTAACAAAAATGATTATGCTATTATAAATAGATATAGTGGAAATGTAGCTGGTGCTAGTACTATACAGCCTAATAATTTTATACCTAGCGGTCAAGGTTTCTTTGTGGACGCAAAGGAATCTGGAACAGGACCAGGATCTGCAACCGTTACTTTTAAAAATGCAAGCAGAATGCCCGATGGAACAAGTAATTCTCAATTTTTTAGAACCGCTGAATCAATTGTGCCTAACAAACTCTGGGTAAATTTAACATCAGATAATGGTGTTTTTAATCAAATTCTTGTCGCCTATGTCGAAGGAGCCACCAATAATTTTGATGGATATGCTTATGACGCACCAAGAAATTTATCGGTTGGAAACGCCGCTTATTTAGTTACCCTAATTGATAATGAAGACAACCTAAAATTTGCTATCCAAGGAAAAGACCCAAACAGTTTAACTTTAGACGAGGTTATTCCATTAGGTTTTTATACTTCAATTACTCAACCTACAATTTACAAATTATCGATTGCAAATTTTGAGGGTGATTTCTTTTCAAATGAAACCGTGTTCTTAAAAGATAATTTACTAAATCTGTATCATAATCTATCAGCTTCTGATTATAGTTTTACATCAGGAACTGGACAATTCAATGAACGCTTTGAAATTGTATTTCGCGCAGAAACACTATCTATTGGTACTGTTGAATTAAGTCCAAATGACATATCAATCATTGAGCTTTCTAATGGTCATGTAAAGTTTAATGTAGGTTATGGATTAACTATCCAGTCGGTTCAAATATTTGATATGCTAGGTAGAAGTCTTTATAACTTAAGTGGTCAGAATGGAACAGAAATATACAACTTGTCTAACTTAAGCCAGGCTGCTTATTTAGCTAAAGTAAAATTGTCCAATGGTCAAACCATTAGCAAACGAGCAATTAAAAGACAATAATTATTTATAGATATTTAAAAAACTTCCAAAACGACCTTGATTTTATATAATTGAGGTCGTTTTCATTTACATAAGCTTCGCGTTCAAACGAAATATTTCTATAAGCTAAATTCCAGTTTCTATATTGAACACATCGAATTAAAAATTCAAATCCATACCAAATAAAAAAAGGAATAATTAACAATTCTATTTGCTGTCTTAAATGAATCATCTCATGATTAATCAATATTTTATCTGCTTTTGATGCTTTATACTTCAAAAACACAAATGGAAAAATGGTAATTCCTGCATAGCCTTTTGGCACTATATATTTAGATATAAAAATCATATTTTATCAATCTCAAAAATCTTTCTAATTTACATTATCTTTGTAATATATGAAGAAATATGTCCCTATTGAAGAAGGCGATTATTACTTAACACCAGAAGGATATCGTTGTTTCACAGAGCAATACCATTTAAAACGTGGTTATTGTTGCGAAAGTGGATGCAGACACTGTCCTTATGGTTTTAATAAAAATACAGATTTAAAAAAAAAGTAATGCAAGTAACTACAGCAACGTTTAAAGATCAAATTTTAGAAGGTATTCCTAGTATATTACCTCAACCAAAACCATACGAGGCATCAATAAATCATGCACCAAAGCGTAAAGAGATACTTACTGACGAGGAAAAAAAGCTAGCATTACGAAACGCATTACGCTATTTTGATAAAAAATTCCATGCAGAATTACTTCCAGAATTTAAGCACGAATTAGATACTTACGGACGTATTTATATGTATCGTTTGCGCCCAGATTATAAAATGTATGCGCGACCAATTGATGAATATCCTGCAAAATCAAAACAAGCTGCAGCTATAATATTAATGATACAGAATAATCTGGATTATGCAGTTGCACAGCATCCTCATGAATTAATTACTTATGGTGGTAATGGAGGAGTATTTTCTAACTGGGCTCAATACAGATTAACCATGAAGTATTTAGCAGAAATGACTAATGAGCAAACACTTGTTATGTATTCTGGACATCCAATGGGATTGTTTCCAAGTCATAAAGATGCACCAAGAGTTGTGGTTACAAACGGAATGATGATTCCTAATTACTCTAAACCTGATGATTGGGAAAAATTTAATGCATTAGGAGTGACTCAATATGGACAGATGACTGCAGGAAGCTATATGTATATTGGACCACAAGGTATTGTTCATGGCACAACTATTACGGTGTTAAATGGTTTCAGAAAAATAAAAAAATCGCCGAAAGGAAACTTGTTTGTTACGTCTGGATTAGGAGGTATGTCAGGAGCACAACCAAAAGCTGGTAACATAGCTGGATGTATTACAGTTTGTGCAGAAGTAAACCCAAAAATCACTCAAGTTAGATTAGACCAAGGATGGATAGACGAAAAAATTACCGATTTAAACGCGCTTGTTGCTCGAGTAAAAAAAGCTAAAGCTGAACAAGAAACAGTTTCAATTGCTTATTTAGGAAATATAGTTGAAGTCTGGGAGAAGTTCGATGAAGCAGATATACATATCGATTTAGGAAGTGATCAAACTTCACTTCATAATCCTTGGGCTGGAGGTTATTATCCTGTAGATATTTCATTTGAAGATGCCAATAATATGATGGCAAACAATCCACAATTATTTAAAGAAAAGGTTCAAGAAACATTGCGTCGCCATGCTAAAGCAATTAATAAACACACCGCAAAAGGTACTTACTTTTTTGATTACGGAAATGCATTTCTATTAGAAGCTTCTCGAGCAGGCGCTGATGTAATGTCAGATAATCCAACTTTAGGACGTGAGTTTAAATATCCAAGTTATGTTCAAGACATAATGGGTCCAATGTGTTTTGATTATGGATTTGGACCATTTCGTTGGGTTTGTGCTTCAGGAAAACCAGAAGATTTAGCTAAAACAGATGCTATTGCCTGTAAAGTTCTTGAAGAAATAAAGACTAATTCACCTGAAGAAATTCAGCAACAAATGTCTGATAACATCCAATGGATAAAAGGAGCTCAAAAAAATAAATTAGTAGTTGGTTCGCAAGCAAGAATACTATATGCTGATGCAGAAGGTAGAATGAAAATTGCAAAAGCTTTTAATGATGCAATTGCAAAAGGAGAGATTGGATATGTTGTTTTAGGTCGTGATCATCATGATGTTTCAGGAACAGATTCACCATATAGAGAAACTAGTAATATTTATGATGGATCTCGCTTTACGGCAGATATGGCAATACATAATGTTATTGGAGATAGCTTTAGAGGAGCAACTTGGGTAAGCATCCATAATGGTGGTGGTGTTGGTTGGGGAGAAGTTATAAATGGTGGATTTGGTATGGTTCTTGATGGTACTACAGACGCAGAAAGACGCTTAAAATCAATGCTATTTTGGGATGTAAATAACGGAATAGCAAGACGAAGTTGGGCTAGAAATGAAGAAGCTGTTTTTGCTATTAAACGTGCTATGGAAGTAGAACCAAATCTAAAAGTAACACTTCCTCATACGGTTGATGATGAATTATTGAACTCGTTATAATCATAAATAAAAATTGCAATGAAAAAAATTATGAAAACTTTACCGTTGTTACTATTATTAGTAATGGTAGCAACCTCATGCAGCTCTGTAAGAGTGGCGTCTGACTATGACAAAAATGCAAATTTTAGTCAATTTAAAACTTTTGCATTTTATAAAACAGGAATTGACAAAGCCGAAATTAGTGACCTTGACAAACGTCGAATTCTTCGTGCTATTGAATCAGAATTATTAGCTAAAGGGTTTACAAAATCTGAAAACCCAGACATGCTTGTAAGTATCTTTACCAAATCTCGTGAAAAAGTAAATGTTTACAATAACGGTTTTGGCCCTTATGGATATGGTTGGGGCTGGAGTCCTTACTATTGGAATACTGGATACAGTTCAGTATCAACATCGACTGAAGGCACTTTGTATATTGATCTAATCGATGCCAACAAAAAAGAGCTAGTTTGGCAAGGAATGGGTACAGGTTATTTGACTCAAAAAATGGATAAAAAAGAAGAACGAATTAAAGAATTTGTTTCAAAAATTATGGAAAAATATCCTCCAGGAATGGTTCAATAAACATAATCTTAAAATAAAAAAAGCATCAATAGGTAATTATTGATGCTTTTTTTTATCCCTTAAATCACCACTACTTTTGGCTTCACTTTTAAAACCCTATCTTTGCCGACTTTCAGAATAACCGAATTATGATATTAGGACAAAAAACCAGAACCAATTTTACCCAAAACCCAAAAAACGATATTCTTTCAGGATTAACTGTAGCTTTAGCATTGGTTCCAGAAGCTGTCGCATTTGCATTCGTCGCTGGTGTTGACCCTCTTGTTGGCCTTTACGGAGCTTTTATGATGGGAATTGTCACAGCTTTATTTGGAGGACGTCCAGGAATGATTTCTGGTGCTACAGGCGCAATGGCTGTAGTTATGGTGCATTTAATTCAGAAAGGAAATGAAGTTGGGATTACTTTAGATAACCCTGTTGAGAATCTTGGTTTGCAATGGTTATTTATCACACTTCTATTCGTTGGAGCAATTCAAATTCTCGCTGGTGTCTTTAAATTAGGAAAGTTTGTTCGGCTAATCCCTCATCCAGTGATGATGGGCTTTGTTAATGGTTTAGCAATTGTTATTTTCTTGTCTCAACTAGGCTTATTTAAAGAAACTGTAAATGGTGAAAGCCAATTTATGACTGGACAAGCACTTTGGACCATGTTAGGCTTTGTGGCTTTAACTATGGGTATTATGTATGGTTTACCAAAATTGACAAAAAAAATTCCTGCTGCTTTATTGGCAATAATAGTAGTAGCATGTATAACAATTTTTGGAGGTATTGAAGTAAGTACAGTTGGTTCATTTATAAAAGATGGTGGAGGCGAAGGTCTTCAAGGAACACTACCTACATTCCAAGATCAAATATTTACATTATTTTATACACTACAAGGTCATTGGGATTTAATTTTATCTACAGCTTTTATACTTGCTGCAGTTGGTTTAATTGAGTCACTTATGACACTAAATTTAGTTGATGAAATTACAGAAACAAGAGGAAACGGAAATAGAGAATGTGTCGCTCAAGGTGGTGCAAATATCTTAAACGGACTCTTTGGTGGAATGGGTGGATGTGCTATGATTGGACAATCGATTATTAATGTAGATTCTGGTGGACGAGGTCGTCTTTCTGGTGCAGTTGCAGCAATCGCTTTACTATGTTTTGTATTATTTGGCGCTCCTTTAATTGAGCAAATTCCTATTGCTGCACTTGTTGGCGTCATGTTTATGGTTGTTATAGGAACTTTTGCTTGGAGTAGTTTCAGGATTATTAGAAAAATTCCTTTATCGGACGCTATTGTTTTAATTGCAGTTTCTGCAATCACTGTCTGGAAAGATTTGGCTGTTGCAGTTATAGCAGGTGTCATTATATCGGCTTTAGTATTTGCTTGGAAAAATGCAACTATGATTAGAGCTCGCAAACGCATACAAGCTGATGGTACTAAAACTTATGAAATTTGGGGTCCATTATTTTTTGGTTCAGTCCAAAATTTCAATGCTAAATTTGATGTGAAAAATGATCCACAAAACGTTGAAATAGATTTTGTTGAATCTCGTGTAAGTGATCATTCTGCATTAGAAGCTATTTTTAATTTAGTCAATAAATATGAAGCTGAAGGGAAAACGATTAAATTGAAACATTTAAGTGAAGACTGTAAGGCTTTAATGTATAAGGCTAGTCCTAAATTTAAAGAAGTAATCGTTGAAGCTGTTGACGACCCTCGNNTTTTTTTATTTAGTAATTTAATAAGTTTTCTATTTTCTTTTTCACCTTTTCAGTGGAAGGAATCATAGTTTCTTCTAAAGTAGAATTTAACGGAATTGCTGGCATGTTTTCGCTACCAATAGTCATTACTGGAGCATCTAAAAATTTGAAGCACTCTTCTTGAATTTTTCCTGCTAAAGCTCTTGCAAAACTATTATTAGAAGGTTCTTCAGTGACNNACTTCAATTTGGTCTTTCATTCCAAGCTCTTCTGAAGCATTCATTGCCCAATGCACTCCCATTCCGTAAGTCACAATAGTTAAAGTTTCTACATTTTCTTGTTTCCAGATTTCTTGTAACACCCAAGCTTTACCAAATGGTAACACATAATCTTCGGCAGGCTCTACTGATGTTGCACCTTGTGTTCCTTTAACTTTTGACCAATACAACCCTTTATGTTCTAAAATGACTACTGGATTCGGATCATAATAGGCAGCTTTCATCAAGCCTTTTAAATCGGCTCCATTACTTGGATAAGCAATTTTTATTCCTCTAATATTAGTTAAAACACTTTCAACAGAAGATGAATGATAAGGACCACCACTTCCATATGCTCCAATTGGCACACGCAAAATCATACTTACTGGCCATTTTCCGTTAGACAAATAACAACTACGACTTACTTCGGTAAACAACTGGTTTAATCCTGGCCAAATATAGTCGGCAAACTGAACCTCAACAATTGGTTTTAAACCAACTGCACTCATTCCTACTGTTGACCCAACTATAAAGGCTTCCTGTATTGGTGTATTGAATACTCTATCATCTCCAAATTTTTGAGCTAATGTTGCTGCTTCTCTAAAAACACCTCCAAGTCTTCCTCCTACATCTTGTCCATAAAGCAAACACTCTTTGTGCTTTTTCATCAATTCTTCAACTGCAAATAAGGCACAATCTACCATCACTACTTTATCTGCACCTTTGGGAGAACGCTCTCCTTTTTCTTCAGTAATTGGTGTTGGTGCAAAATCGTTCGTAAATAAATCTTCTGGTTTTGGGTCTTCAGCTTTTAATGCTTTTTCAAAATCAGACTGAACTTTCGCTTTCGCGGAATTTTCTATAGATAGAATTTCTTCAGAAGAAAATCCGTTATCTTTTAATTGTTTCTTTAATACTGGATAAGGATCACGAGAACGTGCTTCATCCAAATCATCACGATACCATTCCATTCGAACACCAGATGTATGATGATTTAATAATGGTACTTTAGCATGAATTAAAAAAGGCCTACGTTCTTTACGAATTGTTTTGATGACTTTTTCAACCGCTTCATAACTTTCTGTAAAGTTTGCTCCATCTATTGATATAGCTTCTAACCCATTGAATCCTCTAGCATATTCAAAAGCATTTTGAGCTCTGGTTTCTGCTGCATTTGCAGAAATATCCCAACCGTTGTCTTGTACCAAAAAGATAATTGGCATTTGCTTTAAAGCTGCCATTTGGAAGGCCTCAGCAATTTCACCTTCTGTAACTGAAGCATCACCAAGCGAACATACCACCAATGGTAAATCCTTTAATGTCTTATCATCCAACCCTTGTAATTCTTTGTATTGCATTCCCATAGCAACTCCTGTGGCAGGAATAGCCTGCATTCCCGTTGCAGACGATTGATGCGGAATTTTAGGTTTATCGTCATCTCTTAAACTAGGATGCGAATAATAGGTTCTTCCTCCAGAAAATGGATCCTCTTTTTTAGCTAGTAATTGCAACATTAAATCGTAAGGTTGCAATCCGAACGATAATAACATTGCATCATCTCTATAATAAGGGAACGCATAATCTTGAGGTAATAATTGCATTCCTATTGCGGTCTGAATTGCTTCATGCCCTCTGGATGTGGCATGCACATATTTGGAAACTTGCTTAAAATTAGCTTCATACAGTTCTGCCATTGACTTGGCAGTGCACAAGTTTAAAAATCCTTTTCTTAATATCTCTTTATTCATATCAAATGCCTTCGAAAGCAGGTATCTTGTTTCTGTCATTCCGCACTACGATGCGGAATCTATTAAACTTTCATTTTATGAGGTGGATCCCAAGTCAAGTTTGGGATGACAAACTCTTTTTTAGATCTTTCTATCTACATCAAATTGTTCGAAATAATCAGCTACGCGACGTACAAAACTTCCACCTAAAAAACCATCAACAACTCTGTGGTCAAACGACAATGATAAATACATCATACTACGTATGGCGATTTCATCACCTTTTTCTGTTGATATTACTTCTGGGCGTTTTTTAATAATTCCGAGCGCTAAAATGGCAACTTCAGGTTGATTAATAATTGGTGTTCCCATAACACTCCCAAAGGTTCCAACATTAGATATTGTAAATGTGCTTCCTTTTATATCGTCGCCAGCCAATTTATTTTCTCGTGCTTTATTGGCTAATTCGTTGACGTTTGCTGCAAGTTGTTTTAAATCTTGAGTATCAGCATTTTTAACCACAGGAACAATTAAATTTCCACTTGGTAATGCTGTTGCCATACCAATATTTATATCTTCTTTGACAATGATATTATTGCCATCAACAGACGCATTGATATTTGGATAATCCTTAACTGCTTTTGCTACAGCTTCAACGAACAATGGTGTAAATGTTAAACGTTCTCCATATTTCTTTTCGAAAGCTACTTTATTCGCATTTCGCCAATTTACCATATTGGTTAAATCTGCTTCAACATAAGCTGTAACATGAGGTGATGTATGTTTTGAATACACCATATGATCTGCAATCATTTGGCGCATTCTGTCCATCTCAATTACTTTTCCTTTGCCTTTATCAAAATTTAATTGAGGAATTCTATAGGCAGTTGGATCTTGAGTAACAGCTTGAGCAAACTTAAATGGCCTACCATCTTCTATGTAACTAAACACATCACTTTTACGTAATCTGCCTTCATTTCCTGTTGCAGGAATTCGAGCTAATTCTTCGAAACTGATGTGATGTTCTTTTGCTATTTTAATGATTAATGGAGAAAAGAAGGTGTTTGTGTTGTTAACTGAAAATGATGTAGAAGCTGTAGGTTGCTGAACTGGTTTTGGTGTAGAAACTTTTTTCTCTTTATGAGATTCCTTCGCTTCGCTTGGAATGACAGTTTCCTTTTTAGATTTCACTTCTTCTGAAACTTCAAGAATCGCAAGAATTTCTCCAACTGGAACGACATCTTTTGCCTGAAACATGGTTTTTACCATAGTTCCTGAAGCTGGAGCTGGTACTTCGTTATCAACTTTATCAGTCGCAACTTCAAGAATGATATCTCCTTCGTCAAATGAATCTCCTTCATTAATCAACCAATTAATTATCGTTCCTTCTGTTATGCTTTCGCCCATTTTGGGCATTTTTAATTCAAATTTTGACATTCTTTAAATTCTTATCATATTGGATTCCGCATCAAGTACGGAATGACAAATCTATTTTTTCATAAAGTCACGAAGTGTATCATAAACACCTTCTTGAATTTTCATGTTTTCTAGTACTTCCCTCAAAGGCTCTACTTCTTTTAAACTGCTTTGGCAATCTGCTGGTAATTGTTGATACAATTGGGTGCCTTTTGTTTTCCAGGCAATCATATCATCTGTCACTTCTTTTACCACTTTAGCAGGATTGCCAACCACTAAACTTCGTTTCGGAATTATAGTTTCTGCTTTTATAAATGACATGGCTCCTACAATAGATTCGTCTCCAATTTCGGCATCATCCATTATGACAGTATTCATCCCAATAAGACAATTTTTACCCAAATTTGCTCCATGAATGATTGCTCCATGACCAACATGTGCACTTTCTTTTAATGTGATTGATTTTCCTGGAAACATATGCACAGTACAGTTCTCTTGTACATTTACACCATCTTCTAAAATGATTTGTCCCCAATCGCCACGTATTGCAGCTCCTGGACCTATATAACAGTTTTTACCAATAATCACATTTCCTGTTACTGCAGCCAAAGGATGCACGAAACTGCTCTCGTGAACGACTGGAATATAACCGTTGAAACTGTAAATCATTTTTATTTAAACCCTTTTAATTTTTCTTTTGTAAATTCTGAAAGCACCAATTTTCCACTGATTTTGGCACGCTGAACCAACAATTGATCCCAATCTTCGGTCCCTCGCCAAAACATCGTTTTCATTTCGGTCATCGCTTTTGGGTTGTAGGTTTTCAAATTCTCGGTAAACTCAACAACAGCTTTATCTAGATCATCTACTGAATCAAAAACTTTAGTATATAGTCCTTTTTGCATCGCCCAATCTGCCGAATAAAAACTGTTGGCATCCATTGCGATTTGAGACATGGCACTTAAGCCCAATTTACGTCGTACTGCAGGACCAACCACAAATGGACCTATCCCAACATTCAGTTCACTTAATTTAATATCGGCATATTTGGTTGCCATACAATAATCGGTTGCTGAAGCTAATCCAACACCTCCTCCAACTGTTTTTCCTTGGACACGACCAATGATGAATTTTGGACATTTACGCATCGCATTGATAACATTTGCAAATCCGGAGAAGAACTCTTTTCCTGTTTGTTCATTTTGAATTGCTACGAGTTCTTCAAAACTTGCTCCAGCACAAAAGGTACGGTCGCCTCCACTTTGAAGAACAATGACCTTGATACTGTCGTCTTCACCAGCGCTCGTAATGGTTCGCGTCAATTTCGATAACAAATTACTTGGCAATGAATTATGTGCAGGATGAAAAAACTCAATGTATCCTACTCCGTTTTTGTTTTTTAGTTTTACGTATGGTTCCATGTTTTATATAAGTCCAAATTGTTCGAAATGATGGTTAAGATGCTTCCTTTCCAAAAGATAAGATTCATAGCGATTCAATTCACCAAAAACTAAATTCTTTAATTTAGCCTCTGGATTTTCTTTAAAAAACACTATGTACTTTTCTCTTTGTGCTTTAAATTTTTCAATTGCAGTATTTAAATCTGAATGTTTTAAAGGCGCTAAAGTATCTTTCTCTAATTGAGGGAATTGAGTGTTTCTCGGAAACTTATCATAACTCCATAAACTATTATGTACCTTCTCTAAAATCTTTTCTGGTGTTGCTACTTCAAAATCTTGAATGTCTCCTGATGCAATTTTATAAGTATATTCTAAATGCTCAATCATATGTTGAGGTGTCATAATTCCCCATTTAGGTTTTGTGTCTGATGTTAATTTTGAAAGACATTCATCAATTTTTTCATCAGTCATTTCAACAAATGTTTCTTGCTTTTTCTGAACCATTGTTAACACAGTTGCTAATGCTACTAATTCGTCATCAGCGTCAAAAATCTCTGCGAACCATTTTACAATTCCACTAGGATGTTCAGCCGAAGCCACATCGCGATCTACTTTTTGTTTGCATGTTAAACGAACATAAATAGTATCGTTATGATACAATGGACGTAAGAAACGACATTCTTCTAATCCATAATTAGCAGAAACTGGTCCTTTATTAGGGTGAACAAATAAGCCTGCTGCTGCAGAAATAATGAAATACCCATGAGCTGTTCTCTTTTCAAAAATACTTCCATCTAATGAGGTAATATCTGTATGCGCATAGAAATGATCCCAAGTCACATTCGCGAAATTGATAATATCCGTATCTGTAATGGTACGCTTATGCGTTTTCATAGACATACCTGGTTGGATGTCTTCCCAATGGTATTTAAAAGGATGCTGTTCAGCTTCCTTATATTTTGCTTTTTGTTGGTAAATTCCTGTGATTTCAGTAATGGTTGTTGGCGAGCCTTGAATAGCTGTACGTTGTAAATAATGTTTTATACCTCGTACACCTCCCATTTCTTCTCCTCCACCAGCACGTCCTGGGCCACCATGAACTAAATATGGTAATGGTGAACCATGTCCTGTACTTTCTTTCGCCATTTCTCGATTAATAACCATAATACGTCCATGATGAGATGCTGCATTGACTACATAATCTTTAGCAATTTTATCGTCATATGTTGCTATTGAAGATACTAATGAGCCTTTACCCATTTGGGCTAATAATATAGCTTCGTCTAAATTTTTATAAGGCATAATAGTACTTACAGGACCAAATGCTTCGCGCTCATGAATAATTGTATTTTTAAAAGGATAGTCTGCTCTTAATAAAATTGGACTTATAAAAGCACCTTTTTTAGCATCTGCTCCAATAGTTTCAATTTTGTCTAAATTACCATAAACAATTTGTGCTTCTTTTGATAAATCGCTAACAGAATCTCTAACGGCTTGAACTTGCTGATGACTTACCAAAGATCCCATTCTAACCTCTTTTAGTCTTGGGTCTCCAATAGTAATTTTATCTAACTCTTTTCCTAAAGCCATTTGAACATCTTCAACCAATTTTTCAGGAACAATAATTCTACGAATCGCAGTACATTTTTGTCCTGCTTTTACTGTCATTTCTTTTCTGACCTCTTTGATAAATAAATCAAATTCTGGTGTTCCAGGAACTGCATCTTCTCCTAAAATAGATGCATTTAATGAATCGGCTTCCATTGTAAATGGTACAGATTCTTGTATTAATCTTGGATGTGCTTTAAGCAATCTCCCTGTTTGTGCAGAACCAGTAAATGTTACTACATCTTGAGATTCTACTGTATCTAATATATTTTTAACTGTTCCGTTTATGATTTGTAATGCACCTTCTGGCAATATTCCAGAAGCAATAATTTCTCTTGCTACTGCTTCAGCCAAATAAGAAGATGAAGGTGCTGGTAAAACCACTGCAGGAACTCCTGCCATCCAATTAACTGCACATTTTTCTAACATTCCCCAAACAGGGAAATTGAATGCGTTAATGTGGACTGCCACTCCTTTTTTAGGCACCATGATATGATGTGCCATAAAACGTCCTCCACGAGACAAATCGATAGCATCCCCTTCAACATGATAAGGCTGATTTGGAAATAATTTTCTTAAAGAAGCATTGGCAAATAAGTTACCAAATCCTCCTTCAATATCTATCCAACTATCTACTTTGGTTGCTCCTGTTCTATAACTTAACTCGTAGAAAGCGTCTTTTCTTTTAGTAAGATATAATGCTAATTTCTTTAGCATATTTCCACGCTCCTGAAAGGTCATTTTTCGAAGTACTTCGCCTCCTTTCGTTCTACCATAATTTAAAACTTCAGGAATGTCTAATCCTTCAATGGCTACACTAGTAAAAGCTTCACCTGTTATAGCATCTAAAACTGGAGTTCCTTCTTCTTTTCCTGATGTCCATTGACCTTGGACGTAGTGTTGTATTTTATTCATAACCAATGCCTGCGAAAGCAGGTATCTTTTACTTATTAATTCTAAACTCTCTATTATCTAAATTCCAATTTGTGCTTAAATCAGACCAACTCGGATTCATTTCTTCTGTTAATTTAATCTTCCAATCTCTTTTCCACTTTTTGAATTGTCGTTCTCTTATAGAAGCATCTTCTCCATTTTCAAACTCTTCAAAATAAACAAGCTTATCACAATTATAATGTGCTGTAAATGATTTTGGATAAATCTTGTTTTTATGTTCTCTTACTCTTTCAACAATATTATCTGTTACACCAATATAAATTACTCCGCTTGGTTTATTTGCCATTATGTAGACGTACCAATGTTTCATTCATTTTTATTATGAGATTCCTGCCTACGCAGGAATTCGTTCAATAATCGCTGCATAACCTTGACCTACACCAATACACATCGTAATTAATGCATACTTTTTGTTTTGTTCGTGTAATTCTAATGCAGCAGAATACGCAATTCTTGCTCCTGTTACACCAAGTGGATGACCTATAGCAATAGAACCTCCATTTGGATTTAACCTTGGGTCATTATCTGCAATTCCCCAAGCTCTTGTGCATGCTAATGCTTGTGCAGCAAAAGCCTCGTTAAGCTCAATAATATCGATATCGTTCATTGTCAAACCTGCTTTAGCTAATGCCTTATTTGAAGCTTCAACTGGACCAATTCCCATGATTCTTGGTTCTACACCAACAACCGCAGAACTTACAATTCTTGCTAATGGTTTTAAATTATATTTTTTTACAGCGTCTTCAGAAGCTATAATAGTTGCAGCTGCTCCATCATTTAATCCAGATGAATTTCCTGCAGTCACACTTCCTCCTTCAGCTTTAAAAGCACCTCTTAATTTCCCTAATACTTCTAAAGATGTGTTTGGTTTTACAAACTCGTCTTTTGAAAATTTAATTGGATCCTTTTTTCGTTGTGGGATTTCTACTGTTACTATTTCTTTTGCTAAACGACCATTCTCTTGAGCTTTGGCAGCTTTCATTTGGCTCCAATACGCAAATTTGTCTTGGTCTTCACGTGAGATATTATATTTTTCTACGAGATTTTCAGCAGTATTCCCCATACCATCTGTTCCATACATTTTTTGCATTTTCGGATTGATAAATCGCCATCCAAAACTAGAATCATACATTTTTGCATCTGTTCCAAAAGCACTTGATGGTTTTGCAACTACGTATGGTCCGCGTGTCATATTCTCAACACCTCCAGCAATAAACATATCTCCATCACCTGCTTTAATTGCTCTGTTAGCATGAATGATTGCTGATAAACCAGAACTACATAAGCGATTAACTGTTTCTCCAGGAACTGTGAATGGTAAACCCGCTAATAAAGCAGACATTCTCGCAACATTACGATTATCTTCACCTGCTTGATTGGCACAACCTAATATAACATCGTCGTATGCTTCTTTTGGAATATTTGGATTTCGTTTTACTATTTCTTCAATAACTAAAGCACCTAAATCGTCTGTACGAACAGCTGCTAAAGTCCCTTGATAACTTCCTATTGGAGTGCGTACTCCATCTATGATATATGCTTCTTTCATAAATTATTTATATGGATTCCGTATCAAGTACGGAATGACAAATCATTTCACTTTACTCTTCCCAATCTTTTTGAGTTCTATAAACAACACCTTTGAATAGTGCTACTAATTCATTTTCTCTTTTAACTTCAATAATATTGAAGCCTAATTTATTATTTACTTTTTCTATGACTGATTCTGCGACCAAATAATCACCTTCATTTAATGCCTCAATATGGTTGATACTTGTTTCAATGGAAACTGCATATTTACCATGTGTATTTGCTGCAAAGCCAAAAGCAGTATCAGCTAATGAATAACTAATGCCACCATGCGCTTTATTCATGCTGTTGAGCATTTCCTTACGAATAGTCATAGCGACTTTACATCTACCTATTTCACATTCTAAAATCTCGATACCCAACCATTGGCTATAGGCATCTTGACTCAACATTTTATATGGTATTTTTTCTCCTTGCATTAAAAGAATGTTTTATTTTCCCTATTCATTTTTCGTAATAATGGGCTGCAACGATATCTGTCTTCGTGATATTCGTTATATAATTCGTCTAATTTTTGAACGCACCAATCGATTCCCTTTTCGTCTGCCCAAGCCAATAATCCTTTTGGATAATTGACGCCTTTGGTCATGGCGTTATCAATGTCTTTGGCTGAAGCGATGTTTAAAAATAAAGCGTCTGCAGCTTCGTTTATTAACATGACTAATACTCGGTCGAATATTTTTTGAGATAATTCTTTATCGTGAGATTCCTCCGCTTCATTCGAAATGACGATGGCGCCATTTTCATCATAATTATAATACCCTTTTCCAGATTTTCTTCCTAAATAGCCTGCTTCAGCAAAACGCTTTTGAGTAAATGCTGGTTTATATCTTGGATCGAAATAAAAGGCTGTAAACACAGTTTCGGTTACTGTATAGTTTACATCATTTCCAATAAAATCCATCAATTCAAAAGGTCCCATTCTGAAACCTCCAAGCGACTTTAAACTATGGTCTATAGTTGCGAAATCTGCAATGCCTTCTTCATAAATCCGTAGTGATTCTCCATAAAAAGGTCTTGCAACACGGTTGACGATAAAACCTGGAGTGTCTTTAGCTACAGCAACTACTTTTTTCCAATCGGAAATGATTTTAATTGAATTTTCTAAAACTTCCTTTGATGTTTGAATTGCTGGTATCACCTCAACCAATTGCATTAAAGGCGCAGGATTAAAAAAATGAATCCCTATACAACGTTCTGGCTTATTAAGTGACGCAGCAATAGAAGCTATTGATAAACTAGAGGTGTTTGAAGCGATGATACATTTGTCCGCAACATAGCTTTCCAGTTCTGAAAAGACTTTTTTCTTGATATCAAGACTTTCAATTATGGCTTCAATAGTTAAATCTGAATCAGCTAGATCTTTTAAATTACCTACGTAAGAAATATTATTTTGAATTCGATTTTTTTCAGTTGTATCAATACGTCCTTTTTCAACCAAACGCGCTAGTATTTTTTCTAAAGCTGTTTTTGCTTTATCTAAAGCCGCTTGATTGGTATCGTATAATTTCACTTTACAACCAGAAGTTGCAGCCACTTGTGCGATGCCGCTTCCCATTGTTCCACTGCCTATGATTCCTACGTTCATATATTATATTTGTCTTTCAATCGACCTCTCGACTGCGCTCGAGGTGACAATTCAATATTATTTTCCTTTAAAATTCGGTTTTCGCTTTTCAATAAAAGCTGCAACGCCTTCCGCATAATCTTCGCTCTGTGCGGCTTCAATTTGTAATTTAGATTCCAATGCCAATTGTGCTTCCAAATCATTGGTCATGGATTTATTGTACAATTCCTTTATCATGCCTAATGCTTTGGTTGGCATATTGGCTAGTTTCAAAGCCAGTCTTTTGACGTCTTCCTCAAAACTTTCAGATGGTATTACTTTGTAAATCATGCCTATGTTTTCGGCTTCCTCTGCGGAAATTTTATCTCCCAACATGGCCAAAGCCAATGCTTTTTGAAATCCTATTAATCGAGGTAAAAAATAGGTTCCTGCGCTATCTGGCACCAAACCGATTAAACTAAAAGCTTGAATAAAACTCACACTTTCATGAGCGACCACAACATCACAGGCCAAAGCAATATTAGCTCCCGCTCCTGCCGCTACGCCATTTATGCCACCAATGATTGGTTTTTTAATGGAACGAATTCTGGTAATGATTGGGTTGTAATGCTCATCGAGAATTTTTTTAAATCCTGGATTTAATTCTGGGTCTGTGACTTCTTTCAGGTCTTGGCCTGCACAAAATGCTTTTCCACTACCTGTAATAACAATCGCTCTGACGTCTTCATTTTTTTCGCAAGCGTCTAAAGTATCTTGCAGCAAAAATGCCATGTCTCGGTTGAAACTGTTAAAGACTTCTGGACGGTTGAGCGTGATGTACGCTACTTTGTTTTCAATTTTTAATAGAATTGAACTCATAAATTATTGTGGTAGTTTAAATTCTGGGTTATAAATAATTCCAATGATGTTTTTCCAAGGATCATAAACACTTGCCACCATTATTTCTTCTCCTACATTATGAGGTTTTTCGTGCTCAATAGCGCCTAAATCAATCAAAGACTTAAAAACTTCATGAATATCTTCCACTCCCCAATAGGTGAGTACAGAACCATGACCTATTCCTTTGGCTTTTTCTTTTGGGTGCAGTCCCAATTCAAAGCCACCAATGTCAAAACCAATATAATAAGGCGTGTCGTAATAAGGTTCTACATTGAACGCCTTCATATACCACTCTTTTGCCTTTGCTAAATCATCAACCATATATACTACAGTTCGAAGTCCTAGCATTGGAGATTCATTCTTATTTAACTTCATTTCTTTACTTAATTAGCTTCAATATTTTGTTGTTATTTAAGACACTTGAAATAATCGAATGGTTCTTGGCAATCCTCACACTGAAATTGTGCCTTACATGCTGTTGAACCGAACTGACTTACCAGTCGTGTATTTGTTGAACCACAATTGGTGCATTTTACTATTTTCTTATGACCTAAAAGTGCTTCTTTATCTGCTTCGGCATTCAAAGGTGCAGCAATCCCATAGTCTTCCAATGCTTTTCTTCCTCTTGGAGTAATCCAATCGGTTGTCCAAGCTGGAGACAGAATTAATTCTATTTTGGAATTGTATCCTGCTTTATTTAATGCAGTTTTAATATCATCACCAATGACATCCATTGCTGGGCAGCCGCTATATGTTGGTGTAATTTGAACTTTTACAACATTATTTTCAATTATTGCAGAACGAACTACTCCCATATCCATAATGGACAATACTGGAATTTCAGGATCTGAAACTTGCTCCAGAATTGGGATGAGAACTTGGTCGATATGTTGTTCTGTTTTTACCATTTAATTGAGACCTCTAGACTGGCTCGAGGTGACACATTGCTACCACTCCATATTTGGATAGGCGCGTTGCATGTATTGTAAATCGCTTAACAAATATCCCATGTGTTCTGTATGAATACCTTCTTTACCTCCTTTTTGAAAATATTTAGATTCAGGAATGTTCAGCGTTGCCTCTTCTAAAACTTCAATGACCTGTTTGTAATATCCTTCTTTTAATTTAGTAACATCAACACCTATTCCGTCTTTTACCATCGCTTTATCAGCTTCAGTTTGATGAAATAATTCGTCTGTATAGGTCCATAAATTATCAATAGCGTTTTGCATTTTTTGATTACTCAGCTCTGTTCCATCACCCAATCGTTTTATCCAATCGGAGGAAAAACGTTTATGATAACTCACTTCTTTAATCGATTTTGTTGCAATAGCGGCTAATGTTAAATCTTTACTTTTTTGCAATTCAGTTAAAAACATGAAATGATAGACATCGAACAAAAATTGACGTGCCATGGTATAGGCAAAATCAGTATCTGGCTGTTCGACTAATAACACATTCACATATTCGCGTTCTTTACGCAGCATCGCAATATCATCTTCTGTTCTTCCATCACCTGCAATTTTGGCTGCATATTGGTAATAACTTCGTACTTGTCCAAATAAATCCAAAGAGATATTTGTACAAGCAATATCAGTTTCCAAACTTGGCCCATGACCAGTTAATGCTCCCATTCTTTGTCCAAGAATGAGACTATTGTCCGCGATTCCTAAAATATATTTATAGAGATTCTCTTTCATCACATATGTTTTACTTCGTCAGGCAAATCGTAAAATGTGGGATGACGATATACTTTATCTTGAGCTGGTTCAAACAGCTCTCCATTGTGTTCAGGATTTGAGGCTGTTATGTGTTTGGACTCTACCACCCAAATACTTACACCTTCATTGCGTCTTGTATATACATCGCGTGCATTTTCAAGTGCCATTTCTGCATCTGCGGCGTGCAGACTACCAAAATGACGATGCTCCAATCCGTTTTTGCTTCTAACGAAGACTTCCCAAAGTGGCCAGTTTTTTGTTGCCATGATTGTTGTTTTTTTTCTATTATATAGTTCTCGACTCCGCTCGAACTGACAGAGGATTATACTGCTTGCTTTTCTCTTCTTTCTTGTTGTTTTTCTGCATAAGCCATTGCTGCATCACGCACCCATTCGCCACGTTCCCATGCGCCAACTCTTGCTTTCATACGCTCTTTATTGCATGGTCCATGTCCTTTGACAACCTGCCAAAACTCATCCCAATTGATATCACCAAAATCATAGCTTTGACGTTCTTCATTCCATTTTAAATCTGGGTCAGGAATTGTGAGCCCGATTAAATCGGCTTGAGGAACGGTTTGGTCAATAAACTGTTGGCGTAATTCGTCATTGGATTTACGCTTCAGTTTCCATTTCATGGATTGCTCGGTGTGGATGGATTCGGCATCTGTTGGCCCCAGCATCATCAAACTTGGCCACCACCAACGGTTAAGTGCATCTTGCGCCATTGCTTTTTGTTCTGGTGTTCCATTTGCCAATTTTATCATGATTTCATAGCCTTGGCGTTGATGGAAACTTTCTTCTTTACAGACTCTGACCATTGCTCTTGCATAAGGTCCAAAAGAGGTACTGCATAGTGGCACTTGATTGATGATGGCTGCTCCATCGACCAGCCAACCAATGGCTCCCATATCTGCCCAAGTAACTGTTGGGTAATTAAAGATTGAAGAATACTTTGCTTTACCAGAATGCAATTGTTCATATAACTCGTCTCTTGAGACTCCCAAAGTTTCAGTTGCAGAATACAGATACAAGCCATGACCAGCTTCATCTTGCACTTTTGCCAATAAAGCGACTTTTCTTCTCAAAGAAGGTGCTCGTGTTATCCAGTTACCTTCTGGAAGCATGCCAACAATTTCGGAATGTGCGTGTTGCGACATTTGCCTAATATGCGTTTGACGATACTTTTCTGGCATCCAATCTTTTGGTTCGATTTTTTCGTCTCTTGCGATACGTTCTTCGAACTGTGCTTCTAAATTTTTTATTTGTTCTTCACTCATTTGTTTAGCTTTTGGCTATTAGCTATTTGCTTTTAGCTGGTGAAACTTTTATTTTAATTCTCTATTTGCGTTAAGGATGGAGGCATTGTTGGAGCTCCTCGCAGAGAGCGACTGCCGACAGCCTGACCCTTTAGGGTAACGCCCAAATTATTTTACACGTCAAAATCAACAACCACCTTTTGGCTTGTTGGTACAGCTTGACAACTCAATACAAAGTTTTGTGCGACTTCCTTATCTTCAAGCGCATAATTAATTTTCATTTCAACTGAACCCTCTACAACTTGACATTTACAGGTGCTACATACACCGCCTTTACATGCAAATGGTAAATCGGCACCTGCCGACAAAGCTGCATCAAGGATATTGTCATAATCTTTGGTCATGGTGAACTGAAACTCCTTACCACCATCAACGATAGTTACCTGTGTACCTTCGACATTTTGTTTTGAAAGGCGCTCGGCTCGTTTGATATCCTCTTCGGTAAGCCCTTTTACAAAAAGTTCAAAATGCACTAAATGTTTAGGCAAACCAGCATTAATCAAATAACTACTGACGTAATTCACCATGTCTTCCGGTCCACAAAGAAAAACTTCACTTGTGTCTGGTATATCGATAAACGTCTTGGTCAACACCTTCATTTTTTCATCATCAAACCGACCATTGAACAACTCGATATCGCGTTTTTCTTTGGTTAGAAAATAATAGATTTCGAGACGTCCGAAATAGGTATTACGCAACTGTTCCAATTCTTCCTTAAAGATAATGGATTTTGCTGTCTTATTGACATAGAACAATTTACAAGTTGAATTTGGTTCGGTTGCCAAATGTGTTTTGATCATTGACAGGATAGGTGTAATGCCACTTCCTGCGGCGAAAAAT
Source organism: Flavobacteriaceae bacterium UBA5534 (assembly GCA_002426015.1). GTDB lineage: Bacteria > Bacteroidota > Bacteroidia > Flavobacteriales > Flavobacteriaceae > Aquaticitalea. The sequence goes on from DINS01000017.1 coordinate 71,403, forward strand.
AGATAATTCTTTGATTCTTTTGCGTTTGTTTCAACCCCAAATGTGCCACTAGGCGCCATAATTTCCAAGGTATCACCAGCTTTTAAATGGTCGTTGACGTAGGTAGAAAATTTTCCTCCTGGTATTTGCTTGACTGCTACTTTCCATAAATTATCTATCGGACTTGAACACAAGGAATAAGATCGTCTTAAATCTTCTCCGTCAATAATTGTACGTAAAGTAAGATGTTGCCCTTGAGAAAACTTAAATACAGACTTTAATTCTTCAGGAATATCAAAAGTGACTACTGAAGTATCTTTCGTTTCTTTATATATATCTGTAACCTTTATGCTATAAAAATCTGACATGCTTTATTTTCAAACTTTTTAAACTAACACTTGTTAGTTAACTTGACAAAATTACAAAATATAATGCAAACTATTTGTTAATTCCGTTAATGAGAACTTGGCTTAAATTTTTTGATAATTCGTCTATATTTAAAGCCTCTTTTTTTGGAATCCATAGATACAATGAACGTAATGTAGATAATATTGAAAACAGCATAACTTCTACATTAGAATCTACTATTTCTTTATTATTGATACCCTCAATTAAGATGCTCCTAAACTGGTCTTCATAATTTGAACGCAGCTCTAAATAATAATCTAATTTGTCTTCGAGATGCATCCAGTCGTTATTTAAAGATGCCATACCATAAGTGTTCTGACTAGTGATATTAACATGTAATTTTACAACTTGTTTTAATTTATTGATACTAGATAGGTTTGAAGATTTAATCTCATTCATACCGTTTGTAAACTCTTCTGCAATAGAAATAATGATACTTTTTAGGATGTCTTGTTTTGAATTAATATGGTTATAAAGACTTGCAGCCTTAATACCCATTGCTTTTGCTAAATCTCGCATAGTCACTGCACTATAGCCTTTCTCTTTAAAAAGCTTCGCAGCAGTTTTAATTATTTCTTCCTTTCTAGTTTCTGGTTTCAATAGAGATTTATTTAATTATTGTAAATTTATATAAAAAAGAAGACTATGGGATTATTAGGTTTTATTTTCGGAACAAAGAAGCGTCAAGTTGAAGATTTTTTAAAAAATGGCGCTATCATTTTAGATGTAAGAACCCAGCGAGAATGGGACAACGGACATATTGAGAACGCAAAGCATATACCATTAGACGTTTTACACAATCACGTTAATGAACTAAAACAAATGAACAAACCGTTTGTTGTTTGTTGTGAAAGTGGAATACGATCTGCTAAAGCTGCCAAATATTTAAATCTCAATAATATTGAAGCCACCAATGGTGGTGGTTGGGTTAACTTAAGTAAGAAATTGTAGTTTTAATTTAAACCACTTATACCTTATTTGAGCAATTTAATTTTACTTTTTTAGCTCTAATTTTTCGGCAAAATAGTCACAAAAATCTTTCATGGTAGCGGTCATTTTTTCATCTTGAGTGGCGCGATGAAAGGTGTTGCTCATTTCTACCAAGGTCTGATGAAAAAAGAGTTTCATTTCATCTACTGGCATATCTTTTGTCCACAAATCGATTCTTAAAGTTTCTTGAGCGTTGCTGTCCCAAACTGAAAGCATCATCGCTTTGGCTTCTTCGTTTTTGATGCCTCCATCTTGTGCAGTCCAACTCAACTTTTCTGGCACTCGGTTTTCATCTAATTCGACTTGAAGTTCAATGGTTGATTTTATGTTTTTTGACATTACTTGCGTGGTTTAAATTTTGAATTATTAAATATCTCGACCGCATCCTTTTGCAGCATATCCATCAACGGCACATCATTGTTTTCCATATAGGCCCTAATAATCTGCCAACCAATATATTGACCTAATCGCCCTGGTGATTCACTATCGAGCTCTAAATAAAACTTTGAAAATGGAGCTGGAGCGATAAACCGATTTGGCAATGCGTTATCTGTACTGTAAAGCATTTCCTTTTCTACAAAGTATCGCCAAATATAGCTTTCATTGTCATTTGCCCAATTTAACTGTTCTTGAGTGTATCCTATTTTTTCCGCATCAGATTTAAAAGGAATCATACGATCTTTAAAGTACAGTTCTTTACCAAAATATATCATTTCATCCAACAATGTTTTTCGTTGTGACTGAAAAATATAGTTAGACGCATAATTGGCAGCCAAATCTGGAACTATTTGCGAACGGTTCATGTTTTGAACGATATAATTAGGAATGCCCTCGTAAAATTCATGTTTAGAGCCCAAATAAGTATCTAAAGAGATCAAAACAATCGTATCTGTAACAATTGTTTTGTAGCGATAATCCACTTCGGAAGTCACTGTTATGATTCGCGGCTCGCTAAACGTAGGATCATAATATTTAAGATGTTGAAAAAGCGAACGAATATCAACATATATATCGTCAAATTCGTTAAACTCTTTTTTAACCTCATTTGACAATTGTTGCTGAAGTGTATCATTCATTCTATCAATCCATATAGAATCGTTTTCATATTTAGAGAACAAGAATGGAAAAGTTTGTTTTAAATTAGGTAATCCTTCAGGTGTGGCTTGGGCAAATGCCAGATCAAAACGTTCAATTTTAAAATCAACATCTACTTTAGCAATGTCTTTTTCCAACTGGCTTTCATTCTTACAAGCATACAGTCCAAACAATAAAACACAAAAAGCAATAATTTTTTTCATAGATGATTTTACAACAACTTAAAGGTGATTATTTTTTATTAATTACGTGATTCGTTTATTTTTGTTGTGCAAAGATACTATTCTTTAGCATAAAACAACACATCTATGAACACCGAAAAAGTAGTTGACCACATTGTAAATTGGCTAAAAGATTATGCGACCAATGCAAAGGTCAATGGATTTGTTATCGGTATTTCTGGTGGTATCGATTCTGCCGTAACCTCAACTTTATGTGCAAAAACAGGCTTGAAAGTGTTGTGTATTGAAATGCCAATACATCAAGCTGCAAGTCATGTCAGCAGAGGTCAAGAACACATTGCTCAACTTAAAAAGCGTTTTCCAAACGTCGATGACAAACTAGTCGATTTAACACCTGTTTTTGAAGAGTTCAAGACAGAAGTGTCGCTTGATGGCAAACAAACGATTGTCGATATGGCTCTTGCCAACACTCGAGCTCGCTTGCGTATGACGACCCTTTATTATCATGCTGGATTATATGGACTGCTTGTTGCTGGTACCGGAAATAAGGTAGAAGATTTTGGCGTTGGTTTTTATACAAAATATGGAGATGGAGGAGTCGATTTGAGCCCTATTGCCGATTTGATGAAATCGGAAGTGTATCAAATTGGTGAATTCTTGGATGTCCCAGATTCAATCATGAAAGCTGCACCAAGTGATGGGTTGTTTGGTGATGCTAGAAGTGATGAAGACCAAATAGGAGCTTCCTATCCAGAACTGGAATGGGCAATGCAAATGAAAAATGAAGGCAAAACAGCCGATGATTTTACTGGAAGGCAAAAAGAAGCCTTTGAGATATTTATGAGGTACAATCGCAACAATCAACATAAAATGATGCCGATACCAATTTGCGAAATTCCTAAAGATTTCAAATAATCATTGATGTTTATACTAATATTTTACAAAGTTGTTGGTTTTTTCATTACTTTTGCATAGCAAATCTCCACAATTATAGATTTAATCTTTTAAGTTCAAACACTCTAAAGAAAACTAACTAACAAAAAAAGTCATGATTAAAGTATTGGTCGTGGATAATCATCCCATTGTGAGAGCTGGTCTTAAGCTGCTTTTCAATTCAGATCCCGAAATTAAAGTCGTTGGAGATGTTGGAAGCAGTATCGAAATTTTTGAATTTGTAAGACGCCATCCTGTTGATGTCATTATTTCTGAAATTGACCTGCCCGAACTTAATGGCATCACTGCATTAAGGGCTATTAAAAAAGAGCATAACGATCTAAAAGTCATTATGTTGAGCAACCAACCAGAAGAAATTTATGCTGTAAGCACCATCAAGGCTGGCGCTTCTGGATATCTCCACAAATCAGTTTCAACTGATACAATTAGAGAAGCCGTATTAAAAGTCAGTCAAGGCGAGGTGTTTTTAAGTGATGCCATGGACAAACATTTGAACTTTAGCGAGGTCAAAAACAAGAAGAACAAATTGTTCAAACGCTTATCAACCAGGGAAGTTGAAGTATTGAAATTATTGACTTCAGGAAAGAAAAACAAAGAAATTGCTGTTGAGCTTGGCATTAACGAAAAAACCGTGAGTACTTATAAGTTGAGATTGTTAACGAAGCTGAATGTCACCAATTTGGTTGACCTCATTCATCAAGCGAAACATCATAATCTGACTTAAATTTTACTTCCAACTACTTTTCCCAACTTTTTAGAAAGTAACATTTTCAATTTGACATAGTCATTGACATCTTCTAATATAGATTGTGTATTGGCTTTTTCTTGCAATGTTTCATTTTGATATTCAGCTACTTTTTGATCTATCAAAAAACAACGTAAACTCAAAATTGTCTGGCTTACTAATTGCGCAATTGTTTCTTTCTTCTCTTTTGGAATGATATGATTGCGTTGCCAATCATGAAGGCGATAACGTTCATCTTCCATCAGAATAGTGGTGACTTCATTAGCCATCTCCTGATTGAGTTTATTGATAAAGTCTTTCAATTGAAAATCTTCAGCTTGGTGTAATGTATCGATAATGGTATAATAAAGTGTTTTGAATTTTTCGTCTGAAAATTGCATTTCATCCTCTTGCAGATCGAGATATACTTTTTCGAACACTTTTGCTTTGTGCACTACTGGTTCTAATTGTAAATCGCCAGTGTCGGATTCCTTTAAAACTAAATCTTCAAAATCTTCACTTTCATTGCCATAAAGCAGTAAGATTTCGATAATTTTTCGCTCTAAAATGTATTGCAGGTCAACTTTAGTTTTGGGTTGCTCTTGCTTGATGACATTGAACGCTTTTTGTTCGTCTTTATAGTTTTTATTGGCATCTTGAAATTCTTTTTTATTGATTTGCGCCAATGTGCTAAACAAAACATCTTCGCTAATATCCATAATACGCGAACATTCTTGAATATAGATTTCGCGCTTTATAGGATCTGGAATTTTAGAGATACTGTTGACAATCTCACGAATAGTCTCGGCTTTTTTTATAGGATCGTTATTGGCTTCTTCAACCAATAATGCAGCTTTAAACTGAATGAAATCTTTGGCATTATCTGCCAAGTAAGATGACAACTCTTCAAGTGTGTTTTGCTTCGCAAAGCTATCTGGATCTTCACCATTTGGAAACATCACAACTTTAACATTAAGCCCTTGTTCCAGAATAAGGTCGATCCCTCTTATTGACGCTCTAATGCCAGCTGCATCACCATCAAAAAGGACCGTAATGTTTTTGGTCAGTCGATTAATCAATCGTATTTGCTCTGGAGTTAAAGCTGTACCAGAAGAGGCAACCACATTTTTGATTCCTGTTTGATGAAACTGAATGACATCTGTGTAACCTTCGACCAAAAAGCAATTATCTTCTTTGGCAATACTTTGCTTTGCATGAAACAAACCATACAACACTTTACTTTTGTGATAGACTTCACTTTCTGGGGAGTTTACATACTTTGCAGCTTTTTTATCAGCACCCAAAATACGTCCTCCAAAACCAAGAATACGTCCACTCATACTATGTATTGGAAACATGACGCGTCCTTTAAAACGATCAAAACGTTTGTCGTCCTTGACAATTGTAAGGCCTGTTTTTTCCAAAAACTCCAACTGATACCCTTTGCCTAAAGCCTCATCGGTAAAGGCTTGCCACTCATCCAATGAGTAACCTAAATTGAATGTTTTAATGGTGTCGTTTGTAAAACCACGCTCTTTAAAATAACTCAAACCAATAGCTTTGCCTTGGTCTGTTTTATGAAGTATGTTTTGAAAATAAGTGTTTGCAAATTCATTTACCAAATAGAGGCTTTCGCGCTCATTTGCTTCTTCCTTTTGTTCGTTGGTTTGCTCGGTTTCTTCAATTTCAATATTGTACTTCTTGGCTAAATATTTTATGGCTTCAGGATAGGTAAAATGTTCATGCTCCATTAAAAAGGTCACTGCATTCCCTCCTTTTCCACTACTAAAATCTTTCCAAATTTGCTTAACTGGCGACACCATAAAACTTGGTGAACGTTCATCACTAAACGGACTTAAGCCTTTAAAATTACTGCCAGATTTTTTAAGGTTTACAAAATCGCCAATAACCTCTTCAACACGAGCGGTTTCGAATACTTGTTCTATGGTGGATTTTGAAATCAAAAAAGTAAACTTATTAAGTTGTAAATTTAGGGTATTATTATATAACAAAAAAGCTTCAGCCATAATTGACTGAAGCCTTAACTAATAATACTCGTGAGCTTTAATCTAAATCAAATCTCAATCCTAAAGAGACATTATGCTGATCGACCGTTTGGTCTTTGAAAATAGTGTTTAGGTCATACTTTGCGTATAAGGCCAAATCGCCAACACCAATGTAAGCACCTACTCCATACACAAAATCGCTCGTGTTATAATCGGTTCTTATTTTTTGCTTAACACGATCACCATCAATGCTATAGCGCAATTTTTGTTGAGTGCCAATATTAAAACCTCCATAGCCACCTATTCCAAATTTAAAGTTGTCGGCATTGATGTATCGAATGTGCGTCGCCTTCTCTATTTTTTTTGATGGACCAAATTCAAAATATAATGGAAAGACCAAATTTGTTACCCTTAACTGTGATTGTCTTAGTTCAACCGGAAATTCTTGAAGTGTTGTTATGTTTCCATCCTGCTCAAAGTATTGATTATCTTTCACATTAAGCTTGTTCCATTGAAATGCAAAGCCATATTTAATGCGCATAAAATTAGAGTTCTTAAACACTCTGGTTTTCCAGTTCCATCCAAGCTCTACGAAGCCAGAGCCCAATACTTCATATGGAGACTCGTCCAATCCTTTTCCATCAATAATGGCGTTATTAAGTCCGATAGCAAACAACAGGTCATTTGTTGTTCTAATATCGTACTTAACAGGTTCGTTTTTGGTCTTAATCTTTATTCCTCTCTCACCAGAGCCAAAGCTAATTGACACTTGGGTTTTATCATCGTCCTCTTGCTCGTAACCATAGTCATTTCTTTTTAAAAGCGCTATCTTATTATCGATGATTGCTATTCGGTTTTCGATGTTCAATGCTCGCTTTTCGGCAGCCTCTTGCTTTAGTTCTTCAGCTTTTGCGGCAGTGATATCGCCTTTGTCCAATCGTTTGTTGATAGCTTCCACTTCCACTTTCAGGAAGTCTTTTTCCTCTTTTCTGATGGTTTCTTTCAACTCTTCAAGAGTTTCAATCTTGTGGTTATTGTTCTCTTTTTGAATAGTGTCCTGTGCTCTTACTGTGCCTACAATAAAGCATACGCTTATCAGCACTACGATTTTTGTAATGGTGTTCATAATGTTTGTTTTTTAATTGATTCTACGTTTCTGTTTTTAGTTATTCCGTTCGGCAACTGAAGTTCTTACCGACTCATAACCTGATTGTAAGGCTTTAAAAACCTTGTCCCTAAACGATTGCTGTAAATCTGTTTCAACGTCTTGCAACAGTGAGTTAGCATCGACCGTTTTAGTGGTTTCTTTATGTATTCTGTTTGAAATAATTTCTTTTTCTGCCTTCTTAAGCAAGTTTTCTATTTCTGATTCGGAAACTACCTCTTGGCTTTTCTCTAGCTCTTTGATTTGTGCCACAGCATCTTTTACTTTTTGGTCTTCAAAATTCAGTTCTTTATTTTTTATTTCATTTATGTTATTTTCAAACACACTGGTCGTCATTGTTTTTTTTGTCATTGATTCTTGTGCTTGGGCAACTGCATCATCTGTTGGTAAGGTGCTTTTGATTTTATCTGATGATTTTGTTTTGTAAGCTGGTTGTTTTGTGGTTTTACTTTCTTCAAATACAACCTGTTCTTTTTCTATATTGTTATCAGTAGTTTGATTGTCATCTTCTTTAATACCATTTTCTTGAGTATTTACAATTGTTGGCACTATGGTTTCTACTTCATTACTATTAAAGTATAAGGTAGCAACAAACACAATGCCGACCACAGTTGCCGCAATGCCTAACCACCAATACAAAGGTGTTTTTTTCTTGTTGTCGTGAGCATCAAGTCGATTGGCCAAAGTATCCCATGCGTTTGCTGATGGTTGTATTGTACGCTTTTCGAGCTTGTCTTTTATGTTGTCTTCAAATTTAATTGGTGCCATAACTGGTGTTGTTTAATTCATTGATTTTTTGTTGTAACAACTGTCTGGCCTTGAACAATTGCGACTTTGATGTACCTTCTGAAATCTTTAAAATATCGGCAATTTCATTATGTTTATAACCTTCAATGGCATACATCACAAATACCATTTTATAACCTTCTGGTAAGCTGTCAATAATCTGTTGTATTTCGTTGACTTCAATTTCTGTTTTTATATTATTTGAATAATCTTGTGGCACATTGATCTCCTCAATAGAAAATTCGATGTTTTTTTGTTGTCTTAAAAAGGAAATTGCCTCTCTTACCATAATCTTACGAATCCATCCCTCAAAGCTGCCTTCATTTTTAAAAGAATTTAGATTTAAAAAGGCTTTAAAAAAACCATTCATCATCACTTCTTCTGCCTTTTGTACATCTTTTACATAATAGCGGCATATACTCAACATTTTTGGAGCATGGGCCTCATAGAGCATGTGTTGTGCCTCGCGATTGTTTTTCGATGCCTTATTGATAAGCTCCACATTATTGTTATGTAATTGTATGACTTTCAAAAATGGTTTAATTAGGTCTTCTATTTATAAAGACGCAAAAGTTATGCAAATGGTTGCCTGTATCCTAAAAAAATATTTAAATTGCAGATTATCAAACTTATTTATGAATAAAAAATACTACACACTTTTGTCTGTTATTTCTCTAATAATCTGCAGCTGTGCAAATGATGAGAACCATCTAATTGAAGAGGAGATTGTTTTAACTGATAATATTGAGGTTTATAATTCAAATTTAATTGAAGATAGCTATGTTCTTGCTGTAGAGGGAGGAGGAACAGAAGCATATCTTTTAGACAAACAAGGTCATAAAAGATATACTTGGCAATTTGAAGACAATTTAGGCAATGATTTAGAGCTGTTGCCAAACGGACAACTTATCGGGATTTTTAAATCAGAAGCCCCAACTATTACTTATGGAGGGTATGGTGGTAAGATTAAGATTATAAATAGTGATGGCTCCGTTTCTTGGGAATACGAATATTCATCCACTAATTACATTGCGCATCATGATGTTGAAATGCTTTCTAATGGAAATGTTTTGTTTTTAGTTTGGGAGAGAATATCTGCACTTGAAGCCCAATCAGCAGGTGTCAATACAACTGTAGATATATTCCCTGAAGCATTAATTGAAGTAAACCCAAGCACCAATCAAATTGTTTGGGAATGGCATAGTTGGGACCATATCGTACAAGACATCAATCCTAATGCGCTTAACTATGGTGTTGTAAGTTCTAATCCTCAATTGATAAACATCAATTATAATATCGCTTTTACTAATGGAGATATCATGCATGCCAACGGAATAGATTTAGATGAACAAAGGGACGTTATTTTTATTAGTGTCAATGAATTTAGTGAAATTTGGGTCATCGATCATAGTACCACTACAGCTGAAGCATCATCCAATAGTGGTGGAAATTATAACAAAGGAGGAAATTTACTTTATAGATTTGGTAATCCGGAAGCCTATAACAATACATTTGGTCAACGATTATTTTACAACAACCATTATCCAAACTTTCTCGAAAATAATGTCCAAGGCGCTGGGAATCTTCTTGTTTATGTGAATAGTTTTACCAACACACAATCGATTGTTTATGAATTGAATATTCCTGAAGTTTTTAATTTGCAACCCAATATTAACAACGAACCTTCTGTAGTGTGGAGCTTTACAGACGAAAACTTGTTTTTTGGTCGACTTTCTGGAGCAGTTAGGCTAACTAACGGAAATACTTTAATATGTGAAGGTGATTATGGTTTTTGGGAAGTAACTTCTAATGGTGACGTTGCTTGGAAATATGCAAAATCTGACGCAGGTGATGTGTTTTGGAGAGGTTACAATTATAACAAAAACTCCGAAGCCATAAATAATCTTGGTCTTTAACCACTTATTTTTTTCTATCAATAACGTAGTTAACCATTAACAATAAAGAATTTTTAAACTCCGATTCTGGATAATTGTTTAAAATAGTTAAAGCCTCATCTTTAAACTCCAACATTTTTGTGACAGCATAGTCTAAACCTCCATGTGATTTCACAAAGTCAATGACTTCATTTACTCGTTGTTTGTCTTTATTATGATTTTTAATAGAATTAATCAACCATTTTTTTTCAGATTTAGAACACGTATTCAAGACATGAATTAATGGCAAGGTCATTTTTTGTTCTTTAATGTCTATTCCTGTTGGTTTGCCAATGGCTTCATTACCATAATCGAACAAGTCATCTTTAATTTGAAACGCCATTCCTATTAATTCTCCAAACTTGCGCATGGTCTCCACATCAGGGGAATTTGGCCTTACAGATGCGGCTCCTAGACTGCAACAAGCCGCGATTAAAGTGGCTGTTTTTTGGCGAATAATCTCGTAATAGACCGTTTCAGTAATATCCAGTTGCCTAGCTTTTTCTATTTGAAGTAGTTCGCCTTCACTCATTTCGCGAACAGCTACAGATATGATTTTTAATAAATCGAAATCGTTGTTATCAATAGAAAGCAATAGTCCTTTAGAAAGTAGATAATCTCCGATAAGAACAGCTATCTTGTTTTTCCACAGTGCATTTATTGAGAAAAATCCACGTCGTCTGTTGCTATCGTCCACCACGTCGTCATGCACCAAAGTCGCAGTATGAATTAATTCTATAACAGAGGCTCCTCGATAAGTGCGCTCACTAACCTGACCATTATCAACCATTTTAGCCACCAAAAACACAAACATAGGACGCATTTGTTTCCCTTTTCGATTTACTATATAATGAGTGATACGGTTTAATAAAGCAACCTTACTCGACATAGAAAGTAAGAACTTCTGTTCAAAAAGTTCCATCTCATAAGCTATGGGCTGCTTTATTTGCTCTACTATTTTCAAAAGCTACTATAGATGAATTTAAAACTTAACAAACCTACTAAAAAAGCTGGTGAAAAGCTATTCAAAAAAGCCATTTGCACTTGAACGATTAAATTAGTTTTTTGTCGTTAAATTCGGATTAACTCTTAATATTTCGTAACTTGTCTAATTAAATTATCAATTAATTCTTTAAATATCAAGCTTATGAAAAAAATTACATTATTGCTTTTATTATCCTTCTCATTTTCTTTTGGCCAAGTACTGACCCAAGATTTTGAAGGCGGATTGACATTACCTGCTGGTTGGACAAACAATGACATCCAAGGAGGTGGTGAAGTTTGGACCTTTGCCACAGGCGGAGAAGCTGTTGGTTATACTCCACCAAATACTCTTTATTATTCAACCGGATTACTAGTAGGTAATTATGCCCTTTTTGACAGTGATGGTTATGGAGGTGCTGGACCAGCGGAAAATGCAGCATTAGAAAGCCCTGCGTTTGATTGTTCTAGCTTAACTTTGATTGAGCTTTCATTCAACCATTATTTTACAGCTGGTTATGGAGGTATAGGTTACGTTGAAGTTTATAATGGATCTTCTTGGATACAAGTTGCTTCCTATACAGGAGCAAGCCAAACGAATTCTTCATTTGGGTTAGTAACTTTAGACGTAACAACTCAATTAACAGGCGTCACTAACGCAAGAGTAAGATTTAGATGGACAGGAGACTACGCTTGGGGCTGGGCATTTGATAACGTGGTTGTCCAAGAAGGACCATCATGTCTTGTTCCTACTACCTTTACTGCTGGTACTGTCACTACAACATCTTTTGAAGTAAACTGGGTAGATACCAATACTGGTACACCAACATGGGAAATAGAATGGGGAGCAGAAGGCTTTATACAAGGTGCTGGAACACCAGTCACTGGTTTAACTGCTGCAACCTATAATTTTACACCATTAACAGCTGACACAACTTATGATTTTTATATCCGAACCAATTGTGGTGGTGCAGAAGGCGATAGTGAATGGGTTGGCCCTTTAAGTTTTACGACTCTTTATGATTGTAGTGGATATACAGGCCTGCCTTTTAGCGAGGATTTTGATAGTGAAAATGCTTTTTTAACTTGTTATAGCGTTGAAGATGTTGATGCAAATGGCACAAGCTGGATACAACAATTTTTAGATTTAGATGGTGATCTTTCAGATGAAAGTTTTGCGACAAATGGAGCAAATGCAACTGTAACAAAAGATGATTGGTTAATTTCACCTCCAATTAGCTTAACTGCTGGTAATACATACAATTTCAACTTCAAATATAATGGGGCTAATAATGGTGCAACTAATCCTGCAAACGAAACGTTAACAGTTCTATTAATTGATGCTGCAGCTTCTACTGGAAATGTTCTTACAACATTATTTACCCAATCTGGTATTACACAAAATGGGGCTTTTGCTGATTTAGAAACAAATGCAACTGTACAAACTCCAACTTATGTATCGACTGTCACGGGAGATTATTATTTGGCATTCCATACAACAACTCCTGCACCAACTGGTTTTTTACTTGTCTTTGATTATAGTATCACTGAAACACTAGGTGTTAATGATTTTGATACTAACACGTTTACACATTTTTATAACAAAGATGTTGATGTGCTGACATTAAACTCTACAAGTCTTGCTTTTGATAACATTTCAATATTTAATGTTCTTGGTCAAGAAGTTATAAATAGAAATCTATCTCAAATGAGTGAAACTATTGATATGTCGTCTTTAAAAGATGGTGTTTATTTGGCCAAAGTAACTATTGAAGGTCAATCGCAAACTATTAAACTTTTAAAACATTAAAACCGTTTTAATCTTATATAATAAAAAAGAGCTACAATTTGTAGCTCTTTTTTTATTATGACTTATTTGCCAATTGCCCACAAGCGGCATCAATATCCTTACCTCGAGAACGCCTAACGGTTACTGTAATGTTATTGGCCTCGAGCACGGATGTGTACATATCGATGGCTTTTGTATTGGCTTGTCTAAACTCGCCATCATCAATTGGGTTATACTCAATAAGATTGACCTTACTAGGTGCAAACTTGCAGAACTTAATCAAGGCATCGACATCCTTTTTACTATCATTGATACCTTCCCAAACAACATATTCATAAGTAATGATGTTTTTGGTCTTGGCGTACCAATATTCCAACGCTTCTCTTAAATCGGCTAACGGAAATGTCGCATTGAATGGCATTATCGACGTACGAACCTCATCAATAGCTGAATGTAATGATACCGCAAGTCCAAATTTGACCTCATCATCTGCCATTTTCTTGATCATTTTTGGCACTCCAGATGTTGATACAACAATCCGCTTTGGTGACATTCCCAAGCCTTCTGGTGACGTAATTTTGTCAATGGCTTTAATGACATTGTTATAGTTCATAAGTGGCTCACCCATTCCCATAAAAACGATATTGCTCAATGGCCTATCAAAATACAAACGGCTTTCTTTATCAATGGCAACCACTTGGTCAAATATCTCATCTGGATTAAGGTTGCGCATACGTTTAAGACGTGCTGTGGCACAAAATTTACAATCTAAACTACAACCTACTTGAGAGGACACACATGCTGTGGTTCGCTTAGCTGTTGGTATCAATACAGACTCTACAATCAACCCATCATGCAATCGAACGGCATTTTTAACGGTACCATCGCTGCTGCGCTGCATTTGGTCAACTTTGATGTGGTTGATGACGAAATGGTCTTCGAGCATTTGACGCGTCTCTTTTGAGATATTGGTCATATCTTCAAACGAATGTGCGCCTTTGCTCCATAACCATTCATAAACTTGATTGCCCCTGAACGCTTTATCGCCTTCTTTTACAAAAAAGTTGCGTAACTCATCTTTGGTTAATGCTCGTATGTCTTTCTTTTTTGTTTCCATTGTTGATGCAAAAATAGATATTAGATGTTAGACAATAGCTGATAGTTAATAGATTTTTTAGATTGCTGATTTTGCATTAGGGATTGAGGCATTGTTGGAGCTCTCTCGATTTTTATCGAGAAGCGACTGCCGAAAGCCCGACCCGAGTCCTGAACTTGTTTCAGGATAAGGGAAATGCCATAAAAAAAGCCTTGATAAACAAGGCTCTTCTATAAGGTATATTGTGATTAGAGGATCAACATTGCGTCGCCATAGGTGTAGAAACGGTATTTTTCTTTCACGGCTTCTTCATAGGCTTTTTTCATGAAGTCATGACCTGCAAATGCCGAAACCATCATTAACAAAGTTGACTTTGGTGTATGGAAATTGGTAATCATACAGTTGGCAATGCTAAAATCGTAAGGTGGAAAAATGAACTTATTGGTCCATCCAGAAAACTCATTAAGAGTTCCATTAGAAGACACCGAGCTCTCAATAGCTCGCATTGTGGTCGTACCTACTGCACAAACACGCTTTTTGTTTTTCTTTGCATTATTGACCTTATCTGCTTCTGATTGTAAAATGAATGCTTCTTCACTATCCATTTTGTGTTTAGATAAATCTTCTACTTCGACAGGGTTAAAAGTCCCTAAACCTACGTGCAAGGTCACTTCGGCAAAATCGATACCTTTTATTTCTAATCGTTTTAAAAGATGTTTAGAAAAATGCAATCCTGCTGTTGGTGCTGCGACTGCACCTTCATTTTTTGCGAAAATAGTTTGGTAACGTTCTTCGTCTTCTGGCTCTACTTCTCTTTTGATGTATTTTGGAAGTGGTGTTTCGCCAAGCATTGTCAATTTTTGGCGGAATTCTTTATAAGAGCCATCATACAAGAAACGAAGCGTACGTCCTCTTGAAGTTGTATTATCAATAACTTCGGCAACCAATGTGTCGTCGTCTCCAAAGTAAAGCTTATTGCCAATACGAATTTTACGTGCTGGATCTACCAATACATCCCAAAGACGTTGTTCTTCATTAAGTTCTCTTAATAAGAACACTTCGATACGAGCTCCTGTTTTTTCTTTGTTGCCATATAAACGTGCTGGAAACACTTTGGTATTGTTAAGTATCATCACATCACCTTCATCGAAATAATCGATAACATCTTTAAACATTTTATGTTCAATGGTTTTGGTCTTGCGATTTAATACCATTAAACGAGCTTCATCTCTGTTTTCGGCAGGATGTTCGGCTAATAATTCTTCTGGAAGTTTAAAATTGAAGTGTGATAATTTCATATAGTGTTTGTTTTTTCTTTTCTCGTCCTGAAAGTTCGGGAGTGAGAATCTAATTTTTTAACAGGCTGCAAATATACAATCTGAAAATAGGGGTTGTCAAGTAAATGGCCGATTATTATTGAGTAATTTTAAAACCGATGGATTTTAGGTCTTTCCAAAAGGTAGGATACGATTTTGTGACGACCATGGCATCTTCTATTTGAATGGAGGTTTTAAGTGCTAAAGGTGCAAATGCCATTGCCATACGATGGTCGTTGTAGGTAGTGATAGCCTCGCTTAAAGAGGAACTCATTAGTGACGCAAATAAAGTATTTGATTTTAGATGCAAGCTATCGTCTGTGATTTTTACTTGCCCACCAAGTTTTTCAATCTCGGTTTTGAGTGCCAACAATCGATCGGTTTCTTTAATTTTTAAAGTATGGAGACCTGTTAGATGGCATTCTAGACCCAGTGCAAAAGATGTTACTGCTATGGTTTGAGCAATATCTGGTGAATTTGACAAATCGAAGTTGATTGTGGACTGTTTTTTAACATTTTCTGATTTTTGAAGTGTTATCAAATTATCCTCAAAAGTGGTTATGACCCCAAAATGTCTGTACAAGTCTAACAAAATGGAATCTCCTTGCAGACTATTTTGTTTATAACTTGAAAGTGTGATTTTTGTTCCTATTTCTGACAAGGCAATTATACTATAAAAATAAGAGGCAGACGACCAATCGGATTCTACTGTTATGGAATCTGTAGCTTTTGGTGCTGTGTTTTGGTGGACGATAATCACATTTTCTTTAAACGACGTTTTCACTCCAATTTGATTCAACAATTCTAATGTCATATTGATATATGGCACTGATGTGATATCGCCTTCCAAAGTGAGCTTCAATCCGTTTTTAAGCTTTGGAGCTATCAAAAGCAATGCAGAGATATATTGACTACTCACATTGGCTTTTAAAGTTACTTTATCTTTTGTAAGTGTCTTACCTTTAATTTTTAGAGGTGGGCAACCATCAGTTTCTAGATAAGCTATATCTGCTCCCAATGAATTTAAGGCCTCAACAAGTACTTGTATTGGTCGCTCTTTCATGCGAGAAGAGCCTGTTAGCGTGATTTCTTTCCCTTCTTGTGTGGAAAAAAAAGCTGTTAAAAATCGCATGGCTGTACCAGCATGATGCACATCTATAATGCTAGACTCTGACTTTAATGCTAATTGCATTACATTGGAATCATCAGAATCTGACAGGTTTTCAATTTTAATGTCTGGGTATATGGCCTGCAGTAGCAACAGTCTGTTTGACTCACTTTTGGAGCCAGTGATAATGACTGATGGGCTATCATTTTTGATTTTAGATTTATGAAGCGTTATTGTCATTAATCTATTTCAGCTTTTCATTGTTGTGATGTCTGTCGTGATCGCGCTTTGTTTTCTTATCCATCTTTTTATCAAAAGCTGATTGTAAATCGATTCCTGTTTGGTTTGCAAGGCACAAAACCACAAACATGACATCTGCCAATTCTTCACCGAGATCTTTGTCTTTATCACTTTCCTTCTCACTCTGCTCACCATAGCGTCGAGCTATTATACGCGCAACTTCACCGACTTCTTCGGTGAGTTGCGCCATATTAGTGAGCTCATTAAAATAACGAACGCCATGTGCATTTATCCAATCATCGACTTCCTTTTGGGCGTTTTTAATATCCATGTTATACTTTTTTAAGTACTACTTTTTCTGTTTGTTTTTCAATCATTAATTGATAGAACTTTTTGTATTGCTCATACTCTGATGCTAAAATTAAAGATTTATTTAAATCTAATGAGATTGTAAACTGGATAAAGTTACCATTTAATTTTCCTAAATAGGTAAACTCACCATCAGTACCGTTAAATTGGAACTTTATACTCTCTGGCATTGTCTCAACTGTATAACCTTCGGGAAGCATAATATTTACCATGTACTTATCTGCAATTGGATATACATAATCTATTGGGTAGTTTCTGATGTCTTCTTTAAAAGGGTTTTCGTCTGGAGCCAAAAATAACATTGGCGTGAGATATAGTTTTCCGCCAATATCTTCCATTGCATTATTGAATGTATAATCATACGATTGAGTGACTGGTTGAGCAACATCCTTCATATTCTCAATTTCAAAATTCGAAATTTCCAACTCCCCTTTACCTTTCTCAAGACTTTCTATCATTTCTTCAGTATTATAGTTTTCAAATTTGTTTCGAATTCCAAATGCCTGATAGTTTGTATATTGATTTCTCACCTTTCCAGTAGCAGATAAATCTGGATTTAGTTTTACGTTGATAGATACGTTTTCTTTTGAAGATATGGTGGGTACTAAATCTACCCAAATAGAACTTCCATCTTCCCTGATGATACGTCCTAACCAGTTAAGCGCCTTTGTAGGCAAAATTCCTTCAGCTGTAAATTTTTGAGAAGCATCTAATAGAACTACATTGTTATCTGTTTCTAGCGCACAAACCACATAGTTAAATCCAGATCGAGTTGGCAGCAAAGGTATGCCATTACTTTTGGTACTAACCAATACGGGATTTGCTTTGAGGCCAGCATAACGCAACATTGAGGTCAGCATCAAATTAATGTCTGCCACATTGCCCACACCTTCTTTATAGGCTTTAGCAACACCTTGATCGGTTGTATAGCCATGGTACTCATTCCATTTTACTTTAGATTTTACATAGTTAAAAATCAAAGATACTTTTTGCTGCGGGTCGGTAATACCAGATAAAATTGCATCGATGTCTTTGTCATAGTATCCTTTTTTATTCAACTGATCACCAAAATCGGAATCATCATAGATGGTTTTGGTCACTTTATCCCATGTAGTCGAAAGGTTTGTCAATGTTTCACCCGGAAATTGAACAGTTTCTAGCTCTAAAATCAGTCTGGCTTGATAATTACTCAAATTATCTACATAAGCTTCATCCTTTAAAGGTGGAATATTGGCTAAATTTGCAGAAATAACATCTGCGGTATAATCTATATTTGATGTTGATCTTTCTGTACCCATTACTGCGCCTGACATACCACCACTTCCTGTTCTAGTTTTAGTGTTTATTACAATTTGCCCTCTCTCTTTGGAAGGCACAAGGTTAGGAATATAAGTCGCTTTAGGGTTTAATAACGCTTTATATTTAAAATATTCTGGCGTTTTAATTTTAAGAGAGAAGTTTTTAATTGGGATTAATTGTTGAAACTCGATATCTTCAATACTGGTTTGTTGAGACTCTATCATGTATTCAAACTCTATTATGCAACCCTCTTTAATGTTGGGCATTGTGAATTTGGTCGTTTCCCAATATTTATTTGTCTTCTCTTCAAAAATACCATCTCTTTTGAGCTTGTCTTCTTCAATTTTTCCTCCTACAAGGTTATAAGTTATACCCTTGAGTCCGATCAAACTTTCATTGAGCGAACTGGAACCTTCACTACTTGTATATAGTTTTATCAACTGGGTTGCATAATCAAATCCTTCCTTGTTATATATTTTAATACGTTCTTGAATTTCGTTTTGCTGTACAAACCCTTTTCCTTGTACATAATTGAATTTTATATTTTGGCTTCTGTATAGAATGGCAGCATTGGCTTCTGGGTAATCTGGGTCAGCCGTTTGAGATAGCTCTTCCATGCTTATTTTACCAAATTTATAATTTTGTCCAATGAGTGTTTGTGCCAAACACAGCACAGCAATACATATTAGTTTTTTCATTTGTTAGGATTTAGATTTAAGTACTATTTTAGATTTATCATGTTTAACAACTTCTAGCCAAAAAGCTCTGTAATTTTCATAATCTTCTTTGGTGTAGCTGCCTTTGTTTACCAAAAATTTACGTTTGTATATTAGTTTATTGTCATCTGTTTTAGTTACCGATGCTTCATACTCTCCAAACTTATTTTTAATAGATACTGGTTCCATTAATGCTTCAACTTCTAGAGCATGAGGTATGTTAATCTCATAATTATCGACGTCAGTAAAACCTCTATCTATCTCAACAGGCAGAGCTCTGTTAGAGTATCTGTTTGGCGCTGATTCAATTCTGTTAAAAAAATTGGGCTGAAGTAGTAATCTATCACCTGTTTTAGATGCATAACGTTCTGCAGTTACTTTAAAAGTCTCGGTAAACTCTATTTTATCTTTATCATTATTGTAGGCTACGGTGTTTATCTCTAGTGCATTAATATAGCTCCAATATTTTTTGAAGTACAATTTTTGGTCTTTTTCTGCTTGGTTTTGAACCCCTTCGTGATGCCCATATTGTGTACCATAAGATTTTGAAACAATATCAGCATTCATATTTCCTAATTCATCTAAAGTAATCGTTGCACTTGTTGTCAATAAATTTTCTTCGGCAGAATACACTTTAGTGTGTACGATCTTTCCTCCTTCTGGTGTAATAATAAGAGCGTCTCTATCGTCTGTGAAATTGGCATTGTAGCCAAAAGGTGAGGTTTGGCTTGTACATTCTAACCATAAATAGTCTGATTCATTTGGAACACAAAGAATTACGTGATTTCCTTGAATGGAAGAAAAAGAGTTGTCTATATGTCTTATATCTCTTCCTCCATAAATAACTGTGTAAAAATTTTCAACACCTATTTCGTCCAACATTGCTTTGGTATAATTTGTCAGGCCTTTGCAGTCGCCATAACCCAATCTATCAACATCGCTTGCTAACATAGGTTTCCAGCCTCCTATGCCTACTTGCACACTTATATACCTTGTTTTGTTCTGCATGTATTCATATACAATTTTTGCTTTCTCCAAATTAGTTTTTGCATTTGCAGTACGCAATCTAATCTCATCTTTTACTTTTTGGGGCAATACTTGTGTATCTTGGATTAGTTTATCGTTCATCCATTTACCAAAATCGACCCAAGTATTATTGACTCCTTTAACACCTTCCATATCAAATTCGGTTAATGAGGCTTTTAAATCTGGTGCGAATGCATTGAATGGTGGGCTATATGATTCTGGTTTAATTGCAGCTAAATTTTTAGCTGAATAATGTAAATCGCTGTGCTTTTCTATAGCATATTCATCAAAATTTGAAGCCTTAATTTTCACCTCTATACCAGAGCTATTGGTGATTTTATAGTTTACATTTTGAGAGCTCGTATAATATCCTTCTATTGGTTGCCATCCAGGTATAAACGCTGTTGAAGTGTATTCTAATTCTGTTTCAAAAACAACTGTATAAGGAAAATTTGTTGGTGTGTAGTTAATATATTTCATTCGACTATCAGAATAGAGCGTACCTCCGTCAACGGCACTTACATCTTCAAAATCGTTTTTTTTGAATTTTTTTATTTCCATACCAGATGAATCATAAATTCTAGCTTCTAGTTTTTTGATACTAATATTATTATCGTAGCTAACAACAGCTCCATTTTTAGAGTCACCTGAAGAATTTAAAATAGTAACAATACGTTTATTGGTATATACCATTTTATTATAGGCCTTAACATCAATATTGGTGTCTTCAAACCTAATAATAGCATTGGCATTTTCTCTTAATTCTGACGGAATAATAAAGGATTGTAGATGAGCTTCATCTTGTCCAAAGATTTGTATTGAAACAAGAACGACGCATATAAGCAGGATAGTTTTTAATGACATAAATAGGGTTTAGGGCTTTAAAAATAGATTTTTTCAAATAATAACAAAACAAAATATTAATATTATTTTTTGTTTTTAGTGTCGATGATAATTGTGACTGGACCATCATTTAAAAGTTCTACTTTCATATCGGCTCCAAACTCCCCAGTTTGCACCTTTTTATTGACATCTTTTTCCAATTGCTTTACAAAAGAGTTATAGAGCGGAATTGCAATATTTGGTTTAGCAGCCATGATGTAACTTGGCCTGTTTCCCTTTTTGGTGCTTGCATGAAGTGTAAATTGACTCACTACAATAAGGTCTCCATTGACATCGATAAGCGAACGATTCATCACGTTATTTTCATCACCAAAAATGCGAAGGTTTGCAATTTTGTTGGTTAACCATATAATATCTTCATGAGTGTCTTCTTCAACAATTCCCAAAAAAACAAGTAATCCTTCATTGATTGAAGCTGATTTTTTGCCTTCAATAGTAACACTGGCTTTAGAAACTCTTTGAATGACTGCTTTCATAATTATTTAGTCTTTCATCCATTCTTCGGTTCTATAATGTTCATCATCACCTTCGAGTATCTGTAAATAACTTCTGTAACGCGAAAATGCAATTTCGTCATTATCTAATGCTTCTTTAACTGCACATTTTGGTTCTTCAACATGTAAACAATTATTGAACTTACAATCTTGCTTTAAAGCAAAAAATTCAGGAAAATAATCACCAATTTCTTCTTTGTCCATATCGACAACACCAAAACCTTTAATTCCTGGAGTGTCGATAATCTTGGCTCCAAAACTCAAATCGAACATTTCGGCAAAGGTGGTCGTATGCTGACCTTGCATGTGCTGCATGGAGATTTCTTTGGTCTTTAAATCTAATTCAGGCTCAATGGCATTTACTAACGTTGATTTGCCAACACCTGAATGACCTGCAAACATGCTTACTTTTTCTTTCATTAAAGCTTTTACTTTATCGACATTTTTACCTGTAACTGCAGATACTCCTATACATTCATAACCAATTTTTCTATATACAGAGGCTAAATATTTCACTTCTAAAAGTGTCTCGTCATCATAGGAATCTACTTTATTGAATAATAAAATAGTTTTTATACCATAGGCTTGTGTTGTAACCAAAAAACGATCGATAAAACTCGTCAATGTCGGTGGATTGTTAATGGTAATCAGTAGAAACACCTGATCTATATTAGATGCAATTATATGCGTTTGTTTAGAGAGGTTTACCGACTTTCTTACTATATAATTGGTTCTATCATGTATGGTATGAATAATGCCTGTAGTGACATTATCTAACGTTTCTATATCAAAATCAACCACATCACCAACTGCGATAGGGTTAGTGCTTTTGATACCCTTTATTCTGAATTTACCTTTTATTCGGCATTCGTAGACTGCACCTAATTCTGTCTTTACGGTGTACCAACTTCCCGTCGATTTATAAACTACTCCTGTCATTTAAAATAATTAAGTAACAAAATAACAATTTTATCGTCTATAAAAATTATATATTTCATTAAAATTTAAAAAATCAAAAAACATGAAAAAAACAATATTAACATTAGTTTTAGTAACGTTAATTAGCTTGGACGTTGTGTCTCAAGTAGAGTACAAAGTGATTACAAGTGTAGAGTCTATCGTATCAAGCGGTTTAGGTCGCTCTAGAATTGTATCAGCATCTGAAGAGAGAAATTATAAAGATTTCAGTTCAAATCGTTCTGATGAGGATGATGAACGTAATAAATCTGACAGAAGCGAAATACGAGTTAAAAATTTTGAAGAAACTAAACTATTAAACTTTTTTAATTTGGGAGGTATTCGTTTTCAAAATATTGCTGCAAATGATGCTGTTGTGACTTCAAAAATTAACACAATGGTTGAAGAAGGTTGGGAATTAGCCTTTGTAACCAGTGCTGTTGAAAGTGATGGAGGAAAAGATGATGGGCAAGGAATTTTCATTACTCGCTACATTTTTAAACGTCAGAAATAATTAAGCTAAATTTAAAAGCCTCACTTTCGTGAGGCTTTTTTGTTATCCATTAATAATTTTCTCCTGATGGTTTATCGACTCTTGGTGAATTGCTTTGAACACTCTTAAGATAAACTCTTCGCTTAAATTTTTCTCTTCGCCTTGCAAAATCATTTTTCCTAAAATCTCATTCCAGCGTTTGGTTTGAAGTACTGCCACATTTTTGGATTTTTTCAAGGCGCCAATTTCATCAGCCACTTTCATTCGTTTACCAAGCATTTCGATTAGTTGGTGGTCAATAACATCTATTTGGGTTCGTAAGGTGTTGAGTTTGTTTTTAAACTCGGCAGCATCGTCAGTTTCTTTCCTGATACGCAAATCTTTTGTAAACTGAATTAATGTATCTGGAGTAATCTGTTGGTCTGCATCACTCCAGGCATTATCTGGGTCATGATGCGTTTCTACCATTAATCCATCGTAATTGAGATCGAGTGCTGTCTGGCAAAGTTCGAACAAAATATCTCTTCGACCTGCAATATGTGAAGGATCTAAAATAAGAGGCAAATCTGGAAAACGATTTTGCAAATCGATGGCTATTTGCCACTCTGGATTGTTTCTGTAACGTGTTTTTTCGTAAGTAGAAAACCCTCTATGGATAACTCCTAAATTTTTTACATCTGCAGTATAAAAGCGTTCAACAGCTCCTAACCATAAAGATAAATCTGGGTTTACAGGATTTTTAATAAGTACTGGTTTATCAGTTCCTTTTAAAGCTTCGGCAATTTCCTGAACTATAAATGGACTTACAGTTGTACGTGCTCCAATCCATAAAATATCGACATCGTGCTGTAATGCCAAATCGACATGGTTGGCATTGGCCACTTCTGTAGTGATCAACATTCCTGTTTCTTGTTTGGCCTTTTGCAACCATTTTAGGCCCAAAGCACCAACCCCTTCAAAATTTCCCGGTCGTGTACGAGGTTTCCATATACCAGCCCTCAATACAGTAGCGTCACTGTTTTTTAGCTGATGAGCTATTTTTAGTACTTGTGTTTCTGTCTCTGCACTACAAGGCCCTGCAATAACCAAAGGATGGTCTAATCCGAAATTATCTATCCACGTTCTTAATTCTTTTTTGTTTTCCATAATTTTTTCTTTTAAGCAATTCCTTCTAAAATATCTTTGATATGATTAGTGTTTTTCATTTCGTTATAAATCGATTCAAAATCATCACTTTGCATCATATCCTTAAAATGTGTGAGATTGATAATATACTCTTCCAATGTTTCTATCACATTGGTTTTGTTTTGCTTAAAAATTGGCGTCCACATATCTGGTGAACTTTTTGCCAATCGAACGGTTGAAGCAAAACCACTTCCAGCCATATCAAAAATATCGCGTTCATTTTTTTCTTTTTCAATAACAGTTTTACCCAACATAAAGGAGCTGATATGAGATAAATGTGACACGTAAGCTATGTGCTTATCGTGTGCATCAGGATTCATATAACGAATACGCATTCCTAGTTCAGAAAATAGCCTCAAAGCTTTTTCTTGAAGTTTGAAGGCTGTTTTTTCTACTTCGCAAATAATATTGGTTTTATGTCTATACAAATCCCTAATAGCTGCTTTTGGCCCAGAAAATTCGGTACCAGCAATTGGATGTGTTGCCAAAAAATTACGTCGTTTAGGATGAAGCTCTACCGCTTCACATATTGGTTTTTTTGTTGAGCCTACATCGATAACCAATGTAGTGTCAGCAATGGCATTCAATATTTTTGGAAGCTCTTTTACGGCAGCATCAACAGGAATGGAAAGAATCACCAAATCGGCTTGAGGCAAATCACCATAGGTGGCACTTTCATCAATTACTTTTAATGAAATAGCTTCTTTGATATGGTCTTGATTGGTATCTATCCCAAAAATTCTGGTATTTTGATATTTCGTCTTAATCTCAAGGGCAAAACTTCCTCCAATTAATCCAACTCCAATGATGTATATGTTTTTCATTTTATTTTTTGGCCCTTATACTATTAATTTCATTTTAATCTTGTGTAAGCTTCTTCCAAATCTTCAATTGGAGCGCAAAGCGAAATACGTATGTAACGCTCTCCATTGCTTCCAAAAATGGTGCCTGGAGCAATAAAAACGGATCGTTCTTTTAGTATTAAATCGATATATTCTTCGGCTTGCAAATAGTCTGGCAATCTGGCCCAAACAAACAGTCCAACCGCTTGTTCATCATACGTGCAATTGAGTGCTTCAGCTATTTTCCAAACTATTTCACGTCGTTCTTGATAAACACTATTTAGACTCGAATACCACATATCAGTACAATTTAACGCTTCAATAGCTCCTTTTTGAATGCCATAAAACATTCCAGAATCCATATTGCTTTTAACTTTGAGAATGGCATTGATGTATTCAGATTTTCCAAGCACCATACCTACTCTCCAGCCAGCCATATTGAAGGTTTTGCTTAAGGAGTTTAGCTCTAAACAGACATCTTTTGCTCCTGTATATTTTAAAATACTTCGTGGAAATTCATTCAATACAAAACTGTAAGGGTTATCATTGACCACCAAAATATCATTCCGCTTGGCAAATTTGATAATGTCTTCAAACAACTTATTAGATGCAGTTGCTCCTGTTGGCATGTGAGGATAATTAACCCACATCAATTTTACTTTACTTAAATCGGTTTTTTCTAGCTCAAACAGGTCAGGCTCATAATTGTTTTTTTGCAACAGATCGTAATAACGTGGTTTTGCCCCTAACAACTTGGCGACAGAAGCATAGGTTGGATATCCTGGGTTTGGTATCAGCACCTCATCACCTTCGTTTAAAAAGGCCATTGAAATATGCATGATTCCCTCCTTACTTCCCATTAACGGTAACACTTCTGTTTGGTAACTTAAAGAAACTCCATATTTTTTCTTATAAAAATTAGCCATCGACTCTCGCAACTCTGGCAAACCTTGGTAACTCTGATATTGATGTGCATTTTCATCATCAAAACTTGCTGCCATGGCCGAAATCACTTTATCTGGCGGCTCAATATCTGGACTTCCAATTCCTAAATTGATGATTGGTTTTCCATGAGCTTTTAGCAAATTGACCTCTTTCAACTTTTTTGAAAAGTAGTATTCTTCAACATGATCTAATCGGTTGGAAGGTTGAATCATAATCTTGAATTTTTATATTCTCCTAATATTTTTAAATCTTCGGCCATAATCTGTATTATGGATTTTGCTTTTTGAAAATCCTTATAATCATCAAAGGTCACATCTACAAAAAAGGCATATTTCCATGGTGTTTCAATTTTTGGCAAAGATTGTATCTTGGTTAAATTTATCTTACAATCGCTCAACACATTCAAAACACTCGCTAAGCTACCACGTTTATGCTCTAATTCAAACTTAATCGATGCTTTATTGATTTCCTTTTCGTCAAACTCCGAATTCGTCCTTTTTACAATCACAAAACGAGTTTCATTGTGCTTAATGGTCTGAATACTTTTGGCTATGATTTTTAACTCAAACAGTTCAGAGGCCAATTCGCTTCCAATGGCAGCAACAGCCTTTAATTGTTGTTGATGGATGCGCTGCGCAACTTCGGCTGTGTCTTTATCTTCAATAAGCTTGATGTGTGGATGCTTTTTAAAAAACTCCTTGCACTGTAGCAATGCCATAGGATGTGAATACACTTCTTTTATAGCATCAATATTTTGGTTTGGCAACGCCATTAAATGATGCTGGATATCGAGATAATGCTCGCCCACAATATGCAACTGATGATTATCGATTAATGCGTAATTTGGAATAATTGAGCCAACTATAGAGTTCTCAATAGCCATAATAACAGCATCGCTTTCATCATGCAACAAACTATCAACTGCTTTATCAAAAGATAAGCACTCAACAATTGCAACCGTTTTATCAAAATATTGTTGAGACACAATATGATGGAACGATCCTTTTATCCCTTGTATAGCTACAGATGTTATCATACAAAAAAGTCTCGATTTTCATCGAGACTCATATTAAAATTTATAGTTCATAAATTATACATACAACATCTCGTTTCTTTTGTTATAAAAGAAATAGTTCCAGTTGTAATATGTATAAATTGCTGTTTTCATTTTTATGAATAGCTAAAGTAACTAATAAATTGAAAAAACAAAATCTTTTTTAAAGTCTTTTAAAAATATAACGTTTACACTTTGTGTTGAGATTGTCAATAATGTTTATTTTTGAACAACTAATATCAAGCACATGTCTATTGAAGTTGAAAATCTATCAAAAGCTTATGGTGAGCAAAAAGCCCTAGACAACATTTCCTTTAAAGTCAACAAAGGTGAAATTGTTGGTTTCTTGGGTCCAAATGGCGCAGGAAAATCGACCATGATGAAAATTTTAACAACGTATATTAATGCTTCTGAAGGCATGGCCAAAGTTAACGGTTGTGATGTAAGAAATGATATTATTAATGTACAAAGACAGGTTGGTTACTTGCCAGAACACAATCCATTGTACTTAGAAATGTACGTTAAAGAATACTTGAGCTTTAATGCTGGTGTTTACAAGGTAAATAAAAATAGAATAAATGACGTTATTGAGCTTACTGGATTAACACCAGAATCGCACAAAAAAATTGGTCAACTCTCTAAAGGCTACAGACAACGTGTAGGGCTTGCCAATGCTTTATTACATAATCCTGATGTGCTTATTTTAGACGAACCAACAACTGGCTTGGATCCAAACCAATTGGTCGATATCAGACATTTGATCAAAAGTTTAGGAAAAGAAAAGACTGTTTTTTTATCGACACATATCATGCAAGAAGTTGAAGCAATTTGCGATCGTGTCATTATCATTAATAAAGGTAAGATTGTTGCTGACAGAAAACTGAAAGACCTTAAAGCTGACCAAGCCCAAATTATTGAGGTAGAGTTTGATTATCGTGTTGAAGATGTGCTTTTAAACAAACTTAAGCATGTATCATCGGTTAACAATACACATGATTTCACTTACGAACTTACGTTTTCCACAAAAGAAGATATGCGCTCTGCTGTATTTGATTTTGCACATGACAACGGATTGAAAATTCTTCAACTAAATCAGAAAAACATGAATCTGGAAAGTTTGTTTAGGGAATTGACCTCTTGATTGGATAGATGAGCAAGGGAAGAATACCTGAATTGTTTACTGAAAAATCAGTCGTCCAGTGTAAAATTCCTGAACGTTAACAATTGGTGGTTGATTTAAAGAGATGACATCTCCTGTACTTCTTATTTCTCCAATCAATGATACTTGCGGATTAATAATCATATCATTACTGCTTCGTTGATAAACCTCAATATTTTGAGCTATTAAATTAGCTCCTTCAAAACGAGCATCACCAGAATAAAATCCAATAAACAAATCAGTAGTTGTGCCACTAATAAACATATTGGAGAGGTTATTGGTTATTGCCGAAAGCGAGTTG
This sequence comes from Flavobacteriaceae bacterium UBA5534, assembly GCA_002426015.1. Classification (GTDB taxonomy): domain Bacteria; phylum Bacteroidota; class Bacteroidia; order Flavobacteriales; family Flavobacteriaceae; genus Aquaticitalea. The sequence goes on from DINS01000017.1 coordinate 99,899, forward strand.
CAATTGACCTGTACATTAAAATCACCATCAGTATGATAGACGCCTTCGGCATTAAAATCTTCAGAAACCAATGTTAATGACGGATAGCTCAATACGCCATTACTTTTTATTGTCATTCCAGAACTATTGCGAATCTCAATAAGATTTGGTGTACTTACATATACTTTTGTAAGCCCATAATCTCTAGTTAAATTACAGCCATTTTCATTCTTAAGAATCAGTCGTCCATCTTCAACTGTGACTTTAATGTCATTCATTAAATATTCGCCTGTCTCAACTTTGACTTTTTGAGATGCCTCATCAGTAATTATTAATTCGATACGCTCAAACACTGTTATTTTATCAAAAGCATCGACTTCAAACTCTTGCTGGATGCTATCACCAGCATTCTGAAAACAATCTGGTACCTTCTCGCCATTACAGGCAAGTAACAGTACAAAGGATATTATGTAGGCAATTTTTTTCATAATCTTACTCCAACTCCAAATTCGACAGCTTCAGCTTTTGCTCCATGCGATTTTAATGTTATCGCTCCAAAAAATTGATCGCCAAAATAACGTTTTAACCCTATTCTATTATAAACACGCCCTTCAAAATCGTAAGGATAATACACATAATAACCCAATTGAGTTTCAAATGACATTTTATTGATAAACAGTTCATGACCAACAAAAACCCCAACTCGTTTCCAATCTTCATCACCTGTAACATTCAATTCTGGAAAAGCAACTGAATAAAAGTAAATCAATTCTTTTAAAAATTCAGAAAAGAAAATATCAGCTCCAACTTGTATAGCACTTTTTCGATTCAAACGCTTATCTGCATAGGCAGAAACAATATAAAATGGATATTGACCGGTATCAATGACATCACTTTCATTAATTCCACTTCTAAATGCCACATTATATTTAATCTTTTCAGTGAATTTTTTGTCTTCTGCTGATGGAATATAATCTGGTTGATCATCATAGTCCAACAAATAATTAGTACCAACATTAAATGCAAACGTATTGGTCGAGGTATTTGGTGCTCTAAAATTAGCGTTGGAATAATGAACGATTGACACACCAGCCTGAAGGCCAAAGCCCTTAAATAAATTCTCTTTTTTATAATTGAGCATCACATAAGTTGTACTCATCAAATCGGAACCATAGGCGTTGTTAAAATAATTATCCTCCTTATCATAAGGATTTGTTGTGTAAGCAATTCCTTGCCCTATACGAAACATTAAATTTCTCTTTAAAAAATAGAAATTATAATGCGCATACAAGCTATGGTTTTCTCCAAGATGCTCATTTTTCATATTTTGATAAATGTAGGAAAATCCCCAATCTGGATAGCTGTATCGACTTTCCCATTCCTTAAATCCGAACGTTTTTTTGTTGAAACTTAAGATCAACCCTGTTGGATGGTCAGTAATTAAATGAGAAATGTCTGGATTGTGCTCAAGTATAGTTCCGTAAAAATAGTTAGTGTCTATAGTGAATAACTCTGGATCTTCTTGAGAATGTACAAGACCGCTCATTAAAAGAAAAAGGCATACAAAAAGTTGCTTCATTTAGTTAAGTTATGAAACAAAAATAACAGAATAATTAAGATACTCGCCAAGAAGCATGCCCATAATGCTATTTTAATTTTTGAAGTGCTTGCTGCAATAATTCGAAAATGACAGAGATGTCCTCTTTTTTTGCTGTACCAACAGATAATCTAAACCAATTAGAATCTGTTGATGTCCCAAAAGCATAAAAAGGTACAATTGCCAATTTAGCTTCTTTAAGCAAATAACTTGTGACTTCTTGAATGGTATTTAATGTATTGCCAGCTGAAGTCGTTTTTCCAATTAAATCAAACTGTACTGTTAGATATAATGCTGCTTCTGGCTGAATGGCATTTACTGGAAATCCAGCATTTTTCAATCGTTCAAATCCATCATAAAAAGCAACAAGCCTGTAATTTAACTCTTCTTTAATATGAGTAATATAGTTGGAAACAGCTTCCGTTTGATTCAAATAGTTAGCTGTTGCTACTTGCTCTGCCTTTGGTGCCCAAGCACCAATATGGCTTAACATCGCTTTCATTTTATCAATCACATGTAAAGGTCCAAAGGCCCAACCGACACGAACTCCCGTTGAAGCAAATGCCTTGGAAATGCCATCCACAAAAATGGTGTAATCTCTCATTTCTGGAACCAAACTTACAGGATTGTAATGTTCAATCGTTCCGTAAGTTAGTTGCCAATAAATTTGGTCGTATAAAACATATAAGGGTTTTAGGTTTTCAGAAGCTCTTCTTTTGTTCTCATCAACAACCAATTGTGATATTTCGAGCAGTGTGCTTTTATCAAAGGTCGTTCCGGTTGGGTTCAAAGGTGAACAAAGGGCTATCAAATTCACATCCTTAATATGAGGTTTGATGTCGGCAACAGTTGGCATAAACTTATTTTCAGGCTTGGTCTCAACGATGACGCCTTTATTTCTAGATAAGTAGGTGTATGCATCATTATTCCAAGAAGGCACTGGATACAAAACCACGTCGTCAATATCCAAAATGGTTTGGTAAATGGCGTAAATCAAAGGTCGAGCGCCTCCAGAAATCAATATTTCATTCGGCAAATACTCTAACTGAAGGTGTTTTGAAAGATATTTGGCAACTGCATTTCGCAACGGTTCCACACCATTTGCTGCAGGATAATTGGTTTGGTTGTCATTATAGGCATCAACAATTGCTTGCTTTAACTCATTTGGAATAGGAAAAATATTGGAATCAAAGTCACCAATGGTTTGATTGTAAATAGCCTCTCCTTGAGCTTTCAAAGCATTGACCTCACCTGCGATTTTGATAATTTCCGAACCTTTTAAACCTTCAGCTAATTGCGATGTTTTCATTATATATGACGTCTTAATTTTGCTGCAAATGTACGGTTTTATCACATATTTTTAGACGATGAAAAGTGGTTTTTTGTTAAAAAACTTTAGAAGCAATTGTGCGGATATTTTCACTTTTTCCCATAGAATAATAATGTAGTACAGGAATGCCAGCCTTTTGCAATTCTTTAGATTGGTTGACACACCATTCAATTCCAACTTGTGCAACTTCTGTGTTATCCTTGCATTTAATGATTTCTAGAATCAAGGCTTCAGGCAAATCGACATGAAACCGATGCGGAATCAAGTTCAATTGTTTTTTAGTAGCAATTGGCTTTAAGCCTGGAATAATTGGAACGGTTATCCCTTCACTTCGACATTTATCGACAAAATCGAAATATTTTTGATTATCAAAAAACATTTGGGTCACCACGTATTCCGCACCATTCTTAATTTTCTTTTTGAGAAAATGGATATCGCTGTCGAGACTAGGCGCTTCCATGTGCTTCTCAGGATAGGCTGCCACACCAATGCAAAAATTCGTTTTTGAGGAATTTTGAAGTTCTTCATCCAGATATTGTCCATCATTCAGCGCCTGAATCTGTTTCACCAATCCATTGGCATATTCATGACCTTCTTTTTCTGGTCTAAAGTAAGTTTCGTTTTTTACCGCATCACCACGTAATGCCATGACATTCTGGATTCCCAAGAAATCCAAGTCAATAAGGAAATTTTCCGTATCCTCTTTTGTAAAACCACCGCATAAAATATGCGGAATGGCATCGACTTTATATTTATTTTGAATGGCGGCGCAAATCCCGACCGTTCCAGGACGTTTCTTGACCACCTGTTTTTTCAGAAGTCCATTTTCCTGCTCCTTAAACACATATTCTTCACGATGATAGGTGACGTCAATAAATGGCGGTTTGAATTCCATCAAAGGGTCAATATTTTCAAATATTGAGTTGATATGTTGCCCTTTTAAAGGCGGTAAAATTTCAAACGAAAATTGGGTATTTCCGTTTGCTTTTTTAATATGTTCGGTTACTTTCATGTTTATCCTGCTAAATTTGGATTCAACCATTTTCTGGCTTCTTCCTCGCTAATATTTCTTCTTTTGGTATAATCTTTTAATTGATCTTCTGCGATTTTTCCTAGTCCAAAATACTTGGCTTCAGGATTGGCAAAGTAGTAACCACTGACGCTGGCTGCTGGCCACATTGCCAAGCTTTCAGTCAATTCTACTCCAATGTTTTCTTTGACATTCAATAACTTCCAAATGGTTGGCTTTTCCAAATGGTCAGGACATGCTGGATATCCTGGTGCTGGACGAATGCCTTTGTAATTTTCTTTGATTAAATCTTCGTTCGTCAGATTTTCATCTTGGGCATAACTCCAATGATTGGTTCGCACTTCTTTGTGTAAATATTCGGCAAAGGCCTCCGCCAAACGGTCTGCCAAGGCTTTTATCATGATGGAATTGTAATCATCATGCTTTTTCTCAAATTCTTCTGCCAATTCATCCGTTCCGAAACCTGCTGTGACACAAAATGCACCCATATAATCTTGTTTACCACTGTCTTTTGGCGCAATGAAATCTGCCAAGGCAATGTTGGGAACACCTTCTCGCTTTTTGGATTGTTGGCGGAGGGTTAGAAATGTTAATGAGTTCTCGACTGCGCTCGAACTGACAGACGTGTCAACTTCAATGTCATCATCGTTAATCGTATTGGCTGGGAACAGTCCGAAAATGCCTTTAGCCTTCAACAATTTTTCATCAAAAATGCGCTTCAACAAAACTTTGGCATCAGCGAATAATTCTTTGGCTTGTTCGCCAACCACTTCATCCGAAAGGATTTTTGGATAACTGCCGTGTAAATCCCAACTTCTGAAAAACGGACTCCAATCGATATAATCTTCCAATTTTTTCAAGTCTAAATCTTCAATGACTTGGATGCCCAATTCTTTTGGTTTGGTGATTTCTGACGTATTCCAATCGATTTTGAACTTATTTTCTCTGGATTCTTCTATGGAAATGTATTCTTTCTCCTTCGTACGCTTTAAAAATTGGTCACGGAATTTATCATACTCTTCACGAATCTGTTCTTTATAAATCCGATTGTCTTTTTGCAGCAAATTTCCAACCACAGTTACAGCTCTTGACGCATCATTGATATGAACAACGGCATGATTGTAATTTGGTGCAATTTTCACTACAGTGTGTGCTCTTGACGTGGTTGCTCCTCCGATAATCAATGGAATGTTTAGGTTTTTCTTTTCCATTTCTTTGGAAACATACACCATTTCATCCAATGAAGGTGTTATCAATCCGCTTAAACCGATGATGTCGACGTTTTCACGAATGGCTGTTTCAATGATTTTTTCGGGTGGGACCATGACGCCTAAATCGACAATTTCGTAGTTGTTGCAACCCAAAACGACGCTGACGATATTTTTTCCGATATCGTGGACATCACCTTTGACGGTTGCCATTAATATTTTTCCAGCGAATTCAACCTTGCCATCTTTTTCGGCTTCAATAAATGGTTGTAAGTACGCGACCGCTTTCTTCATCACACGAGCGGATTTCACCACTTGTGGCAAGAACATTTTTCCGCTTCCGAATAAATCTCCCACGACATTCATCCCTATCATTAAATGTCCTTCGATGACTTCAATTGGACGTTCGGATTCCAGTCTAGCTTGCTCAACATCCTCAATGATAAAAGCATCAATTCCTTTAACCAAAGCGTGTGTGATTCTATCTTGAAGTGGTTCATTTCGCCATTCCTGAACAGCAACGTTTTCATCTTTTTTGTTGTCTTTTACGGTTTCGGCGTAATCCAATAAGCGCTCCGTGGCATCATCTCTTCTGTCAAACAACACATCTTCCACCAACTCCATCAATTCCTTGTTGACCTCATCGTACACTTCCAACATCGCCGGATTAACGATTCCCAAATTCATTCCATGTTGAATGGCATGATATAAAAATGAGGCATGCATCGCTTCGCGAACGGTATCATTCCCTCTGAAAGAAAAGGACACGTTGCTTACGCCACCGGAAACATTAGCGTAGGGTAAATTTTCTCGTATCCATTTGGTGGCTTTGAAGAAATCCAAGGCATTTTTGCGATGCTCTTCCATACCTGTCGCAACCGGAAAAATATTGGGGTCGAAAATAATATCTTGTGGTGGGAATCCAACTTTGTCAACTAATATATCATAAGAACGTTTGCAAATTTCTATGCGACGTTCGTAAGTATCAGCCTGTCCATCTTCATCAAACGCCATGACGATGACTGCTGCACCATACCGTTTGACCAATTTGGCGTGATGAATAAAGGCTTCTTCACCTTCTTTTAAACTGATGGAATTCACGACAGATTTCCCCTGTACAACTTTCAATCCAGCTTCGATGATTTCCCATTTAGAGCTATCAATCATTATGGGAATACGGGAAATATCGGGTTCTGAAGCTATCAAATTCAAAAATGTGGTCATGGCATAAACGCCATCAAGCATTCCTTCATCCATGTTGACGTCAAGAATTTGAGCTCCACCATCCACTTGATGCCTCGCAACTTCGAGAGCTTCACTGTATTTTTCCTCTTTTATCAGTCTTAAAAACTTACGCGAACCTGTGACGTTGGTTCGTTCACCAACATTGATGAAATTGCTTTCTGGAGTGACAACGAGTGGTTCGAGGCCTGATAATGTTAGATATTTGTTGTTTTTGTTCATTCTATAATTTCAGTTTCAGTCTATAAGCTGCTAAATAAAACCTTTCAGGTTTTGAAAACCTGAAAGGTCTGTCGGCTTTTTTTAATCATAAGATTCCTGCTTCCGCACGAATTTGGCGTGGTTTATAATTTCTAGCCACATCGGCAATTGCCTTGATGTGTTCTGGAGTTGTGCCACAACAACCGCCAATAATATTGATGAGTCCATCTTTTAGATAATCTTCCACCAATAACTGCATTTGTTTTGCGGATTGGTCATATTCACCAAAAGCATTTGGTAGTCCAGCGTTTGGATAGGCAGATGTATAAAATTCGGTTTCGTTGGACAAGCGTTGCAAATAAGGCTTTAATTGTTCAGCTCCAAGGGCGCAGTTGAACCCAACGCTTAATAAAGGCACATGTGAAATGGATGCCAAGAATGCTTCGACGGTTTGTCCTGAAAGTGTTCGTCCTGAAGCGTCCGTAATGGTTCCCGAAACCATTACAGGAATATCAATGTTGCGCTCTTCCTTCACTTCTTCAATGGCGAATAAGCAGGCTTTTGCATTCAAGGTGTCAAAAATAGTTTCAACTAGAAGTACATCGACACCTCCATCAATCAAGGCTTCTACTTGTTGTTTGTAAGCGATTCGCAATTCATCAAAGGTGATGGCGCGATATTCTGGACGGTTGACGTCTGGTGACAAACTTGCGGTTTTATTGGTTGGACCAATGCTTCCTGCCACAAAACGCGGTTGGTTTGGATTCGCTTTTGTGAATTCTTCGGCTACTTTTTTAGCGATTTTGGCCGATTCAAAATTGAGTTCGTAAACCAACTCTTCCATGTTGTAATCAGCCATTCCGATGGTGGTACCAGAAAACGTATTGGTTTCGACGATATCTGCTCCTGCTTCGAAATATTTGGCATGCACTTCTGCAATGGCATGTGGCTGTGTCAAGGACAATAAATCATTGTTCCCCTTTAATGATGAAGGATAATCCTTGAATCGCTCACCACGATAATCTTCTTCTGAAAAATTATAGCGTTGAAGCATTGTTCCCATAGCGCCATCGAGAACCAATATGCGATTTTGTATAGCTTGTTGTAATGTTGACATATTATAAATATTATGAATATGTCACCAAGAAAGGGATGGAAATTTTCTTTGGTTATCTGTCCGATTAAAAAAATAATCAGTAGAATGTAGCACCTTCTCTATAAAATAAAGGGTTGCCAAGGCTTCAATGGGTCTAATCCCTCCACCTTTCTTGATAACATTTCAGTACGTTTTTGAACTTTTACGAATACAAATATTGCCTTATAAAAAATTAAAATCCAAACTTTTTTGAATAAAAATTAAAAATAATTTGTCATCCATTTTATTTTTTTACTTTTGCCGAAAGAAAATTAAGAGGAAAGATTTGACTGATTGCAACCTCAATAAAAAATGCTAAAGGCAGTGTAAACTACCTTCGACGCTTAACGTCAAATCTTCCGTAACATCCTATAAATTAAAACTATGGCGTATTTATTTACATCAGAAAGTGTGTCTGAAGGTCATCCAGACAAAGTAGCAGATCAAATTAGTGATGCACTAATTGATAATTTTTTAGCTTTTGATAAAGACTCAAAAGTAGCATGCGAAACTCTTGTAACCACTGGTCAGGTAGTACTTGCGGGTGAGGTGAAATCGAATACCTATTTAGACGTTCAAAAAATTGCACGTGATACTATCAACAAAATAGGGTATACCAAAAGTGAGTATATGTTTGATGGTAATTCGTGTGGCGTTTTTTCTGCTATACATGAACAATCTGAAGACATTAATCGTGGTGTAGACAGAGCCAACAAAGAAGAACAAGGTGCTGGAGATCAAGGAATGATGTTTGGTTATGCAACTCGTGAAACGGATAACTTTATGCCTTTGGCTTTAGATTTATCTCATAGAATTTTAATTGAGTTAGCAGCTTTAAGGAGAGAGAATAAAGACATAACTTATTTGCGTCCAGATTCAAAAAGTCAGGTAACAATTGAATATAGTGACGATAATGTACCTCAACGAATCGATGCCATTGTTGTTTCGACTCAACATGATGATTTTGACAATGATGAAGCTATGCTAGCAAAAATCAGAAAGGACATTGTTGAAATTTTAATTCCGAGAGTTAAAGCTGGACTACCAGAACATATTCAAGTGTTGTTTAACGATGATATTACCTATCATATCAACCCAACTGGGAAGTTTGTGATTGGTGGACCGCATGGTGATACTGGTTTAACAGGACGAAAAATTATTGTTGATACTTATGGTGGAAAAGGCGCTCATGGCGGTGGTGCTTTTAGTGGAAAAGATCCAAGTAAAGTTGACAGAAGTGCTGCTTATGCTACTCGCCATATTGCAAAAAACCTAGTAGCTTCAGGATTATGTGATGAAGTTTTAGTTCAGGTTTCATATGCTATTGGTGTTGTAAAACCAACATCAATTTTTGTTGAAACTTACGGAACTTGCCCTTATAATTTAACCGATGGTGAAATAGCTGAAAAAGTTGCTGAAATATTTGATATGCGACCAGCTGCTATAGAGGAACGATTGAAATTACGTAATCCTATATACAGTGAAACTGCTGCTTATGGTCATATGGGAAGAAAACCAGAAATAGTGAGTAAAACCTTTAGCCAACCTAATGGTGATGATGTTACTTTAGATGTTGAGTTATTTACTTGGGAAAAACTAGATTATGTTGATAAAGTGAAATCTGCTTTTGGATTGTAACCCTAAAGCTTCAAACAATAAAAAAACCTCCAACATAATTTGTTGGAGGTTTTTTGCTTTTATAAACTATGCGCATTAATCAATACCACCTTTGCGAACTGGTGAGCGTTGAGTTGGCCATTTTTGTTGTTCGCCTGTTCGTTTACTAATAGGTAGAACACTTTTTTCGTTGGAAGTCTTAGCTTCATCTTCACAAGCCATATAAACTAAAATAGCTGTTAAAATCGCATTGCTACGTACGTCATCGAACACAATTTTGTCGTAAGTATCTCTATTGGTGTGCCAAGTATAAGTATGGTAATCCCAACTTAACGAACTTAAATTGAAAGCTGGAGCTGCAGCTGCAACAAAAGATGCATTGTCTGAACCTCCTGCACTTGGTGAGCCAGGGAACTCTGTCTTGATGTGTTTTGAAATATCATCTGGAACAGCATCCAACCAACGCGTCAGATATTCATAGGAATGTAAAAACCCAGCTCCTGATAAGTCCACAACACGTCCTGTACCATTATCTTGATTAAACAATGCTTGAATATTGCCAACAATTTCTGGATGGTCTTCTACAAACGACCTTGAACCATTCAGCCCTTGTTCCTCACTTCCCCAATGACCAGCGATGATGGTTCGTTTAGGGTTTGGATATATGGTTTTGAGAATACGCATAGCCTCCATCATGATGATAGTCCCTGTACCATTGTCAGTAGCTCCTGTTGCGCCATCCCAGGAATCTAAATGTGCGGAAAGGATGACGTATTCTTCTGGTTTTTCGGTGCCTTTGATGGTGGCAATGGTATTGAAGGTTGGGGCTGTTCCCAGGTCTTTGGATTCAGCGACTATTTTAAGTTTTGGTTTGTCACCATATTCTGCCATTCGATAGAGCATGGTGTAATCTTCGAGTTCTAGATCGACCGTTGGGATTTTTTCGGTTGAAGCACTAAATATTTTGTTTGAACCGATTTCTCTTGACCAGTAGGAGGTAATAATACCCACTGCGCCGGAAGATTCCAATAACTTAATGCCTTCATCGTTAAAACCACTTCCTCTCCAATTGCTATAGCCTGTTCTCTTTAAGTTGTCGCTAAATAATCCGGAAAGTGAATCACGATCCTTTTTCATTTTTTCGAAGGATGCTTCTGTAGCATATTCTTTCCAGTTATCATCTGTACGACCAGTGATTTGGTTTTGAGATATCATGATAAATTTTCCTTTGATTGTTTTTAGCCATTCGTTAAATTCATTTTTATCCTTAAACGTAGGGATAATAATGGCTTCTGCTGTGACGCCTTTAGGCCCTGTGCCTGGACTCCAAGCGAGTTGCATTCCATTGAGCGTTTGAACTCTTGGAAAAACCATATCGATGTGTGTGATGCCGCGTTCCCATGCTTTCCATTCGCCCCATTGTTCATTTTTTGCAGAAATTCCCCAATTAGCATAGGTGCTTATGACCCAGTCGTTTGCCTGTTTCATTTGCGGTGTTCCAACTAAACGTGGGCCAATAACATCGATAAGTTCGTGAGCTAAACGCTCTAATTGAGAATTTTCAGTAGCCTCATTTACGATACTATTTACAACAACATCCGAGCTTTGTGCTTGATTTTGAACTGTAAATAGCATTGCTGATACAAGCATTAATTTGATTGTTTTTTTCATTTATCTGTCAATTTTTTAAGTAGTAAATTAAGTCAACCAAAATACGCTATTTTTAATTTTAATGTAAGAATACACGCAACCTTTTAACTATTTTAACATCTTGTTTAAAAGCTAACCCAAGCTAGGGATTTTGACTACTTAACTGTTATATTAAAAAACATATTAACTTTATAACCCAGATTATATGAAACTTCTTATAAAGAAATCCGTTTTCGCTTTCTTGATTATCACGATAAGCTTAACATCTTGTTTTAATGACAATGAATCTGTATTCTCCGATAGCCAAGAACACAATCCAACTGCTTTTGCTGAAAATTTTGGCAATGAAATTTCTCGTGATTTTTTAGGAACAATTATCGACAAGAATAACAATCCTATTGAGAATGTTACTGTCACTATTGGCAATAGCAGTACACAGACAGATGCCAATGGCGTTTTTATCATCAACAATGCAACTGTAAGGGAACGTTTTGGATATGTTAAAGCTGAAAAGATTGGTTATTTACATGGCTCACGTTCGATTGTGCCATCAACAGGAACTAACAAAGTAACCATTATGCTGCTCGAAGAAACTGTTGTAGGAACAACCAATAGCGGAACTTCAGCTACTATAACCTCGCCAGAAGGAGCTTCGGTAACTTTAGCTGGCAATTATGTTAAAGCCGATGGGTCGGTCTATTCTGGAAGTGTCAATGTCATTATGCATCATCTCGACCCAGCAGACGAGGACATGCAATATCAAATGCCAGGCATGCTCTATGCTGCCAATGCTCAAAACGAAGAACGTATGTTGCAAACTTTTGGGATGCTAGCTGTAGAACTTAAAGGTAGTGGTGGTGAAAAATTAAATATTGCTGAAGGTTCTTCTGCCCAAATAAAAGTTCCTCTAGATGCATCGTTATTGGCCAATGCTCCAAGTTCGATACCGCTTTGGCATTTTGATGAAACACATGGATATTGGATAGAAGACGGACAAGCCACGTTAGTTGGTAATGCATATATTGGGACAGTGACTCATTTTTCGTTTTGGAATTGTGATATTCCAGCACAAGCAATTACTTTATGTGTAACTGCTAGCGATGAAGCTGGAAACCTTTTAGACAATATAAACATTACTATTACAAGCACCACTTATGGGTCGCGTGGTGGATATACCAATGCAAATGGTGAAGTCTGTGGTTTGGTACCAAGAAATGAAACACTAACCCTTACAGCTTATAATCTAAATGATTGTGGCAATGTTGCTCTTTACACCTCAACTATAGGTCCTTTTTCGACAGATTCTAGTATTTCTATTACCATAGCTGATAATGTTGATATTATTTCGGAAACTGTTACTGGAAACTTCAATAGCTGTAATGGCAATCCTGTTACCGATGGATATGTTTTATTAAAATACCTGAATCAAACTTATATAAATACCGTGTCTGATGGCAGTTTTGAAATTAATTTATTACGTTGTAGCGATGAAAACACATTTAAAATTAAAGCTAGTGATTATGTAAACTTACAAACAACTGACAGTATTAGCTACACGTTTACAACTCCATTAACCAATATTGGCACGATCACCTCTTGCAATACTGTAACAGAGTTTATTAACTATCAAATAGACAATGAAGAGCCTGTTATCATTCTTGAAGGATTGTATGGGTATTTTTACCCAACTAATCCTAATAGTAATTTCCCTGGTTTAAACATAAATGGTTACAGTAACGATCAAACCAATGGCCTATATATGCAGGGTCATTTAAATCCTGCGCCTTATGTTGGAACTTATGGCTATTCTGGATTTGGAATAGAAAGTATTGGGTTTGCCATTGAAATGAATATCTCTGAAGTTAACAATAATATTGTTTTTAACCTCAATGAACTTGGTGCTGTAGGCGAGTATATTGATATTAATTTTAGTGGAGATTATGAAGATTATCAAGGAAATCCTCATACGATAAATGGAGTTGTCCATATATTAAGAGACCAATAAAAACAAATGGTATTAAAACTTAAAGAGCCTTCTCATTTTGAGAAGGCTCTTTAGTTTGCGTTAAGGATTGAGCAATTTGTTTGAGCTCTTTTTATAGAAAAAGCGAGTTGCGAAAGCCTGCAGTTTTTTGTAAAAACTGAACGCCCAAATGTTTATAACTCATAACGCAACCTAAAAGTAAGGAAGCGAGGCTGTATAAAATACTCGGTCGCACTTACTGATATATTGCTATTGGTACTTTGGTTTTGTGACTTTGTATCCAATAAGTTGGTCGCTTTAATCTCGTATTCCATTTTTGCGTCTTTGCCTTTTCGATAAGATAGGGAGGCATCCCAAAACTCGAAACTATTTAATGTTCTGTCTTGATTGCTAAACTTGTTATACGAATACTCCGTTTTGAAGGTGAACATTTTTAAAATGTAGGCATCAAAACTGATGGATGGTGCTTTGGTATAAAACTTTGTTCGGCTACTACCTTGATCGTTATCTTGGATAACATAACGGTATCCTAGATCGATATTTGGTGCTGTTTTAAAGTTTGTACTGATGCCTGCACGATAGGTTTGCGAATAGTTTTCGTTGACCGAACGTTGTGCATTGATAAACTGGTTGAATTTTGAGTAGTTAAAATTCCCGTTTAATGTTCCTCTTATCTTGCCAAAATTACGCTGAAAACGTCCATTAAAACTTAAGCTCTCATCAGCAAAATCGGAATTGAATGGTGAACTCACTCTTACTACGCTTCCTGGAGGGAATGTAGAAGCAGTCCTGATATTATCAATACTCTTGTTGTAGTTTATGTTTGCAAACACATTGGTATAATTAAACATATTAAAACTAAAATAAGAGAGATTAAGATTGTGTGACAAGGCACTTTGCAATTCTTGATTTCCAGAAAAAATAGAATTGTAATTATTGAGCACTAATCCTCTCGCCAACTGATTGACATCGGTGAATTGCGTTTGCATACGATAGTTAAAAACAATTTGCTCACTTTTTTTAAGTTGAATCCTTGTATTGAAATCTGGCAATAATCTGAAAAAATTATCGATGTATTTTGAGCCAAATTGCGTGTTTTTTGCACTGTAAGCATGTGCCGAAACTCCTGGTGTAAATGTAAAAATACCTGTTTTGAACTGGTAATGTGCTCCCAAATACACATCTGAAAATGTATAATCGATATCATTTGCATCTAACCCATCGTTGATAGTTGGAGTTGGATTGAATGTTGAACCATTATCTAAAAACTGGAAAATATCTGAATTAAATTTTTGGTTGCTATAAATTGTCCCTAAAGTAAAATTGATATTACTTTTTTGATTGAGCACATTCCAATAATCGAGCTTGGCATCTACTTGATTTGATTTTACACGCTTGTTTTGTGCAATATCATAGCCAACTTGCATATCGTCTAACCCAAGTGCATCGCCAGTATCGTTATAATTTGCGTTTTCTTCAATGAAGGCATTGTAAAACGGATCTTCATCTTGTATTAAATGTTGTGCGGAAAAAGCGAAAATATTTTTTTCGTTTAGAGTGTAATAATAATTCAAATTTTGATTGATACTGTAAGGGCTTGACTCTTCAAATTGGTTGATGTTTCCAATAACTGACGACAAATAATTTTGATCTTGAGATTCTTTTGAAACTCGCCCTATAATATCATAATCTAATTGATTATTTGTATTTGGCTTGTACTTGGTGCTAAACTTCAACATCCCCAAATTGCTTCGCTGTGTTGTATTACTTTGGGTATCTTCATCTGGAATGTTCAAACTTTGATCTGTATATTGAACTGAACTGTTTTCTTGTAACTCGGTTTTACTATTTGAAAAAATGGCAAATCCGCTTATGTCCAATGTTTTTTTAGGCGAGTAACTAAAATTAGCAGCAGCAAATTTGGTATTGATATCTTTCGCTCTATTATTTTGAAGTGACAAAAACCCCAGGTCATTATTACCTAAACTAATGTTAGTGCCGCTTTGCGAACTTGGCGCTCTAAAACCTCCAGAAAAATTAAAATAATCTCTACGAGTAAAAGCCACTTCACCAATATTGTTTAAGTCTCCAATAATATTGATACTGTATTTTGGACTGTAATAGAATAACTTGGGCTGTGCTAGATATAATGTATTATCATCTGCAACACCTCCACCTGCTGTAATATTACCAAACCAGAAATTCTTTTTACCTTCTTTTAGTTTGATATTGATGGCAATATTATCTTGGTTGTTGGTGACACCACTCAATTGGCCTACTTCAGCATAGTTTTTTAAAACCTGAACTTTATCTACAGCATTTGAAGGAATGTTTTTTGTTGCGAGCTTGGTATCACCATCAAAAAAATCTTTCCCATCAACCATTACTTTTGAGACTTTTTTGCCTTCAATTTCTATTTCACCATCGGCATTCACTTCAACTCCAGGGAGCTTTTTGAGAACATCCTCAAGTTTTCGTTCACTACCATTTTTAAACGAATCGGCATTGTATATAATGGTATCGCCTTTGATAGTTACTGGCATTTCATAAGTTAGCGTGATTTCATCTAGCGAATTGTCTTCCTTTAAAGTAAAGTTCTTGTCAATATCAGTTTCTTTGGTTGAGACGGTCTCCTCAAAGGTCTTCATCCCAATGTAGCTCACTTGTATTTTATAGGTTGTATTTTTGGTCAATGCTAGCTTAAAACGACCTTGGTCATTAGTAATTGCATACGACTCCAATGTTTTTGTTGCTTCATTTATTGCAATCACATTGGCAAGTTCTAATGGAGCTCCGATGCTATCTTTGACAACACCTTCTAGTTTTATTTGGGCAAAAGATTGGCTAGCTGCCAAGAGCAGCATTAAGATTGTTAGTTTTTTCATTGAAAATTTTTTGGTTTATTTCCATGAAGATGGAAATCTTTTTGATTGATTTTAGTTTCTTCTGAAGTTGCCTCGACCGCGTCCACCATACATTTCTTGCATTTCTTCAATTTTCTTTTTCATAATGTCATTGTATTCTTGTTTAGTGACTTCTTTTCCTTTGGATGGCACTTTAATTTCTTCTTTTTCTTCAGGATTAATGACAATTTTAGAGCACAAAATCGTTGTTCTGCCGGAAGACACTTCAAGGATTAAGCCTGGGAGTCCCCAATAATCGCCTGGTCCTTGACTAACAGGTATTTGTGGCGTGTACCAAGCTGTCACCAAAATTTCTTTTGGCACCTCAATATCATCCATTGGATTATCGGATGGCTCTGATTTTGTTGAGTCCTTGACCTTATCGCCATCTTTCTTTTCGTCATTGTCTCGGTTACGACGACGCATATTTGTAAAGTCCATTTCGTCTACTTTCTTAACAGCAGTGGCTTTAAAACATGTGTATTGTCCAATTTGTTTGGTCTCGCTTTCCATTTTCCAAGCTAATGGTGGCAGTGAATCTTTTATTAAAAACTGCTTACCAAAAAACTCTTGTTCTTGCAATATTTGCGAAGACTTTACATTTTTGTATTGTGCACCTCCAGTAAAGCTACTCATAAAACCTCCAAAACCACCTCCTTGTCCTGGTGTTTCCAGTTTTTCTTCTTCTTTGTATATAGATTCGGTTCTGTTGAATGTTAGTATAAAAGTTTTTTCCAACATACTTTTCATACGTTCGGCAAACATCTTTTTTTGCTCCTCACTCATTTGTCTTCCGCCAAAATTGTCCATATCCATTGTTGTTTTGGATTGGTAATAGGCTTTACCTTGAAAATCTTGGGCTAAAAGCAAATTCGTAACTAAAAGTAATGTTGCGCACAACTTGATGGTTAATGACTTCATAAGTTCTATAATTATGGTTTTAAGTTGATAAAAATACTGTTTTACCAAGCATTAGACTCATGAAACATCTTTTAGTTAATCTTCAAAACGTTAAAGTATTCTTAAAAAACTAACCTCCTATTCGTATCATCATTTGCTTACCATCACCTCTTTGAGATTGAAAGCGTTCCATCATTTCCTTATTTTTCTTTTCCATGATCTCGTCAAATTCTTTTTGAGTCACTTCTTTACCTTTTTTTGGTTCGACAATTTCAACCTTCTCTTTAGGATTGATAATTATTTTTGTACAAACCAATGTTAAATCGCCATCGTTTATTTCTAATATTAGGCCTGGCAACCCATAAAAGTCCTCCGGACCGTTGTTAACAGGTATTTGAGGTGTGTACCAAGCTGAAGTGATTCGCTCTTTCTTTAAACTCTCCAATTCGCCTTTTTCATTAACCGTTTGAGTCGTTACTTCATCTTTAAAAATCGCCTTAAAACAAGTGTAAACACCAATGTTTTTTGTTTCATTGACCAACTCCCACTTACGATTGGTCAAGGTGTCTTTTATTAAAAATTGCTTACCAAAAATTTCAGTTTGATTAGTGTATCTATTTTCTTTTGCGTTTTTATACATTATGTCAGTGCTTTGAGAAACAACAATGTTAAATCCGTTAGCACTAGCAGGAGCAGGTGCTTCCAATTGTTCGTTTTGTTTGTAAATAGATTCATCCTGATTAAAAGTGAGCGTGTACTCCCTTTGGAATTGCTTTCTTAACTGTTCTTGTATTTGCTCATTTAATGCAGCATTTGCATTGTTATCATCCATTTTTAAATCTACTTTTCGATGAGATTTATAGGTTGCCTCGCCACTAAACTCCTGTGCATTTGCACTGGTAACAACTAAAGCCAATGCATAAATGATTAATTTGGTAATTGCATTCATATTTGTTCGGTTTTTTGATTTTTAACTCTACAAAGATGGGCAAGTATTTATAATCTTTTAGTTAATGAGTGTTAACGTGTGTTAACCGATTAGTTTTAAATTGCTTTAACTTTTACATTTGATATATGAATGAAAGAAAATACAATAGCATTTTATATTTTATTATCATTACAATGTTGCTGACTGTAGCCATACAAGGCTATTGGAATTACAACACCTATCAAGAAAATAAGCAACGATACATTAATGATGTGCAGATTGCTTTAGACAATGCTATTGAAATTTATTATGCCGATTTGGCCGAAGCCAATCAGATGACGATCATAAAATCGGACACATTGGAATTTAACAGCAAATCATTCGCTATAAATTCAGATTCTATATTTTCAGAATTGAAAGAAGGCTATAAAGATGCTATTGATTATGACATCGCAGGATTTACACAATTTATCGATTCATCGCATGGGTTTAATTTTAATGGTGCCAATAAAGAACTCACGCAGGTTAAAATGTTCAGAGGCAAATCGGCTTCCGATAGCATAAAGCTTTTAAAAGGAATAAAGGCAATTTTTATATCGATACATAATGATACTTTAGATTTAAAATCACTGAACTCCATTTTAACCAAAGAATTAGAGCGCAAAAAATTGTCAATAGATTTTGCTTTGAAACATTATGAGAACGATAGTGTCGTTAATGCTTACAACAAAGCCAAAATTACTCCCGATTTTCTAAAAACAACTGCTAAAACAAAATTTTTAAAGCACAATGAAACTTTAGAGCTTCACTACGCCAATGCTACAAAAATCATTCTTCAAAAAGGAATACTCGAAATTTTGCTGTCGTTTTTGCTCATTTTAGCAATCATTTCTTGCCTGTTCTATTTGTTGAAGATTATCAAAAACCAAAAGCAGTTAGCCGAAGTTAAAAACGACCTCATTAGCAATATTACTCACGAATTTAAAACACCCATCGCTACCATTAGTGTGGCTCTGGAAAGCATCAAAAACTTTAAAGTGATTGACAACAAAGAGAAAACAAAAGCATATGTAGATATGTCTAACGATCAGCTGACAAAGCTGAATGTCATGGTCGAAAAATTATTGGAAACAGCTACTTTAGATAGTGATAGTTTGCAGCTGAATAAAGAGCTTGTTGATATTGATGATCTGCTACATACAATCGTTGAAAAACATCAACTGCAAACCAAAGAAAAAACCATCCATTTTACACCTTCAGCCCAGCAATTGATGGCCAAGGTTGATATATTTCATTTTGAAAATGCCCTAAATAATGTTTTAGACAATGCCATTAAATATGGAGGAAACAACATAACCATATCAATTGAACAAAATTCGTTTGCCTTTACGATTTACATTTCAGATGACGGAAACTCTTTAACCAAAGCCAATAAAGAAAAAATATTTGAAAAATTTTATCGTGTCCCAAAAGGCAATACCCATGATGTTAAAGGGTTTGGCATTGGCTTATATTATACCAAAAAAATTATCGAAAAGCATAATGGAGCCATTTATCTAGATTTAGAGAACAAACAAACAACATTTAAAATAAGTCTTCCAAATGAGTAAAAGAGTGACTATACTTTTAGCCGAAGATGAGCCTGCACTTGGTATGATTATCAAAGAAAGTCTTGAAACTAGAAATTTTAAGGTGCTGCTATGCGACAATGGTGAGAAAGCCTATAGTTTATACAAGTCCGAACTCCCAGAATTGTTGGTTCTTGATGTAATGATGCCAAAAAAAGATGGATTTACTTTAGCGAAAGAAATCAGGCTTGAAGATGATACAATTCCAATCATTTTCCTAACTGCGAAATCGCAAACTCAAGATGTGGTTGAAGGCTTTACAATTGGTGGCAATGATTATTTAAAAAAACCCTTTAGTATGGAAGAACTGATTGTGAGAATCAATAATCTACTCAATCGTACACAGCTACAAAAAAACTCTGAAATCCTACAAATCGGACATTATATGTTTGATTTTACAAAACAAACACTCCAATTTAAGGATGAAGAAAAATTACCACTAACACATCGCGAAGCGCATCTATTGTTCCATTTGATAAAAAACAAAAATCAGGTATTGGACCGAACTTTAATCCTTAACAAACTTTGGGGAAGTGACGATTTTTTTAATGCCAGAAGCATGGATGTCTTTATCACCAAGCTTCGTAAAAAATTGAGTGCCGACAAACAAATACAAATATTGAATGTAAGAGGATTTGGTTATAAGTTAATTTGTTAGAAGTGGATTGATTTTTGTAATTTTCAATCCATTATGAAATATCTCGTTTGCATCTGCCTTTCTTTTTCCATTTTTTCATTTTCTCAAGAAAAAGTGGAGGCTATTCTCATAAAAAGTATAGACCTCAATGAGCAAACTATTGTCGGTATTGATAACTTCGGAATTCTTTATACTATAAAAGATGAAACGTTTAGCAAAAAAGAAAATGGCAAAACGATAACCTATAGCAATGTGCAACTTGGCAACATCTCATCGGCAAATGTTTTTAATCCATTAAAGATAAACCTGTTTTACAAGAACTTCAACACAGCTATCATTCTCGATAACCGATTGGCAGAAATCAAAAAGATTGATTTTAATGCTATACAACCATATAAAAACGTGTCACATGTTTCGACAGGTTATGATACCACTCTTTGGATATTTAATACTGACACGCAACAATTGGAATTGTTTGATTATAAAACCAATAAAATCAGAGCTACGACAATGCCCACAGTATCGAATGTGCTTGCCATGACCAGTAATTATAACTTTTGCTGGTTGTTGACCGAAAGGTTTCTTTATAAGTTTAATTACTTTGGAAGCATGGACTTTAAAATTGAAAACAAAGGCTATAAAGCAATAGCTGAAGATAACGGAAACCTCATAATAAAAGGTGACAACCAACTCTTTTATTTGTCAAAGCAAAGTGAGCAACCCATTCCTATTAAAATTGAAGAATTGTTAATAAATCAGTTTTTGGTAACCAATGAAACCTTGTATATTTACGGTTCCAAAAAACTACATCAATACCAACTAAAAATCAAGTAAATATGCACGTTGCAATCGCAGGAAACATTGGCGCAGGTAAAACAACATTGACCAAGCTGTTAGCCAAACACTACAAATGGGAACCTCAATTGGAAGATGTTGTTGACAATCCATATTTAGATGATTTTTACAATCAGATGGAACGCTGGAGCTTTAATCTACAAGTGTATTTCTTGAATAGTCGATTCAGACAAATTTCGATGATACGCAAAAGCGGAAAAGACATCATACAAGATAGAACCATTTATGAAGATGCACATATTTTTGCGCCAAACCTTCATGCAATGGGATTGATGACCAATCGCGATTATGAAAATTACCGTTCGCTTTTTGATTTGATGGAATCCTTTGTTGAAGGACCAGATTTGTTGATTTATCTACGTAGTTCTATTCCAAACTTGGTGTCGCAAATTCATAAACGTGGACGCGATTATGAAAACTCCATAAGTATTGATTATTTGAGCCGATTGAACGAACGTTATGAGGCTTGGATAACCAAATATGATAAAGGCAACTTGCTTATTATTGATGTCGATAACCTCGATTTTGTGGCCAATCCAGAAGATTTAGGAAGCATCATCAATAAGATTGATGCAGACCTCAACGGATTGTTTTAAATCTAAAATTATAAAGCATAAAAAAACCACATCAATCGATGTGGTTTTTTATTTTTATCTGTTGAGAAAACTTAATTGTTTTCTTTGTTTTTTAATTCGGTGATTTTAGCTTTCACTTCTTCTAAAGTGCCTTCAACAACTTGCTCTTCAGTAATGGTTTTACCATCTTCTGTATAAGATGTTGTTATCACTGCTTTAGCATTATCTGCTTCAACCGATTGCATTTCAACTTTATATTCTTTACGAATCTCTTGAGAGTGTGCTACAGCTGTTTCAACTGTATGACCTCCTAAAATTGGAGCAATCACCAACCCAATTAAACAGGTCAATTTGATTAAGATGTTCATTGATGGGCCAGACGTATCTTTAAATGGGTCACCAACCGTATCACCCGTTACCGCAGCTTTGTGAGCATCAGAACCTTTATAGGTCATTTCACCATTAATCATGACACCTGCCTCAAATGATTTTTTAGCGTTGTCCCAAGCACCTCCAGCATTGTTTTGGAAGATTGCCCAAAGCACTCCACTAACCGTAACACCAGCCATATAACCACCTAGCATTTCAGCAATAGCAAGAGGATTCATCCCGAAAATCATTGGAACAAATGCAATTGCTAATGGGAAACCAATTGTCAATACACCTGGAAGCATCATTTCTTTTAAAGATGCTTTTGTTGAAATAGCCACACACTTGTCGTATTGTGGTTTTCCTGTTCCTTCCATAATCCCAGGAATTTCTCTAAACTGACGACGGACTTCATTTACCATTTGCATAGCTGCCTTACCAACCGCATTCATTGCTAATGCAGAGAATACTACTGGCACCATTCCACCAACAAATAACATCGCTAAAACTGGCGCTTTAAAAATGTTAATTCCGTCAATTCCAGTAAACGTCACATAAGCTGCAAATAATGCTAATGATGTTAATGCTGCAGAGGCAATAGCAAACCCTTTACCAGTTGCAGCAGTTGTATTACCTACTGAATCTAATATATCTGTACGCTCTCTTATGATTGGCTCTTGTTCGCTCATTTCAGCAATTCCTCCTGCATTATCAGAAATTGGTCCGAAAGCATCGATAGCTAATTGCATAGCAGTCGTCGCCATCATTGCAGAAGCTGCTAATGCTACACCATAAAATCCTGCAAATGCATAAGATGCCCAAATTGCTCCAGCAAATAACAATACTGAAGGGAATGTAGAAATCATCCCTGTTGCCAAACCAGCAATAATATTTGTTCCTGCTCCTGTGCTTGATTGTTGAACAATTTTTAAGATTGGGCTTTTACCTAATCCTGTATAATATTCAGTTACAGAAGAAATAACTGCGCCTACAAATAAACCAACTAACGTAGCATAAAACACACGCATAGAAGAGATCTCTTGTAAACCTTCTCCAAAGAAATTCATTTGCATGGTTTGTGGCAACATCCAAGTTACCAAAGCAAAACATGACACAGCAACTAAAGCTATAGACACCCAGTTACCAAGATTTAAAGCTCCCATAACTTGCGCTTCTTTAGCGTCGTTACTTTTAATTTTTACTAGCATTGTACCTATTACAGAAATAATAATTCCTGCTCCAGCAATTGCCATTGGTAATAAAATTGGTCCAATACCTCCAAAGGCTTCACCAATATTTCCTCCCATATCTTTAATCACATAGTTACCTAGAACCATTGCTGCTAATACTGTAGCAACGTAAGACCCAAATAAATCGGCTCCCATACCTGCAACATCACCAACATTGTCACCAACGTTATCTGCAATAGTAGCAGGATTACGAGGATCATCTTCTGGAATACCAGCCTCCACTTTTCCTACTAAATCAGCTCCAACATCGGCTGCTTTGGTATAAATACCTCCACCAACACGAGCAAATAAAGCAATTGATTCAGCTCCTAAAGAAAAACCAGCCAAGGTTTCTAACACGATGGTCATATCCATAGTGTTTGTCCAAACACCTCCCATAAACACGTGAAAGAAAATAATAAAAAACGTTGTTAACCCTAAAACTGCTAAACCAGCAACTCCAAGTCCCATTACTGTACCACCACCAAAAGATATTTTTAGTGCATTAGGCAAGCTTGTACGAGCCGCTTGCGTCGTTCTTACATTTGTTTTGGTGGCTATTTTCATACCAATGTTTCCTGCAAAAGCAGAAAAAACAGCACCAAAAATAAAAGCTATGACAATTAGCCAATGTGTTGTTGGCACTATAAAAGAAACTGCTGTTAAAGCAATACTTACTATAAGCACAAAAACAGCTAACAGTCTGTACTCTGCATTTAAGAATGCCAAAGCACCTTCGTAGATGTAATCTGAAATTTCTTTCATTTTACCATCTCCTGCATCTTGTTTCATTACCCAAGACTTTTTTACAAGCATGTAAGCCAGTCCTAAAAGAGCCATTGCAATTGGCATATAAATCATTAGTGATTCCATATTGTATTTTAGTTAGATTAGTTTTTAACGAAGGCAAAAGTAGTAAAATCTACAAGAATTAAAAAAACCCTTCTACTTTATTATAGAAGGGTTTGGATTATCGTGTCGGTTTTCTCTTTAAATTGTGAAGTTCCCGTTGGTTTTGTGTTCGCTATTTTCGTAACGAGCCAGACATTTGTTGAGAATATCATAAGCTTCTTTAGCATCTCCCCAACCGCCAACGTCAACCTTTTTCTTTTCTAAATCTTTATAGACCTGGAAAAAGTGCTCTATTTCCTTTACTTGATGCGGATTCACATCTGATAGATCATTCAAACTATTCCAGATTGGGTCTGAAACTGGCACACAAATGACTTTTTCGTCATTCCCTTTTTCATCAGCCATATGAAACACACCAATTGGCTTTACCTCTACAACACACATTGGAAATGTTGGTTCAGTACCTAAAACCAAGACATCTAATGGGTCGCCATCAAGTGCCAAGGTTTCTGGAATGAAACCATAATCGGCTGGATACATCATCGATGAAAACAATAATCGGTCGAAACGGATTTTCTTTAACTCAAAATCGTATTCGTATTTATTTCTACTGCCTTTTGGAATTTCTATCAATACATCAAAAGTTAGCTTACCTGCTTTTGTCATTTTCTAAATTTATTTTGGGGTGCAAAGATACAGAAGTGTTTAGGTTTGGGCAATATTTTAGACTTGTCTTTATCGAAAAAATAGTCGAACTTCGTTTAACGTTGTATATAAATCATTGAAACGGGTTCATATACGTTAAGTTAGCAGAAAACTTGAAAAAACGTATAACAATAAGTAAAATAATTAAATTGAAAACATTTGGTATATTATTCTTGATATTTTTATTTATTGGATGTAATTCAACGGAATATTATTTCCCAAATAAAACTAAAGAAATTGAATCAAAAGAAATTGAAAACCTAATTGTTTCTAAATTCAGACTTAAACATACTACATACAGCGATCAGAAATGTGAAATTAAAATAGATTCTATACTAATATTTAAAAAAAAAGGAATATTATTTAATGAGAATAAAAAAATTGGAACGTGGAATTCTAATAGATATATTCATTTAAATAAATTAAAAATGGATTTTTACATTTCTAATTTAGGTAAAAATTCTATTTTTTTAACTTCAAGATTTAAAGAAAAAAATGATACTGTAATTAAAACTATAATTTATAGATTTGTGAATATGAGTAATGATGAGACTGAAATAGAAAGCGAGTTAGATTTTTAAAAAGTCAAACGAACCACTTAAAAATTAAACCCAAAACTACCAGTCACACCAAACTTACGTGCTTCTGGAACATTAAGATAATTGCCTCTAAAGTTAAAATCGATTCGGAAAACCTTAAAAATATTACCAACACCAACACTGTATTCGTAATATATTTTATCGTTTGGAGATACATATGTTAACCCAGAAGCGTTCAAATCTTTATTGCCTTGTGAAATATCTCCCCAAACTCCTCTAATGCCAATAATCTCGCGTAGATTGAACTTTCTTAAAAACGGAATTCTTGAGAAAAAGCGTCCATTAAAGTTGTGTTCTATATGCAACGAGGAATAGGTGTCGGTCACAAACTCATAAAAATCGAGCTGTGAAAAGGTATTGTAAATAGAAAAATACGATTGATTACCAGGCACTACGCTCAATAGCCCAAGAGGCACCTCACCAAAAGTTTTTCCCGCTTCGAGTGTTGTGGTCAAACGACCAAAGCCACCTAGAGCCCATGGCTGTATGTATGAAAACTGTACTTTGGTATAATCAAAATCGCTGTTTAAAAATCCTTTATCTCCTCGTGTTACCTGTGCAAAGAAACTTGCAAAACCATCATTGGCATTGTGTCTTTCTACACCAAACCCTGTCATCTTTCGTTTTGGAAAATAGGACAGTGAAAATGCTGTTTCATATTGTTTGATTTCAGATTCGGTCGTGGTTTGCGATGCATCTGTATAGTAATCCAAACTAAAAGTTTCTGAAGCCGATTCGAGGGTTCGATAGCTGCCGCTCAAACGAAACACTAAATTTTTAACAGGCTCCATTTCGATAGCTAATGTGGACAAACTAATGTTGGTCAGCTTATCGTTTGTTCCTGTACCCATGACAGACGACGATGCCAAACTTCGTCCCAACACATCTGTAGAGTTGGTTAAACTTGCGCCTATCTGCTCTACATCTCGCCTATTGCCACCAGAAATAATGAGTCGGTTTTTCTTATCGACCAACCACTTACCAGAAATGCCATATTTGAATTTATCATCTCTAAAGCCGTAAGCCAAAAAGCCTTCCAATCGCCATAAATCATTAGGCCCAAAATAGGTTCGTCCACCTGTACGCAAACGCAAGCCTTCAACCTCATTAAACCCAAATGTTGAAAAAATTGGCCCATAATCAAAATTGATACTCGAAAACTCTACATAACCAGATGCAAGAATACTTCCCAAATTATATAATCGTTTGAACTTTTTGACCGTTTTTAAAGTGTCCAGCATCTTGTAAACACCTTTTTCGTCATCGTTCAACGATTCCAATCGGTTCGCTTCCCAAAACGCATCATCTCTATTATAGGCATCTTCATTGTAGTTGTAAACTTCTTCAGAGTAGAATTTTTCTGTTTTTGGGATATTGAACTTATAATTATCATATAAAGTAGTTCGCTTCCCATAAACTCCACGCGATTTTTCTTTTTTATTCAATGCAAAATCTGAAAGCATGTAATCGCGCTTTATAAGAAAGACCGAGTCGTTGAGCACTTCAAATTCTTGTTCGATATAAATTTCTTTTACCCAGTTGATATTGGCACTCTTGGAGGCTTGAAGATTAATTTCTTTAATGGCAAAAGTGGAATCATTCACCCAAAAATCACCTTTGAAAGTCAGTTCATTTTTGCGTCTTGGATAGTAAATAATGTTGTAGCACCATTTGTTGTCTATATATGAGCTGTCAGAAAGCACATAGTTATATGTGTTGATGCCTGTTCGAGATATTGGGCTCACAAAACTTTTATCGAAGAATTTTAAATAGTTGTCATAAATATCAAACTCTGAATACAGATCATCCACAAAATCAATAATCACTTGGTTATTGCTAAAGCCAGAATTTCTATTTCCTTTTAAATCTTCTTTTTCTTTTTTGATCGTATTGTCGCCATAAACCTTGCTTGAGGATTCGTTGATAAAAATTGGCAAATAGGTTTTGCCTGTTATCCTTGAGGTGTCAACTTCTTCAAAAACAAATTCCATACCTCTGAATAGCTTACTTTTTATAAGTGCGCTGTCGATGGTATTGAGGTCGAACTCTACTTTTTCATACTTGTCGTATTCGTATTGTTTAAATTGTCGCAATCCGTTTTGTCGCTTGCGTTCCCAAATTTTCTTTAAAATCCGTATCGCAGGGTTTTCAGCCTCTTTTTTAGATTGTTTGCCTGTGACAATAACCACTTCATCAAGTGATGATGCTGATTCTTTAAGTACAAATTTTAAATCGTAGTTCACTTTTTTAGCGAGGGTTACCTCAAGCGTTTCATAACCTAAAAATGATATCACAACAGTCTCCCAAGTATTTGAAGACTCTAGATAAAATTTGCCGTTTTCATCAGTAATGGTACCTTCGGTTGAGCCTTTAAAGAAAACATTGGCATAAGGTACTGCCTGATTTTGCTCATCAAACACGTAACCGCTTATTTTGGTTTGGGCTAAAACGGAAATAATTCCGAGAAAAAAAAATGGGACTAGTAGTTTTATTTTCATAATCAAAAAACTTCATCAACAATCGTGCAAACATCTCTCACGAATGTAAATGAAGTTTATATAACGCAAAAAAATGCGAATTATTTATACATTACTTTTTTTACAGCTTTTATGACCTCGTCACTGTTAGGTAACCATTCTTCTAATAAAACAGGTGAATATGGTGCAGGAGTATCTGCTGTGTTAATTTTTACAACTGGAGCATCTAAATAATCAAAAGCTTCTGACTGTACAATATAAGTTAGTTCAGTAGATACATTTCCAAAAGGCCATGCTTCTTCTAAAACTACCAACCTATTTGTTTTTTTAACCGATTTTAAAACTGCTTCTTTATCTAAAGGTCTTACTGTACGTAAATCTATAATCTCACAAGAAATACCTTCTTTTGCTAATTCATCAGCAGCTTTATAGGCTTCTTTTATAATTTTACCAAAAGATACTATTGTGACATCTGTACCTTCACGCTTAATTTCTGCTACACCTAACGGAATCGTGTATTCTCCTTCTGGCACTTCACCTTTATCACCATACATTTGCTCGCTTTCCATAAAAATAACTGGATCGTCATCACGAATTGCAGATTTTAACAATCCCTTTGCATCGTAAGGATTTGATGGTACAACTACTTTTAAACCAGGAGTGTTAGCAAACCAACTCTCAAAAGCTTGTGAATGTGTAGC
>DINS01000025.1 GCA_002426015.1 Flavobacteriaceae bacterium UBA5534
CCCATTTTACCTTGAAAAGATAAGGGCGTGTAATTAATCTATTTAAAGTCTTAAAGTAGATTAAATAAATTTTTTAAAGATTAAATAAAAAAGCCTCTGAAATTTCAGAGGCTTTTTCTGCTAACTAATCTAATCAATAAAAATAAAAAAACTATTAACTATTGTGGAGGCAAAATAACTTTGTCTATTGCATGTACAACACCATTTAATGCTTGTATGTTAACTAATGACGTTATAATATTACTCACTCGATTGTTAGGATCAGTAATAGTGAAGTTTGATGCATTTACTGTAACATTTCCACCAAGTGTTGCTACAGATCCAGAAGTTAATTGAGAAGATGTTACATTTCCACTTACAACATGATAAGTTAATACAGCTTGTACTGTTGAAGGTGGAATTTCACCTAAACCTGACGCTCCTAACTCGGTCAATAAACTACCAAAAGCTGCATCAGTTGGGGCGAATACTGTAAATGGTCCGGTTCCTGATAAAGTACCAATTAAATTTGGTGATGGATTTTGCGAATCAGCAGACTGCAACGCTGCTACTAAATTTGATAAATTAGGATTGGCCAATGCAAAATCTACAACAGTAGGAAGACCAATAACTGCATCAACTACATGAACAATTCCATTTGAAGCAGAAATATCAGCAGTCGTGACTGATGAAACACCATTAAAGCGAACACCATTTGAAGTATTGAAGTATATACTTAAATTATTTCCGCTAGGACCAGTAGCACTTGTGTTGGCATAACCAGAACCACCTGTAATTAAATCAGTTGAAGTAATTTCACCTGAAATAACATGATTTAATAAAATTTTTGCAAGTACATCTGTTGGGACAGCCTCTAAACTTGCAAAACCATTATCAGATAAAAATGTTGTAAAAGCTTCATTGGTTGGCGCTAGTACTGTAAATGGTCCATCACCATTTAATACACTAACTAAATTTCCATCAGCTCTTTGAAGTGCTGCTACCAAACTGCTTAAATTTGGGGTAGCTAATGCTGTTTCGACAATTGTAAGTTCTTGCTGAACTTCTGTGTCATCATTACTACATGACAATAAAACTAATGTCAAAAATAATAATGGCGCAATTTTTGAGATTTTTGAAATAATTTTCATTTTTTTGAGTTTTAAATAGAGTTATAATTTTATTTTGTTCAACAAATTTACAAAATGATTAAACAAAACATTGTTACATTTCTTTTTTTAACATTTTTTTTAACAAATGTTACTGCGCAGGATATCAATCAAATTGATGCAAAAGGTGAGCGTCATGGTTTATGGAAAAAAAATTTTGAAGGTTCAGATCAGCCACGTTATGAAGGTGTTTTCGAACATGGAAGGGAAGTAGGGACTTTTAAATTCTACAAATTAGTTGATGGCAAAAGCAAGTTAAGTGCTACTAGAGAGTTCCTTCCAAACAGTACAAAGATTCAAGTTAAGTTCTATTCATCAACTGGTAAGCTCATTAGTGAAGGTATGATGGATGATAAGCTGTTCATTGGAAAATGGACATATTATCAGAATAAAACAAAAGGTATTTTAAGCACTGAAGAATATAATGACAAAGGACAACTACATGGTGACAAATTAGTTTATTATGAAAATGGAAAGCTAGCTGAAAAATCAACATATGTTAATGGTGAAATTGATGGAGTTTCAACATGGTATTCTGACAATGGAACTATAGTTAAGGAGTTTACTTATAAAAATGGCTTATTGCATGGCCCTTCAAAATATTATAACGCCAAAGGCCAACTGTTGGCAGAAGGAAGCTACAAGAATGATCAAAAACATGGTATTTGGAAGTATTACGAAAATGGCAAGTTTACTGAAGAAAAAGATTTTACAACTTATAGCAAAAACCCTATAAAACAATAGCAAAAATCTATTAGCACCATTATTATTTATAATAGCAACTTTAATAGGTTGCTTTTTTTTTATTTCTTAATTTTGCAACATGAAAAGAGTAATAATAGGTCTTTCTGGTGGAGTTGATTCAAGCGTTGCAGCTTATTTATTAAAGGAGCAAGGCTATGAAGTTATTGGCTTGTTTATGAAGAATTGGCATGACGATTCTGTGACTATTTCGAACGAATGCCCTTGGTTGGACGATAGTAATGATGCCATGTTGGTTGCTGATAAGTTAGGAATTCCTTTTCAAACAGTTGATTTAAGCGAGCAATATAAGGAACGTATTGTCGATTATATGTTCAACGAATATCAAAAAGGCAGAACCCCTAATCCTGATGTGCTATGCAATAGAGAGATAAAGTTTGATGTCTTTATGAAAATTGCTCTCGATTTGGGAGCTGATTTTGTGGCAACAGGTCACTATTGCCGAAAAGGAACCATTCAAAAAAACGGAAAAGAAATATATCAATTGCTCAAAGGAGTTGATGAGAATAAAGACCAGTCTTATTTTTTATGTCAACTTTCACAAGAACAACTATCAAAGTCTTTATTTCCTATTGGAGAGTTGACAAAGCCAGAAGTGAGGGAAATTGCTTCAAAATTAAATTTGGTCACAGCTGATAAAAAAGATTCACAAGGTCTATGTTTTATAGGAAAAGTAAAGCTTCCAGATTTTCTTCAACAACAATTACAGCCAAAAGAAGGTGTCATTGTCGAAATCCCAGAAGACAAAACATATTATAAAGAGACAGAACCAGCTTTTACATCAAAAACCGAAAAACTTGCTTATTTAACTCGTAAAATAAATTATTCGCTAACCGATGGAAAAATAGTTGGCAAACATCAGGGCGCACATTATTTTACCAAGGGGCAACGAAAAGGCTTGGCTGTAGGAGGAACGCTTGAACCTCTATTTGTTATCGATACTGATGTTGCAGACAATGTGATTTATACAGGTCAAGGAAAGGAACATCCAGGTTTATTGAAACGTGCTTTATTTGTTACCGAAGATGAGTTGCATTGGATACGTGAAGATTTGGCTTTGAAAATCGATGAAACCTTGAATGTCAAAGCTCGCATCAGATATCGTCAACCGTTACAAGATGCTACGCTTCATAAAGTTGATAATGGTTTATATGTTGAGTTTAAAGATTTTCAATCAGCAATCACTGAAGGACAGTTTGTAGCTTGGTATTTAGATGATGAATTAGTTGGTTCGGGAGTTATTTCTTAAATTGCAGTAATAATTTTCCCAAATTATAGCAAATGAAAAAGAAATTACTACTGATACTGTTGGTCTTGTGCCAAGGTTTTCTCCATGCACAACAAGATGCTTGGGTGTATCTTACAGACAAGGAAAATGTGGCATCTTCTATTGCAAATCCTATCACAATTTTAAGTCAAAATGCCATCAATCGAAAAAACGCACATGCTATTCCAATTGACGCTCGAGATGTGCCTGTCAACGAAAACTATATTACGCAGCTCAAAGCACAAACTGGAATTACAGTTAAGGCAAAATCTAAATGGTTCAATGCTGTGCACGTAAGAGGTAGTGAGGCCGATATCAATGCGCTGGCAGTTTTAAGTTTTGTTGACCATATTGATTTTGCAGATAAAGGTTTGAATACAGCAGGTCGTTCTTCAAGTCAGCAAGATAAATTTGAAGTAGAAGAAACATCAGTCAATTTTACTTATGGTAATTCACAAAATCAAATTCAAATGCTAAATCTTGATAATCTTCATATTGCCGATTATACAGGTGAAGGGATTGTGATAGCGGTACTTGATGCAGGTTTTCCTAATGTCAATACGATGAGCTCTTTTCAGCGTTTAAGAGACAATAACGACTTGCTTGACGGTTATGACTTTGTCACCAGAAACCCAAACGTATACGCCTATACAGGCAATACACATGGCACAAAAGTATTGAGTGATATGGCTGGATTTATCCAAGACCAATTTGTTGGTACAGCACCAGATGCATCTTACTATTTATTTAGAACAGAAGATGGTGCTACCGAAAACCCCGTTGAAGAAAGTTATTGGGTTGAAGCTGCCGAACGAGCCGATAGTCTTGGCGTTCATATTATAAATTCATCATTGGGTTATACCACTTATGATAACCCAAACTATAGTTATACACCATCTGATATGGATGGCAATACGGCCTATATTACCAAAGGTGCCAATATTGCAGTAGAAAAAGGAATATTAGTGGTCAATTCAGCTGGTAACTCGGGCAATGGGGCTTGGCAAATTGTAGGAGCTCCTGCCGATGCAGCAAATGTGTTGTCTATTGGAGCGGTTGATGCGGCAGGAAACTATGCATCATTTAGCTCACGTGGTAATGCGACTCAACCCACTCAAAAACCAGATGTTGTTGCCCAAGGTGCAAGCCCTTTTGTGATTAATGAAAACGATGGTATCGAAAACAATAATGGCACCTCATTCAGTTCGCCCATAATGGCAGGAGCTGTAGCGTGTTTAATGCAGGCTGCGCCCACATTGTCTGTTGAGCAAATTAAGCAATTCATAAGAATGTCTGCATCGCAATATGCGACACCAGATTTCTTTTTAGGATACGGAATTCCAGATTTTGATTTGGCACTTACATTGGCTTTATCTGTAGAAGAAGAGACTTATTCAACTATAAAAATATTTCCAAATCCAGTGAATGATATCCTTCAGATTCAATTGCCTTTAGAAACTAATTCAGAATTGATTATCTATGATGTGCTTGGTAAAGTTGTTTTTGAGCAATATGTAAATCGGTCACTTAATCAAATTGATATGTCAACCATGTCATCTGGTTTGTACTTATTAAGGATTTCATCAGAAACGACTACTAAAACCTTCAAATTAGTAAAACAATAAATGGCGAATAAAATTTCGACGCTTTTCAATATCAAATATCCAATCATTCAAGCTGGAATGATTTGGGCAAGTGGATGGAGATTGGCATCAGCAGCAAGCAATGCAGGAGCTTTAGGATTAATTGGAGCAGGTTCTATGTATCCAGATGTGTTGCGAGAGCATATACAAAAATGTAAAAAAGCAACCGACAAACCTTTTGGTGTTAATGTGCCAATGTTATATCCTAACATTGAGGAAATTATGAATATCATCGTGGAAGAAGGTGTTAAAATTGTATTCACTTCTGCAGGAAACCCAAAAACTTGGACGTCGTGGTTAAAAGAAAGAGGTATTATAGTAGTGCATGTGGTGAGTAGCGTAAAGTTTGCTCTTAAAGCTCAAGAAGCTGGAGTAGATGCCGTAGTTGCTGAAGGTTTTGAAGCCGGTGGGCACAATGGTCGTGAAGAGTCTACTACACTTACACTGATTCCGATGGTCAAAGAGCAACTCGATATTCCTTTGATTGCTGCTGGAGGAATCGCAACTGGAAGTGCCATGCTTGCAGTGATGGTTCTTGGTGCCGATGGTGTACAGATTGGAAGTCGTTTTGTTGCCAGTGAAGAAGCGTCGTCACATCCTAATTTCAAGAATCTCGTGGTCGATGCAAAAGAAGGCGATACGCATTTGACTTTAAAAGAACTGGCACCAGTACGTATGCTCAAGAACAAGTTTTATAACGACTTGCAAGAGCTTTATAAAAAGGGTCCAACAGTCGAAGAATTAAAAACATTACTGGGAAGAGCTAGAGCAAAGCGAGGCATGTTTGAAGGCGATTTAGAAGATGGTGAGCTCGAAATAGGGCAAATTGCTGGACTCATCCATGATATAAAACCTGCAGCACAAATAATTGACGATTTGATGGTAGAGTTTAATAAAGCAAAAGAGACTGTAAGTTCTCTATAATATTAGAAATTATTTTTGTTGACAACATTAATTAATCGTATCATTCTTTAATGGCTATTAATATATTAATTCCTGATGGTCACAGTACTTGGGCACTTTCCGTCATCAATTGTTTGGCAAAACAATCTGACATGAGGTTATTTGTGCTTTCAAATAAGAAAAGAACAGCTACAAAATTTTCTAAACATACGTCCTACTATAGATTTTACCCAAAAAACGATGATACTTCTTGGCTCAAAATTATCAATACCGAAATTATAGCCAACAAAATAGATGTAGTCATACCAATTGCCGAGATTGAAATCAAGTTTTTTATAGATTACTCTCAACAAGTTTCCAAACGAGCTAAAGTGGTTCATTTACCCCCTAAACCTTCTTTTGATATAGCAATCAATAAGATGAAGCTCGGTGAGTTTTGTTTTGAACATCAAATTCCGTATCCTCAATCTGTGCTTTTTAAAGACCATGAATCAATATTGACCAACGGTAATTCCATAAGTTATCCGGTTTTATTGAAGCCTTTTAACCAAAAAGGAGGCGATGGCATTGTTAAGTTCAATTCCAAAAAGCAAATAGAGGATTACATAAACAAGAATACACACCAAGATGGATACTTCATTCAAAATTATATTGAAGGTTATGATATCGATTGCAGTGTTTGTTGTATAGATGGAACTATTTTAACTCATACCATCCAAAAAGGATATTTGCCAGGACATACGCCTTATGCACCGCATCTTGGTGTTGAGTTTTTGAATAACGATGAAGTTCTGAAGGTTGTGGAACAGTTGATGAAAACCTTAAACTGGTCTGGAGTAGCACATATCGATTTACGATATGATCATAAAGCCAATACTTATAATGTTATCGAAATTAACGCACGTTTTTGGGGAAGTGTAGAGGCTTCCAAAGCTGCTGGTGTAAATTTCCCTTTGGAAGCTATTCGTCTGGCATTAGGTCAAAAAATTGAAAGTGTAACATATGAGCCTATAAAATACGAGCGTTTTAAAGGTGTTTTAAAGCACATTTCGAAACATCCTAGTTTTATTTTTAATTTTAATTTTTTAATCAATAATACTGAAACAAAGTCGGTATTATTAGATCCTTTACCAACACTTTATAAATTTAGAGAATGGTTGGGAAGACAATTTTAAATTAGTCGAGCTTTAGGGAGACCTTATATAACCTGCTCAATCCGTTTTCATATGAATAGAATGTGTCAAGTAATTCTTCAGCAGATAATTGTTTGCCTATAACAGATGTTGTCTTGTTCCTTTTACTTGTAAAATAAAGCATTTGCGAAGACTCATCAACAAAAGGGCAGTATTCCATTTTATCAGTATTTATAATGCTTCCTAGGTTTTTAGACGGCATCCAATCACCATTTTCAGATTTATGGCTGATGTACAAATCACCGCTACCAAATCCATCACTTCTATTATAACACGTGTAAATAATAAATGATTCGTCTCGCGCTACAAAAGCATTAAATTCATACCCTTCAGAATTTATTGAAGGACTTAATTGTCTTGGTTTTTGATAGACTCCATTAACAAATTCACTGACATAGATGTCGTCTTTTTGCTTTAGGTTTGGATTATCGAGTGTGAAATAGATGTTTTTAGAATCGGTTACGACAGGATAAAACTCATCCATTTCTGTATTGATAGGTGCACCAAGATTTTTGGGTGATGACCATACATCGTTGACATTTTTTCTGGTTGCATACCAAATATCAAAATCTTTGGTTGTGTTTGAAATCGTATCTGCAGGGCGATTAGATGCAAAGTAAAGTGTTAACCCATCACTCGAAAAATAAGGTTCTAAATCGAAATATCGACCAGAAAAGGAAATGACTTCGGGCTTAGACCATTCATTGTTTGTTTTGCTCACGGTTATCAAAGTCGATAGGTCTCCCATAAAACTTTGGGCAGAAAACACGACTTCATTTTTATCAGAGGATATCGCAATATCCCTAACATTTGGAAACTGTGAGACAATTGATTCTAAAAAAGGTTCAACCTTTGATGTCTGCGAAAAGAATGGAGTTGCCAAAATCAGTAAGCAAATAGTAACATAAGATTTCATATACAACTTAATTTAAGACCCAATTTACAAAATGAAAAAAGAGGCCATTCAAAATATATGTTAATGTTATAAAAGCATGAAAGGGGAAAATTTCCCCTTTCATTAGAAACGTTTTAACGACAAAATTTTTAATCCCTCTAAAACAATAGCTAAAATGTTTCTGTATTGTCAGTAAAAATAAAGATTTCCAAAACTCATTTCAGTTAATTGCCAGTCAACTTATTAACAAATTATTTTGACAACCGATAAGTGTTCGCGTGTTGAACATAGGATTATAAATTTTTTCAAATAAAACCTTATAATTTGGCAAAGCAAAAAACTACCTTTGCACTTCATAAATTTTTGCCTTGATTTTATCACAATACACCAAAGAATTTAAGTATAATTTAAAGCTCGCAAGCCCTGTCATGTTGGGTATGCTTGGTCATACGTTTGTAAGTTTGGTTGATAATGTGATGGTTGGTCAGTTAGGTTCTGCTGAATTGGCAGCAGTGTCATTAGGTAACAGTTTTGTGTTCATTGCCATGTCTATTGGTATAGGGTTCTCCACAGCAATAACGCCTTTGGTGGCAGAAGCCGATTCTGAAAAAAACTTCGAAAAAGGTAAATCGTCTTTTAAGCATGGGTTGTTTTTATGCACTATTTTGAGTTTGTTGCTCTTTGGTATGTTGCTTTTAGCCAAACCATTGATGTATATAATGGACCAACCTGGTGAAGTTGTTGAACTGGCAATTCCGTATCTGGATTTGGTAGGGTTATCATTAGTGCCTTTGATTATTTTTCAGGCATTTAAGCAGTTTAGCGATGGCTTGTCGTTGACCAAGTATCCAATGTATGCCACTATTTTGGCCAATATCATCAATATTGTTCTTAACTATCTGCTTATTTTTGGTAAGTTAGGCTTTCCTCAAATGGGAATTGTTGGAGCTGCAGTTGGTACTTTGGTATCACGCTTTGCAATGCTTGCTTTTTTATGGTGGTTGCTTCGAGGAAGAGACAAATCAAAAGCATATGTAACCAATATCAAAATATTGATGCTTCAGTCTTCGATGGTAAAGAAGGTTTTTAATTTAGGATTTTCTAGTGCCATGCAAATGTTTTTTGAAGTGGCCATATTTACAGCTGCCATTTGGTTGAGCGGTACATTGGGCAAAAACCCACAAGCAGCCAACCAGATAGCACTCAACTTATCTTCAATGACTTTTATGGTGGCTACAGGGTTAAGTGTTGCTGCCATGATACGTGTAGGAAACCAAAAAGGGCTCCAAAATTTCACTGAATTGCGACGTATTGCCAAATCGATATTTTTGGTTGGTTTTGTGTTTGCAGTCATTTTTGCTTTGACTTTTTTGGCTTTACATCAACTATTGCCAAAAATATATGTGAATTTGAATGACCCAGTAAACGCTATCGATAATGCCGAAGTGGTCAGTATTGCTGCAACCTTGTTAATTGCTGCAGCAGTATTCCAAATCAGTGATAGTTTACAAGTCATTGCATTGGGAGCATTGAGAGGTATTCAAGATGTGAAAATCCCAACCATTATCACATTCATTTCATATTGGATGATAGGTTTTCCTATCAGCTATTATTTTGGAAAAGAAGAAGCGTTAGGTAGTTTGGGCATTTGGCTTGGACTCATAGCTGGTTTGACAAGTGCAGCAATATTATTGTATATTCGATTTAATTATTTGACAAAAAAGTTAATTTTGAACAAAGACTGACAGATATGGAACTACCTAAATTTATACTTGGTGACAATACAGATTTTCCGGATGCGATTTATATTATTCATACAGATTTTCCTCGATTTATTTTAAATTTGGAAAATGACGATGTAGAATGGTTGGAAGAATTTGATGAACACGACGAAAAGGAAATTGCCGCCGAAACGGAAAACTTAATACAACTGGCTACCGATTTTTATGATAGAGAAATAGCAAGATATAACGAATAATGATTGACCAGATATTACAATACGACACAGAGCTTTTCTTTTACCTTAACGGTCTTGGAACTCCAACTTGGGATCCTTTCTGGATGGCTTACACTACCAAGTTTAACTGGATTCCTTTTTATGCCATTTTGTTGTATTTGTTATTTAGACAAATAGGCAAAAAACCATTTCTGATAACAATTTTGGTTGTTGCTCTCATGGTATTGTTTACCGATCAAATCACCAATTTGTTCAAAAGCGGATTCCATAGATTGCGACCTTGTCATGTTGCAGACCTTTTAGATAGAGGTATGCGTGTGGTGAGAGAGGGTTGCGGTGGACAACACGGTTTTTTCTCTGGTCATGCTTCCAATTCAATGGGAGTTGCAGTATTCACTGCATTGATGTTGAGACATCGCTATAAGTTTATGCCATACATTTTGATAATTTGGGCATTACTCATGGCTTACAGTCGTGTGTATGTTGGAGTGCACTATCCGTTGGACATTTTATGCGGAATGATTTTTGGAGCGATATCTGGCTATGCTTTTTACCGTTTGAATATTTATCTGATGCATACGCTTGTCAATTTTTCGAAAGGACGTAGTAATCATAGGTAAGTCGCCCATTATAATTTTTTTCTTCTTTTGAAACGGTATTGAGGTCGAATGAATCGACTTCTTCAATGGAATATTGAGACTGTAAAATTGCCCAATCTTCAGGACTGATTCCAATTACAACCATCCCAAATTTATCTTCTTTGGGAAAATCGTAAGTACCATCATCCAGTTTTATAGGGGGAATTTTATCACCATACTGCCAAATGAGCTCTGGCGAGACATAATTAAAGCTATAAACCTTAAAATGCTCTTGCATTAAGTTGGTAATAGGTTTGTAACTTTTGGCAATCATCGCTTTTGACAGTGGTACAGCTGTCAAAAAAAGTGTCACAAAGAACAGGACTGTTAGGCCAAAAACAGACCTTATGTTTTTCTTTTTCAGTTTAAAGATGATAAAAAAACCAATACTGAATGAAACTATTGAGGCTATGATAAAACGCAACCAAAATCCTTGTAGCTGTTCATCCAAAAACAGATAAGCAATCAGTGGAAATGCCAAAGCAATCAAAGCAATCAATCCAAAATTGAAATACACAGGAAGCGTTTCTCGTTTATCTTTTAAATGTTTGAATCTGCGAATTAAATAATCCATGTAAAACCCAATATTGATAGCCAAAGGAAGCAAGACAGGCATTAAATATCTTGACTTTTTTTCGGGAATGATAGATAATAATACAACTGCAAAAATGGTCCATAACAAACTGAATTGATAAGCTTTAAGATTACTGACTCTATTTTTTAGATAAGGATATAACAAGCTTATAAATGCTGGAATGGTCCAAATGCCACTCTGTGTAAAGAAACTCCAGTAATAATAAAATGGTTTTACATTATAACTGTGCCAATTATTGGTTTCTTGTTCGGTTATGGCCGTAAATGTTTGCGGATCATTTAAACGAACATACAAAAACCACGAACCACCAATAATAAGCACCAATACGATGCAGCTTATAAATGGAATGACTTTAGATTTAAAATGCTTATATCTGAAAGTAAATCCATAAGCCAATAAAAAGGGAAGTAACAAAGCATATATTGAAATAGGTCCTTTGCAAAGGATGGAAAAGCCAATAAACATTCCAACTAAAAGAATGGGTTTTGGAGCATTGTGAGAGCTTTCAAACCATTGAAATAAATAATAAATGGCAATAAGCATAAAACCATGTGTAAAAATATCCCAAGGAGCCTCGATGATAATGCCAATAACATAAAAAGAGGTGATGACAATCAACGCATTTATAAAAGCATGATGAACGTCATTCACTATTTTTTTTGAGAGCAGATAGGTAAATATACCAATTAGTGCAACCATAATAATTGTTGGAAAACGAAGTGCCAACAAGCTTTTTAACCCAAAAGCCAATCCAAAAAAAGCAGTAAACCATGTCGGTAAAGGTGGTTTTTCGTAACGTGCTTCACCATTCATGGTGGTCAGTAACCAGTTGCCATCTGTAATCATTTCGCGAGCAGTGATAAAGTTGCGGGCTTCCATAATGCTTACTGGCAAACTATCAATACTAAATGCCAACATTATTAAAACGATGAGCACAATAGAAAGAATCGGTTTGTTTTCAATCGTCCTCAACATTGGCTTTCCTGATTAAAAATATATTTCTAATATAAATAATGCTCCCAAGGCCATGGCCTACAAAGAGTACAGGGTCTTCTCTGAAAATGGCATAAATCAATATCAATAAAGAGCCAACCAAACTCAACAGCCAAAACCCGAAAGGAAGTGCGGAGACTTTTTTAAATTCAGAATAAATCCATTGATAAATAAACCTAAAAGTGAATATTATTTGAGATATAATGCCCAAAATGAGTAACCAAAAGGGAATGTTTTCGTTTTTAAAGAGCAAATCGACATCAATTTTATTATTGTTGAAATAATAAATAACGATAAGAGAAGGTATCAACAACAAAA
Organism: Flavobacteriaceae bacterium UBA5534; assembly: GCA_002426015.1. GTDB lineage: Bacteria > Bacteroidota > Bacteroidia > Flavobacteriales > Flavobacteriaceae > Aquaticitalea. The sequence continues at coordinate 12,313 of DINS01000025.1, forward strand.
TCCATTGAGCTACCATTGGAAAACGTTTCCATTCGCCTTGAAGCTGTAAGTTGCGTATGTAGATAAAATAGGTCAAACTTTGCCCTAGCATGATGGCAAAATCGTGTCTTAAATAACCATAAATGAACAATAAGAAGGAGGCAAACAAGCTCAAGGTCCAAAAAACACTTGGAGTAATGACTTTTTGTTGTTTTTCGGATGCAATCCATTGAATGATTAACCTCGACGAAAACAAGATTTGAGCAACAAAACCTACACTATAAATCAACCAATGACTCATTCACTTTTCTTATTAACTGTATAGTTGATATATTTTTTTTTCATCCATAAATAAGCAAAACAATCCACGAGAGGACCAAGCAACCGATTCCAAAGTCCAAACTTGGCTGTACCAGCAACACGTGGAAAATGCTGTACAGGAATTTGAATCACTTTCCCTTTTTGGAGCATGACCATCGCTGGTAAAAAACGATGTAAACCCTTAAACATGGGAATGCGCTTTGCATAATCTGTCTTTATAACTTTTAGTGGGCAACCTGTATCATCCATACCATCATGAGTAAAAGTACGACGAATACCATTGGCAATCTTTGAAGACCAGTTTTTTACAAACGAGTCTTTACGGTTGGCCCGAACACCAGTCACTAAATCATAAACATCAATATATTTTAAAAGCAGATTGAAATCTTCAGGAGCGGTCTGCAAATCAGAGTCGATGTAACCCACCAATTCTGTCGTCGTATAGTCAAAACCTGCTTTAATAGCGGCACTCAAGCCTTTGTTGTTCTCAAATGAAATAAATTCAAAGCCAATTTGTCGTTTGCATATAGCTTCAATAAGGTCAAGGCTTTTGTCTGTTGAGCCATCATTCACAAACAATACTTTTGTTGGCACACTTGCTATTGTGGTATATTTAAGCAGTTCTTTTTCAACTCGTTCAAGGTTGTCTTCCTCATTGTAAACTGGCACAACAATGGTGAACTTGTAATTCATTTGAATTGGTTTGATGTAACAAAAATATTCTTTTTTGGCGTAAAGGTTGAAAAATGATAATTTATTATGTAAAAAAGATGTTAACTTGCATGAATTATAGCAATATAAAAGCAAAAGTTTAATAAATGAAAATATTGGTTACAGGAGCTGTTGGTTTTATAGGCTCACATACTGCAGAACGATTACATAGTTTGGGTCACGAAATTATAGGTGTTGATAATTTTTCAGATTATTATAGCTTGGATCTCAAAAATTTGAATGCAAAAGCATTGACAAACAAAGGAATCAAAATCATCAAGCAAGACTTAAGGGCCGAATTTTTGGCAAAAGTACTTCCCATAGATGTGGACTATATCTTTCATTTTGCAGCCCAGCCAGGTATTTCTTCAAGCTCTACATTTGAAGACTATTTCAGCAATAACATCATTGCGACCAAAAATTTGATTGATTATGCCTTGTTGTGTACCAATTTAAAACTATTCGTTAATATTGGTACCTCTTCCATTTATGGTTTGGAAGCGACTTTTCCTGAAAGTGTCGCACCAAAACCTGCATCGCATTACGGAGTCACTAAATTGGCAGCAGAACAATTAGTGCTTCAAAAGAGCAGGGAAGAAATCTTTAAAGCTTGTTCATTGCGTTTGTATTCTGTAATTGGTCCGCGTGAACGCCCTGAAAAAATGTACACCAAATTGATAGATTTAGGATTGAAAGGTGAAGCATTTCCTTTGTTTGAAGGCAGTGATAAGCATTTGCGCAGTTTTACCTATGTTGGTGATATTGTGGACGGAATCGTCAGCGTTATTGGAAATGACTCTAAAGTTGATGGGGAAATCATTAATCTTGGAACCGAAGTTGAGCATACTACCAAAGAAGGTATTGAAGCAGTTGAACAGGTGTTGGGAAAAACCATTAAGCTTAATGTCATTGCCAAAAGAGCAGGAGATCAGTTGCGAACCAAAGCCAATATAGACAAAGCCAAAAAGTTACTTAATTATAATCCGCAAACAAGCTTACTGGAAGCCGTAAAGCATCAAGTGATTTGGTTTAAAGAAAATTTTAAGTAGTAAAATAATTTTTTCAAGAAATAACATACAACGATTTTTTAAGTATTGATATGTCTATTGTATTGACGTTTAAGTAATAGTATTCGCCATCTATTTGAGTCTGAAATGTGTCTTTCCCTTTTTTATATAACTTTAAATTTTCGGTTTGAAAACTTTTAATGTCTTTTATGATATGCAGTCTTTTAAAGAACATCAGCAACCCAAGCCACATAAATTTCAATCGTCCTATTTTTGGTATGATAACAACATCTAGCAATCCATCTTGTAACGATGCATTGGGTGTTAGGCTCATATTATAGCCCATCTCATTAGAGTTTGAGATAAAAACCATAAAAGGGTTAACTTCCATCTTCAGGCTGTGGGTATCTATGTCCATGACATTGTCCGTTACGGACTCATTCAATGTTTTTAAGGTAGCTTTAAGGTAACTGGACAATTTTCGTTCGTTGGATGCTTCAAAACGTTTGATGACTCGAGCATCAAACCCAACGCCTGTGTTACTAAAAAAATATTTATCATTTATTTTTCCAACATCAATTTGTTTGATACTTTGTTGTTTTATGGTCAACAAAGATTTTACAATGTTTTTTGGAATATTCAGATTAGAGGCCAAACCATTGCCCGAACCTGTTGCAATGATTCCTAATATGATATTAGTACCTACCATACAAGATGCGACTTCATTAATAGTACCATCACCACCGCACGCTACAATGATATCTGGATTTTGGGCAACCGATTCTTTGCTCAATTGTATGGCATGTCTCTTATAAGTTGAATGTTTTACTACGATAGAATACTGTTCACTATCAAAATATTTTTGTAATAATTCGTAAGTGATATGATAATTGCCAGAACCTGCGACAGGATTTATAATGAAATGTATGTGTTTCAATTGGTGGTATCTTTTACTTTTAATCCTTCATTTCTATATAAATAGTCAGCAACTTGATAATATGATATCGTTTCTTCAAGCATTTTGTTGTCAATATCGCGAGGTATCAAATCGTCATTGTCAGTTTTCCATTCGTAATAATTAGCAATTTTCTGGTCGCTCAATACCATTAGTTTTTGATCTTTAAAAAGGCCAAGATTACGATAGTTTCCAATGAAAGCACGCTCATCCTCTTTGGTCATTTGCATTATGTCCTTTCCGAATAAATTGGAGGTGTAGTTCCATTTCAATAGCGTAAAAAGTGTTGGAAATATATCGATTTGAGAGCTTAATTTTTCTATTTGTTGATTTTGAACTCCAGGAACATTAAATATCATCGCAGGAATGCGATATTTGTCGATATTAAGCTTCCAACGCCCAGCACTACTTGCACAGTGGTCTGCCATTATGACAAATACTGTGTTTTCATACCAAGGTTTGGTTTTTGCTTTTTTGATGAACTCTCTTATGGCATAATCGGTATATTTTATGGCGCCTTCTCGATTTGTTCCAGAAGGAATATCGACTTTATTATCTGGATAGGTAAAAGGTCGATGGTTGGATGTGGTCATGATAAAATCAAAAAACGGTGTGCCTTCTTCATAACTTTTATCAGCTTCATTTAACACTTTGTTATAGATGTCTTCATCACAAACTCCCCAAGCATTTTCAAAGGTGACCTCTTCATCCTCAATGTTGGTTCGCTTTGTTTTAATATTAGAATCTAACAAAAACCCTCGACCTCTATCAATTATATTAAATCCATTTCCGCCAAAAAAAGTGTTCATATTATCAAAGTAACCATCGCCTCCATAAAAGAAATTTCGCTCATAGCCTTGTTGCTTAAAGATCTCTCCAATGGTAAATAAACCTTGATTTTTATCTCGTTTTACGATACTTCGTCCTGGAGTTGGTGGAATAGATAATGTAATGGCTTCCATGCCTCTTACTGTACGTGTACCAGTGGCATACAAATTGGTAAAGAACAAACTCTTTTTCGATAGGGAATCGAGTGTAGGAGTGATGTTCAAATTGCCTCCCAAAGAATTGAGATACTCTGCACTCAAGCTCTCAATACAAATAAAAATGACATTGGGTTTTAACGGAGGATGTAAACTGTCGGAATTGGTTATCGTCCTATAAATGAGGTTTTCTTCTGGATACAAAAAATCACTATTTGAAGCTGTCAAGTGGCGTTTAACGTTTTTAAAAGCTTTTTTATCATCGATGGTTTTGTAAAACTCGGTATAAGACAGTTCATTGCTTCTAAATGCAGCAAAAAACGAATAGATGCCTGTTTTTGCAATCTCGTTATTATACCTGTTTTCAAAACGTTCAGCATCTTTATTGGTCACAAATAATGCAAAAACCAGAACGATGACTATCCAAAAGGCAGTAGGAAGTAGTTTCTGTTTGATGGTGGTTTGGCTATGAAAAGTGTTGAAAAAGGAGTGTCTTTTTTTTGTGTAATAGAGCAAAATAGATAGTAAAATCAGCATTACACCAACCAATAAAGGAATTGGGTAAGATTCGTTGATGTTTTTTACAACTTCAAAGGTGTAAATCAAATAATCGACAGCTATGAAGTTGAAGCGGTTTTTGAATTCTTCCCAAAAAGTAACTTCCGCAAAAAATGAAAACAAGAAAATGATGAGTCCTAGCGAATAGGCAAAATAGGTTACTATTTTATCAAAAATGCTTCCATGCCAAGGTTTGGGTATTAATAAGAGATAAAGAGCATAAGGCACAGCAAAAAAAGAAACCGTTCCCAAATCAAACAAAAAACCGATGATAAAAGTGTTTGCTAAATTGAAAAATGAAAAATCGGTGTCATTGTAACTCCATACAACAAAAACAATTCTCAAAACAAATGAGAAGAAAATAAAAATACTGACAAATGTTTTTAATAGCGCAAAGCGAGATGGGAAAAGTTTATTTAACATTGTTTGATTATGATTTGATGTGAGTTAGAATTGTTAAAGATATTAATTTATACTGCCCAAAGAGGTTGTTGTTAAGGTTAATACTTTTGGTGTGAAAAGCGTACCATCAACTATGGTTTATCTGTTAATTTCAATAGAAAGTCTGCTGCTACAAAAGGCGTAGTTTCGCCATTTTCTATTTTTTCTAACTGAACTTTAAGCTCTTTTTTGATAACTGCTTGATTATAAAAATCAGATTTCAATCGGTCATCAATAGTCTGCAATAACCAAAATTTGTTTTGCTCTTTTCGTTTATGGTCAAAAAAATGGTTGGTTTTCGATTGCATGATGTAATCAGTTATTAGCTTCCAAACATCTGGGATGCCTTCATTTTTCAAGGCACTTGCAAGTAATACTTTTGGTTGCCAACCCGATTCTTTAGCAGGATATAGATGCAATGCTCTATTAAACTCTACTTTGGCAAGTTTGGCTGCTTTCAGGTTTTCACCATCGGCTTTGTTGATAACAATGGCGTCTGCCATTTCCATAATGCCTCGCTTAATGCCTTGCAATTCGTCACCAGCACCAGCCAATTTCAATAATAAAAAGAAATCGACCATACTGTGTACAGCAGTTTCGCTTTGACCAACACCAACAGTTTCAATAATTATGGTATCAAATCCAGCAGCTTCACATAAAATAATGGTTTCACGAGTTTTACGAGCCACACCACCAAGTGACGTTCCTGAAGCCGAAGGTCGTATAAAGGCATTTGGGTTCTTTACCAAATCTTCCATTCGGGTTTTATCTCCCAAAATGGAACCTTTACTCAAGGTACTGCTTGGGTCAATGGCCAACACAGCCACTTTTTTGCCATACGAAGTGAGATGGCTTCCAAAGGATTCAATAAACGTGCTTTTGCCAACGCCAGGAACTCCAGTAATACCAATACGTATCGATGCATTTGCAAATGGCAAACATTGCTTGATGATGTCGTTGGCTTTGGTTAAATGGTTTGAATTGGTACTTTCTACAAGGGTTATGGCTCGGCTTAACGCAGTGATGTTACCTTGACGGATGGCCTTGACCAAATCATCAACAGATGGTTGGACCTTTCTTTTGCTTTTTATGGTATTGACTGCACTTCTGTTGGTCATTTCTGGTTCAGAAACACCTTCTTGTTCTTGTAAAGCAAAAGTTTTTGGTTTGGTCTTTTTGCTCAAAATATTGAGTTTTACCTTATTCTTTAGGTTCTTTAACAATATCCAAGGGCACTTCAATCTTTGTGGTATCCCAAGCCATTGTCAACTTTAAACGATCGGTTGTATTGTCAAAAGCAATGGTGAATTGCTCAACGATATTATCTATATGTTGCACAGGAACATCAATTTCCAAAAGATCAAATTCTGGCTCTCGCATTGGTCGCATTTGCTCATCAACTCCCCAAGGGTATTGTTTGGTGTTAAAAATAACATTCCATGTACTGTCTTGCGGAATGGTCCATAAGGTGTAATCACCTTTTGGCACAAAAACACCTTCGACCATTAAGTCTGTATTGGTCGAAAACGTGGTTGCTTCATTAGCGCCTGTTCGCCATACTTCATTAAAAGGTACCAAAGCCCCAAAAATCTCACGTCCTTTTTTAGAAGGCCGATTGTAAGTGACCTCTAGTTCCGTATCATTCAATTCAAATCGAACGATATCTTTTGGGCTTAAACGTTTTGCAAATAAATTTTCAACAAAATAAGAATATAAAAATAGCCCAATTGCTATAATGGTGAGAATTAATACAAGGCGTTTTAAAAACGTATTCATAAACTAAAGGATATTAATCGGTATAAAGATAATTGAAAAACGTTGATGTTTAAAGTTGATAACGCTGTTTTGTTAAAATTTGGTATTTTTTTATATAAAATTGATACATTTTGCAACAACTCAATTTTTGCTTCGTCTTTAAGATGAACTCAACTAATAACCAAAAGTAGCACACAAGCATGTTTCAAATCGATATCATTGAAAAATGCAAACAGCACAATAGAAAGGCACAGTTGCAACTGTACAACCAATATTGTGATGGTATGTATGTGGTTGCCAATAGGTTTGTAAAGAATTCCATGGAAGCTGAAGATATCGTACAGGAAGCCTTTATAAAAGCCTTTAGCAAATTACATCAATACAAAGGAGAAGTCACTTTTGGAGCTTGGTTAAAACGCATCGTCATCAATAAAAGTATCGATGTACTTAAATCTAAAAAGCAACATTTGCTCGATTTGGAAGAGGTGCACCTCAATGTTGTTGATACAGCTGATGACGACTGGTTAGTGGACGATTTAATAACAATAGATGAGGTTAAAAATGCTATTGAGCAGCTACCGGAGAAATACAAATACGTGGTGATGCTCTATTTAATTGAAGGATATGACCATCAGGAAATAGCTCAAATTTTAGATATTACAGAAGTAGCATCTCGCACACATCTATCAAGAGGAAAAGCAAAATTACAAGAACAATTATTACCCTTACGTCATGGCACAAGATCTTAAAAAAATGTTTAAGGATGATCAAAAAGTTAGTTCAGGCAGAATGCCAGAAGGTCACCAAGTGCGATTTTTAAAGAAATTGAACAAGGAGTTCCCATCGCAATCAATCAAAAAACGTTTCAGTATTTGGAATATGGCAGCGAGTGTGGCAATCCTTATCGGATTAAGTTTTGGAGCCTATCAGTTTTTGAAAAGCCCAGAAGAAATTATTGTACCGAATGACCAAGTGGTGACTTTAAAATCATTAGGAGATGTTTCTCCAGACTTGAAAAAGGTGGAAGATTATTACATCGCTAATATCAACTTAGAGTTAGCAAATGTTAAGCTTACGTCGGAAAATAAGGAGTTGTTTGATAGTTACATTGTACGCTTGGAAGAATTGAACAATGAGTACAAACGTTTGTCAGTTGAATTGACCGAAACTGGCCCAAACGAATTGACCGTAAGTGCATTAATCGATAACTTAAAGTTGCGCCTCAATCTGTTGTATCGTCTAAAAGAACAACTTAATGAATTAAATGCTTCTGAAGATTTTCAGAAGACAACCTAAAAAAAAACACAGATGAAAACAATAAAGATGATACTCATGCTTTTGTTGGTCAGTACCTTTAGCGTAACTGCGCAGCAAAAACTACAAAAATTTACCAAATCGGTGAATGCCAATAGCGATGTGACCATTAACCTCAATACGAGCCACACCAACATTGAAGTCGATACATGGAACAAGAACAGTATAGAGGTTGAAGCCTATATTGAAGGTGAAAGACTATCAAAGGAGGAGCTTGAAAAGGAACTGAAAAATTGGAATATCACAATCGATGGTTCGGGCAATGAAGTCACCATCGAATCTAAAGGCACAAACAATTCGTGGGCTGGATTAGACCGATTTGATGCCGAATCTTTCGCGGCTTTGAGAAATTTAGAGTTTGAATTGGCTGAAATGCCAGAGCTTCCAGAAATGCCAGAATTACCAGAAATGGCTCGTTTTAAAGATATGCCAAAGATGCCAAAAATGCCCGAATTGCCCGAATTGCCTCAAGGTATTGGAGCCGTTAATTTTGATTATGAAGCTTATAAAATAGATGGTGAAAAGTATTTGGACCGATGGAGTAAGGAATACGAAACCAAATATGGCAAAGAGTACCGTGAAAAAATGAAAGATTGGGGACGAAAATTTGGTAAAACAGATTTTGAATCCTATTCTAAAGACATGGAAAAATGGGGCGAAAAATTCGGAAAACAATTTGGTGACGATTATCAGAAAAAAATGGAAGCTTGGGGAAAAGAGTTTGAAGAAAAATGGGGAAAGGAATATGAAAAGAAGATGGAGGCCTGGGGCGAAAAGTTTGGTAAAGAAATGGAAGCACGAGCCAAAGCTATGGAAGCGAGACAAGAGGCTATGAAAGACCGTCAGGACCATTTAAAAGCAAGACAAGAACACTTGGCAGAACGACGTGAAGAAATTGCAAAACGAATCGAAACAAAAGTCAATACAAAAGTCAAAAAAACGATTAAGATAAAAATGCCTAAAAAGGCAAAGTTAAAAATGAATGTAAGACATGGTGAACTTAAGTTTGCCTCTGTCATTACCAATTTGCGTGGTAGTATATCTCATTCGGCATTAACTGCAAATAGCATTGATGGAAGCCAGACTTCCATCAATGTTTCTTATTCACCTGTGTTGATTTCCAATTGGAATTTGGGAGAATTAAAGCTCAATTATGTAGATAATGCTCTTATTGACACTGTCAATCGTTTAGTGCTCAACTCCAATTCATCCAATATCAGTATCAATAATCTTAAAGGGAATGCTGTTATTGATGGTAGTTTTGGCGAATTGAACATCAACAAGATTTTTGAAACCTTCAATAACTTGAACATTATTTTAGAAAACAGTGAAGCTTTGATTATGTTGCCAACAACCGATTACAACTTGCAGTACAAAGGCAGTCGATCTAAACTAAAGCACCCCAAAAGTAAAACCAGTTCAGTATCTACATTTTCTACAGGCGATTTGGTGAGTGGCAAAACCATTGTAATCAATGCCAAGTTTAGTGAAGTCACAATGCAATAGTTTCCTTATTTTTGAGGAAACTAAATCTTTATGACCTCAATTGAGTTTTCTGCCTTTCTAAAAGCCATCAGTTCCAAACCTCTCTCGGTTCTTGATGCTTCTATACCTCTAGATAAGTATTGTTTTTTAGATCTTTCAAAATCTAATGCCCAATTACAACAAGTTGATGTTAGTTCGTCTTCAGCATTGCAAACCTATATCAATAATCAAATCAAAAACAATAAATCCATGGTCGCTTTTGGAGGTTATAATGAAACACGTAACATTTATCAACGGAGTGATTATTTTAACCAAACCAATCCAGAAGCCGAACGTAACATCCATATAGGTTTGGATTTGTGGTTGGCAGCAGACTCTCCGGTATTTGCCCCTCTTGATGCTAAAATCCATAGTTTTAAGAACAATACCAATTATGGTGATTATGGACCGACTATTGTTTTAGAGCATAAGGTCGATGGTGTTGTGTTTTATACACTTTATGGACATTTGAATGTATCGTCAATTGCAGATTTAAGAGTTGGGCAAGTCGTCAAGCAAGGTGAACAAATAGCAACTTTAGGTGATGCAACGGTAAATGGCGATTATCCACCACATTTGCATTTTCAGATTATCAGAAACATTCAAGATTATAAAGGAGATTACCCAGGCGTAAGCAATAAGCTCGATTTACAGTTTTATTTAGAAAACTGCCCAGACCCAAATGTGTTGTTGAAAATTGTCAATATTTGAATAGGTGCATGGTCATTAATGAGAAGAGCCACTTTTTACTGCTTTAAAAATTTAATTCAGGTTTGACAATAATTCATTAATGTTATAATCTGGAATAAAGTCATAAGGTTTATAAAACCTTCCATGACGAGAATATAAACCATATATGTAATGGTTTTTATTTGTATAAAAGTAGCCTGGAGGTTTTGTTTTCCAAGCAATGTTGGAAATAGAATTGCTTATTTTATCCATTGATATAGGTGCATTATGATCATCTATGCCAACCCATTCATCATTTGAATCTACAATCAACCAACCTTTTTTTGTTTTTATTTCGCTAATAGCATGGTTTTCAGTGTTTTCGCTGGTTAATTCAATAAACGTACTTTTTTCTGGACAATCTTTAAAAAGACATACATGACGAGTCTCAAACCCCAAATGCTGAAAAATCAATTCCATTACAAAACTCCTATCAAAGCAAAGTCCTTGTCCAGATTCATAAAGATCTTTTGGTCTTCTTTCGTGATCCATAGGGATTCCATCTCCAGATGGGGATGTATGAAGTACATTAAATTGGACTGACTTTATGAGGTTCACTTGTTCCTCATAAGATAGTTGGGAAGCCAAAGTGTTTTTGTTTATATCTTTTAAATATATATTTATATACTTAATATCTTCATTTGAAACTTTCTTTTGGACATTGTGATAAGAAAGTACTATTATCATCAATAAGGGAACCACAACGAATATTATAAATTTCTTACGGTTTATTTTCTTCATTTCACTATTTATTAATTAACGATTTAATGACGCTTTAAATAGCATTTAATGATTATTGTATTTAAAATGCAAAATCTAATTTCGACTTTTTTTTGATAAGCCAACGTTATTTTAGATAAACTACCATATAAAGGTGATATTTAGATTTTTAACAAGCCACGGAATCCCCTTGCTGCATAATACGATTGTGCACCATTGTGGTAAACAAAGACTGTATCATAACGAAAATCAGCAAAAAGTGCTCCGCCCAATTTTCTAATATCAGAAGGTGTTTGTATCCAACTCGATGTTTTAGCATCAAATCTCCCATGCTTTTGTAACTGCCTGTATTGTTCTTCTGTTAATAGTTCAATACCCAATTCGGCAGCCATATCTAAAGCATTATTTTTAGGTTTATGTTCTTTTCTTGCCTTCCATGCTTCATGGTCATAACATAAACTTCTTCTTCCTTTAGGGCTTTCAGCAGAGCAATCAAAAAAAAGGTATTGGTCAGTTGTTTTATCATAATCGATAACATCAGGTTCTCCACCAGTCCTTTCCATTTCATTGAGTGACCAGAGTTTCGATGTATTGGTTTTTAGCTTTTCCTGCACTTTGGCCCATTCTATGCCTTTATGGCGTTTGCTGTTTTCATCAAAACGGACTTTTAATATATTCAGAAGTTCTTCGCGCTGTTCTGGTGGCAATTCTTTTTTGGTTTCCATTGTTGAGAGATGTTATCTGTGTATTAGTTTAAACTAAGTTCGAGCTTTTTATGAAAAAGTCAAAACAAGAAACAAAAAAATCCTGATATCGATCGATATCAGGATTTTTACTCATTAGATTCCTGTGAGTGTTCTTCTTGAGCGAAGTCGAAAGACAGGAATTTATTTATTCTTCCGTCAATACCCAATCACCTTTGGTGATTAAAGGTTCGGCCTGTTTGTATTTTAAGGTGCGGTTTTCGCCACTCATGACATGCTTAATAGTCACTCTATCGTTACGCCCAATCTTTGGTTGGTCGCGTACTATCGTTTCTGTGACTTCTTGACGTTGTGTATTGCCAGCTGCTCTGTTTTGTGCTGCACGTTCATCCATATTAGGGATTTCGTCTTTTTGGGTTTGCAGCTTTTCGTCTTTTTTAGGTTGACGAGCTTCTTGTATAGCGTTAGTGGTTTCGTTTGGCAATTCACCTTTAAATAAGAACGAAATCACATCTTTATTTACTTGGTCAATCATTTGTTTGAACAATTCAAAAGCTTCAAATTTATAAATCAATAATGGATCTTTTTGTTCATGTACTGCCAATTGAACCGATTGTTTCAACTCATCCATTTTGCGTAAGTGCGTTTTCCAAGCGTCATCCACAATGGCCAATGTGATGTTTTTTTCGAAATCGTTGATTAACTGCTTACCTTTTGTTTCATAGGCTTTTTCAAGGTCAGTGACCACTTGAAGATTCTTTACGCCATCTGTGAAAGGCACCACAATACGTTTGAATTTATCACGTTGCGTTTCATATACATTCTTGATTACAGGGAATGCTAAATCGGCATTGCGCTGCATTTTTTCTCTGTAATGCTCAAAGGCAGCTTTGTAAATTTTACCAGCTAAATCGAGTTCAGATAGTTTATTGAATTCTTGTTCGGTAATTGGTGAACTCATTGAGAAATAACGAATCAGTTCAAATTCAAAATTCTTAAAGTCACCAGCTATCTTATTGGTTTGTGCAATGTTTTCTGAAGTGTCATAAATCATGTTTGCCAAATCGACACGTAAGCGTTCTCCATGTAAAGCATGGCGACGACGCTTATACACGACTTCACGTTGTGCATTCATCACATCATCATATTCCAACAAACGTTTACGTACTCCAAAGTTGTTTTCCTCCACTTTTTTCTGTGCTCTTTCAATCGATTTTGAAATCATAGAATGCTGAATCACTTCGCCTTCTTGCAAGCCCATTCTATCCATCATTTTGGCAATACGCTCGCTACCAAACAAACGCATCAGATTATCTTCCAAGGATACATAAAACTGTGAACTTCCTGGGTCACCTTGACGACCAGCACGACCACGCAGCTGTCTGTCCACACGACGCGAATCGTGACGTTCGGTTCCGACAATTGCTAATCCACCAGCTTTTTTGACTTCTTCTGATAGCTTAATGTCTGTACCACGACCAGCCATGTTTGTTGCAATAGTTACTTGTCCTGATTGTCCAGCTTCGGCAACAATGTCTGCTTCTTTTTTGTGCAGTTTTGCATTCAGTACGTTGTGAGGTACTTTTCTAATGTCAAGCATTTTTCCTAACAATTCACTGATTTCGACCGATGTTGTACCAATCAATACAGGACGGCCTTCTTGCGATAATTTGGTAACTTCATCAATGACTGCATTGTATTTTTCGCGTTTGGTTTTATAAACCAAATCTTCTCTGTCATCACGAGCAATTGGCCTGTTGGTTGGAATTTCAACCACATCTAATTTGTAAATTTCCCAGAATTCGCCAGCTTCTGTCACGGCAGTACCTGTCATACCGGACAACTTGCGGTACATTCTGAAATAGTTTTGAAGTGTTACCGTTGCAAACGTTTGTGTGACCGCTTCAATTTTTACATTTTCTTTGGCTTCAATCGCTTGGTGCAATCCATCACTATAACGACGACCGTCCATGATACGACCTGTTTGCTCATCGACAATCAATACTTTGTTGTCCATAACGACATATTGAATGTCTTTTTCGAACAAGGCATAAGCTTTTAATAATTGGTTGAGTGTGTGAATACGTTCTGACTTTACTCCAAAATCTCTAAATAAATCTTCTTTAGCTTCAGCTTCAGCCTCTTTGGATAGGTTTTGAGCTTCAATTTTGGCTATTTCGGTACCTATTTCTGGCATCACGAAAAAGTTAGGGTCTTCCTTGCCCGAAAGAAATTCGACACCTTTATCAGATAATTCTACTTGATTATTTTTTTCATCAATTACATAATAGAGTTCTGCATCTACTTTAGGCATTTCCCTATTGTTGTCTTGCATATAGGCATTTTCAGTTTTTTGAAGCAGTTGTTTGACGCCTTCTTCACTTAAAAACTTAATCAGTGCTTTATTTTTTGGCATTCCTCTATAGACTCTCAACAGTTTAAAGCCGCCTTCTTTTGTATCACCTTCAGCGATTAATTTTTTTGCTTCGGCTAAAACACCTATTAAATACTTGCGTTGTACTTCAACGATGGCATCTACTTTTGGTTTTAGTTCTGTGAATTCGTGTCTATCACCTTGAGGCACAGGGCCAGAAATAATTAAAGGCGTACGTGCATCATCGACCAATACCGAATCGACCTCATCAACAATGGCGTAGTGATGTGGACGTTGTACCAAATCGTCTGGCGAATGTGCCATGTTATCACGTAGGTAATCAAAACCAAATTCGTTGTTGGTACCATAAGTGATATCGGCATTATAGGCTTTTTTACGAGCTGCAGAATTTGGCTGGTGGTAATCGATACAATCCACACTCAATCCATGGAATTCAAACAAAGGTGCCATCCAAGCACTATCACGTTTTGCCAAGTAATCATTGACCGTTACCAAATGTACACCACGACCCGAAAGCGCGTTGAGGTACATAGGAAGCGATGCGACAAGGGTTTTACCTTCACCTGTTTGCATCTCGGCAATCTTACCTTGATGCAAAGCGACACCACCAATCAATTGCACATCATAATGAACCATATCCCAAGTGATGGCTTTACCAGCAGCATCCCAGGAATTTGCCCAAATGGCTTTGTCATCTTCTAAAGTCACATAACTTTTAGATCCCGAAATTTCTCTATCGAACGTGTTTGCCGTTACGGTAATAGCGGTATTGTTTACAAAACGTTTGGCTGTTTCTTTGACGACAGCAAAGGCTTCAGGAAGTATATCGTTAAGAGTATCTTCAGTTGCTTTATAAATATCATCTTTTATTCTGTCTATTTCTTGATAAATATCTTCTCTTTGGTCGATGTCTTCAGTTTCATCGGCTTCTTTTTGAAGTTTCTCTATTTTATCGTTAAAAGGCTGCCTAGCTTCTGCAATTTTAGATTTAAAAAAAGCAGTTTTTGCTCTTAATTCGTCATGAGATAGAGCTTCTAGAGCGCTTTCGAAAGTTTTTATTTGGTTAACAATAGGAGTGATGGCTTTTACGTCTTGTTTAGATTTGTCGCCAACAAATACCTTTAATACTGAATTTAATAAACTCATTGGGTTTATATGTTTAAGTTTTTAAGTTGCTTTACAGTCAACTTTATTTTAGTGAACGTGTTTGTTTCGCTTTTTAAGGCTAACAAAGATACGGTTTGTGTTATGTTTTTTAAAAAATAGCGCACAAAAAAAGTCTCGTAATGAGACTTTTTAACTATTCTTTTTGATTTATTTAATATTCGTCCTCATTCCAGAGGTAATCTTCGTCTGTTGGATAGTCTGACCAGATTTCTTCAATTGAATCGTAAGAATCACCTTCGTCTTCAATAGCTTGTAAGTTTTCAACCACTTCTAAAGGTGCTCCTGTTCGGATAGCGTAATCAATTAATTCGTCTTTTGTGGCTGGCCAAGGCGCATCACTTAAGTAAGATGCCAATTCTAATGTCCAATACATTTGTTATTCGTTTTAAATTTCTGCAAAAATAAATTTTTAGTTCAAAAAGTCAAGAAAAAAATGAATTATTTTCATTAATAAAAAGAGCGTATACTATTTACGTATTTTCTTGGCTTACAACAATAAAGCAAAAAATAAGTAACAGCCAAGCTTTATTAGGATTCTTTTTGTGGTATCCATTTAATTTCTTCGGCTTGTAAGTCATTAGACAACTTCCGTGCCAACACAAATAGATAGTCAGAAAGGCGGTTGAGATATATTAAGGCTTCTGGTAGAAAAGGCTCTAAATCATTGAGTGCAGCGGCCAAACGTTCAGCTCTACGGCAGACACAGCGAGCTATATGACAGAATGACACGGTTTGATGGCCACCAGGCAAGACGAAGTGTGTCATGGGAGGTAAGGCTTCATTCATTGAGTCCATTTCGTGCTCTAACTGTATGATATCTGCTTCAGAGATTTTTGGAATGTTTAATCGTTCTTTTCC
>DINS01000001.1:0-3425 GCA_002426015.1 Flavobacteriaceae bacterium UBA5534
AACAAGCAATTGATGGAAATTGCCGATGAAATAACGGCTAAACTTAAAAATATAATTGAAAAACTTTAAAAATAATAAACACTAAAACAAATATAAATGAGAAAATTAAAAGTAACAACAGGGATTTTGGCAATTGCAATTGTGACCCTAACAGCCATGTCTTGCAAAGACAACAAAAAAGAGCAAACCATTGAAGAAGGACAACAATCCGAGGCCTCAATGCACGACAACAGCGACGGACACCATGATCAAGAAGCAACGCACGACAACAGCGATGGGCACCATGATGGGGATAGCGGCGAGATGTCTTCTGCAGCAAGGGATATTGACGTCAGTACCCAAAAAAATGCAGCAACAACACCAATTATCGATGCCTACATTCAAATTAAAAATGGTTTAGTGGCAGACAATAAAGAAACTGCGGCAAAAGGAGCAGAAGGATTGTTAATGGCCTTTTCTAAATTTGATATGGCCAAATTAACAGGGGATACGCATGACGAATATATGGAAATTGCCGAAAGTGCCAAGGAACATGCAGAGCATATTGTAAAAAGCCCTATCGACCACCAACGAGAGCATTTTGAAACATTGAGCACGGATGTTTCTGATTTAATATCCTTATTGGGAACCGAAAAAACCCTGTACCAAGATTATTGCCCAATGAAAAAGCTTAGCTGGCTCAGCGAAACAAAAGACATTAAAAACCCGTTTTATGGCAGCGAAATGTTGACCTGTGGGAATGTAAAAAAGCAAATTAATTAAATGAAAATTGTTAAGATCATAGCATTGGTTTTGCTGGTAGCGTTCGTGGGCATACAGTTTGTGCCAACGGGGCGCAACCAAAGCGATATTGTACCTAAAACCGATTTTATGAAGGTCAACGAGGTGCCAGATCAGGTCAAGAACAAGCTGCAAGTTTCTTGCTATGACTGCCATAGCAACAATACAGCTTATCCCTGGTACAACAAGCTGCAGCCCGTTGCTTGGTTATTGGAGGGCCACATTAAAAAAGGTAAGGCCGAATTGAACTTCAGTGAATGGGATTCCCTTTCAAATAGAAGAAAGAAAAGCAAATTAAAATCAATTATAAGTCAAATCGAAGATGATGAAATGCCATTGGCTTCATATACTTTAATCCATAAGGATGCTAAATTCAATGAAAGTGACAAAAAAGAAATAACCGATTGGTTATCAAGCTTAAGAGATAGTCTGTAAATATAAAAAACATGAAATCAAAAAAGAAACCTATAATAATGCTTTTTCTATGGGGCTTGCTTTTTTTTGGTTGCAATAATTTATCGGCACAGGTGTATACAGTTGAAGAGGGCAAAGCTTTTTTCAAGGCCAAAATGACTTTGAATTCTTATACTGGCGAATCCAATCAATTAAAAGGTAAAGTCAATTTTGAAACAGGGCTATTGGAGTTTAGTCTGTCTGTAAAATCAATTAAAACAGGAGTGGACAAAAGGGATAGGGATATGTATAAGCTGTTAAATGTAGATGAAAACCCGAATGTGCTTTTTAAAGGCAAATTTATTGAAAATTATGATGCTACAGTAAAAACCAAACAGGTGCTGCAGGTTAAGGGCGATTTCACCCTTGCAGGAACAACAAACGAAATGGTTGTGGACATTGAACTGGTCCCCGAAGGCAATGCCATTCGTTTGACCTCATCTTGGGACTTATTGATTACAGAATATAATATAGAACGACCAAGCAAGTTGTTTTTTAAGGTTGATGATAAGCACGACCTAGGCGTAAACATACTGCTTGAAAAAGAAAATTGAACTGAAAAATAAACAATAATTTAAAATGAGAACAATGAAAAATTTAAAAATGAGTATAGCAGCAATGCTATTGTTAGCAGTTTCTTTTACCAATGCACAGGAAAAAGAAAAAATGGACCACGATCATGGAGATATGAAAATGGATCATGGTAAAATGATGGATAAAAATAGCGATGCAAAGGCTGAAGCAATTTTGGCTGACTATTTCAGCCTAAAAGATGCCCTGGTTGCAGATGACACCAAAAAGGCAGCTCAAACAGGTTCTAAATTGGTGGCCTCACTAAAAGCCTTTGACAAGTCAAAATATACGGCCGAAGAGCAAAAAGAACTGGCCGATATCGTAGAAGATGCCACCGAGCACGCCGAGCATATTGCAAAAAGCGAATTGGACCACCAACGTGAGCACTTTAAAACCTTGAGCAAGGACATTACCGACATGGTGGCCATTACAGGGACCAAAAACACCTTGTACGAACAATTTTGCCCAATGTATGATAAAGGAAGTGCTTGGTTAAGTACAAGCAGCGAAGTTAAAAACCCATATTACGGTAGTAAAATGCTTAAATGTGGTAAAGTACAAAAGGAGATTAACAATTAGTTTACATCCTTTGGTGTAAAGTAAAGAGATGTCTAATACGTGAAAAAAGGAAACGGAACTTTTGATTTTTTGACTGGTCATTAGTTAAAAAAATCCATTTTACGGTATTGGAAAAGTCCTAGTTTGGGAAAGGTTAAATTGTTGATGGTTAGTCATAAACCTTTCCCTTTTTAGGCACAAGAAATTTGGAAAAATGCTGATCTGATCATAGCGACCTGTACAAGGAAGAGAGATAAATTCCTAAATTAGTTAATAGTGTCTCTCTTTCCATGTCAGGCATAACAAAAGCTTTGAAAAAGGGAAGTTTAATGAAACATACTTGAATTTGAGAGGAAGACTTATTTTTTTTTTTGATTGATTGAAAACCGTCTTGCTCTCATTTTTAGGTATCATTTTAAATGGTTTAAGCCGTTTGCAAACCAGTAAAGTTAATTAGGGTTATAGATATAAGAATGTTGTGAAAGCGGTTGTGAGAAAAAAGCAAAACAAACTGATCTTAAGAACTGGTTTAATTATTTGCAGCACATAGTAATAGCATTTATAGCTTTGAGTACTTTGCTGCAGCATCTTATTAATGTTGTTAATTTATAATTATTAACCCAGTATTAACTAGCTAAAATGAAAGGAGATAATAACAAAGAGTTTATACCCGCCTTAGGCTATAATTGGCTAACAAATTTTTATGATAGGGCTATCAAATTCACAATGCCAGAGCAAGAATTTAGAAATAAATTGATTGATTACTTAAATCCAGGTGATAACGAACAAATTCTTGAATTTGGATTTGGTACTGGTCAGAATTTGATTTTAGCAACCGAGAGAAATATAAATGCTCAATACGTAGGTTTAGACATTGATCCAAAGGTAAAGTATATTGCTCAAGAAAAATTAACTAAAAGGAAAATTTATATCAAGCTTGATCTATATGATGGAACTATTTTCCCATATGCGGACAATACTTTTGATAAAGTATTCAGTTCATTGGTATTTCATCAGCTTGATAAAGAGACTAAAACTTCATGTTTAAATGAAATTAATAG
>DINS01000001.1:3608-9273 GCA_002426015.1 Flavobacteriaceae bacterium UBA5534
CAGTTATAGCTTTTATAGTTGTGGGAGCTTTGCTTCTTCAGTTATTTGGTAAAAAGTAATCATATAAATATGCAAAAAACTAGTAATCTAATTAAGTGTGATGGCTTTTACAAACAGCTATTTAAAAAGGTTTTATTAACGATAACCTTGGTTGTCATTATATCGCTTAGCTATGTCTTGTTCACATTCCTTGATGTTACTCATTCATTTTTACCCTACATCATAGTAGTATTGGCATCATTGAAAACTTTTTTTATTGTACGCCTAACTATTATCCAGTTGAGTAAAATAATTGGGGAAAGCCATAAGCTAAGTCACGTGCTAACACTTTTTGGGGTCTTAATCCTCTTAATAGTGTTTTCATTTTCATTAGATTATCACGCCCTATATATCACAGATGTTGATAGTTTTAAAACATCCCTAACAGGAAATAGTTCCTTTTTCAGCCAATTTTTTGAGTTTTTATATTTCAGTTTAATCACGTTTTCTTCAGTTGGCTTTGGGGATATTGTGCCTATCTCTGTTTCAGGAAAAATAGTGGTAATGTTAGAAGTCTTTTTGAGCTTTTTCGTTTTGGTCTTCGGCATTGCAAATATCAACCGAATACATGTTGATAAATAAAGCTTCTAAACCAATAATTATGAAAGTATTTAAAAAGTTAAAACAATAAGTAATGACCAACTTCACTCAAATAATCCATCAGTATAAAGCTGATTCAGAAAGTGTTTACAATACTTGGTTTGTTGACAACGACCAGAGATTAAAAGCATTTAGGACTATTAGAAGAGGTGTTTTACAGGTAATTGCGGATATCAAAAATAAAACATTCCCAAACGATTTTAAGGAAAGTAGTTTAGAGTTTGTTTTAAGTTGCATAGCAGAGCAGAAACAAGTATTTGTTGGTGTAGCACATCCTTTTTATTGGAAACCAAAATTACGTATTCCAGATATTTATGAAAATCAGGCCAATAAAATAGCCTTTGGCCAATTCCTTGAGAATTGTATCAATGCCAAAACGGAAGAGCAGGTTATAAGGGAAATCGTAAAGTTGGATGCGCTCAGAATTAAAGGCCTGGGGCCAGCGGTGGCAAGTATTTTATACTTCTTGCACCCAAGATGGTTCCCACCATTTAACACGGCCATCCTAAACGGGTTTAATTTTCTGTTTAAGGATAAGAAAAAGTTAGGGAGTTGGACAGAATACCTAAAAATCAGGGAAACCTTAATGGAGACCAATAATAATAACAAAACTGAACTTTCAAACGATTTGGGCGCCATAGCAGGATTGTGTTTCGAAATTGGAACCCAAAAAATGCTGATAGGTAACGATGAATATTTAAGTGAAGCCGAAAGAATCAAACTCGAAAAAAATATTGTAAAACGACAAAAGGAAATTCAGGAAGCAAAACTGGAAGAGAAGNNCCTGCCAGTAACGATAAAAGTAAATCTTTTGGTGGACAAAGTTTTTCATTTATTTCAATACCTACCTTCCCCGAACTTCCTTGTAATAAGGAAACGCAAACCACCATAAAACTTATTGATGTTCTATGGTTTGAAAAGGGAACTAATAATATTATTGGTGCTTTTGAAGTTGAAAAAAGTACCAGTATTTATTCAGGAATTTTAAGATTATCAGATTTATATTTTAGTATTTCAGATGGCGATGAAGTTTTTTATATCATCATTCCAAACCATCGTGAAAAAGATGTTGTACATCAATTAAATCGACCAGTAATTAAAAATTCTAAAATACATATAAAATACATTCTGTTTTCTGAATTAAGAACCCATTGTGATGCCATTTGCAAATTTGGAACAGACCTTTCCATTATGGATAAAATAGCCAAATCAGTTTGACTTAATATTGAGAAGAGCGGATAATAGCTATAATTATTTTATATAGAAAAACAATTAGTAACAACAAGCATTATGAAAACGAAATTATTGACATTCACAGTTATTTTAATAACATTTTGTGAGGTTATGGCCCAAAAAATTTATAAAACCAATGATGGACATATTGAGATGATGACTTTAGTTGATGGTAAGATTATTAAGGCAGAAAGCCATAACCTGTCTTTATATCTTGATTATGATTCTAAAGTGGTTAAGGGTGTCCTTGACCTTAAAACCTTAGTAACAGATGTTTCTGATATAAATACCATTATTCAAGAGCGGGAAGATCCGTTAATCCTTCAGTTTAGGGGTGCTATTCCATCCGTAGATTTTTTATCAAAACGGCACGATCCTATTAGTTTTAATTGGCTGGTAGATGTTACTTATCAAGGGAAAACCTATAAATCACAATTTAAAGCAACCATTACTCATATAGAACAAGGCGTAAGTATGTCTTGCTTAATTAGTGCAACGGGACAGGTTTTGGTTTCAAAAACGGGTTTGGATTCCGTTATAGAGGGTTTAGATAAGATCATAGAAGTGCAATTTTATCAATTGATTCTAAAATTGGAATAACTATGTATTTTTTATATTAAAAAAATAAAAGAGGTACAAGCACTTAAAATTAGAAATAGGAATTGTTATTAAATAATAACTTTGATTAGATGATTAAAGTAAAGCAAAGAATGAAAATGTACATCACCTTTTTGAAAGTAAAAACCGACTTACAGACAAGTGAATGTACTTATGACACAAAACAGAGTATGAAATAGGATATGGAAATCACCACTGTAGAGCGAATCTTAGAAGAAGATAAAAACCTGAATATCGTGAGGGATTATTACAAGCTTATGTGATGTATTATATTAATGATGAAGCACTTAAAGTCTATGTTTCTTGCTTGATGGAAAATGCCAAAAAGTAAGACGCCGTAGTTAATGTTGGCTCGACTTTTTAAGGATGACGCATACAATGGATTATGAAGGCCGGGACAATTTCAATACAATTATCTTAAAAGACTTTTCTCTTTTAGGTCTAATTACAGTTTTAAGCGCTTTTTTACTGTGGTACATATCTTCATCTAGCATTAGGGAAATTATAAAATTGAAAAAAAGTGAGTGAAAATAGAAGAAATAGAAGAAAAAATATAAAAAATAGGCATCAACTGAAAAGTAATATATCAAAAAAAGATAAAATTATTGGTATAATTGCAATAATAATCATTGTTATATTAGCAACCGTTCTGGCTTATTATTATTCTCTTTCAAGAGCAGGAATGACATTGTTTTAAAACAAATAGAAAATGAATGAAACTATCCATATTAAAAATATGGTCTGCCCAAGATGTATCTCGGCAGTGTCCAATATTATGGAACAACTTGAAATACCTTATGTTTCTATCAAATTGGGAGAGGCTAAATTAGTTTCTTCATTAAATGTACAGACCAAAAATAGTCTTTCAAAAGCACTTCAAAATTCAGGATTTAGTTTGATTGACGACCGTAAAAGTCAACTTATTGAACAAATGAAAAATTTAGTGGTGGATAAAATCCATCATTCTTCGGGAGATTTGGACGTTAAATGGGTAGATTATATAGGCGAAAAAATTCATCTTGATTATAAATATTTATGTTCATTATTCTCTTCAGTAGAAAGTATCACATTTGAACAATACATTATCAACCAAAAAATTGAGCGTATAAAAGAACTCATCATTTATGATGAATTAACCTTGGGTGAAATAGCCTTTAAACTTAATTATAGTAGTGTGGCCCATTTGAGTAACCAATTTAAAAAAGTTACAGGAATGACGTCTTCACAGTTTAAAAAGGCAATTGATAAAAACCGTAAATTTTTGGATAAGATTTAAGGTGTTTTTAGCAATATTNNGACAGAAAGAAACATTGGGAAACAGTTTACGAAACTAAAAATCCAGACCAAGTCAGTTGGACGCAAGAAACACCAAAAACTTCGCTTGAATTTATACTTTCATTCGGACTAAAGAAATCTGCGAAAATTATAGATATTGGAGGTGGCGATAGTAAACTTGTCGATTACTTACTTGATGCAGGATTTCAAAATGTTACTGTACTTGATGTTTCTTCTAAATCACTCGAAAAAGCAAAAGCGCGACTTGGAGCAAAAGCAAATAAAGTTAATTGGATTGTAAGCGACATTACCGAATTTGAGCCTCATTCAACTTTTGATGTTTGGCACGACAGAGCAACTTTTCATTTTCTTACTACGAACCAACAGATAAATAAATATATTAAAATAGCGACAAAATGTGTAAGTGGTTATTTAATAATAGGAACCTTTTCGTCAAATGGACCAAAAAAATGTAGTGGACTTGACATAAAGCAATACGACGAAGAAGAATTAACTATGGAATTGAAAAATGGATTTGATAAAATACAGTGTGTAACGGAAGACCACTTAACACCATTCAACACCACACAAAATTTCTTGTTCTGTAGTTTTAAAAGACAATTGTAACGTTATAAGCCAGCAACACATTTGGTTTTCATCCATAGCGATCCCCTTAAATAACCTTAAGGAGCTCAAATCATCCTAAGAATTTAAAATTTATTTATTTTAGAATTTGCTTAAATAAGATATAAATGTAACTTTGCATTATGGAAAATAACTCATGTATAAGGCAACAAGCTGATATCGAACAAATAAACCGTTGCCAAAACACGGTTACGGAATTAAGTGAATCATTCGATTATTTGGCGAATGGACTTTCATTGGTTGGAAATAGTGTTCGACTGAAAATACTTTACCTACTCTTTGAGGAAAAAAAGCTTTGTGTTTGTGATTTAAGCGATATTCTCGGAATGAATATTTCTGCTATTTCTCAACATTTGAGAAAAATGAAAGACCGAAATCTATTAGAAACCGATAGAGAAGCTCAAACGATTTTTTACTCACTTACTGCTGAATACGAAAAATTACTAAATCCGTTTTTTGAAATACTTGAGAAAAACAAAATATTTGAGAAGGTTTGAAAAGCGAAAATAAATTAATTGGAGCAGGTTTGTTAACTGCAATTGCAGCTTCATTATGCTGTATTACACCTGTTTTGGCTCTAATCGCTGGAACAAGTGGAATTGCTTCAACATTTTCTTGGATAGAACCCTTTAGACCTTATCTAATTGGACTGACAATTTTAGTTCTTGGTTTTGCTTGGTGTCAAAAACTGAAACCGCAAAAAGAAATTGACTGCGAATGTGAGACGGACGACCTGCCTGACGCCAAGGCAGGAAAACCAAAATTTATTCTATCAAAAACCTTTTTAGGAATTGTAACTGTGTTTTCAATTCTGATGTTGGCTTTTCCATACTATTCAGGAATGTTTTACCCAAACATAGAAAAACAAATTATCGTAGTTGACAAATCGGACATTAAAACGACTGAATTTAAAATCAGCGGAATGACCTGTGTAAGTTGTGAAGAATACGTAAACAAGGAAGTAAATAAACTCAACGGTATAGTAAACTCAAAAACGTCCTACGAAAATGGAAATGCAATAATTGAATTTGACGAAACCAAAACCAACGAAATAGAAATCGAAAAAGCAATTAACTCAATAGGTTATAACGTAACCGGAAATAAAGAAAATTAAATGAAAGTCATACTGAAATCCGAAATTACCTGTCCAAACTGTGGGCATAAAAAAGTAGAGGATATGCCAACTAACGCTTGTCAGTTTTTCTATGAGTGCGAAAATTGCAAAACAGTTTTGAAACCAGACGAAGGTGATTGT
>DINS01000035.1:0-323609 GCA_002426015.1 Flavobacteriaceae bacterium UBA5534
TGTCAATGTCGCGTTAAGGGTCGACGTATTTCCACAGTCATCCGCCACCGTATAGGTGACAGCAATCGTTCCACCAGCACCACAGGTAGACACCAAGTTGGTAAATGCATAGTCGGAGGTCACCGTAAAGACAGCATCCGTATCACAAGAGTCGGTACCACAGGACTGAAGCGCAGCAATGTTGGCAGCATTCCAATTATTGGCGATGGTCTCGTTATCGGTACCATTGCACTCGATGGTCTCATCCGTTACAGAACAAGCAGATAAATCTGGAGCTGTAGTGTCTTCAATAGTAATTATTTGAGTATGTGTTGTTGTATTATTACAATCATCAGATAAAGACCATGTACGAGTTATTGTAAAACCAGCTGGGCAACTACCATTTGTAATATTATCTGTAAAGGTTGCATTTAATCCAGTGGCACAATTATCATTTTCGTCTGTGACATCACCAGTGATAGCAAGATCATTATAATCTTGAGTACATTCAAGAGTGATATCATCAGGTGCTGTAAATGTTGGAGCTGTTGTATCTCGGACAGTAATAAGCATTGAATGAACTGTAGAATTACCACAATCATCCGTCGCAGTCCAAATACAAGTTAGGGTGTAATTTGAAGGACAGTTACCATCATTTCTAATATCTTCAAATGATACAGTTGCGTTTCCACAATTATCAGTAGCAGTGTAATCTGGGAATGTAGGTATTGCATCACACTCTACAGTCATATCTGTAGGTAATGTTTGGTCAAATACTGGCCCAGTAGTGTCTTGAACTGTTATAGTTTGGTCGTGTGTTGTTGTATTGCCACAGTCATCAGTTAAAGTCCAAGTACGAGTCACTATAGATTCATTTGGGCAACTACCAATAACTGAAGTATCAGTATAAGTAGCCTCCAGTCCAGTTGAACAAGCATCTGTTTCATTTGTCACATCGCCAGTAATTGTTAAGTTGTTTATGTCTTGGTCGCATTCAACTGTTATATCAGCAGGTACTGTAAACGTAGGCCCAACAGTATCCTGAATTGTAAACGTAGCTGTAGTGTTTGTTGAGTTTCCACAATTATCTGTTGCAGTAAATGTTACAGTTGCCGAACCAGTGTTACCACAACCATCAGAAAGGCTGGTAAAGTTATTTGACCACGAGACATTGCCACAATTGTCATGAGCTAAAGCACCACCATGATTAGCCAACCAATTGTTTAATGCAGTATTGCTGTTAGCATCACATTCAACAGTTAAATCGGCTGCATTAGCATCTAATATTGGTGATGTAGTGTCAATTATGTAAATTGTTTGTACATAACTCGAAATTGTTCTTCCACAAGCATCTGTAAAATTCCAAGTATTTGTATAGGTTCCTTCATTTGGACAGCTAGGATTATTAACTAGAGGCCCTGAAGTTTTGGTCAAAGTAAAGTCACATTTATCTGTAACTGGAAATAAAGCTTGAGCAGCAGCTAAACCAGCAGCATCGTCACATTCAACGTTTCTGTCTAAATCACTAGGAGGATTTGCCCAAACTGCAGCTGCAGGTTGAATAATGTTTATTGTATTAGGGAGTTGATTTCCGGTATTGCAACTGTCTAGTTTATTTGAGCTTAAAGTTGATTGTAGGTTTGGATTTTGAACACCGTTATACGTAGCTACAAATTGTAAGTCGAATGATAAATCACAATCGTCTTCTAAAAAGTAACATTCATCCTTGACTTGTAATTGAAAATTGATACCTAATGCAGGATCTCCAACATCAACTAAGCCATTGGCAACATTAAAAGTCAAGTTTCCTGTTATTGAGTTATAAGTGTATGTTACACCTGCAGGTAAACTAGTAGGTGCTATAAAAGAAACTTGAGGAGGTAAAGTAGTAGATATAGATAAATTCACTGCATCATCGTTACCATTGTTTTGAACATTGAAGCTCATTCCTAAAGTTGAGCCAGCACTTACAGTTCCAGAAGGAGAGCTTACTAATTCAATAGGGCCTAGGTTCGGTTCCCAAACATCTACTGACAATCCTAATAAATATAAACCATAGGTTTCTTGATTGGATGTTAATCTTAATGTTGCAGAAGTTTGATTATTTGTTATAATTGAATTATTTGTATTGGTCAGTTTAAAGACTGCCGCATCAAAACCAAGGGTGTTTAAACTGGCTGGATTTCTGTTTGTAAAATCACTATTACCTACTGTTATTCGGCTGTTAAAGAAATTGGTTGAAGCTCGTTGAGGAGCTGAAATACTCACAAAACTATTAGCCACATTTCTTATTTGTAGCATATCACCACTTAATCCTCGGTCACCTTCTAATGATCCAATAACAATATCAGCATTTACATTACCTGTTGGAACTGTCTGAAAGCCATTAAAATTGATATCAAAATTATTTACAGCAGAAGTTACGTGTGCATATCCATCAAAAAGAGAGATGTTTTTGGCTGGTAATTTTGGGCTTTCATAAACAAAAACTATTTGCCATCCACCTGAAGTACCAGTATTGCCACTTGGATGTGATGTTAAGTTACCTGTTTTTGCTTCAATGTTCGCAATTTGATATTTACCATATGGGGACGCAAGTGCTTGTACTGAAGAGGTAATATCCTTAAAGCAAACATAAGGGTCATTACTAAAATGTCCAATTTCATCTCTACCTCTAAAGATAATCTCACTTCCTGTAGCTGTTAAAGTGGTATAACTTGTTTGTCCAGGAAGCATAACTTTGACACTGTTATAGTTCCAATTGGGTTGGTTTTCTGAATTTAGATCAGTACCATTTGGTTCTCTGTCTGCAGCAGCCCAATATAAATATACTTTTCTTATGGAAAGGCAGGCAAGTTGTGGTTCTGGGTTGACAAAGTTTGCACTACTTGAGTTAAAAGTTGTGTTGTCATTGTCGATATCGACATACACATTATCAGTAAAGTCATGATTACTTGCTTCTCCATCATAATTGGCAGTTGCAGAACGTGACAACATATTGTTGGCAACAATAGTAACATTCCCTTTTACAGTTTCACTAAACCTAGGCGTGAAAGCCTTTTTGACTTGTGCAGTAGCTGCGAAGCTAAACAGTAAAGTAAAACCGAGAAATATTTTATTAATCTGGGTGAATTGAGTAAGGTTTTTCATACGCCCTTAAATTTAGTTTATCAGGTAATTAGCCGAGACTAATTATTATTGTTAGGATTTGGGACCAAAGATGTTATAATGACAGGACTGCTAAATACATCGCCGTTTTTTGCAGATGCTTTTATTGATTTGCAGTTCCATCTATTTGTTGGAGTATTTGGTTCTCTATAGATTTTTAAATAAAACTTCGTAGAATTATTCGGACTTAAGTAAAAGGTGTCCAATTCAAATTCCATTGTTTTGTCATAAAGTTTATGCAGCAATTTTACTTGGTCATTTGGGCTTATATTAGCACAGCTATTATTAGTTACAAGGATGTCTATATGTTCTCCCCAAGGACTATTATTACTGACTTCGAGTAGAAAATACTGATCTAAATCGCTATTTACATCATCTGCACCTTCTAAAATTTTAACGCTTAAATACTGTTGTCCAAAACTGCTAAAAGCTATTAGACAAATTATTATTGCTGTTATAACTGTTTTCATAACATGAGAATTAATTATTAATTATCCTTTTTCGCTATGCGAATTTTTTACAAAAAATGAAATATTAAATAAGAGCTTGCAAGCCGACTTGATATGATTTTCTAATCATTACATGCCTGAATATCGATCTTAAATACTTTGAGGGAAGTACATTGGTAACCAATGCGGTGAAAATGAATTGATTAATATATTTTTGATTTGGGGTCATTTACATTAATTTTATAGTAGCAAATCAACTGATTACTAACTGCTTTGACAAATTTATATGTTGAAGGGACGAAAATAATCGTTAAAACGGACTTATGCAACACTTTATCGATATTTTTTGCATTTAATCGAAAAATAAATGAAAACAATTGTACTTATTAGACATGCAAAATCCTCTTGGGACTACGATGTCATTGACCAAAACAGACCTTTGAGCAACAGAGGTATTAATGATGCGAATTTACTGTCAAACCATTTTAAGAGTTTTGGCTTTAAACCCGATGCCATTTTTTCAAGCCCTGCAAATAGGGCTTTAACAACATGTAATATCTTTATCAAAAACCTTAACTATCATGAAAAGCTATTATCAGTCAACGATCAGTTATATGATTTTGGTGGTAATCAAGTAGCTAATTTTATTAAGGGTTTGAGTGATGATTTTGAAAAAGTGATGATTTTTGGACACAATCATGCATTCACCTCCATTGCAAATAGTTTTGGCGACAAAAACATTGACAACGTACCAACCTGTGGTTTGGTCATGATAGAGTTTGATGTTGAGTCATGGATAGAAACAAGAAAAGGAAAAACCAAACTGACCATTTTCCCGAGAGATTTAAAATAATAATGATTCAAAATTCATTTTATCTATTTTTAATTTAAAATGCAAGAACACAATACTTTCTATAAAGGCGTTAATGATTTTTTTTATAAAATTGTCAAAAAATCGATAAAATGCTTGTATTTTTCGTTTAATTACATAAATTTGCGTAATTGACCCCTTAAATTTAACTTATGAAAACTAAACTCTTTTTATTCAGTGCTATCTTTTTATTAATGACTGGTATAGGTTTTACTCAAAGTAAAGATGTAGCCAAAAACATTATTAGTGGAAAAGTATCAATAGCTAAATATCATGATCGTGAGGAACTTGATAAAATGACAAAAGGGGAACTCTTAAACTTATATATTGAGCGAGTGGAAGTTGTTGTTAAAATACTACCAAAGATTGCTTTTGCAACCAAGCCTGGAGTTACAATGGAATCTTTAGGAATACCAGATACAAAGGACCATAGAAAAGCCATTGAAGCTGAAAATGAAGCTACCGCTGATTATTTTGATAGCACCATTGAATTTCAAAAAAAGATATTGCCATATTCTGATAAATCAAATCTCATTGCTGCGATTTTGTTTTATGAAGAAACTTTAAAATCATTGCATCGTTATAGCGAATTTAATTGATATTGAGTTTCTCAAAATACAATCAATTCTTAATTTAAAACCTAGACAAATTGTCTAGGTTTTTTCTTTTTATGGCATTAAAAACAATTATTGATTGATGCTATAAAGCTGTTTTTATGTTAATATTGTAAGAAAAAAAATACAAAGCAATCAATTATATGTATTTTAACGATATTATTTGTATTTCAAAG
This sequence comes from Flavobacteriaceae bacterium UBA5534, assembly GCA_002426015.1. Lineage (GTDB taxonomy): Bacteria > Bacteroidota > Bacteroidia > Flavobacteriales > Flavobacteriaceae > Aquaticitalea. The sequence goes on from DINS01000035.1 coordinate 5,258, forward strand.
GATTAATTTATATGTTTGGTGGAAATAGTTAACTGAACCCCAAAGTCTAACAACTAATTTACCTACTATGAAAAACTTTACTCAAACAGTATGTTTATTTCTTTTTGTTTGTGCCAACTTATTTGCTCAACAAGAAAAAGGAATAATAGGAACCAATAACTGGTTAAATACTTGGACAGAATTTAAGCCAAATCAGGTTGAATATGGTGAGCCAAACCAAATACTTAGTGGCAATATCGCTAAAGACACCAAATTATACAAAAAGAACATTTATCTATTGCTAGGAAGTGTCTTTGTTACTGATAGTACAACACTTACTATCGAACCTGGCACTATCATAATAGGAGACTACGAAACAAATGGTTCACTTATTATAAGTAACGGCTCTAAAATTATTGCAGATGGATTGGAAACTGACCCAATTGTATTTACTTCAAATAGAAGTGTAAAAAAAGAAGGCGATTGGGGAGGCTTGTTTATTCTAGGTGACGCACCTATTAGTAAATTCGGTAACGAATCGTCTGTAAATTATGGTTTAAGACCATCTTCTTTCAAGGACATAAACTATGGAGGTGCAAACCCAGAAAGCAATTCTGGTATTTTACGATTTGTTAGAATAGAATTTGCAGGAAAAAGAACCAAAGATTTCGGATATTTTAACGGCCTTACATTGGCAGGTGTTGGAAAGAAAACCATAATTGAAAACATAATGGTAAGCTACTGTAATGGTAACTCATTTAATATTATAGGTGGAGAAGTTAATTTGCATAAAATGGTTTCTTATAGATCTAGCAGTAATGATTATGAATTTAACTATGGTACACAATGTCATATAAGTAATTCTTTGGCAATTAGGTCACCTTATGTATCCAATGCCAATAGATCGCAATGCATGTATATTGCTTCTTATGAAAATAAAGATGATGTCGATCTTACCAAAAAGCGTACAGCTGTGGTAGCAGAAAATATGACCCTTATTAATATTAGCGACGATCTAGCTTATGACATAAAAGTTGGTTTAGTTAAAGAAGCTTTATTTATAGCTCCTGAAGCTTCACTTAACATGACAAAAAGTGTTATTTCTGGTTTTAACCCAGCGGTTATACTAGATGAAACAATTTTTGTGAACAGTGAGAATCTTGATAGAATTAAATTTAGTGAAATGTATTTCAACAACTGCAAGGGAAATATTTTTACTGAACATAACTCCAATAATGAAGATTTAGAGAACTGGTATGGTAATCGAGCATTTTTTAATGTGTACTCTAAAGCTTCAGATTCAGAAACTTTCATTAATTCTAAAAACGTTAAACTTCCCGATTTTAGATTGCGAATCAATAAGATAATTGCCTCAAATGATTACGAGGATTAGGTATTAGATTTAAGTTAATATCATTTGTGCCATTAAATTTATTCGTGCTGCTGTTATTGAGTAGTCATAATTGATTAATCCAATTTTATTTTTAGAAAATTAATGAAAACGTATACAAATACCATTTACAAAATAAAACTGCATGCAAAAAACTACTTTTTTAAAACAACTTTTTTTTGGAATTTGTTTTTTTGTTCTCCTTTTGTGTGAGCAAGTAAATGCTCAAATAGTTATTGGCACTCCTAATTTGGGGTTTAGTCAAGCATGCGCAAGTGCTTCATTTAATACCTATAATACAACATTTGTCTTTTCACCAGAATCGGCACTCGATCCAACAAATCAATTCATAATTCAAATGTCTGATTCTGATGGTAGTTTTGCAAACCCTACCGTTTTGTTCACATCAAATCCTGGAGTTGTTACTACATCTCCAGCAACATTAAGTTTTTCGTTGCCAACAACAACAGCAGGAGAAGGGTATAGATTAAGAATTAAAAGCACAGCTCCAGTAGCCACAAGTTCTAATTCAGTTGCTTTTGCAGCTTATTATAAACTTCAAGATTCACCTTTTACAATCAATAATTTAGTATCTACTGGTGCATATTGTACAGGAGGAAGTTATTTGCTATCAATAGACAATCCAGGAAATGGCAACAACGATTCGCCTTTAAACTACCCATCTCTTACTTTCAATTGGTATAGAGAAACGAGTCCAACAACTTCGGTTTTTGTTGCCGAAGGCAATACACTATCTGTAAATCAAGAAGGCACGTATTTTGTGAAAACAAACTACGGGACGTGTACTTCCAATTCATTTTCAAATCGAGTGACCATTAGTGAAGTGACTTCAGGGTCTGGTAATGCCACAATTGCTTCAAGTTTAGGAAATCCATTTTGTCCAGATCAAGGTGCAACCATATTAAGTACTTTGGGAGGCAACAGTTATCAATGGTATAAAGATGGTGTTATAATTGCTGGCGCAACAAATCAAATGTATGAAACTGATGAATCTGGAACGTATTCAGTGCAAGTAGATTTAGGTAGTTGTCAAGCATCAGGTTCTATTGTATTAGAGAGTGAAGGTTTTACAAGTTCAATAAACGTTTCAGATGAAAACACAATTGAAGAAGGTGAAAGTTTAACGGTTACAGTTACTAGCACAGCTATAAATCCTCAATTTCAGTGGTATTTCAATGGTTCCCTAATTTCAGGTGCTACAGGCGCTACTTATGTGGCAAGTGAGTTTGGTGATTATAGAGTCGTCATTAGTCAAACAACAGGATGTATTGTTTCTACTGAATATCTTTTCACTATTATTGAACCAGTTGACCCTTTTCCAAATGTAGCAAACATTCCTAACCTTATCAGTCCGAATGGCGATGGTGTCAATGATACTTGGGTAATTCCACCTCAATATGTTAGCGGTACAAATACGGAAGTAATGATTCTTACCAATCAAGGAAAAATCGTACTTCAAACAAATGATTATCAAAATAATTGGCCACAGAATGATTTGAATTTAACTAGTGTCAACCTTGTTTACTATTATATCATTAAAGCTCCCAACGAAAAAGAAAAAAAAGGTTCTATAACCATTGTAAAATGACATGAAAGTATATGTGTTGACAATAGCGTTTTTTGTCTGTTCAATACAGATGTTCTACTCTCAAGAAGACGATGGAGTGGTTTCACTTGTTCTACCTATAAGAAACTCATTGACTTTCAATCAATATGCAATCAATCCAACCTTTAGTTTCGTTAGACAGCAACATAAATATATAAGTATCACCAATAAAAGAGAATGGGTACAGTTTGAAGATGCTCCACAAACCTATTTAGTAAGTTTTTCTGGAAGATTTAGAGAAAACATGGGGTTGGGTGTTGGAGTATTTCAGCAAAATTATGGTGTTTTGACCACTTTTGGAGGCATTTTGAATGTCGCATACAATGCACGTTTGCAAACAGACAGCAATCTGACTTTTGGTCTAAATGTAGGTGCTTATAAGAGTGGCCTCAACGAGGGAAGTGTGATCACAAATTTCCCCGACCCATCTTTAGATAACATTCCTTCCAATTTTATGTTGACTGTTAATCCTGGTATCAATTACGGTACCGCATTTTTAGATTTAGGAGTTTCATTAAACAATCTTGTGCTATATAATTTCAATTCCTCAAAACTGATTGAAGATAATCCAGAGCAAAGCATCCAAGCACATCTTATGTATACTGGATATGTTGATAGTCGTGGTTTTTTTGATGAAAGTAAATTTTCTGGTTTGATAAAGTCAGAATTTAAAAAAGATAAGACTGTTGTTTCAGGTATAGCTATGCTTACTGTTCCAAAAGGAATTTGGGCACAAGTGGGTTACAACAATTTATATGGAGCTTCAGGTGGATTGGGGCTTAACATTACCAATCAAATCGCAATTGAATATAATTTTGAAAAAGCCTTGGGTGATTTGACCGATTTTGGCCCTTCACACGAAATCACTTTGGCATATAGATTCAAAAACAACCAGAATTATGATTACAGTAATCAAGACGAAATAAGTGCTCTTATTACCACTGATAAAAAACGAAAGCCTGTTTCAAAGATATCAAAACTTGAAGCTGATGCCAATCGTAAACTTTCAAATGAAGCTAAAGCTAGTGCAGAAATTGAAGCAAAAGAAAAAGCAGCTCAAGCTAAAGAAGCTGAAGAAGCACGATTGAAGGTAGAAGCAGAAAACAAGGCAAAAGCTGAAGCCCAAGCCAAGTTGGATGCAGAAAACAAAGCAAAAGCTGAAGAAGAAGCTAAACAAATTGCTAAAGAGGTAGCAGAAGCAAAAGCGAAGATAGCTGCTGAAAATAAAGCGAAAGCTGAAGCCGCAAAATTAGCTGAAGCCAAATTGAAAGCCGAAGAGACAGCAGCAAAAGCAAAATTAGCGGCTGAAAACAAGGCAAGATTGGATGCAGAAGCCAAAGTGTTGGCAGAAAATAAAGCTAAAGAAGAGGCAGCAGCAAAATTAAAAGAAGCTGAAGAAAGTCGATTGGCAGCAGAAGCAAAAGCAAGAGAAGAAAAAGAAGCTAAAGAGCGTGCAATAGCACAAGCTAAAGCAGATTCCATTACAAAAGTAAAAGCTGAAGCAGTCAAAGAGGCAGCTTTAAAGCCTACCGATGCAATTGCCATATCAATGAATTCAATTGAAGAATTAACTAAAGATTCAAAAATTGAACAAGCTAAATTATTGACACGACTTAATGAAGTTGTTGCAAGCAAAAACAAAGATCTTAAAGATTTAAAAGAAGAAAACGATTTAAGTGAAAAAGGGATTTACATGGAACCTAAACCATTTAAAAGTTTAACTGCCGAAAACAACGAATTGGAAGCCTTAAAAGAGAATTTAGATGTAGTGATTAAAGCACGTAGCGAAAAAATCAAAGAGTTGGAAGATTTGTATGAGAGAAGAGTTAGAATAGCCACGCTTGAAAATGACGAGGTGAATCTATATTATAAAAACACTATTAAAAGATTAAAAGCGGAACAATTAACCGCTTTAGAGACCAAAACAGCTCTGACAGCGACATTAGAAGACATCAAAGTAGCGACCGAGTATGAAAGAAAAAGAAGAATAAAACGTGCCGCATACGATAATGAAGAAGACAAATATTTTCAAGATAGAGCTGCCTTAAATGTCATAAAACAAAATACACGTTTGAGTTCGGAGCCTTTAAGAGCTGAAGATTTTGATTCTGGTGAGGAGCAAAGTGATAACATCCAGATTCTAAAAAATGTGAAGAATGTTGAAAACGGCTATTACTTGATAATCGCTGTTCATAATGATGTCGATAAAAGAGATGATTTCTTAAGAAAAGCAGTGGCTTCAGGACGAAATGACATCGACTTTTTCTATGATGTTAATACTAGTAAATATTATATATACTATCAAAAATTTGATAGCATTGAAGCAGCAAATGAAGCATTAAAATCAAAAGGAAGTAAACCATATAATGGTAAACTGTCTGTTGTTAAAATAGAAAATTAATAAATAATAAGGTTAGTGTAAAATCTCTTTTCAAAAGCCCCATTTGGTAAAGGGAATTAATAAAATTAAAGTATCATGAAAAAACCTACTTTTTTTACGATAAAGCTAGTAGCAATACTGATCTTGGCAAGTTTTGGGTCTGTGGCACAAAATCTAGTGCCATTTATACCTAAGTATGATCAGGCTATTAAAGGTGATATGCTTTTAATTGGAAACAGTAATTTGGGAATACATGTTTCTGACCCTTACAATGGAACAGCCACAAACGATAATCTTAACGCTGCCGTTCATGTGGATATTGATGGCGATCCAACGACTTTTAACTCTAGTAGTGCTGATCTGGAGGTGCCAAGTGCTGACAGCTGTTATCAAATCGTGTATGCTGGTTTATATTGGAGTGCAGTTGTTAATGGACCAGACCCTATTTCTAACATAAAATTTAAAGTTCCTGGAGGAACATATACAGATATTGTAGGCACACAACTTTATTTTCAAAATGCAGCAAATAACAACAATTCAAATACGTATGCCTACTACCATGACGTGACCAATATTCTTACCGCATTACCTAATCCTGAAGGGACATATACTGTAGCAAATATATCGTCAATGGTTGGGCCAAAACCAAATGCTGAAGGGCTTTCAGCTGGTTGGTCGCTTTTTGTGATTTATGAAGACCCTTTGTTACCAGCTAAATATATTACATCTTTTGATGGGTTTACAAAAATCACAAGTACAATAAACGAGACGATTCCTATTTCAGGGTTTAATACAATTCCTGTTGGGCCAGTGAGAGCAAAATTTGCTTTCAGTACCATTGAAGGAGATAGACAATATACAGGTGATTATTTAAGACTTAACGGAACTACGATTAGTGCTACAAATAATGCAGGTACAGTAATACGGCCTGGAAATAATTTCTTTAATAGTACAGTTTCAATCATTGACCCAGCAACAAATACACCAGAGCTATTCAATTTAAGGAGTCCTAATAGTTCGAACACTTTAGGGTTTGATTCTGGGATTATAAATTTGCCTAACCCAGGAAACTCATTAATAGCGAACAATGCTACTTCGGCAACCATTAGTTTAGGTAGTAATTTAGATATATACTATTTCTATTTTAGTGCTTTTGCAATTGAAATTATAGCGCCAAACATTGTGCTCACTAAAATTGTTGAAGATGATGCAGGAAATAATATTGGTGGACAAACCGTAGGACTTGATCAACCTTTAAATTATATAATTGGATTTCAAAATACAGGTAATGACAATGCAACTAATTTTCAGATTAGAGATATTCTACCTATAAATATTGTGTTCAATTATCCGACCGGTTTAGTGTTACCAGCTGGCGTCACTGTAGCAAGTTATAATCCTGCTACCAGAGAAATTATATTCGATATTGCCGATTATTTAGTTGAAGAAAACGACCCTGTCTATGAAATTAGAATAGAAGTAAGAACAGTTGAGACTTGTAGTCAATTAGCCGATGCTTGCTCCAACATTATAAACAATCAAGCTTTTGCCACTTATGAAGGTGTTACTAACCCCAACTTTGTTATTACAGATGATCCAAGTGTGAGCAGTAACACAGGATGTTTACTAACACCTCAAGCAACAAACTTTTTAGCAGATTTAGACGATTGTATATTTGAAGAAAATGTAGTTCTTTGTGGCTCTGGAGTACAGTTAACAGCAGCAAATGGTTATGATGCTTATTCTTGGTCAACCAGCCCAACAGGAACTCCTGTAATAGGAACTACTCAAACAATCACAGTAACATCTGCTGGCACTTATTACGTTCATAATACGGCTACGGCACCTTGTCAGTCAATAGACCAAACCTTTAATGTGACCTTATTTGGCGCCAATATTACAAACCCAGTAATTCCATTCGCCGACGAAGTAGTTACATGTCCTAATGATGGAAAATTATTGCCTAATATATTTTTATGTGGAGCAAATGATTCTAGAGACATCCAGACAAACATATCAGGAGCAACTTCTATCATATGGGAACAATTAAATGAAGGTAGTTGTGCACCTGTATCAAACTCTGACTGTGCTAATGAAAACAGTGCCTGTACATGGAATCAAGTGGGGACTGGTCCAAACTTTATAGCGAATACTTCTGGGCAATTTAGATTAACGATAAATTTTTCAGGTGGATGTTTTCTTCAATTTTATTTTAATGTATATCAAAATGTATTAAATCCTACTGTTACTACTTCAGATATTATTTGTACCACTCCTGGAAGTATAACAGTCAATAATGTGCCTTCTGGTTATGAATATAGTTTGGATGGGTCAACTTACCAAGCTAGTAATGTGTTTTCAATTTCTACACCTGGCTTTTACACAGTTTATATCAGACAAATAGGAGTTCCTACCAACCCTTGTGTGTTTACAGTACCAGATGTACAAATAAGACAGAGAGATTTTACAGTGTCATCAATTATTACCCAACCACTATGTCATGATGATAAAGGAAGTATTCATTTGGCAGCCAATGACGCTGATCCTCAATACACATTTTCTTTATATAGTGGAACAACATTGGTAAATAGTGTTGGACCAATTGTGGCTAATAACCACACGTTTGCTAACCTAAATCCAGGTACTTATACTGCAACTGTCGAAACGGAAGATGGTTGTACATATTCTGAAGATGTTATTATCATAGAACCTCCTTTATTAACTGTAACTGCAGCACTTACTACACCTTTATCATGTACTGATGGTGTAATAACTATTTATCCAGTTGGAGGAACAGCGCCATATTATTATTTTATTAATAGTACTACTGTTTTTCAAACCAATCCTGAGTACATAGTAACAACTCCTGGTGTATACGATATTACTGTAGTAGATTCTAACAATTGTAGTGCAAGCACATCAATAACAGTTGATGTTTCACCTGCACCAGATTTTAATATTACATCTACAAATATATTATGTGCTGATGCAAGTAATTCTGGCTCAATTACAATTAATGTTACATCTGCGAATGGTAATAGTTTACTTTATAGTATTGATGGAGGCATAACCTTCTTTAGTTCGCCAGTATTTACAGGTCTTGCTGAAGGTAATTATGATGTTGTAGTTCAGTATACAACAGGTTCTTCTGTTTGTGTAACCGATCCTCAAACAATAACAATTACTGCAAGTCCAGCAATAACTGGGACCGCAACATTAACAACACCTTATACATGTACTACTAATGGAGTAATTACTGTTTCTGGAGTGTCAGGAGGTAATCCTCCTTATACTTATAGTATTGATGGAGTGAATTTTCAAGCTGGAAACACTTTTACAAACTTAACCAGTGGCACATACACTATTACAATTAGAGATAATAGTGGTTGCACATTTATTGCAAATACGATAACTATTGATCCATTAAATCCACCAACAGATTTAATGTTCAGCAATACGCCATTATCTTGTCCATCAAACACTACAACAATAACAATCACTGGAACAACAGGCGGTGTTGGAGTTTTAGAATATCAAATTATTGCTCCTGCTTCAGAAGTGACACCATATCAAACTTCTAATGTTTTTAATGGATTAGGACCAAATACGTATACATTTCAAGTAAGAGATGAAAACGATTGTGTTTATAGCGAAACTTACTCAATTGCACCATTGCCTGCAATTACGGCTAGTGCAGTAATTACAAAAGATTTAGATTGTACAGCATCTCCAGATGCTATAATTACTGGAACAATTTCTGGAGGTGTAGCACCATTTACTTATGCTGTTTCTATTAATGGAGGAGGATATACTTCGTTAGGAGCAACTGGAACAACATTTACGTATTCAACTGCTTCATCTGGAACATTCCAATTTCAAATAACTGATGCTAATGGTTGTACCGCTTTAACAGGAGTGCAAACAATTAGTGCTATTTCTTTACCTGAAATCATATCTGTAATACAAACACAACCAATTTTATGTAATGGCGACTCAAATGCAGCAATTCAAATTACAATTAATAATACAGTAGGAACACCACCTTTTGTAATAAATGTGTTTAATAATACAACAGGAACAGATTATGGCACTCAAACATCTGGTTTAACGGCTGGAAATTATACTATTACATTAACAGATTCAAAATCGTGTACAGATGTTGAAACCATTATAATTACAGAACCAAATGCTATTGCATTCAACTTAACCAAAGTTGATATTACGTGTAGTAATCCTGGAGGCACTAGTTTAGGGTCAATTACAGTAGAAAATGTAACTGGAGGAACAACTCCATTTAGATATTTTATTTCTAATAATTTTGGAGATGTAATTCCTGGAAATCCATATAATGCAGTTTCAAATGAAGACCACACATTTACAATCATAAATTTTGGAACTTATACAGTAAATGTTGTTGATGCCAATGGTTGTAGCTTGTCTCAACAAATTGTAATTGCTTCACCACCTTCAGATTTATTAATTGATGTAAATACTACAGCACCAACTTGTTCTACTGGTGGAATAGCAGAGGTCACTGCAATTTCTGTAGTGGGAAGTGGAAGTTACGAGTTTGGTATATTGGAATTCAATACAGTACCTTATACATTAACGTATTTTCCACCTGACATGCCAGGAGGAAATACAAGAACATTTACAAACTTGACACCTGGAGTTATTTACACATTTGTTGTACATGATTTAGTAACCGATTGTTATTTTGTTAAATCTGCTGATACTCCTATAGCTCAAGTATCGACATTAACATCTACTGTGCAGCCAAATAATGTGATGTGTATCGGAGAAAATAATGGCAGTGTTACGTTTACAATCGACAATTTTGATAGTACAACAACCTCTGTTGATTATGCAATTTATACTGCTTTTACTAACGTATTAATTGATGGCCCAACCAATTTGCCTGTAACGTTTGGAGTCCCTGAAACTGTAACGACACCAATCCCTGGAACATTGGCTCCAGGTCAGTATTATATTGTTTTTACAGAAAATGGAACTGGAGCATTTAATGGTTGTATGTCGGCTTCAGCAATTTTTGAAATTACTGAATCTGCTGTTGATTTAAGCATTAGTGCAACGATTGATGCAAATGCAAATTGTAATCCAAATTCTGGAGTTATAAGTGCTATAGCTTCAAATGGTACTGCACCTTATTTATTTCAATTAACGACATCTGCAACACCACCTTTAATTACAGATCCATTATGGGCTAGTGTAAGTACATTTAATGTTAATGCTGGTAGTTATTATGTGCATGTAATGGATGCAAATGGTTGTATTAGAACTACACCTATATTAAATGTTATCCAAGATGCAGAACCAGTAATTAATGCAGTTGTAAATAATCAATGTACGGCAACTGAAGGTAATTTTGTTATTGATGTAACTTTAACTACTGCTGGAACCGCTCCTTATAGTTTTAGTATTGATGGAGGTGCGTTTCAAACACAAACTTTACCATTTAGTATCTCTAATTTATCATCTGGAACACATACAGTAGAAGTAAGAGATTTAAACGGTTGTGGCAACCTTGTTTCTGTAACTATAGCTCCTCCTTTAGGATTGATACCTTCAGTAACAGCGTTGCCAACGTGTAATAATGATGATGGGGAAATAACAATTACAGGTTTAGGTGGTTCTGGTTCATATACTTATGCCATTAGTCCAAATCCTGCATCAATAATCATATCAGGAAACATATTTACAGGAGTGCCTTCAGGAACATATACAGTTACTATTACTGATACAGTTACTTTATGTACTGAAGATGTAACAGTAATATTACCTACAGCAATAGCTCCTTCATTTACTACATTACCAAGTAGTGTTACTTGTTTTGGCGATAACACAGGTTCATTTGAAATAAATGTGAGCGGTTATTCTGGACCATATAGTTATGAGGTGTTTGATAGTTTTGGTACTTCTGTAACTGGTGTTGTAGCTGCTAACACCTCTACAAACCCAGAAACAGTTAACGGATTGACATCAGGTACTTTTACAGTTGTTATTACTGAAACGGCTAGTCCGTTTTGTAGTGCCACTTCAAATGTCATTATTTCATCACCAGCACTGCCTTTATCAGTTGTAGCTACAGAAACATCAAATGTTACTTGCGATGACAATTTAGGAACAATATCAGCAATCGCAAGTGGAGGTTGGGGAGCTTATGAATATGAATTAACAGGAGCTGCAACAGTTGGGTATTCACCAAACGGAACATTTACAAACTTATCTGCTGGTACATATACTGTAAATGCAAGAGATGCACAAGGATGTATAGTTTCAACAAATGTGACTCTTAATATTCCTAACCCAATAACTGCAACATTTACTCCTAGCACAACTTTATTGTCTTGTTTTTCAGACCAAAACGCTACAATAACTATTACTAATGTTACAGGAGGTCAGGGAAGTAATTACACTTATACACTTAATACAATTTTACCTACAGTAAGTTCATCAGGTCCACAAAATTCTAATGTATTTAGTGGTTTAGGAGCTGGTACTTATAATGTTACAATTACTGATGGTTATAACTGTAGTATGACTTCATTAGATATTGTTATAAATCAACCGAGTCCAATTGAAGCAACATTAGTAGCTGCATCAACACAAACGTGTTTAATTGATGCAACACTTACATTAAGTGCAACAGGAGGCACAGGAATATATACTTATAGCAATACAAGTAATTTTGCTACTATTTTAGGAACATTTACAACGTCTACTACATTCTCTGTTCCTGTAGGGACTTATAATTATTATGTTAGAGATGCAAATGGATGTATTTCAAATGTTTCTAATGAGATTACAATAGATGATCTTCCTCCGTTGGTTATTAATTTAGTATCAACTAACCCAACAATTAATTGTACAGGAGATAATACAGGTGTTATAAATGCAACAGCTCAAGGAGGATTAGGAAATTATGTTTACACGTTGCAAGATACTTCAGGAAACACAATTCCTGCAACTCAAAATAGTCCTGGAATTTTTACAGGCCTTGTTGCTGGAACTTATATAGTAAGAGTCGATAGTGGAGATTGTAATACAGCAACCTCTCCAATCACAATCACAGAACCTACGAATGCGTTAAATGTTAGTCATGTTGTTAGTAATGTATCGTGTAGTGGCACTAATGATGGTGCTGTAGAGATTAGTGCAACTGGAGGAACAGGTGTTATTAAATATGCGATTTCACCACAATTAAACCAGTTCTTTGAAACTAATGTTTTTGAAAATTTAGCACCAGGAACCTATGATGCTATTGTGCAAGATGAATTAGGTTGTTATGTGACATTTAGTTTTACGATTACAGAGCCAATCCCTGTTATTATTAGTATAGTGCCCAATTCTATATATGCAGAGGTCTGCGAAGGTGATAACAATGCAGAATTTAGTATTGATATTTCTGGAGGGACTTCACCATATAGTGTGAGTTTGGATGATTACGATGGGCCTTACACCACAGGAGCAGTTGGGCAAACACAATTCGATTTTACTGATTTAACAGGTGGTGACCATAGTGTGTTTATTCGTGACAGTCAAGGTTGCGAATCTGAATGGAACATCAGTTTACCAGAACCAGTTAGAATTAATCCAGTAGTAGAAATTGAATATGCTTGTCTAAATAACTCACTAGGTAATACGGTCACGGTTATAGTTGATGACAGTATAACAGATCCTTCAGATTTAGATTATTCATTAAATGGAGGGCCTTATCAATTAAGCAATGTCTTCACAGATGTGGTGCCTGGTATTGGTCATTATATAGATGTTAGACATACAAACGGTTGTATTCAAACTACCGATTTATTCAACATTGAAGATTATGAGCCTCTATCACTGATTTTGACTGAAGGAGATGAACCAGGTGAAATTATTGCTACTGCAATAGGAGGTACAGGAAATTACCAATACACTCTTAATGGGGAAGATTATGGCAATACCAATGTCTTTGTTGTGACTCAAGAAGGAACTTATACCGTAATAGTAACTGATAGTGCTGGTTGTCAGGCTACTGCTATGATTGAGATAGAAATTGTAGGGCCTTGTATACCAAATTATTTTTCTCCTAATGGAGATGGGGTTACAGATACTTGGGCTCCTGGCTGTGTAGAAGATTTTCCAAACCTAACGTTTGATATTTTCGATAGATATGGTCGTAAAGTTGCTACTTATCATGTTGGCGAATATTGGGATGGAAGATATAATGGAACAGAGTTGCCTACAGGAGATTATTGGTATGTAGTTAATCCTAATAGCCCAATATTGAATGAACAGTATGTTGGACATTTTACACTTTACAGGTAATCATACCTTAAGAATTTAAAACAATGACTCAAATGAAAAATTTCACACTATATATTCTTTTCTTGGTCTTTTCTGGTAGTTACGCCCAAGAATTAAACTTACCAGTCTGGACACAATATTTGGCAGATAACGATTTTGTGATTTCACCAACTTATGCCGGAATTGGAGATAATTTAAGAATTAGAGCCAACGGATTAACACAGTGGGTAGGTATAAAAGATGCTCCAGATAATCAGTCGCTATACGCAGATTTTAGAATTTCTAGTCGTTCTGGTGTTGGTTTGTCAGCCTATAATGACAAAAACGGAAATACACGTCAAAAAGGAATAAAATTTTCTTTTGCTCATCATATTGTTCTAGATTATTATGCAAAACAGTTCTTGTCATTTGGTGTGTCATACAATATCAATAGTTTTCGAATTGATATAGAAAATTTTCAGCCAACCGAAGACATACCTATCGTTGACCCAAGTATTACAGACGATAGATCGATCACTAATAACAATTTTGATGTTGGTTTTCTTTATCGCATAAATAGATTCTATTTTAGCTTTAATGCCAATAATATCTTGAAAAAGAAAACGGATGATTTCTTTGCAAATGAGCCTGGTGGACTACTAAATTATCAAGCATATTCAGGATATGTGATTCAAAGCAACGCCAATAATAATATTGAATTTGAACCTTCAGTGTTCTTTCAAATGTTTGACAGTGACAAACGGTCTAGTACAGATGTTAATTTTAAATTCAGAAAGTTTAACAGAAGTGGAGATTATTATTGGGTAGGAGCTTCTTACCGTTTTTTGAACGATCAGTTTTTTGAGCCGTTAAACGTAGGGCCAATGGCTGGAATCATGAAGAATGGACTTTATTTTGCATATTCGTACCAAATCACTACCAATGACCTTTCTGGCTTTAATTCTGGTACGCACATGATTACAATAGGGCTTGATTTTCTACAAGGCGTTAGTGATTGTCCATGCACGCAAGGAACTAGTTGGAGAAAATATAAAAATAATGGTGTAAACAAAAATTGATTGTTTCTGGTTTTATCCAGAAGATAACCAATGTATTACTCTTGAACTGCTTAATCACTGATAAAATATCAAACAGAAATTCATTAAAGAATATTTCTCTTATTATTAAGTGTACATTATATATTATTTAAGATTTAGTATTAAATCTTAAATAGAATATATTTGTAGGATAATAATTGGTTTTTTAATGACAAAAGATAAAAATAGTTATATAAATAGAGAGGTAAGTTGGTTGCAATTTAATGCACGTGTTTTGCAGGAGGCTGAAGATGAATCGGTTCCTTTAATCGAAAGGTTGCGTTTTTTGGGTATTTTTTCTAATAATCTTGATGAGTTTTTTAAAGTGCGATATGCAACCATAAAGCGTATTGATGAGGCTGGTAAAACTGGTAGAAGCGAATTGGGAGGTATAAAAGCGAGCGAATTACTCGAAATCATAACTCAAATAGTCATTAAACAACAAAGTGAAAGTTTAAAAGTTTTAGCAAAAATTCAAGAAAAGCTAGAACTCGAGAATATCCATTTTATCAAAGAAGATCAGATTGACGAGTCGCAACATTCCTTCATTAAAAACTATTTCATACAACAGGTAAGTCCGGCTTTGGTAACCATCATTTTGAACGACTTGGTTAAACTTCCTACCTTAAAGGATAGTGCAGCATATTTGGCCGTAAAGATGATCTTCCCTAATAAGGACAAACAATATGCACTCATCGAAATCCCTAAAACCATTGACCGATTTGTAGTGCTTCCTAAAAAGGAAAATGCAGATTATATTATCATTTTAGACGATTTGCTCCGTTATTGTTTGAATGATATTTTTAATATTTTTGAATACGAAAGTGTGACCGCACACATGATAAAGATCACTCGAGATGGTGAGCTAGATTTTGAAAGTGATTTGAGTAAAAGTTTCATCGAAAAAATTTCTGATAGTGTTAAACACCGACAAATAGGAGAACCAGTACGATTTGTATATGACAAAACAATTGATGAGGAGACACTTCAATTTTTAATGTCAAAAATGGGTATTGATTCCAATGATAGTGTGATTCCAGGTGGACGTTACCACAACCGCCGCGATTATATGGATTTTCCAAGTTTGGGCCGAACTGATCTTTTGTATGATAAAATAAAACCACTTCCTGTAAAGGGCTTGAGTTTAGAAACCAGTATTTTTCAAACCATCGCCAAAAAAGATTACCTGCTCTATACTCCGTATCAGACCTTTTCATATGTAGTGAAGTTTTTGCGCGAAGCAGCTTTAGATCCGAAGGTAAAAACCATAAAAATCACTATCTATCGCCTTGCCGAGATTTCCCATGTGGCAAGCTCACTTATAAATGCTGCTAAAAATGGTAAAAAAGTAACCGTTTCCATAGAGTTGCAGGCACGATTTGACGAACAAGCCAATATCGATTATGCCGAACAAATGGAATCGGAAGGTATCAATCTTCTCTTTGGTGTTAAAGGCTTAAAAGTGCACAGTAAGATGTGTATTATAGAACGAGAAGAAAACAAAAAGTTAAAGCGTTATGGCTTTATAAGTACTGGTAATTTTAACGAATCGACAGCCAAGCTTTATACTGACTTTACCTTGTTTACAGCTGATCAAAAAATACTTAAAGACATCAATATCGTATTCGATTTCTTTCAGGTTAATTACCGCATTTTCAAGTACAAGCACATTATTACCTCACCACATTATTCAAAAACTAAATTCTTTAAGCTCATAGATACTGAAATTGAGAATGCAAAACTCGGAAAACCAGCCTATATCAAATTAAAATTGAATAGTATTTCGAGCTATATGATGATCGATAAACTGTACGAGGCAAGTAGAGCAGGTGTAAAAATACAAATGATTGTCAGAGGTATTTGTTGTTTGGTGCCAGGTATCAAGGATATGAGCGAAAACATTGAAGTCATCAGTATCATTGATAAATTTTTGGAACACACACGTTTGTTGATTTTTTGTAACAATGATGACCCAAAGGTGTTCATCTCATCAGCTGATTGGATGACACGTAATATTGAGAATAGAGTGGAAGTGACCTGTCCTATTTATGACCAGGATATAAAAAATGAATTGATGGATAATTTTGAAATCTGTTGGAATGATAACGTCAAAGCGAGAATTCTAAATAGTACGCAAGACAATCCGTATGTAAAAAATAATCACCCTAAAATGAGAGCTCAATTTGCTACTTACGATTATTATTTAAAAAAATTACAAGAATAAAAGATGTTAAAAATTAAGAAATACGCAGCTATTGATATTGGTTCGAATGCTGTTCGCTTATTAATTTCAAATATAATTGAACAAAAAGGAAAGCCTACCTTGTTCAAAAAGAGTTCGTTGGTCCGTGTACCAATCCGTTTGGGAGCAGATGTTTTTATCAATAATAAAATATCAAAAGAAAATGAGCAACGAATGCTCGATACCATGAACGCCTTTAGATTGTTGATGAGTGCCCATAAAGTGGTCACATACAAGGCCTGTGCAACATCAGCCATGCGAGAAGCCGATAATGGTTTGGAAGTTACCAAACTGATTGCAAAGCACTCCAAAATAAAGATTGATATTATTGATGGCGAAGAAGAAGCTGCCATTATAGCTGCAACTGACCTTCAAAGTTATATTGATGAAAGCAAAACCTATCTGTATGTCGATGTTGGAGGAGGAAGTACCGAATTTACTGTGATACACGAAGGGAAAACAATCACTTCACGATCTTTCAAAATCGGAACGGTTCGTTTGCTTAATGATATTGTCAATAAAGAAGCTTGGTTTGACCTCGAACAATGGATCAAGGCAAATACCAAAGATTATGAAAAGATTGACCTCATTGGTTCGGGTGGTAACATCAACAAAATTTTTAAAATATCTGGCAAGCCAGTGGGTAAGCCACTGACATACTTCTATTTGACTTCTTTCTATCAAATGCTTCAATCGTATTCATACGAAGAGCGCATTACAGTTTTAGATCTTAATCAGGATAGAGCAGACGTTATCATTCCAGCAGCACGTATATACCTTTCAGCTATGAAATGGAGTGGAGCCAAAGACATCTATGTGCCTAAAATCGGATTGTCGGATGGTATCATTAAAAGTGTGTATTACGAAACCGTTTCGAGTGTCAGCTTGGTTTAAATGGGTTATTTCGACTTCTTTTTTAGTTAGTTATCCATTATTTATTTTAAATTCTTAATTTTCATTCTATATTTACCAACTCAAATCAAGAGCATATGAAAACAATTTTTACTTTATTATTAGCAGTAAGTATCACAACCTTAACCTTTTCTCAAGAAACCAGGTATGGCGTTAGAGGTGGGCTTAATGTGTCTAATTTAGATTTTACACCAGATGCTACTTTTAGCAATCAACACCGTAATGGTTTTGCCTTTGGAGGATTTGTAGATTTTGGTGTTTCAGAAAAAATGTCGTTTTATACCGAAATTCAATATTCGGCTGAAGGTGGAAAAACGGATGAATTAAGAGCAGATTATATTCAAATGCCATTAATGCTACGTTTTGTTTTGACTGATAAACTGACTCTGGGAGCAGGACCAATGCCTAGCCTAAAAACTTGGGCTGAACAAGATGGGTTTGCGACGTTTACTTTTTCTGCCATTGGTGGATTGGAGTATATGATTACTGATGAGTTATTTATCGATGCTCGCTATTCGTACGGAATTACAAATATTTTGGATAAAGATTTAACTGATGTTGAAGCCAAAAACACCAACATACAATTTGGATTTGGTATCAAAATATAACCAGAAAATACACTATTTTTAAAGCTTCAACCCATCAGTTGGAGCTTTTTTTATGGATTTATATCTTAAATTTTGAAGTATGATAAAAGATATTGAAGATTATATCAACTCATTTCCAGTTGAAGTCATAACAAAGTTGCATCAAATGTATGATACTATAAAATCGGAAGCCAATAATGCTGAAGAAAGCATGAGTTATGGCATGCCAGCTTTTAAATGGAATGGCAAACCTTTGGTCTATTTTGCAGGTTACAAAAACCATATTGGTTTTTATGCCACATCTACAGGCCATGAAGCGTTTAAAGTCGAATTGTCAAAATACAAGCAAGGTAAAGGTTCGGTTCAGTTTCCTTTAAATGAGCCACTTCCAGAAGGTTTGATAAGACGAATCGTAGCGTTTAGAGTTGAAGAAAATACAAATAAACATTAAGGCATCTTATCACTTCACAAACTTTAGAATTTGTTTGAAATTGTCTTTAGTTGAAATTACTAAAGCATAACAAATAAAGAACAAAAGGCTAAAGTACAACCTAAAGCAGTAATATGAATTTGATTGTTTGGTTCTATATTGTATTCTCCACCAAGAGAATTACAAAGCCCACTACCATCAAATATTTTATTGTTCGTTTCCGATCCAATATTAGTAGTAAAATAAAATTTGAAATACTGCGATGGGTACGTGTTTTGTTGTGCAACACCTTCTCTAAATAGTTCATGTAAAGTCCATTCACCCAAAAGGTCATTCTGACTAAATGTATGAAGGCTGAAAAGTAAAGCGAAAACAAGGTAGAAATGTTTCATGGGTTTTGGGTTAAGGTGGTTACTTTAAATTATAGTAAAATAAATTATGAAGCAATTTCTTTTAAAAAGATTTTCTAGATGTGAGATAAGTAATCAAGTATGTAGAGTTTATAACCTACTGTTCTCGATCAAGGGTCATTTCAAAAAATTGGTTCCAAGTGTCTTCTCTTTTATATTCTCCTTTTTCATACCATTGTCCTTTTTCATTTAGCCAAATAATGTAACGAACGTTTTCGTTTGGATACCAAAAAAGCTTATTGTCTATCATTTCTGCTTTAAATTCTGCATTTTGTCCATTTTGAAGATAAGACCTAAATGAATAGTTGTTATCTGCTTTATTATAAGTTAAAATGGCAAGTGCGTTATGAACAACTTTACCGTTGGCTTTTCCCTTTCCTTCTATTAGAATTGCAGTCGAATCTAATTTAAATTGAATTACTTCAGTTTGTTCAAATTCAGATTTCCCTCCTTGACCCATCATCCAACCAGTTCCTTTCCAATTGCCAACCATGAAACCTAAATCGGATATTTTTGCTTTAGATAATGAATCGGTTTCAAATGATTGAGAAAAAGATTGACTGGTTAGTAATCCCGTCAAAATGATAGTCAAAATAATTTTCATAAAATGGCAGTATTAATTGCTACTACACTAAATATAGTAAAATTAACCATGGATAGTTTCGCTCTTGCTTAAATTTTTCATGATATTTGCTTCAAAGTCAAGTAGCTGTTGCCATTTTTCATCGACTACTTTTCTGTCGCCATATTGACGTGCAAATCCCAAAAACATGGTATAGTGATTGGCTTCACTGACCATTAATTTTCTGTAAAACTCGGCAAGTTCTTTATCTTGTAATTCTTCAGATAAAAGCCTAAAACGTTCACAACTTCGTGCTTCAATCAATGCTGCATACAATAAACGATGCACCAATTGGGTCGTTCGGCTACCTCCTTTTGGGAAGAAAGTCACTAACTGTATGACGTAATCATCTTTGCGGTCACGACCAAGCGTCCAACCATTGTCAAGGATTCTGTCGTGCACCATTTTAAAATGACTGATTTCTTCTTTCACCAAAGCAATCATTTCTTGTACTAATTCGGTGTATTCGGGAAAACTGACAATCAACGAAATGGCTGTACTTGCTGCTTTTTGTTCACAATAGGCATGGTCAGTGAGGATATCTTCAATATTCTTTTCTACGATATTGACCCATCGAGGATCTGTGGGAAGCTTAAGTCCGAGCATAGTTAATAATGTTCTTCAATTTCCTTTATTTGATAATTTCCATTGGCTTCAATTATCATTTGATAATCATAACAAAAATCTGTTTCTGGTTGACAAAATGAAAAATCTAAAACCACATTATTGTGATTGTCAGATTTAGATTGATCAATCCAGATGCCATGCATTGTCATTTCATTTTTGAAAGACACATCCATCGAAGGATCGTTTTTCATAATAAAATCGTTATCTATAGTCACAACCAACACTTTTTTCTCATCCTTTAAAACCACAATATCTGCAATGTAGTTTCGGTAATAATGCTTATTGGTTACTGTATCAGTCTTAAATTCGTTTAAATAAGAATGTTCCATATCAGTAAAGGTTTTGATTTTTACTCTAAATCCATTGCTCAATATGGTGTCTGTTACATTTTCGGCATAGTCTTCTGGAATGTATTTAATGATTTCAATGGGACCAACACTATCTCTAAACTCCTCAACGGCTTCTTGTAGTGACTCGCTGTGACTTTTTCTGCCATCACAACTCACAACACCTACACAAACTAAAATCAACAATAAAATGTTCTTCATATTCAAGTTATAACTATGCAAGTCTTTATTCTTGGTTCTCTTATCTATTTTCTTTGTCAAATATCCAACCCAAAGGTCTTTTTCAACAGCTCAATATTAGGGTTTTTTTCTTTCAGTTTCTGATATTTTTCAATAGGAGTGAAGGCGTATTGCTTTGCAACTTCTTCATTTACAGAAATATTTAAACTTAAGTCGAAATTTTTAAGCGTTTTGCGCAGATATTCCATTAATGGGAATTGCGCACGTTCTAATTCGATCTTTAAGGTCTCATTGGGAAACTCCAAACCAATCGTTGTGCCATCCAGTTTTGGTGTGTCCATTTCCAAAATAGATGCCATAATCTTTTCGCCATTTGTTTGGAGTGACTTAATGTAGGCTTTCCAAGCCTTCATAAATTGAGCTTCGGTAAAATCTTCTTTTGGAAGGTCATTTGGGTCTATAACGACTTCCATTTGCCTTATTTGATGCTCTTTTTTTGCCTTAATACTTTTTAATGATAATCCAGAGGTTCTATGTGTATCGTTCTTTAAATCGATTACTGGAGTTGGTTCGTGCACCAACGTCGCATCTGAAGCCACCTTGGTTTCTACAGTAGGTACATCGACTTTTTCTGGAACAATTTTTTCCTTTTTAGGAACTGATACTGGAACTGGTTTTATCCCTTTTGACCTAAAATAAGATGCAGGAATTATGTAGTGCTTATTATTTTTTTTTTCTCCATCAAAAGTGATAGAGGCAAGCTGCATTAAAGTAAGTTCAACAAGTAAGCGTTGGTTTTTACTGCTTTTATATTTAAGGTCACAATCATTAGCAAGCTCGATACCTCTTAAAAGAAAGTCATAAGGTGCTTTTTTAGCTTGCTCTTGGTATTTGGTTTTGGTTTCATCACCAACTTCTAAAAGTTCGATAGTTTGCTCATTTTGGCAAACCATTAAATCTCTAAAGTGTGAAGCTAAACCAGCAATATAATGATGACCATCAAATCCTTTTGATAAGGTGTCGTTAAATTGAACTAACAACTCTGGGATTTTATTTTCAAGAATCAAATCGGTACTTGTAAAATAAGTTTCGTAATCGAGAACATTTAAGTTTTCGGTAACTGCTTGTCTTGTTAGGTTTTTACCAGAAAAACTAACCACTCTATCAAAAATAGAAAGTGCATCACGCATTGCTCCATCAGCTTTTTGAGCAATAATGTGCAAGGCATCATCTTCGGCATCAACACTTTGCTCTTTAGCGATATATTTTAAATACTCTTTAGCATCTTTAACGGTAATACGCTTAAAATCAAATATCTGACAACGTGATAAAATAGTCGGAATAATTTTATGCTTTTCAGTTGTTGCTAAAATAAAAATACAATGCTTTGGTGGCTCTTCTAAAGTTTTTAAAAAGGCATTAAAAGCAGCCTGAGAGAGCATGTGCACCTCGTCAATGATATAAACTTTGTATTTGCCAACTTGAGGTGGGATACGAACTTGGTCTGTTAAATTTCTAATATCATCTACCGAGTTGTTTGAAGCTGCATCTAGTTCAAAAATGTTAAAAGCAAAATCTTCATCTTCTTTTTCATTTCCATCACTATTGATCATTTTTGCCAATATACGAGCACAAGTAGTTTTACCAACGCCTCGAGGACCTGTAAAAAGTAATGCTTGTGCTAAATGATTGTGTTCGATGGCATTCAATAAAGTATTTGTAATAGCTTGCTGACCAACAACGTCTTTAAACGTTTGTGGCCTGTATTTGCGAGCTGATACTACAAAATGTTCCATTGAAAAGTATTAGAAAGACAAAGTTAAAAATTCAAGTCAAAATTAAGAATTATGAGCGCTATATTTAAGAGTAGTTATTAACAATTTATGTACTTTTGCCACCAAGTAATTCGCCTTATCGCTCAAGTTTAATATTTGGGAGGAAAGTCCGAACACCATAGTGCAACATAGTGGTTAATGGCCACCAGTCGTGAGGCTAGGAAAAGTGCAACAGAAAGTATGTACAGGTAATGCTGTAGTGAAACCAGGCAAACTCTATGTGGTGCAATGTCATGTATACCAACGTTTGAGGGCTGCACGCTCGATTGTTGGAGGGTAGACAGCTAAAATGTGCTGGTAACAGTACATTCAGATAAATGATAAGGGCTTTTTCTTTTTAGAATTCTTTTCTAAAAAGAAAAGTACAGAATTCGGCTTATAGATTTACTTGCTTAAACAAGCTCTTTGATTTTTTCAAAGGGCTTTGTTTATTTATTCATCGGCATCTACACCAATTTCAAAGAAGCTAAAAACACTTCCTCCATAGTTTTTTGAATAGCTATAGTATTCTAAATGTGATAAGTCGGTTTGTTTAGCATGTTCTACAATTAAAATACCATCGTCTTCTAATAGTTTATTTTTAAAGACAAGCTCTGGTATTTTTGAAAATTGATCTACTGAAAAGGCATAAGGTGGATCTGCAAAAATAATAGTAGATTGTAAATTGGCAGTTTCTAAAAATTTAAACACATCACTTTTTATGGTACATATCTGCATTTCAAATTCTTCTGCTGTCTTATTTATAAATTTTATACAGCCAAAATCTTCATCGACAGCAGTGATGGTTTCTGTGCCTCTTGATGCAAATTCATAACTGATGCTCCCTGTTCCTGAAAACAAGTCCAATACAGAAACTTCATCAAAATAAAATTGATTATTAAGTATGTTAAACAAGGCTTCTTTTGCTATGTCTGTTGTTGGACGTACCGGTAATTTTTTTGGAGGCGTTATACGTCTGCCTTTATATTGACCTGAAATAATTCGCATTAAAAACTGTTTAAGATAACAAAATCGTTGTGCTTTGCTGTTGGCTTTTCATTCATATCAAATTTGAAACTGTAGTTAGGTGTTACAAACTCCACAAATCTGATGTACTTGTATAACATGGCGTAGAGCTCATCATCTTTTTTGATGGTTCCAGATAATTTTGTTATGACTGTTTCTGGGTTAAAACCTAGTTGTTCTAAAGCAAAGAGCACATAATATACAAAATCTTCTTTGGTAGAATATTCAAAACTATTATATAGAACAAGTTCGCCGTTTTTTAGTGCTATCAATTCAAAAAAAGTAGAGCTGATGTTGAGGTATATTTTTGAATCTGTTGAGGTTCTTTCGGTTTTTAGAATGGTATCAATGAGAATCGTGGAAGCATGCTTATATTCAAAAGCACCAAATTGATCGAACAGATAATTATTGATATTCACCAAAGGCACATACACATTGATGCTGTTGTTTATAGTGATTTCATCATGTGAAACAAAATCGGTTTTTAAAATCTTGGCATTGAACTTTAAATAATCGGCCGCATTCGTTTCGTCATATAGAGATTTTGGCACTAGATTAGAAAGCTCATTTTGAAAAATAGCTAATACGGAATCAAATGATTGAGAAAATACAGTGTTATTGTCCAAAAACTGTTTTAACTGCTCAAGGGTTTCAAAAGGAGTAAGCTTTTTAGTAAAGTCCTTGTGCTGCAAAAGCTCTATAGTATGATTGGTTGTATTTAGAATACAAAAAGAAAGTCCACTCAAACTAATTTGAATGGACAGTGCTTTTTTATTATGTTGTGTCAAACTATTGGTCTTTTGAAAAGTTTTTAGGCCAGTTTCCATTGGTATTTACTTCATTCATGGAACCTACTCTTAATGCAGATCCATTAACACCATCTACAGAGATGACTTGGTTTTCTTTATCGAGTAAGTTTTTATCTTGGTCAAAAAGAATAACAGATTTTTCTACACTAGCTTCAAAAACTGGGATTCCATCTAATTCTCCAGATTTTAATGTGAATTTTGCTCCTGGTTCACCAACAGGCACATTCATCATTGTTTTGTATCGATCAGAATTTTTGAACAAAGAGTCTTTTACAGACACAAAGTTTAAAGTGTCTATAACAACGATGTCTTTATACATATCAATTCCAAATGCTTTACTCTGAACAGCGTCATAAATACTTGAATCTCTACGTTGTGTAATAGTGAACTTACCATTTTCAACAAACTTCACCAATTCGTCAAAACTATCGGTAAATTTACCGTTAACATCTTTATAGGCCAATTCAGAATCTCTAATGTCTTTTAATTTCTCAATTACTAGAGCATAACGTTTATCTTTAAGTTGATTGAATTGTATCTCACCATAAATTGACATATACGTTTTGTAGCCTAAAAATATAATTATTAGCCAAAGTAAAATGTTTAAAACAGGTTTGAATTTTTTAGGTACAAATTTGTCGATTACCCAGACGATTCCAATCGTAAGAGCGATGACAGCTACAACAGCAATAATTACATTTAACATAGTTAGTCTATTTATTTTTTAATAATGGTCTAACGCAAATCTACAATTTTTTTTTATTCACAAAAACCAATAGGTGTAAAAATCAAACAAAATAAATCAAGATTAAAACGAGAGTCTTTAAAATGACGTATAAATTTAATGTATTTATCCTTTTAAACACTATAAATTATGTGTTATCTTTCCACTTTGTGAATACTGAACGACCAACTTATGAATTCTTCTGAATTTTATAAACTTTTAAAGAAAAACTTTCCATTTGAACCGACTACGAAGCAAAATATTGTTTTGGACCAATTAGCAGAGTTTGTTTTTGACACCTCTCCAAACACTTTATATCTATTAAAAGGATTTGCTGGTACAGGAAAAACAAGTATTATTGGCACATTGGTTTCTAATTTATGGGAGGTTAAAAAAAGCGCTGTATTGATGGCTCCAACAGGTAGGGCTGCTAAAGTGATTTCCAATTACTCTGGCAAAGAGGCTTTCACGATTCATAAAAAAATATATTTTCCCAAGAAAGATAAAGGAGGAGGTGTCAAATTTGTAATGCAGCCAAACAAGCATCGCAATACCATATTCATTGTCGATGAAGCATCGATGATACCAGATACTCCAGCCGATTCCAAATTGTTTGAAAACGGTTCGCTACTCGACGATTTAATGCAATATGTGTATTCAGGACATCATTGCAAACTACTTTTAATTGGTGACAAGGCACAGTTACCACCAGTAAAGTCTGATTTGAGCCCAGCACTGAATGCAGCGCAACTAGATCTTCATTACAACAAAAAGGTAATAATGATGGAATTGGATGAAGTTGTTAGGCAGGCACAAGATTCGGGCATTTTGAGTAATGCAACACATCTACGCGAAATTATGGAAGGTGAAATCATGGATGCTTTTAAATTTAATATTAAAGGCTATCCTGATATTGTTCGCTTGATAGATGGTCATGAAATCATGGATGCCATTAACGATGCATACGACAGTAATGGCTATGAAGAAACAGCCATTATTGTTCGGAGCAACAAGAGGGCCAATCTGTATAACAAACAAATAAGAGAACGGATTCTTAATAATGAAAACGAACTCACTCCAGGAGATTTCCTCATGGTTGTGAAGAATAATTATTTTTGGGTAAAACCAACGTCTGAAGCAGGATTTATTGCCAATGGCGATATCATTCAAGTGTTGGAAATACATTCTATTCAAGATTTGTATGGATTTCGCTTCGCGGAAGTGAAAGTACAAATGGTCGATTATCCAAAAATGCGACCTTTTGAGACGGTTCTACTTTTAGATACCATTGAAGCCGAATCACCATCATTGTCCTATGACGAATCTAACCGTTTGTATCAAGAAGTCCAAAAAGATTTTGAGGATGAAACCTCTAATTATCGTAAATTTCTAAAAATAAAGAACAACAAACATTTTAACGCCTTGCAAGTAAAATTTTCGTACGCTATCACTTGCCATAAGTCACAAGGTGGACAATGGAACACGATATTTGTAGAGCAACCGTATCTGCCCAATGGCATTGACAAAGAATACCTAAGATGGTTATATACAGCTGTTACAAGAGCAAAAGAAAAGTTATATTTGATAGGGTTTAAAGATGAATTTTTTGAAGAGTTATAACCAATTATGTTAATGATATGACTGAAACCATCATCAGTATTTGTCTTGGTATTGGGCTTTCTGCATCTGCAGGCTTTAGAGTATTTTTACCACTTTTTGCATTGAGTTTGTCATCTTATTTTAATATTCTGGAACTCAACGAGTCTTGGCAATGGATAGGCAGTTTAACAGCTGTCATTACTTTTGGTGTAGCCACGTTGGTCGAAGTTGCAGCTTACTATGTTCCTTTTATAGACAATTTGTTAGATTCGATTGCTATTCCATTAGCAACCATTGCAGGCACAGCAGTCATGGTATCGACCGTTGTTGATTTGAGCCCAATGGTCACTTGGGCTTTGGCAATTATTGCTGGTGGAGGAACAGCAGCGGCCATAAAATCGACCACAGGAGCAACACGACTTACCTCATCGGTCTCAACAGCAGGATTTGGCAACTCAATAATTACAACAATAGAAACAGGAACAGCTATTGTAATGTCCTTTTTTTCCATATTCTTGCCTATTGTTGCTTTTATATTGGTTATTTTGGTGTTTTATGGAATATTCAAACTTTATAAAAAGATTAAACCATCAAAACCTTGATTTCCTGTAAAAAGTTTTATTTTTGAATTGTAATCAACCGTGTGAATGAAAATAATTTCAATGATACCTGCACGTTACAGTGCATCTCGATTTCCAGCTAAACTCATGCAAAATTTAGCTGGTAAAACTGTTATTCTTCGCACTTACGAAGCAACCGTTGCAACCAATTTATTTGACGAGGTTTACGTGGTGACTGACAGTACTATCATTTTCGATGAAATTGTTTCTAATGGAGGAAAGGCCATTATGAGCAAACTAGAGCATCAATCTGGAAGCGACCGTATTGCAGAGGCCGTTGAAGACTTGGATGTTGACATTGTTGTTAATGTACAAGGTGATGAACCTTTTACAGAAAGGGAAAGCCTTTCTAAGGTATTGGAAGTTTTTAAAGATGACCACAAAAAAGAAATAGATTTGGCCTCGTTGATGGTCGAAATTCACGATTGGGATGAAATAAGTAATCCTAATACCGTAAAAGTGATTGTCGATCAGAATGATTTTGCCTTGTATTTTTCGAGAAGTCCTATTCCATTTCCAAGAGATAAAGAAGTAGGAGCACGCTATTTTAAGCATAAAGGAATTTATGCGTTTAGAAAACAAGCTTTATTGGATTTTTACAGATTGCCAATGCAGTTTCTCGAAGCGACCGAAAAAATTGAGTGTATCAGATATCTCGAATATGGCAAAAAAATAAAAATGGTTGAGACTACTGTAGAAGGTGTAGAGATTGATACACCTGAAGATTTAGAACGAGCCAAACGCTTATGGAAGTGAATTACAATGACATAAAAGTGATAGGTTTTGACGCAGATGATACGCTTTGGGTCAACGAAACCTATTTTCGTGATGCTGAACTGGAGTTTGCCAAATTGTTGGCTCAATATGAAACTGCCAACAAAATTGACCAAGAACTTTTCAAAAAAGAGATAGAAAACTTACCATTGTATGGTTATGGCGTTAAGGGCTTTGTCCTGTCCATGGTTGAGATGGCATTGGAAATTTCTAATGGCAATGTGTCCAATTCGATTATTGAAAAGGTTTTGAAGATTGGCAAGGACATGCTCAATAAACCAGTCGAGTTACTCGAAGGTGTTGAAGAAGTGTTGCATGCACTATCACAGCATTATAGATTGATTGTAGTTACCAAAGGAGATTTATTGGACCAAGAGCGTAAACTGGAAAAATCTGGATTGTTGGATTATTTTCATCATATAGAGGTGGTGAGTGACAAGCAAGAAGCTAACTATTCAAAATTATTGAATCATTTAGATATTAAGCCATCCGAATTTTTAATGATTGGTAATTCATTAAAATCTGATATTTTACCTTTGGTCAACATAAAGGCCAAAGCTATTCACATTCCTTTTCATACCACATGGATACATGAACAGGTCGATGATAAAGAAACTGATAACAAAACTTACAAAACTGTCAATAGTTTGTTGGACATTCTTCAATTATTGAATATTGAACGTCAACAACAACAGCAATTAAGAACCAATAAAGTATGAGTTATAAAAATTATCCAATGGTGTCCAGAGTTGTGTTTGGACGAGGCAGTTTTAATCAGTTAGGTGATATCATAGAACCAAAACGATTGAACGTTAAGGCACCATTTATTTTTTTAGTTGATGATGTATTTAAAGGGAATCCCTTTATTACGACAAGAATACCAATTGCATATAGTGACGAACTCATTTTTGTTTCGGCTGACGAAGAACCAAAAACGACACAGGTAGATGAGTTGGTCGAAAAAATTATACTGACACACAAAGATAGACCTTCTGGTATTATTGGAATTGGAGGAGGAACTATTTTGGATTTAGCCAAAGCAGTGTCCATCATGCTTACCAATGAAGGAGAAGCGAAAGACTATCAAGGTTGGGATTTAGTAAAGTCGCCAGCCATATACCATGTTGGTATCCCGACGATTTCTGGTACAGGAGCTGAAGTGTCACGCACAACTGTACTAACAGGACCAGAAAAAAAATTGGGAATCAATTCTGACCACACACCATTTGACCAAGTCATTTTAGACCCAGAGTTGACCAAAG
The DNA here is from genome assembly GCA_002426015.1 of Flavobacteriaceae bacterium UBA5534. GTDB lineage: Bacteria > Bacteroidota > Bacteroidia > Flavobacteriales > Flavobacteriaceae > Aquaticitalea. The sequence goes on from DINS01000035.1 coordinate 35,002, forward strand.
ATGTTCCAACCCAGCAATGGTTTTATACAGGAATGGATTGCTATATACATTGCATTGAGTCGTTAAATGGCACATTTCTGAATGCTTTTAGCCAAAGTTATGGTGAGAAAGCATTTGAGCTCTGCAAAGAGATTTTTTTAGAAGGGAATTTATCTGAACAAGAATCACAAGACAAGCTTATGATGGCATCTTGGCATGGAGGGATGAGCATTGCTTATTCTCAAGTAGGAGTGGCACACGCAATGAGTTATGGATTGTCATACTTATTAGGAACCAAGCATGGTATAGGTAATTGTATTGTTTTTGATCATTTGGAAGAATTTTATCCAGATGGTGTCAAGCTATTTAAACAAATGAAAAAGCAGCATAATATACAGCTACCTCAAGGTATTTGTGCCGATTTGAGCGATAATCAATTTGACGTTATGATTGATGTGGCACTTGGTTTGGTGCCTCTTTGGGAAAATGCCATAGGTAAAAACTGGAAACAAGTCATCACAAGAGATAAACTAAAAGCATTATACCAAAAAATGTAATATGAGATGGTTGGCCAAGTTTATATACTTTAAACTTATGGGGTGGAAAGTAGTCGGTAATACAACGATGTCCAAAGATACCATCAAAAAAGCAGTGCTCATAGCTGTACCACATACAAGTTGGCACGATTTCTATATTGGTGTTTTACTCCGAAAAGTCGTTGGAATCAAATCAAACTTCATAGCAAAAAAAGAATTGTTTGTTTGGCCATTTGGTTACTATTTTAGAGCCATTGGTGGCGCAGCTTTAGACAGGAGTTCAGGTCAGAACAAAGTGCAGGCCATTGCTAAATTATTTGACAATAGGGAAGAGTTTAGATTGGCATTAGCACCAGAAGGAACACGCAAGAAAGTAGAACAGTGGAAAACAGGATTCTACTATATAGCCAAAGAAGCCAAAGTACCAATAATTATGTTCACTCTCGATTTTGGCAAAAAACAAAACAACATTTCAGAGCCATTTTACCCAACCGATGATATAGATGCCGACTTTAAGTTTATGCACAGTTTTTTTGAAGGCGTCAAAGGGAAAATTCCTGAATATTCATAGATTTTGGCATAAATTTTGAATGTTATAACATAACTTGGTAATGAAACATACAGTAAACATTTCTTGTCCCTAAAGAGAAACATTATCAGGTTTAAAACAAAAAGCTACTTCGTTTGAGGTAGCTTTTTTAGTTATAAAAGTTGATATGAAAATATAATTTGAAACAAATAAAACCGTAAACTAAAAAATTACGTATAGATAGTATAGAAAGAAAGTGACGTAACAATTTAAGGGATAAATCTATTAATCTTTCTTTTAATAACGTTGGTTAATTGCTATGAGAAAGAGAGAAAGGCTATCAAATTTTTGATAGCCTTTTGTTTTTTAATTAGATAAAGAATATTATTCTTCTGTAGTTTCTTCCATTGTATGATAAACGTTTTGAACGTCATCATCCTCTTCAATTTTTTCAAGCAATTTTTCAACATCAGCAGCTTGTTCTGGTGTGAGCGCCTTTGTTACTTGAGGAATGCGTTCAAAACCTGATGACAATATTTCGATATTTCGTCGCTCCAATTCAGATTGGATGGCTCCAAAACTCTCGAATGGTGCATAAATTAAAATACCGTCTTCATCGGCAAACACTTCTTCGGCTCCATAATCGATAAATTCCAATTCTAACTCTTCGGCATCCAAACCTTCGGCATTGATTCTAAAATTACAAGTATGGTCAAACATGAATACTACCGAGCCTGAAGTACCCAAACTGCCATCACATTTGTTGAAGTAGCTTCTGATGTTTGCAACTGTGCGCGTATTGTTGTCGGTTGCAGTCTCAACCAAAATAGCTATACCATGTGGCGCATAACCTTCAAAAAGAACTTCTTTAAAATCACCAAGACTTTTGTCGGAAGCGCGTTTTATGGCTCTTTCCACATTGTCTTTTGGCATATTGACAGCCTTTGCGTTTTGTATGACTGCTCTTAATCGTGCGTTACTATCTGGATCTGGACCTCCTTCTTTTACTGCCATCACAATATCTTTACCTATACGAGTAAAGGCTTTGCTCATCGCAGACCAACGTTTCATCTTACGTGCCTTTCTAAATTCAAAAGCTCTTCCCATTTCTAAAACTATTTATTCGGTTATTTTTGATTCTTAAACTAGTCTGAATTAACGTCGCAAATTTAAAAAAATCAATTAATCATTTGGTATGTGTTTTGACAAAAAGTTCTCTTTGGCATTATTTAGATTGTTGATGGCTTTTTGTCTGTCCTTATTTAAACCCTCATTGGTTTTGTTGTAAATATTGATTGCTTTGTTGATGTCTTTTATCTTATTGTTATAAGTGTCAATTTGTTCTTTGGTGCGTTTGCGTTCGGGTGTTTTATCGAGTGTGGTTTTGATGGTCTCAAAATCTTCGTTCATAATCAAAAACTCTGTAATCTTTGGAATCTGGTTATCAGCCTCTTCTATATAAAATTCAAAGGCTTCTTGGGTCGCTTTCACCAATGACGTATCGGTTTTATAGAGATCAACATTTTTTAAGATCTTTAAACCCTCCTTGGCTGATTCACTTAACGCATTTGCATTTTGTTGAATGGCATTGACGTCTTGTTTTTCGATAGCTTCCCATAGATATACTTCATTGATGCTTACTTTAAAGTGGATTAAATGCAGTGCGTTGTAGTGTTTGAATACGGCATTCGATATCTTCATTTTATTGACAAGGTCAGATTCGTTTTCGATAATATTGATATGATGGTTGGCCGCAAACAATTTAAAATGGCTATCATACTCGATATAGGCTTCTTCCATTTTTTTGTCTGCCATTTGCTGTGCAAGAATGTAGGCTTCCATTAAATCGTAAGATTGTTCGGCAACTTCTTTTAAGTCGATAATTTTGGCATAATCTAGCTTTAATAAGCTCTCACTCAACCGCATATAATTCAATACTTGATTTTTATAAGTGTCACCATCGAAGCCATCGGCTTTTTCAATTTTATCAATGGCTTTTTCAACTGATTTTACAAGTACTGTTCGTTTGGCATCAATAGTTCTATCGCTTTTACTGTGTGCAACAGCTTTAGTGTATTTCCACATGTTTTTGGTAACAGCTTCTTGTTCTTTACCAACAAAATCAAGGTATTCAGATGCGGTTTTAAAACTTTGAGACTGTACAATGATGCTGAAAAAGAAGAGCAGAGCTGTAAAAGTTGACGATAATAATTTAGTCATTAATTTGTTGTTTTAGAGTTCAGTAAATCCAGTAGAATCATATAGGCTTCCTCTATGTAAACATCTGCTGATATATCTTTAAGAATCAATGCATTTGCATTTTTATCATCGTCATTATATTGCAATATTTCATTTGTAGATGAAGTGTTTCTTGCAGTGATAGTGGTCTTTAGAGCATTCATTTTAGACTCAAAATCATTCCAAAGTTGGTTGTAGCTGTTCATGTCATTATAGACGTTATCGAGTGTCAAAGCATATTCTGAAGTTCTATACATATAATCGTTTGCCACGATTGTATTGATTTCCTTTATGGCATTAAACCCTAAATTATTTTCTACTCGCTTAATGCTATTGGTGTTTATGAGCTCCAAGGCAGGTTTTTTGTAGGCGTGGTGTTTTAGTTTCACTTCAACCGAATCATTAGTCAATGCAAACATTGAAAACCGCTCATTGGTCTTAAAATTCTCATATAGTGAAGGCAACAGCACATCTGGAATAACACCAACCGACTGGTGGCTTAATCCAGTGACACGGTAAAATTTCTCGACAGTTATCTTGCTATAGCCCAAATCTTCACTTTCGCTTAGAGGCAGAATACTTTGTGCACTCGATTTGCCATGGCTTGGAGAACCGACAATAATGGCTCTGCTATAATCTTGCATCACACTTGCAAAAAACTCCGAAGCCGACGCACTATAACTGTTGATAAGTACTACAATAGGTTTTTTAAACAGCACGCCTTTGTTGAGGTCTCTTACAGTGTAGGTTTCTCCGTTAGGATATTTGATGATAGATAAAGGACCTCTGTCGATAAACATTCCTGAAAGTTCAGCAGCTTCTTTCATAGAGCCTCCTCCGTTAAAACGCAAATCGATGATTAGTCCTTTGATGTCTTCCTTATTGAGTTTATAAAGTTCTTTTGCAACATCATTTGCCAATCCCAAACCATTAGGTGATTCTAAATCGGTGTAAAAACTTGGAATCTCAATATATCCAAAATCGGTCACATGTTCCAATATATAACCTCTAACAGCACTGCTTTCTACTTTAGTGACAATTTTTGTTAGTTCTACATTTTGAATCGATCCGTTTGATTTTTTTATTTTGAAGGTAACTGTGCGATGTCTATCATCATTGATAAAAGACAGAATATCATCATTTGATATACAATAAGTCTCTAGAACATTTGTGCCACTGGATAGTGATTTTACAATGTCGTTTTCTTCGAGATTACCATCCTTAAACGCTGCGCTTCCAGGCACGATGTGGCTTATGTAAATTTCGCCTTCATTATTTTTGTCTGTATAAATACCAAAACTCAATTGCTCGTTAGATAAACTGCCTTCAAATTCGGTTTTATCAGAGATATTAAAGAAGGACGAGTTTGGGTCTTCATAGTTTAAAAGCGCATTTAAAAATGTCTCTTTGACATAAATGTCTATATTCCCATTAAGATGTAAAGCCTCTTCCAGTAAACAGAGCTGATTATCGATAACCTTTGGCTTTATCTTCGCTTCAAGTGTTTTAAAATTTTTCTTGAGATGATCAAACACCGAATCCTCATCCATCAATTTAGAAATAATCAAATGACGTATCCGCTTATTCCAAAAGCTTTTTACGTTAGCTTCACTTTTAAAATACTGCTCATTGTTTTCTGGTGAAAAATACAAAGTGTCCTTTCCTGTATAATCTAAAGGAGTTTTACGCAAGGCTTCAATTATTTCTTTTGCAGCAATAATTCGTTTTTTGAGTGTTTCGGCATATTTATCTACAAAATCACAGGTGTTTGAAGTCAGATAATCATCAATTTTATAAGCATCTATCATAAAACCATCGATATCGCTCTGGATAAAATAACGTTTTTCCTCATCGAGCTGATGAACGAACAAGTCAAAAACACCTTTAGATAAACTGTCATTAACAGGTTTTGGACTATAATGCGAAGTGTCTATAAGATTCTGAACAGCAGTAATTTGTTTGCAAAACAACGAATCGTTTTGTGCAACAACTTGAACTGTTTGAAGACATAGTATAAGGGCAATTAAACGTTTTACCATTGATAAAATTAATAATATGGTAATGTAAAAAAATATCTTTTTTAAAACTAAAAAAAATACTTATTCCTGAACTTCTACAATAAATTCAATTGCTTCAGCAAGTTTAAAGTCTTTTTCGGTAACACCTTTTGCTGAATGGGTCGTTAATGAGATGGTAAGTACATTATATACATTGGTCCAGTCTGGATGATGATTTAAAGCTTCACACTCAAAAGCAATACGGCTCATGGCACTAAAGCAATCCTTAAAATTATCAAATTCAAATTCGGCATGTATGGCATTGTCATAGTACTCCCAATCTGGAAGATGCAGTAGGTTTTTTTCAATGGTATCTTTATCTAACGCTTTCATTTTCTAAAAATTTATGGTTGCTTAAATTTAGATAATTATTGGCGATTAGTAAAATTAAACTTCTAATTCTTCTAAAACTTCAGTACTTGTTATCTGTAAATGTTTAGGAAGTTTGTTTTGCTTTGGCATGACGGCAAGATAACGATCGTCGTTAGTGGTGAAAACATGCGTGAACTTTACTGGTAAAGGAGTTAAAAGTTTTACCAAATCTTGGATAAACTCATCATGATGTACCAAATCGGTACTGCCCAAATGGTAAACTCCGTAGTTGTTTTGGTTAATCATATAATGAATTTGTTGTGTCACTTTATAATCTGTAGTAACATTCATTATAAGATTTGGAAAAATTTCTATCGCTGTCTTTTCTTGTATATGATGCTTTAACTCTTTAACACGAGGTGACTGCGAACCAAACACCATAGGAAGTCTGACGATAAGAACTTTTTGCTTTGGCAGTCGTAAAAGTAGATTTTCAATCTTTATTTTAAAATGCCCATAAATACTATCGCTGAAGGTTTTATCTTCTTCATAACTTGGATATTTGCTGTAACCATCAAAAACAACTGCTGAAGATAGAAAAACAAGTCTACAGTTATGGTTTAATAAGTAATCTGCAATATGTTGATGAACAACTGTTTGCAAATGAAAATCCCCTCGTAATGCTGAAATAATAATTGATGGCCTAACAGCTTCAAGAATTTCAAAAATATCATCTTCTTCTATGGCATAATGAAAAAAATGTTGATTTTTTTCATAGGCTAAATTTTGACTATAGTAGGTGCCAAACGTCTTAAAATAGGAGCAAAGCTCTCTGTAGAGCGCATTGCCAAGAAAACCGCTAGCGCCTAATATGAGTATTCTATGTTTATTTTCGGGAGTTGACATACACAATTTTAAGTAGGAAAAATTTTAAAAAATAGAAAGCTTGGTTTTGGTCGTAAATTGCTCTAAAGCTTTCATGCCCAAAAGTGAATTGCCTTTTTCATTGAGTCCTGGTGACCAAACAGCAATTGTGAAATTATTGGGTAATAAAGCAACGATACCACCACCAACACCACTTTTTCCTGGCAATCCTACTTCAAAAGCAAATTCGCCAGCTTCATCATAAAATCCGCAAGTGAGCATAATGGCATTAAGGCGTTTTGCCCTACTTGGTGTCAGGCGTTCTTTGTTTTGCATGCACTTGCCATGGTTTGCAAACATAAAAAATGCATTGGCAAGTTGCTCACAATTCATCTCAATGGAGCATTGATGAAAATAAAAATCCAATACATCTTCTACATTATTATCTAAATTGTGATAAGATTTTAGCAGATTGGCTGCTGCATAATTGTTAAACCCAGTCGCTCTTTCAGATTCTGCAACTTTATAATTGAAATTGATTGATTGGTCGTTTGCCAAATCCCTAACAAATTGCAGAAATTCCTGCTTTGGGTTTTTTAAATGTGACACCAATACATCAGCTATTACCAAGGCTCCTGCATTGATTAATGGGTTTCGGGGAATTCCATTTTCCAGTTCGAGAAGTGATAAATGATTGAAAGGGTTGCCAGATGGTTCTACATCCACACGTTTCCAGATATCTTCAGAGTGTAATGACAAAGCCAACGAGAGCGATAGAACTTTAGAAATACTTTGTATTGAAAACGGTGTGTCCCAGTGGCCTGTATAAAAAGTTCTTCCGTCTATAAGCTTAAGATAAATTCCAAATTGTTGGGCATCGATATTTGATAATTCAGGAATGTAAGAGGCTACTAAACCTCTGTTTACATCATCTTTTAAATCATTATAAATTCTATCAATAACATTTTGGAAATCCATCATCTATTAAACTTTATAAAAAGGTAATTTCACTACTGTTGCAGGGACAGCATTTTTACGAATTTGGATATTGATTTTACTGCCAACTTCCGAAAGGATTGTTGGCACATAACCCAAACCAATACCTTTGTTCAGCATAGGAGACATGGTTCCTGATGTGACTACACCAATCGTTTTACCATTGCCATCGACAATATCATAGCCATGACGAGGAATGCCTCGCTCATCCAATTCAAAAGCAATCAATTTACGTTTTGGGCCATGTTCTTTTTCGGCTTTAAGCGCTTCAGAGTTTGTAAATTCTTTTGTGAATTTTGTTACCCAACCAAGACCAGCTTCGATAGGTGATGTGGTGTCGTCGATATCGTTTCCATATAAGCAATAGCCCATTTCTAAACGCAATGTATCACGAGCGGCCAAGCCAATAGGTTTGATTCCGTATTTGGCACCAGCTTCAAAAACCTTGTCCCAAACCTGTTTTACTTCAGAATTTTTGCAATAGATTTCAAAGCCACCACTTCCAGTATAGCCTGTAGCTGAAATAATCACATGCTCAATACCTGCAAAATCACCAACTATAAAATTGTAAAATGCAATTGATGATAAATCATGACTCGTTAAGCTTTGCATAGCCTCAACAGCTTTTGGGCCTTGAATAGCCAATAGCGAATAGTCATCACTTAAATCGCGCATTTCTGCACCAACATCATTTTTCGATTTAATCCAATTCCAATCTTTTTCTATATTGCTTGCATTGACAACCAACAAATAGGTTTCTTCTTTGACTTTATATATAATTAAATCATCTACAATACCGCCTGTATCATTTGGCAAACAACTGTACTGTGCCTTTCCTATGGTCAGTTTTGAAGCATCGTTACTACTCACTTTTTGAATCAGCTCCAACGCATGTGGACCTTCAATTAAAAATTCGCCCATGTGAGATACATCAAACACGCCTACTGCATTTCTAACGGTTTCGTGTTCAATATTGACACCTTCGTACTGTACAGGCATATTAAATCCTGCAAATGGTACCATTTTTGCTCCAAGAGCTTCGTGAGTGGATGTTAATGCTGTGTTTTTCATTCTTTTAATGGTCTTTGGTTAAAAAATATAATATTAAAAAACATATAAAAAGTATTGCAAATGAATAGATTATAGCTTTTTTTAAACTTGAATGAGATGCAACATCTTCTATGATGCTTCCAAAAAACTCAATAATTCCTATTAATAAATCTTTCATAATTGCTGCACAAAAGTATTGAAAATTATCCGTTTTAGTCATCAAAGATTTCGATTAAAAATATGTTAACTTTATTAAGTTTATGTCAAATCATCAATAATATTATTAAATTTCGACCTTCTAAAATTTGCTTATGAAATCATTAATAGCACTCGTTTGTTTACTTTTTTTATCACTCAACCTTTCAGCCCAAAAGGGAATTCCTGAAGATTATTTGACCTCAACCTTTCATAAGGAACGACGTGAAGCACTCCGAAATAAAATGCCTAAAAACAGTGTGGCTGTTTTTTTTGCCAATCCAGAGCGTAACCGTTCAAACGATGTCGATTATGTGTATCATCAAGATCCAGATTTTTATTATTTGACAGGGTATAAAGAGCCCAATGCCGTTTTAGTACTGTTTTCAGATGATCAACTCAACGATCATGGAAAAACCTATAATGAAATCATCTATGTGCAACAGAAAAATCCTCAAGCAGAACAATGGACAGGCCATCGACTTGGTGTAGATGGTGCAAAACAACAATTAGGTTTTGATACTGCGTTTAATGGCAATGCTTTTAAGGATTCTGGAATCGATTATGGAACGTTTGACAAAGTGTTGTTCCATAATTTTAAAAATGATTATAGAGATTCCAAGCGTGATGATGCTGACTTATATAGTTTGATACAAACCTTTAAAGCACAAGTTGGCTTTGATAAAAATATCGTAGAAAACCCTGTTAAGAATCAAGTTTATGAATTGATAAAAACGACAGATATTGAAAACAATGCCAACGTAGCCCAAACGATTGGTCGTGCTCTGGAATACTATCCAGAATTAAAAAACGATAAGGTCATCAATGACTATGTGAATGCAAAAGATGGAAACATGCGTTTGGAATTGAAGCAACAAATCATAAAAATTGAAGCCGAATCACCAAAAAAAAACCTTGATACACGAACCTTGTCAACTTTAATGGCAGGATTGCGCCAAATAAAAACGCCTGAAGAAATGACCTTGTTGACCAAAGCGATTCGTATTTCGGCCATGGGACAGAGAGAAATTATGAAAGCCATGCATCCTGGCATGTCAGAAAGTGAAGTGCAAGGCATCCATGAATATGTCTATAAAAAATATGGCAGTGAGTATGAAGGCTATCCAAGCATTGTTGGTGCTGGCAATAATGGTTGCGTATTGCACTACATTGAAAATAACAAGATGAAGGTTGAAAATGATTTGGTGCTTATGGATTTAGGAGCTGAATATCATGGCTACACTGCTGATGTCACTCGTACGATTCCTGCTAATGGCAAATTTACACCAGAGCAAAAGGCTATTTATGATTTGGTCTATGAAGCACAAGAAGCAGGTATTGCGGCATCTACTGTTGGCAATTCGTTTAATGCACCAGATGCAGCTGCACGTAAAGTAGTGAATGAAGGCTTGGTGAAGTTGGGCATCGTTAAAACAGAAGCCGAAGCTCGTACCTATTTTCCTCATGGTACGTCACATTATCTTGGACTGGATGTGCACGACCCAGGGCTGTATGGCGCTTTTGAAGCCAATATGGTCATTACTGTCGAGCCAGGCATCTATATACCTGAAGGAAGTGATTGTGACAAAAAATGGTGGGGAATTGCAGTACGCATCGAAGATGATATTTTGATCACCGAAAATGGACCAGTCAATTTATCTGCTGAAGCACCTCGCAAAGCTGAAGAAATTGAAGCCTTGATGAAAGAAAAAAGTGCTTTGGATGATTTTGTGTTGCCAAAGTTAGACTAGTCTAAAAAATTAAATATAAAAAAGCCTGAAGTTATCTTCAGGCTTTTTTTAGTTGTTATAAATTGTATTTTATTCTGGAGTAGTATCATTTTCACCCAAAGCTCTCTTTTCACATGTTTTACAAAGTTCAGAAATACCTCTTTGCTCAAACGATTGCTTTACAGTTCCAGTAGTTTTATTGTCTCTGTTAGCTATATGATAACAATCTTCATAAATATGATATTTGTTTCCTGCACTTGTCCAATGTACATTGTCAGGCACGTTCATATCTTTTAAAACAGACGTTTGCTTATTAATTTCTTCGGTGTATTGTTCTACTGAAGGCGGATTAAAATCAACGCCAGATATTCCAGCAACTAGCATAGCTACTACAGCAATAGAACCAGCAATGCCTTTAGTTTTTCCGCTTAAATCTTTGTTAGTAAAAATTAAAATCACCAAAGGTAAAAAGGCTAAAACACCCATTATTGCACCTAGCTGACTTTGTACAAAGAATTTTACTTTATCCTTTTCTGAAGCAGGATCTAGTTTGTTTGCTTTTTTCCATAGCATTGAGGCCACTATGGCTAAAGCCAAAATAACAACGATAACAACAATTAACCATACCATTGTTTCGTCGCTAATTAATTTAAAAATTGCAAAAAACTGAAGCGCAATGGCTACAATCCAAGCCAAGAATGCAAATACTCTAAACTGTTTTGCTTTAGCCTTGCTTTCGTCGCTTGCTACAAATACTTTTTGATCTGACATATAGTTTCTTCTTTAATATTGTTTTGATAATTCATCAAAAAACAATTCGTTTTTTTAAGTGGTATCTGACCTCCACAAATTAGTTAGTTATTGATACTAATTTCGTTTTTTTTATTGAAAACGACAAAACTAATTTTATTTATAGTTTTTAGACAATGCAGTTAATACTTCAACTGCCTTGCTAGCATCTTTTTATCTACAAAAATATGATCGTGATAATAGCCAGCAATTACGTTACAACGTGTTTGTGTATAATTTCGTTGCGTGGTTTAAGCACTAAAGTTAGCAAATAAATCACAGATAGAAAGTCCGCGAGGACTTTCGTAAGTAGGCTATAACTAGCAATGAATTATACACGTTGTTGTACGCTGGCTTTTATATTATTATAATTAATTTCTTTCCCTTTATTTCTAATTCGACAAGTTGCAAATTATTACTCCTTTTAAAAACAAATCTGTTATTTCCTTTTTTCAACTCGGTATTAACAAAGAGTGTTGTGCTATGTCCTTTTAGTAAATGGTTTAATTCAAATTTAATATCGTCTTCAATTTCAGATTCCAATTTGATGATTATTTTTCCTTTTCTTCTTTTTATCCGAATGTTTTTGAGTTCAGTTATTTCGTTAAGTACTGGTTTTTTGGGACGATTTATAAGAACAAAACCAAGATTGCATTTTTTAGGATAAATTCCCTCGGATTCACATAGAGATTGCGTAATGTCAATACTTTCAGCTGGAATTAATTTTAAATATTCAATTTGTTCCTTTGGAATGTCATTTGCTGTTGAAAAAATTCCACCGTCTATAATTATTGTAAGCCAAAAGTCAATTTCACTTTGTTCCGATTCTTGCTCACATTTAATTCTATCGAAGATTTTGTTTTTACGCTCTTCAAGATTTAACTGTTTAATTTCCTTAATCCACTTTTGAGATTCTTCGTAATTTTTAAAATCTCCGCAGTTATTTTGTCCAAATGAAACTTGGCTAAATAATAAAAAAAGAATGAAGAATTTAATGGTTCTCATAGGTTTTCACAGCTTGCGTACAACTTATATTATGTTTAGTTAATTCGGCTGAAAACACAGCTGTTAATCCCACAGCATCTAATGAGGAGTGTACTGTTAGCGTAATCCATGATGCTATATAGTTATAAGGCAATTTAAGTGCATCTGCTTTTTGTTTTTCAATAACTATGGTAATACCTTCTTTTTCTTTAAACTCACAAATGGTAATGTCTCTGTTTATGTTTTTGTAGTCTTTAACAGTTACAAACACATAATCTCCATCATTTAGTTTGGGTGTCATGCCTTTTACTAATTGTTCTAAATTGGTTTCTCCAGTTGTATGGTTCATGTACTGACAGTGATTTTGGAGGTTCGTTTAACGGTTTGGCTATGGTTTCGTTGCGTGAAAATCCNNAAAGTCAGAAGCAATGAACTATAGCCGGTGTTGTAATGCGTTTTTTATTTTTAATACCAAAATTCCATTCCAATTCCTAAACTCAATTCATTAAAAGCGTTTACTTTATAATATTTTAGAAATCCGTAAAATCCTCTGTAATTTTTTTTTATTTCAGCTTGATATTCGCTCAAGTTTTTATAAATCGTTGTTTTGGCGGATACAGACATTAAAAAAGGTTGTCCAATCCAAGTTCCAATTCCGAATGTTGGTCCAATGGAATTAACATTTTCGTTTTCCGACGTTTTATTATAGTCAATAGTACTTAAGCCAACTATTGCACTAAAATGATTAAAATTAAGACTTGTTTCAACTGAATATGCTGTCAATTCTATATTATTATCATACTCCAAGTTTCTCAAAGAGGAATTGATGTCAGCGTTAAAATCACAACTGACAAAAAGATGATGAAAATTCAAATATGCGTTAAGAAACTTATTTTCTTTTAGATTGGTTTGGTAACTAATTCCAGTTTTAATTGTAGGCCAATTATAATTTGGTGTAAACGAGATGTTAAATTGTCCTCCAACAGGATTATTAACTAGTCCGCTATTTAAATAAAAACCAATAAGTTTTTCGTCAAACCAATCTATATTACAATCTTCTTTTAAGAAAATTTCAATACTTTTTTCCGTTTCTAACTTGTATTCTAAAGTTTGAAAACCTACAAATGAAAATGAAAGAATTTTTAGAGAGTCAGGTACAGAAATTTTGAAATTTCCGTCAAAGTCGGTCTGGGTTCTAATTTTTGTTCCTTTGATTACAACATTTACTCCTGGAAGTGGTGTTTTGTCACTTTTTACTTTGACAATTCCATTATACTCTTTTGATTGACAAAATGTAATTCCGCTTGCAAACAAAAATATTAGAAGTAATGTTTTTTTCAAAGTCGGTTAGTTTAATTTGGGTTCAATTTATTTAGAATTTTTATTTTGAAAAATTCATATTGAGTAAAACTATAATTTAAATGAGTAAACGGGTCAAAATGCATTACAATGCGACGATATGGATTGTTTCAATTATCTATATCGACAGTTAAACGAAGTTCGCTTTTTTTTCTGACTAAATCAAGCTCTAAATTTTAGGTTTAGAAAGATAGTTTATAAACGAGTATAATGACACCAACGCCCAAACGCCTTCTAATACAATAAATGGCCAATACCATAACAGGATGGAAGCGATACAAGCCATTGTTGCTCCTATAAGATTAAGAAGAATAAATGACAAAGATTTGGTTGAAATGTTACCTGTAACATTCAAAAAATAGGCGAGGAGTATTTGTAATACTCCAATGGTGCCAAGCCAGTCTGTTACATTCATAATTAGTACGTTAAAAGCATTTGATGATTAGGATTGGAATGTGTTTTGGAAATCTCAAAATCATGGCTTCCGATGATCTTAAAACCAAGGTTATTGTAAAATTTAATGGCTTTAGTATTTTCAACCCAAACAAATAACCACATACCAGCTTGTTGGTGCTTCTTTGATAGTTGCACATTGAAATTAAAAAGTTCCAAACCGAGTTTTAAATGATGATAGTCTGAAAGCAAATACAGACGCTCTAATTTGGTAACATTTTTATAGTCAATATTTTTGTGAGGCACATCAAAAATAATCTTTGAATAGCCTATTGGTGTTTCATTATGATAAATGATATAAAAATGGTTTTTGGAGTCTTGTAATTCTTCTGTAAACGTAGTTTCATTAAACTTTAAACTTACGTAGGCATCAATATCTTCTTTAGAAGCGCTCATGCCATGAGATTCTATAAATGAGGTTTTCCCAATGTGTACAAGCAACTTGGCATCTTTGACTGTGGCGCGAACTATGGTGTTCATTATTTGTTATTTATTTTGTACTTAAATGATGTTTTTATTTTTATAATAGTGTCGTTGTCAAAAAGAACCGTTGATTTAGACTTTGGAAAGCCAATTGAATCAAAATTCAAGGTATCAATTTGGAGAAATTCATTTTCCAATTTGTGACTTTTATTTATTGTTGTTATGACTTTCTCTAACTTTCCAGCTTTCCATTCATAAGTCTTAATGATTTTTTGAACTCTGTATTCTGATGAGTATGATGGAAACCCTCTATTCTGTATTGTTTTGATTAAATTGAATTTACTATCATATACAAAACGAGTGGTATCAGTAATGATTCCATCGTCGTTTGGATGTAAATTAATTTTTATTATTGGCTTTTCATTCACTATAGTATAATAGTAAGACGAGTCAATTTCATTTTCATTATTTATACTATAAATCTTGTTTTTTCTTCTTGACCATTTATAATGTTCTTTACTTTCATAATCACTGAAAACAGTTTTACTAACTAAAAAATTTAAGGAATCAAAGACATATGTGTTCTCGCAACACATAAAGCTTCTGATTTTTTGATGGATGAAATTATCATGGTTATAAAAAAGAGTTATTGTGTCACCTTCATTCAAGTTACTTATTTTTCCGGCTCTAATTATTTCAAAAACAGAATCTACATTCATTGTTCTCATTAGATATGGAATATTATCGATAAATTCAACTTTTATTGGTTCAAGAGATTGATTTTCAAATTTTGATGAACAAGAATATATGCTTGCTATAATAATTAATAAAACTATTATCTTCATATGTTTATCTTTTCAATAAATAATCTTTCAATTCATCATAGTTAGAAATCTCAATGGACTTTTTCTTCTTGTCCATAACCGCTTCAATCTGTGCTGGCAAATCGATGTTTTCTCTAATGACTTCTTCAACCACATCTAAAAACTTGGTTGGATGCGCAGTTTCCAGAAATACACAATGTGCTTCTGGATTGGTTTTAAGATGTTCTTTACAACCCAAATAACCAACAGCACCATGAGGATCTGCGATGTAGTTGTAATCGTTGTATAATTCTTTCAAGGCCTCACGAGTTTGATAATCGGTAAAACTGTAAGATGACAAGTTGTTTTTCAACGCCTTAAAATCGTTTTTATAAATTTCCTGTATCCTTATAAAGTTACTCGGATTCCCAACATCCATCGCATTGCTAATGGTTTGGATAGATGGTTTTGGTTCATATAATTGCGTTGTCAAATAGGTAGTTACCACATTATTGGCATTATTGGCAGCCACAAAGTGGTGAATGGGCAACCCTAATTGTTGTGCCATCATGCCAGCGCAAATGTTTCCAAAATTACCGCTTGGCACAGAAAACACAATGTTTTTATGTGTTTTGTGCAACTGCTTGTAGGCAAAAAAGAAATAAAATAGTTGTGGCAACCAACGTGCTACGTTAATCGAATTGGCTGATGTCAATTGCATTTTGCTTGTTAACTCTTCATCTAAAAAAGCACGTTTTACCATATCCTGACAATCGTCAAATACGCCATCGACCTCAAGCGCTGTGATGTTTTTTCCAAGCGTGGTCAATTGTTTTTCTTGGATATCACTTACTTTTCCACTAGGATAAAGAATAACAACGTTTACACCTTTTACACCAAGAAAACCATTTGCAACAGCACCTCCAGTATCGCCAGAAGTTGCGACTAAAACGGTCACTTCTTTAGTGTTCTCTTTGTTAAAATGACCAAGACAGCGTGCCATAAATCGTGCACCAACATCTTTGAACGCCATGGTTGGTCCATGGAATAGTTCCAAAGTGGAAACATTATTATTAATTTCAACGACAGGAAAATCGAACGAAAGAGTTTCTGCGATAATTGTTTTTAAAATGCTATCAGGAATATCAGACGATACAAATTGTTTAATAGCTTCGAAGGCTATTTCTTCATGTGATAACGTATCAATTTTGTCAAAAAATGACTTTGGGAGCGGTGTAATCGAATCAGGAAAATACAAACCTTTGTCTGGTGCCAAACCTCTAACAACAGCATCTTTAAAGGATGCGTTTGGTGCTTTTTTATTTAGTGAGTAGTAGTTCATTACTAATAGTGTCTTAATCGTTTTTTTGTTGATTTGTTTATGGTCATTGTGAGGCAAATTTACTTTGTTTCCTTTTATAAGATTACCACGTCACATTGTTCGTCGTAACGACATCAACTTAATATTTTCATTCCTTGTACATTAATCTTAGACACATAAGTTTCGAAAGCAATATCAGTTTTTGAATATACATTTCTAATCGCTTGTTCTACTTTTTTTGCCTTTCCAATACCTTCACTTAATGCAAATATTGATGGTCCAGAGCCAGAAATTCCAGTTCCTAAAGCGTGTGTATTTGTAGCTAATTTAACATCATTAAAAAACGGAATTAGTTTACTTCTATAAGGTTCCACAATGACATCTTTAAGCGAGCGACTAATCAAATCATAATCATTGGTGTGTAAGGCATGTACCAAACTACCAACGTTAGCCCATTGCGTAATTGCTTTTTTAAGTTCAACTTCTTTTGGCAAAATTGCCCTAGCTTCAGACGTCTTTACTTCAATTTGAGGGTGGATGATAGTCACGTACAAATCATCAGGTGTTGGTAATTGCAACACTTCCAAAGGGCTGACACCTCTCACTAGCGTAAATCCGCCAAAAATAGCAGGAGCGATGTTGTCGGCATGTTCGCTGCCACTGGCCAAAGCCTCACCTTTCATTGCGAAATTGATGAGTTGTGTTTTGTTATATGGTCGTCCAAGCAATTCGTTGATGGCAAAGACACTTCCTGCGGCACTTGCCGAACTGCTGCCAATACCACTGCCTGGTTTGATTTTTTTATAGATTTCGATTTCAAATCCACAATTGGGTTTGGCATCATTATATAACGCCAATGCTGAAACTCCAGCGACATTTTTATCTGCTTCAAAAGGTAAATCATAGCCTACTATTTTAGTGATATGTATGCCTTTTTCAGTTGTTTTTCTGATAATCATTTCATCTCCAATAGTATCCAAGCAAAACCCAAGGACATCAAATCCGCAGGATACGTTGGCGACTGTTGCTGGTGAAAATATTTTTAGTTCATTTTTCAAATCATTTGTTTTAATTGTGAAATGATAATAAGGTCGTTATTGGTTTTTCCGTTGTCGTATTGAAATACGCTTCTTTTTATCTCTAATATCTCAAACTGTGAAGTCTCTAAGGCCGAAACGAGATAGTCTGCTTCATGATAATGAATGTACATTGCAGTATCAGAATCTCCAGAACTTGAAGTTTCATAACCAGATTTTTCATAGAGGCCTTCCATGGTGCTCAAATATAAAATACCATTAGGATTTAATGTTTTTGAACAATCACCAATAAATTGAATGGCTTCTTTTTTGGTTAAATAAGGCAATCCAAAGCCACAAACAATACCATCAAATTTTTGATTTAATTGTAATACAGCTCTGCAATCAAATATTTTAAAAATAGCGTTAGGATTATTGGCCTTTGCCAAAGCAATCATTTTTTCTGATAGATCAATTCCTAATAGTTGAAAGTCGGTGCGTTTTGATAATAGATATTTTGAAATGTTTCCAGGACCACAGGCAGCGTCTAAAACCGTTGCTTTATTGGCGTTGATAGATTCACAAAACATATCCAATGAGTTGTCATACAAATTCAGATTCATAAACTTATCTTGGTATTCTTGAGCATAAGCGTCAAAAATTTGAATGGTATGTTTTGTTCTATTTAAAATCACTTTTTTAATATTTTACTGAATACTGCTTACTTATTTCCAGCTCTAATAATATCAGCAAACAATCCGGAAGCCGTTACATCAGCTCCTGCACCTGCACCTTTGATGATCATGGGTTGCTCTGGATAACGCTCTGTATAAAACATAACGATATTGTCTTTTCCTTTTAAATTATAAAAAGGATGGCCTTGCGGAATTTCTTGCAATCCAACTTTTGCTTTTCCATTGTTGAATTCAGCTACATATTTCAATTGGCTTCCATTTGCCTTTGCTGAAGCATATAATTTTTGAAAATGGTTTTCATCAGCAATCAAGGTCTTGTAAAAATCATCAACCGATTTGCTTTCCAAATTAGCTTTTGTAAGGAAAGATTCATTAACAATCTCTTCCAGATTCATTTCTGTTCCGCTCTCACGAGCCAAAATAAGGATTTTTCGGGCGACATCCACACCGCTTAAGTCAATTCTTGGATCTGGTTCGGTGTAACCTTCAACTTGTGCTTGTTTGACCACGTCATGGAACTTTGTTGTATCATCAAAATTATTGAAAACAAAATTCAAACTTCCTGATAACACCGCCTTGATAGAAGTTATCTTATCTCCAGAAGCAATTAAATGGTTCAAGGTATCGATAATCGGTAAGCCTGCACCAACATTGGTTTCAAATAAAAATGGCGCACTGTATTTTTTTGATAAGTATTTCAGTTCGCTATAATTTTCATAAGCACTAGAACAGGCAATTTTGTTGCAGGCGACCACTGCAATATTTTGTCTTAAATAATCTGCATATAAATTGGAAACATCTTCATTGGCAGTGACATCCACAAAAATGCTGTTGCGCAAATTGAGACGTTTTATTTCGTCCATAAAACCTTGTAAAGAAGCTGGTCGTCCTTCTTTTAGTTGGTTTTTCCAATCTTTTAGAGATAAACCATTATCATCAAAAATCATGAGTCGCGAATTGGATAAACCTACGACTCGTAGATTCAATTTCAGATTTTCTTTCAAATACTTACGTTGTTGTTTAATTTGCTCTACCAATTTTTCACCAACATTTCCGACTCCTGTGATAAAGACATTCAACTGTTTGATATTACCTTCAAAAAAGGCTTCATGTAGTGTATTCAATGCTTTTTTGACATCATTTTGAGTAATCACTGCCGAAATGTTTCGTTCTGAAGCGCCTTGGGCAACTGCTCTGATGTTGATGTTGTTTTTACCTAACGAACTGAACATACGTCCACTAATACCTTGATGGTTCTTCATATTGTCACCAACCAATGCGATGATAGAGAGCTCCTTTTCGACAATGATTGGATCAATTTTTCGTAGTGAAATTTCATTTTCAAAAGTTGCATCTACAGATATTTGTGCACGTTCGGCATCTTTTTCATCAATCCCAAAACAGATGGAATGTTCAGAAGACGATTGAGTAATAAGGATGATGTTGATTTTTTCATTAGCCAAGGTTTCAAACAAACGCTTTGAAAATCCAGGAATACCGACCATGCCACTACCTTGTAAGGTCAATAAGGCAATGTTACTTATATTACTGATACCTTTTGCTGGTGATGTTTTTCCGTTGCCTTTTTGAGAGATAATGGTTCCTACGGCATCAGGCTCTAGAGTGTTTTTGATATGGATTGGAATATTCAAATCCAAAACTGGCTGAACCGTTGGTGGATATAGTACCTTGGCTCCAAAATGTGACAGTTCCATGGCCTCTTGATATGATAAATTTTCAATAGGATAGGCCTGTTTTACCAATTTTGGATTGGCAGTGTACATACCGCTTACGTCGGTCCAAATTTCCAACTGTTCAACCTTAAGGGCAGCTGCAACAATGGCAGCAGTAAAGTCAGAACCTCCACGACCTAAAGTTGTGATCTCACCAAGGTTGGATTTTGAAATGAACCCAGGAAGAATCGTAATATGTTGTCTTGCGGCTTTAAAATAATTAGAAATATTTTCATTGGTCTGTTTATAATTGACTTCCGCTTTTGTAAAATTTGAATTCGTTATGATCAAATCTTGACTATTTTTTACTTCTGCATCCATATGACGACTGTGCATGGTCCGCGTAATGAGGTAAGAGGACAATAATTCTCCATAACTCACCAGTTTATCAGTAGTCTTTGGTGATAGTTCATTAATGAGGTAAATACCATCCAAAAGACTTTTTAAGCCATTAAACTTGGCCTCAAGATGTTCTGAAATGGAATCACTTTTATTGGGTATCAATTCATCAATGATATTAAAGTGTATTGTTTTTATATCCCGAAAAACGGATAAGTAAGTTTCATTTTTATTTTGGGCTAATGTTCCTGCTTTAAGCAATTTATCAGTAATGCCTCCAACTGCCGACACCACACAAATGATGCGGTCTTGTTTTGCTTTTTGCTCTAAAATTTTGATAACATTATTGATGTTATGTGCAGAACCGACGGATGTGCCTCCAAATTTTAATACTAACATAGTTGATTGGTTATAAAAGTGTTTGAAAAAATGCAATTAAAAAGATTGCGAAAAAGGACGAGGAAATAATTAGCAGTTAACCCCAAAGGGTTGTAGTAACCACAGAAGTAGTGCCTCCAAACGAGTTGGAAGACAAATAGAAGTTGAATATGTGACTTGAGTGATACATTTTTTATGCTATACCTTTCAAATGTATTATTTTTACTGTAATAAAAAAATAAAACACTCATTTTTAGAGCGAATAACCAATTTATTCGTTAAAAAGAATTCAGATAATGAAGATATTTTCCAAAGAACAAGTTTACGAAGGTGACAAAATCACAGCTCAAAAGCAAAACATCACTTCTACCGAATTAATGGAACGTGCAGGTATCCAGATTTTCAATTGGTTGCATATGCGTATGCAAGGTGCCCAAGTGCCTATACATGTATTTTGCGGAATCGGGAATAATGGTGGAGATGGTTTGGTAGTGTCAAGGCATTTGATTACTCATGGTTATAATGTAAAAACTTATGTGGTGAATTGCAGTGATAAACGCACCAAGGATTTTTTGGTGAATTATGACAGGATAAAAGAGACTACTAAAAAGTGGCCTGAAATGCTCAATTGCGAAGCAGATTTCCCTAAAATTGGTGCAGATGATATTATAATTGATGCGGTTTTTGGTATAGGATTGAATCGTCCAGCAGATGACTGGGTCAAAGGACTGTTTCAATATTTTAGGAAATCAAAAGCCTTTACTTTAGCAATCGACATGCCATCAGGTTTGTACGCTGATAAAGTGACTAAAGATGAAAATGGAGTCGTTTGGGCAAATCATACTTTAAGTTTTGCATCTCCAAAATTGGTGTTCTTTTTACCCGAAACAGCTAAATATACACAGCAATGGGAAATTTTAGACATTGGTCTAGATCCAGAATACCTTTATACAACCGAAACCGAAGCCGAGCTTATTGGAAAGAACGAAATGCTTCAAGTATATCGTCCTCGTGAAAAATTTTCTCATAAAGGCGATTTTGGGCACTCTTTGATTATTGGGGGAAGTTATGGTAAAATAGGAGCAGTGACTTTGACCAGCAGAGCGGCTTTGTCTTCTGGAGCAGGATTGGTAACAGTTTATATTCCAAAGTGTGGCTATACTATTTTGCAATCTTCGTTTCCAGAAGCTATGGTGGTATGTGATGCTGATGACACAATTGTCACTGATATTCAGTTTGAGATACAACCGACTTCTGTAGGAATTGGAATTGGTATGGGAACTGATGAGAAAACGATTTCTGCATTCAAAGCTTTTTTAAAAAAGAACAAAGCACCATTGGTGATTGATGCTGACGCAATTAATATGCTGTCAAAACAGAAAGATTTATTAAAGCTAATACCAAAAGAATCAATTTTAACACCTCACCCAAAAGAACTCGAACGGTTAATAGGAAAGTGGAAAGACGATTTTGATAAACTCAAAAAAGCTAAAGAATTTTCAAAAACCCACAACCTTATTATAGTTATTAAAGGTTCCAATACAATTACAGTTTATCAAGATAAGTTATATATCAATTCTACAGGAAATCCTGGATTGGCTACAGCTGGTACAGGCGACGTGCTGACAGGTATTATTACAGGTTTGATGTCACAAGGATATGACCAATTAAGCGCTGCTGTTTTTGGAGTGTATCTGCATGGTAGGTCGGCTGATATTGCCATAGAGTATGTTGGTTATCAGAGTTTGATAGCAAGCCATGTCATTGAGTATTTGGGTAAAGCATATATCGATTTGTTTACCATGCCTCATCAGGAGCAACCTCAAGAAGAGGAAGAAGAAGAAGAGCCTCAAAAGAAAAAGGAAGCTAATGGTTAAAATTAAAAATGCCACTGAAGAAGTGGCATTTTTTAATTCTATTGTATGACAATAGTTATATTTTCAAATCATTAAAAAGCTTAATCAATTTGTCATTGGATGGTCTTGGTGCATCTGCATCCACAATATTCCCATCTGGATCTATCAAGATAAAACGAGGAATACTGTTTATTTTATAAGCAGTTAAAAAATCAGATCTAAAGGCTTTATCAGCATACAATTGAATGCCTCCCATTTCTTTATCGGCAATCATTGCTTTCCATCCTTCTTTTGCAGCTGCAGCAGCTTCTTCTTGTGTTTCTGCTTTGTAGCCACGTCCATTGTCGGCCGAAATGCTTACAAATGCAATATTTTTTCCTTCGTATTGTTTTTCAACTTTTTTCAAAGAAGGAATTTCAGCTTTACAAGGGCCACACCAAGTAGCCCAAACATCGATGTAAACATACTTGCCTTTTAAATCAGATAACGACATAGTACCTCCTTCATAGTTTTCATAGTTTTCGAATGTTGGTGAAGGCATTCCAGCTGGGAATTGTTTTTTGAAAGCAATTTTTTCAGCAAAATAACCTTTATAAGCATTCATCATTGGTTCTAAATCTTTATTGATACCATTGGTAATCATCGTGTCAATATCTTTGTTAGAGTTATAAAATTCAGACAGTTTCATCTTAACATCTTCAAATGTTGCATCTAAATTTGTATCATCAACAGTATCAAAGCTTTCAAATAGTTGCTCTTCAAATAAATATTTTTCAGCTAAAAAGGTATTGTTTTCAGCACCTTCGCCAGAAAATTTTATGGTTTTATCAAATTCTTTGGTGTCTAAAGTGATGTTTAAATCATATCCATTTTTTAAAAAAATAGTAGCGGCTTCATTACCATCATAAAAATTGTACAATCCATCCACTACTTTTAAAGTGTCTTTAAATGTACCATCTGCATTGACCTTTATGGTTTTGGAGTAGGTTCTGTTTATGATTTGTATAGAATCGCTTGTTTGATTTAATATTTTGCCAGACAAGGTGACATAGTCTTTAGGTTCTTGTTTGCAACTGAATATTGAAGCTGCAATTAATACTACAAGTAATTGTTTCATTGAAATTGGTTTTAAGTTCCCCAAAAATAGCAGTTTGATTATAAAAACGAATACCTTTTATTAATTATTAACATTTGTTGCATAATTTATATCTAATGTTGAATTTTGAAGCACTAAATTTTTAGCATGCCAACAATTCATCAGATATCTTCAGAAATATTAGAGTTAACAACGATAAGTGATATTGTTTTTCAACAGAAAAAAATCGAACTTTCTGAATCAGCAAAAGAGAAAATCTTAAAGTGTAGAGCCTATTTAGACCAAAGAATGCAAGGTCAAGACGAGCCTATCTATGGTATCAATACAGGTTTTGGCTCTTTGTATAATGTGAAGATATCCAAAGACAAACTCACACAATTACAGGAAAATCTGGTGATGTCACATGCCTGCGGTATAGGTAATGAAGTTCCAAATGATATTGTAAAATTAATGCTGTTGCTCAAGATACAATCATTGAGCTACGGTCATAGTGGTGTGCAATTATCAACTGTAGAACGATTGGTCGATTTTTATAATAATGATATCTTACCTGTTGTATATACGCAAGGTTCATTGGGTGCATCAGGAGATTTGGCACCTTTAGCACACTTGTCATTACCATTAATAGGAAAAGGAGATGTGTCTTATAAAGGTAAAATTGTTTCTGCAGAACACATTTTGGAAAAGTTCAAATGGAATCCACTTCAGTTACAATCAAAAGAAGGGCTAGCATTGCTAAACGGTACACAGTTTATGAGTGCCTATGGCGTTCATTTAATCTTAAAATCGTATAAACTATCTTATTTTGCCGATTTGATTGGCAGTATTTCTCTCGATGCATTTGATGGTCGTATAGAACCTTTTGATGAGTTGGTACATTTAGTACGTCCACATGGTGGCCAACTAAAAACAGCAGAGCGTATCCGTGAATTTTTAGAAGGGAGTGAACTCATAAAACAGAAAAAGGAGCATGTCCAAGATCCATATTCGTTTAGATGCATTCCGCAAGTGCATGGAGCTACAAAAGACACATTAGAATTTGTTTACAAAACTTTCAAAACAGAAATCAATTCAGTCACCGACAACCCTAATATATTTATAGGTGAAGATAAAATTATTTCTGGAGGCAATTTTCATGGGCAGCCATTGGCTTTGGCTTTGGATTATCTCAAAATTGCAATGGCAGAATTAGGAAACATTTCAGAGCGTCGCATTTTTCAACTTGTTTCCGGTTTAAGAGGACTGCCCACATTTTTAGTGGACAATCCAGGATTGAATTCTGGGTTTATGATTCCTCAATATACAGCGGCAAGTATTGTGAGTGCCAACAAACAATTGGCAACTCCAGCAAGTATCGATTCTATCGTGTCATCCAATGGACAAGAAGACCATGTTAGCATGGGAGCAAATGCAGCAACCCAAGCCTATGATGTCATCACTAATGTAGAACGCATTTTGGCCATTGAATTGATGAATGCTTCACAAGCCATCCAATTTAGAAAACCAAAAACATCCTCACCTCTAATAGAATCATTCTTAAATGTTTACAAAGAACAGGTAGAATTTGTCACCCAAGACAAAATATTACATGATTTAATAAAAAGTTCTGT
Source organism: Flavobacteriaceae bacterium UBA5534 (assembly GCA_002426015.1). Taxonomy (GTDB): domain Bacteria; phylum Bacteroidota; class Bacteroidia; order Flavobacteriales; family Flavobacteriaceae; genus Aquaticitalea. The sequence goes on from DINS01000035.1 coordinate 60,343, forward strand.
ACACTTTATCGACGATTTTTGCATTGAAAATGAATTACTTTTCGATAAAGTGTAAAAAAAAAAGTTCAAGTGTTTTTTAGCTAAAAAAAAGTTAAAATTATTTGGCGTTAACTTTATTAAAGTCTATTTTTGAATTTATTAGGTGTAATTCTGTTTGCATCTGTCAAGTAAAATTTTAGGCTGATTACCAATTATTTTACTTCTTACCGAAAATTGTTTGATAGCACAACAATTGATTATTAGCACATTTATTAGTATTTGAATACTTGTTATTCAAGCATTGAATTGGTTTACAATGGTTTCATTGTATGTCATTCAAATTAATTAGGTCCCAAACCTACTCATATACGAACATCAACTTTTGTTTTGATGGCAACGATTGTTGTCTTTTTTAAAATGTTAATAATTAAAACCAAATGTTATGTTTATGAGCAATTTTACCCGAAGTGGTGGACGAGCCAAATTTTGGCAGTCTGCGACTAATTTATCGTGTTGTAGCATTGATTCTCTTACAAAGCACTTAAAAAGCATGAAGGCATTAGCTTTTATCGCTCTTTTCTTGTTTGGTATGGGTTCGGTGCTTGGACAAACTACGGCAGAAAGAACAGTGTTCTTTAACCGATGTTATGATGATGTGCCAGACGCACCATTTACAATAGCCCAAGTTGAAGCGCTATTTGCAAATGATTGTCCTAATGGCACTATTTCAGTTGATTTAGAAACAAATCTTTCTGGAGACAACTGCAACTGGACACTTGTCTATACTTATTTTATTAAGTGTGATGGTGTAGAGGTTAATGATTTAAAAATCGATTATTATGGTGGAGACAGAACTGCACCAGCATTAATTGGTGATTTTCCTCCAGATCAAAACAACTTAAATTTATGTTTTGATGAAATTCCAGCTGGTCCAACTGAAGCTGAAATTGCAGCATATTATGCTGACAATTGTGGCGGACCTGTAACAGTTATTAAAACTGGTACACCTACTGGAGACAATTGTAGTTGGTCTGTAACTTATGACTATGAAATTTATGACCAATGTAATAACAAAACAGACGCTAAAATCGAGTATAATGGAGGTGATACTGAAGCGCCTTCTTTAATCAAGGATGCCGAAATTCCAACTGGTGATCCTAATATGAACGTTTGTTTCTTAAATAAAGCTGAAGGTCCTACAGAAGAAGAAATTGCTGCTTTATTCGAAGATAACTGTAGCTCTGTCATAACAGTAACCAAAACAGAATACTCCAAAGGTACTGACTGTAAATGGATGGCTGTATATGATTATACAATACAAGATGAATGTGGTAATTTTGCTGCACCAATCCAAATTACATACCAAGGTGGCGATACGGAAGCTCCAGAACTTTTTGGAGTACCAGCCGATGAGACTGTAAGCTGTATAGATCTTATCCCAGAACCAGCTGATGTAACAGCTACAGATAATTGTACTGAAGATTTAGGTAAAATTGATTTGGTTGAAGATGCTAGTCAATTAGGAACTGCTTGTGAAGGCGGTATTTTTATTAGAACTTGGACTGCTACAGATGCTTGTGGATACTCAACTTCTGCTTCACAAACGATAACAGTACTCCCTGCACCTAAAGCTCAATTCGATGAGCCAGTTGATTTTACAATAGATTGCGGAGCTTTAGCTAATTTCCAAGCACCAACTTTACATTACAGTAACAATGTTGATGGTGGAGCATGTGAAATAAGTGGAGATGCACCTGGTACGTTTGAACCATTTGTAGGTAGCTGCGGATCATTTGTTATCAATTATGAATTTATTGACGAATGTGATTATAAAATTGAAGCAAGTTTAACAGTAACAGTTGTAGATAATACACCTCCAGCAGTTACACCTGCCGTTGATTTAACAGTAGAGTGTGACGGTTCAGGTAACACAGCGCAATTAAACGCTTGGTTAGCCAATAATGGTGGTGCTACTGCAACCGATAATTGTGGTAATGTTACTTGGTCTAATAATTTTACAAGCCTTTCTGATTTATGTGGTGCTACAGGTTCTGCAACTGTTGAATTTACAGCGGTAGATGATTGTGGTAACGATTCTAAAACAACTGCAACTTTTACGATTGTAGATACAACTGATCCAGTTATAACTCCAGCTGCTGATATGACAGTAGAATGTGATGGTTCAGGTAACACAGCGCAATTAAACGCTTGGTTAGCTAATCATGGTGGAGCTACTGCTTCAGATACTTGTTCTGATGTTACTTGGTCTCATGACTTTGAAAGTTTGTCAGACTTATGTGGTGCAACAGGATCTGCAACAGTTGAGTTTACTGCTACTGACGATTGTGGTCGTTCAGCTAAAACAACTGCAACTTTTACCATTGAGGATACAACTGATCCAGCTATAACTCCAGCTGCTGATATGACAGTAGAATGTGATGGTTCTGGTAACACAGCGCAATTAAACGCTTGGTTAGCTAATCATGGTGGAGCTACTGCTTCAGATACTTGTTCTGATGTTACTTGGTCTCATAACTTTGAAAGTTTATCAGACTTATGTGGTGCAACAGGTGCTGCAACAGTTGAGTTTACTGCTACTGATGATTGTGGACGTTCAGCTAAAACTACTGCAACTTTTACAATTCGCGATACTCACAGTCCTCCGATTACAATAGAGGCTCAAGACCTTACTGTTGAATGTGATGGAGAAGGTAACTTACAGCAATTAAATAACTGGTTAGCTACACATGGTGGAGCTGCTGCTTATGATTTATGTTCAGAAGTTACTTGGTCTCACAACTTTGATGGTCTTTCAGACTTATGTGGTGCTACGGGTTCTGCAACTGTATTGTTTACTGTAACTGATGATTGTGGATTGAGTTCTTCAACATCTGCAACTTTTACAATTCAAGATACGACAGATCCAATCATTACTCCTGCGTCTGATATGACTGTTGAATGTGATGGTTTAGGAAACTTACAACAATTAAATGCTTGGTTAGCAAACCATGGAGGAGCAACTGCTTCTGATGCTTGTAGTAGTATCACTTGGTCAAATAACTTTGACGGTCTTTCAGACTTATGTGGTGCAACAGGTGCTGCAACAGTAGAATTTACTGCTACTGATGATTGTGGACGTTCATCTAAAACTACAGCGACATTTACAATTCAGGATACAACAAATCCTTCAATTGATAATGCTGCTGAAGATATGACAGTAGAATGTGATGGTTTAGGAAACTTACAACAATTAAATGCTTGGTTAGCAAACAATGGAGGTGCTGAAGCATCTGATGGATGTTCTAATGTAACATGGTCTAACGACTTTACTGGACTCTCTGATTTATGTGGAGCGACTGGTTCTGCTTTAGTAGTATTTATTGCTGCTGACGAATGTGGTCGTACTTCAAAAACATCAGCAACATTTACTATTGAAGATACTACACCTCCTGCAATTGATACTCCTGCTGCTGATTTAACAGTAGAATGTGATGGAGCTGGTAATACAGCGCAATTAAACGCTTGGTTAAATAGCTATGGTGGAGCTTCGGCTTCAGATTCTTGTGGAGATGTAACATGGTCTCATAACTTTAATGGGTTATCTGACTTATGTGGCGCAACAGGTGCAGCTACAGTAGAGTTTACAGCAACTGATAGTTGTGGTCTTACTTCTAAAACAACAGCGACCTTCACAATTGAAGATACAACTGATCCAGTAATCGGTACACAAGCGTCAGATATGACAGTTGAGTGTGATGGAGAAGGTAATACTGCTCAATTAGCTGCTTGGTTGGCTAATAATGGTGGTGCTACTGCTTACGATTCTTGTGGTGATGTTACTTGGTCTAATAGTTGTTCAGGAAATGGACAAGGAGCTACAGAGTTTGTTGGAACATTTAGTACTCACGATGGTCCAAATTGGCAAAGTGAACCTGGTCAGCCTGTATTAACAGGTCAGGAAGCTGCTGCACTTCTTTTTGGAGGTGTGCCAAGTGATTATAGAATTTCTACTGATGCAGATCCAAACAATATTACAAATACTAGCTGGGCATCAACGCTTGGTGAAGGATGTTTTATTGTGGCTCATGATTTCTCAAAAGATACTAATGGTGAAGGATATACAAATCCAATGCCATGGGTAACTGATACAGCAACTTCAGCTTATTGTAATGATAACTGTGGAGGTTATAATCCGATTAATTATGTATATAGAGTTACGGGTGGTCAAGCACTTTGTGAACTATCTGACGAATGTGGAGCTACTGGTTCTGTAACCGTAGAGTTTACTGCTACAGATTCTTGTGGACGTACAGCTACAACAACAGCTACCTTCACAATTGAAGATACAACTGATCCAGTGATTGATACTCCTGCATCTGATGAAACTGTAGAGTGTGATGGTGCTGGTAACCTTGACCAATTAAATGCTTGGTTAGAAAGCCATGGAGGCGCTAGTGCTTCTGATACATGTTCTAGTATTGTTTGGTCTCATAACTTTGACGGATTGTCAGACTTATGTGGTGCTACAGGTGCTGCTACAGTAGAGTTTACTGCTACAGACGAATGTGGACGTTCATCTAAAACTACTGCAACATTTACTATAGAAGATACTACAGACCCAGTGTTTGAAGTAGAAGCTATGGATATGACTGTTGAGTGTGATGGGGCTGGTAACCTTGACCAATTAAATGCTTGGTTAGAAAGTCATGGAGGTGCATTAGCCTTTGATGGTTGTTCTGGTGTTACTTGGTCACATAACTTTGATGCATTGTCAGATTTATGTGGTGCTACAGGTGCTGCTACAGTAGAGTTTACTGCTACAGACGATTGTGGTCGTTCAGCCAAAACAACAGCAACCTTCACTATTGAAGATACGACTGATCCTGTATTTACTAGCGTGCCAGCTGATTTATTATTAGAATGTGATCAAACGGCTCCAGATGTAAATGCTACAGCTGAAGATACTTGTGGTAGTGCTACGGTAACCTATGCAGATTATTATGAGCATACCCCTTGGACTCCTATAGTTGATGGTGGTGATGGAAGTGTCGATTTAAGTGCATTGCCTAATGGGTTCACAACGACCAGTTCTAATACAGGTTCAGAAAACTCATATATTGCTGTTGCAACGACAATGGTTAAGAGCGTGAATTTATCATTTGATATCAATTTCACAACTGGTGACCCAGGATTTGAAGCTCTGATTTATGTTTTAAATGGAACAGAAGTAATTCTTGCTACAAGCAATGCTTCCGGTTCTGTTTCAGTTGACCTTGCACCTGGAGATCAATTCTCAATTGGTGTTAGAACTGCTGATGATTTATTTGGAAATAGTGTTGCTGTAATTAGCAATATTGTATTCACTCCAATACCATTAGAGTGTCCATTGACAGATTGCTTTATCCGTGAGTTTACTGCAGTTGATGAGTGTGGAAATACTTCTATAGCTCACCAAATCATTAGATTCCAAGATACAACTGCACCAGTAGTTGTTCCTGCAGCCGATTTAACTGTAGAATGTGATGGTGATGGTAATACTGCACAATTACAAGCTTGGTTAGATAGCCATGGTGGTGCTACTGCTACAGATAACTGTTCTGATGTAACTTGGTCTAACGACTTTGAGGCATTGTCAGATTTATGTGGAGAAACTGGTAGTGCTACAGTAACATTTACTGCTACAGATGCTTGTAACAATGCAGCTTCTACAACTGCAACCTTCACTATTGAAGACACAACTGATCCAGTAATCGATACACAAGCGTCAGATATGACAGTTGAGTGTGATGGAGAAGGTAATACTGCTCAATTAGCTGCTTGGTTGGCTAACAATGGTGGTGCTACTGCTTACGATTCTTGTGGTGATGTTACTTGGTCTAATAGTTGTTCAGGAAATGGACAAGGAGCTACAGAGTTTGTTGGAACATTTAGTACTCACGATGGTCCAAATTGGCAAAGTGAACCTGGTCAGCCTGTATTAACAGGTCAGGAAGCTGCTGCACTTCTTTTTGGAGGTGTGCCAAGTGATTATAGAATTTCTACTGATGCAGATCCAAACAATATTACAAATACTAGCTGGGCATCAACGCTTGGTGAAGGATGTTTTATTGTGGCTCATGATTTCTCAAAAGATACTAATGGTGAAGGATATACAAATCCAATGCCATGGGTAACTGATACAGCAACTTCAGCTTATTGTAATGATAACTGTGGAGGTTATAATCCGATTAATTATGTATATAGAGTTACTGGTGGTCAAGCACTTTGTGAACTATCTGACGAATGTGGAGCTACTGGTTCTGTAACCGTAGAGTTTACAGCGACAGATTCTTGTGGACGTACATCTAAAACAACAGCTACCTTCACAATTGAAGATACAACTGATCCAGTGATTGATACTCCTGCATCTGATGAAACTGTTGAGTGTGATGGTGCTGGTAACCTTGACCAATTAAATGCTTGGTTAGAAAGCCATGGAGGCGCTAGTGCTTCTGATACATGTTCTAGTATTGTTTGGTCTCATAACTTTGACGGATTGTCAGACTTATGTGGTGCTACAGGTGCTGCTACAGTAGAGTTTACTGCTACAGACGAATGTGGACGTTCATCTAAAACAACTGCAACATTTACTATCCAGGATACAACTGATCCAGTAATCGATACACCTGCTGCAAATTTAATTGTAGAGTGTGATGGTTCTGGTAACACAGCGGAATTAAATGCTTGGTTAGATAGTCATGGAGGCGCTAGTGCTTCTGATGATTGTTCAGGTATCACTTGGTCACATAACTTTACTGAATTATCAGATTTATGTGGTGCTACAGGTGCTGCTACAGTAGAGTTTACTGCTACTGATGATTGTGGTCGTACAGCTAAAACAACAGCTACATTCACAATTGAAGATAATACAGCTCCTGTATTAACTGGTGTGATTCCTTCAGGTCAATCTAATGTGAATGCATGTTTTGACGATATGCCAATGGGTCCATCAGAAATAGAAATGGCTGCATTGTATTATGAAGCTTGTGGTGCTGTTGTAGTTACTAAAACATCTAAACCATTAGGTGATAACTGTAGCTGGGCTGTATTGCACAGATATGAAATAGCTGACGAATGTGGTAACTCGTTACCTCCAGTTAAAATTTACTACAATGGTGGTGATTATACCGCTCCAGAATTAATTTCTGAAGGGTCATTACCTCAAGGTCAATTAAATATGGAAGCATGTTACGATGCAATCCCAGAGGCTCCTAAAGATTCAGATATTGCAGCATTATTTGCTGACAATTGTGGAGGTCCTGTGACTGTAGTAGGTACTGAAAGCGTCACTGGCAACAATTGTGCTTGGGAAGCTGTTTATACATACACTGTTAAAGATGCATGTAACAACTATGCACCAAATGTAGTCGTAAGATATACAGGTGGTGACCATACTGCACCAGTACTGACTGGAACAATCCCAATGGGTCAAAACAGCTTAAACTTATGTTTATCTGAAGCTCCAGTAGGACCAAGTATTCAAGATATTGCATCGCAATACACTGATAACTGTGGTGATGTGATTGTTACAAAAACTCCTCAAACTTGGGGTGATGACTGTAGCTGGATCAGACTATATGTTTACACTATCAAAGATGCATGTAACAATTATGCAGATGAGGTAAAAGTGTACTACAATGGTGGTGATCAATCTGCTCCTGTATTATCAGAACAATGTGTAAATGAAACTATGATTTACACAACTGAAGATGGTGCTGATTGCCCAGCTGTAGCTGGTACGTCCTTAACTGTCGGTCAGGTTATTGGTAGAGATACTGAATGGGATGTGGCTAATATCAAAGGCACATTACCTAACTGTTTCACTGATAATTGTGCAGCTCCAGAAGAGTTGACTTATACAGTTGATTCTATTGAGATAGAGCCTCAAGACTCTTGTTCTACTATCATTACAATTAAATTTGATGTAGAAGATAATTGTGAGAACATTTATAGAGGATTTGAGTGCATCTTTATCATTGTTGATGATACTGCACCAGTTGTTGAATGTCCAGAAGGTGAAGACTTCGGTACAGACCCAACAATGTCTAACGGTGTGCCAGTAGGTGTTGCTGATAAAGCAAACTATACTGACAACTGTCAAGCTGATGGTATGACATCTACATTTACTGATGAATTATCTTCTGTTTATAATGCTGGCAATCAAGGCGGTGTATTTACAATCGAGTGCTACGTAGCTCAAGGAGATTTATTTGATTATGTAGATTATGTTGTAACTGGAACAGATGGTAATGGATTACCAACATATACAGGTACATTGCGTATTAATGGAGCCTCTGGATATCCATTATATTTCAACCAAACTACAAACCGTTGGGAAGGTTATTCCTTAGGCGGGCAAACTTTGAATTGGTATTCTGATACGCTATCATGTGATATCGCAGATTGGACCAATAATAATACGACAATTTGTACAGCGATAGCCATTGATTGTAGTCAATTTGGTAGCTCTCCTTCAGAAGACTTCACATTAGTAAGAACATTTACTCATGATGATGGATGTGGTAACGTAGGTGAGTGTAGTGTAACTTACACTTGGTCAGAAACTGCTGGTGATGTTATTTGTGGATATTCTATTACAGGAAACACTGCAAACGACGGAGTTGTTAATACTGTTCCATTCTGTGGAACTACTTTAAGCACTGCCAAAGGGATCTACTATACTTACATTGGTACTGGTGATATCACGACGATTAGCACTTGTAGTGCCAATACAACCTATGATACCAAGTTAGGAGTATTCACAGATAGTGGTGCAACTTGTGTCGTTGGTAATGACGATCAGTTTAGTTGTGGTCATTCAATTAGACATTCAGAAGTTACTTTCGCTTCAGTTGATGGGCAGGAGTATCAAATCTATGTCACTGGCTTTGGTACAGCTACAGGTGATTTTGAATTGTCTGTTGCTTGTGAAGAACCAGCAGCTCCAACAGTTGTTGAATGTGGTGGACCAGGAGAATCAGTTTCAGTTGATAACTATCCAAATAATGAGTCATTGGCATGGGCTTATACATCAAGTACAGGTGATCCATTGACAGTTAATTTTAGTGGACTCACTGAAGCAGGATATGATATAATCACTGTTTACGATGGTGTCAATGATGATGCACCAGTACTTGGTACATTTAGTGGAGATTTAACTGGTGATTCTGTAACATCTACTAGCGATTCAATATTCATTGTATTTGAGAGTGATAACACTGTATCTGGATTCTCATTCGATGTGAATGTAGCTTGTGGTCAAACACCTCCTCCAGTTCAGGCTAGATCTGATGAAGAGGTTGTGATAGACTTCAAAGCATATCCTGTACCATTTGACAATGAAGTAACAATTTCATACTCATTCGAATTTGAAACTAACGTAGTTATTGAATTATATGATACTAAAGGTCTATTGATCTTAAGTGCAGAAAACAATAATTACAAAGCAGGTTCATCTGATAGAACGAAATTCGATCTATCTAGAACTTCAAATCAAATGTTCTATGTGAAATTGACGACTAGTCAAGGTTCGGTTACGAAGAAAATAGTGTCTTCGTCTCCTAACAGAAGATAATTGTTTAACCTTTAATAAATGAAAAAGGGCTGCTATGAAAATAGCGGCCCTTTTTTTATTCACAGATCAAACAATGGAATCATTGCCAGAACCATATAAATGTCTTAATGATTCTAGATAATTTATATTGAAGATTCAAACAGATGGAATTGTTCAATTAAAAAAGCCAGCTACTATGCTGGCTTTTTTATATTCTATTTAGACATTATTTGTTTTGCTCTAGATAATTTAACCTATCTTTTTGCACATAATCATTCATTAAGTTAATGATTAGCAATCCAAAGTTGGCAAATTAATAAAATGGAAATGATTATTGGGTTGTCGTTTAATATTGTCAATATCAATTTAAACTACAAAGGAAAAAAATTAGAATCAATTATTTATTGTCATACAAATGACCGTCGGTAAAATCTTTGTAGCTTTCGTCTATTTCAAACTTAAAGGCATCATTGTTCATCAAACGTTTGTTTTCGGCTTTGAGCTTGTACATTTTTATGATGGCTAGCACTATGAAGAATAAGAAAACACCAGCTGTAACTATCAAGACGATGGTAAGCTGCATTGTGCTGACCATGAGGTTTAGGTTAGATAAATTAAGCATAACTTAAAATTTTTAGATTTGGTTTGGATTTCAAATATACACTTTATTTTTAATTGGTAACTATTTCATAATAAAATTGTTGCAATTTTTTATCAACACTAATTATCAAAATAATATTTCAAATCATCAATAGATAATTTGTAAAATTGATAATATGTAACATTTCTGTTGTTTTTTCTACTTATAATTTAGTCAGTATTTATTTTGAAACTGATATTTTTTAACGAAATTGCTACGTATTAAAAAATTTTGTTCAACGCACTTTAAACACTCTACGCACTATGTCTGATGATTTTGATTTATTAGAAACCAATTCTAACGAAAAAACAGGAAAAGTAGATGTCAATTGGGGAAAAGCCATTGACACTATGAAATCTAAACTTGCACAAGAAGACGATCCAGAGGTTCGTCAAAAAATATTAAACGCAACATTGGACGATGTTGTTGGTATGGCCGAAAAAGATAGAACCACACTTCTTGACGCCATAAAAGACTTAACTGATTACCAAGATGAAGTTGGAATTATATTTGAAAAATTCTCTTCATTAAATGCAAGCGAACAAAAAGTTATTGATGACGCTCAAAAAGCATTAGAACGCGCAAAAATTGAGCTCGAAGATGCTCAAAACAAACCAGATACTTGGTGGAACAATCTTTGGGGACGCAAAAGCAAAATCAAAAAAGCAGAACAAGATTTAGTTGAAGCTGAAAAAATTCGTGCTGCTGCCGACAACAAAGCAAAAGCTATGTTCCAAGAGCGTATTGAGAGTGCCGATGTGCAAACATTGTTAAGTGAGCTATCATTCAAATCGCAAGCTGCTGTAACACGTTTAAAAAACCGTGAAGTTGAGATTAAAGAAGTAGAAGATAAGTTACAGGATGCTATAGTTGAAGCAACAAAAAATCACACTAAAGCACTTGAAAAAAAGAAGGAAGTAGAAGCAAAACTTGAAGAAAACTATGCGCTACTTAAACAAGCGCGTCAAGAGTTAGAAGAAATTGTTGACAAGCAATCAGCCGATTATGCACTGGCTATAGGTAAAGTAACAACATTAGAGCAAAAAGTTGAAGAGTTAGAAGGACTTAAAAATGCCTATACAACATTGGCAGCAAGTAAAGATAGCTTTGTACATAAGCACAATCTAACAATAAAAGTATTAACATCTTTACGTAGTAATTTGCAAACTCATCGCGCAAAATTAAAGTCAGATACTGAAGAACGTCTTAAATATTATGATGGTTATGTAGTTGCTTTAAAAGCGAGAACAGACCAAGAGTTTGCTGCAATTTTAGAGCATTTAGGAGTTAAAACAGATGAGCATATTGGAGAAACTTTAGCAGCAATGCATACTGCAAGTGCAAAAGCACGTCAGGAAATGATGGACAATATTCCAGTTCATGAAAAGGTGATGCAAGGTGTTTACAGCAGTTATGCAGAAGCTTTACAGGAAATTAGAGCTAAAGATGTCGATATTCAAAAGAACTTTGCCGAACGTTATGGTATCGATATGAAAGAAATTTTCGAAGACTACTATAATGCCGATGCCAATGCTCCTTCGGGTGACGATGCTGGTAAACCAGCAGGTGCTCCTAAACCAGAAGCAGGAAAAGACGATTTGTTATCATAAGTATTTTAGCGCTTCTTCATGAAGCGCTTCTTTTCTAAACTAATATTAAACGTTTCATTTTTAATAAAAAATGTCAATCAATCATATTGTAACACCATTAGATTCAGCACATCTCGACTCCAAAGAGCAATACGTGTTTTACCATAAAATGGTAGATTTTGCTTTAAAAGAGTTAATTGTTAGTGCGCAGCAAAATCACATATGTACTCAAAAAGAGATTGTATTTTTTAAGCAGTACTGTGATTTGTTATTATATTCAATCGAGGCAATGCGTGTTAAATATATGTATGATGCTGAAGATAATATGAAAGTCGATTTAACCGACTCTGGGTTTCCTAATTATTTAGAATTTAGGTATTTGTTTAACGACTTGTCACTTCGCGACAATTACATTAATAAACTTAAAGATGTTAATGAATTACAAGACGAATTCCTTGATCAAATTTTACGCAAAAAAGAGCCAGTAAGTAAAGACAAATTGTTTCAAGCAGCATCAATAGTATATTATACTTCTGTTGAGCAAAAATTTATTTTCAATCGTTTTGTACAAGGTAAAATTATAGAAGCACCACAAGGAATGTCTGCACAGTATATGACCAGCTGGAGTTTTTATGATGTTGCTAATAACAGGCCTTATGTTTGTTTTATGTACTTTGATTATGAGGGTAAATATATTGACAGTTATAAAGATGAAATTTATGAGGTTTTAAAGAACAATGCTGATAGAGATATGAGTCTAGATACTATGGCTTATGGTATTGACAGAAAATTACCTGATGTAAAACCAAAGCATATAAAACGAATCGATTTAGGCCCATTTCATAATGTATTTGCAAAAGATGAAAACGAAATAACACATTCAATTTTAGAGAGTATTGCCAAAAAAGAAATTCCATTAGAGTCTTACGCTTTATCTCTTAAAGTTGACGAAGTATTTTCTGGAAGTGAATTTACTGAAGGAGGCTACTTTTCAAAACAAACATTACAAAAATGGAGTGATACTGTTAATCAAAATTATGTATTTGCGCCACACCGAATTATTCAATTATTATATAGTAAAACACCAGAAATTATGAATAAACTAGCAAAGCCACCTATTCAAATTTCTGAATTAAAAATTGATAACATATAATCATGGAACACAACTCAACCTTTCCTATAAAACAATCTGAACTCGATATGCTTCGTGATGAAGCTACATCATATCTTAAAAGTGTGCAATGGGAACAAGGGCAACGTGCTAAAAATAAAGATAAAGATGCTAAAGATGAATCTATCTTATTGTATTTGTCTCGCGCTAATAATGGAACAAACACATCAGAAATTACATCTGTCTCTAAAACTATTTTAGAACTTAAAAAACGTTTGTTGCCAGAATCTATAGCAATTCCTGTATTGTTAAACCAAACTCTTTTTGCTGTGCAAGAAGGGATAACTTTAGGGATTTGGATTAAAGACAGCTATTACGATGCGTCAGGTTTATCGAGTCTTAATGAGCGTAAATCTACTTTAGACAATTCAGGAAAGCGAGAGTATGAAAGTAAAATGCATACGTCAACAGCATTTATGTTGTTCTCAACGGCTTATAATATTCTTCATAACCTTAAAAATGTAGCTTCAGACGACTTAAGTGTGATGAAGCAAAAGTTTGCTGGCATACCAGAAGTATCCTTTATGTCGCCTCTAAAAGGGATTGCTTGTATGTTGTTTTATTATGATAAATATTTGAGTCATCCAGATATTATTAAAAGTGATAAAGATGTAGCAGATTTTACTGTGGTATATTTTGAAGCTTTAATCGCTGAAATTCAAATGCGAAAAAGCTCATTAGAATATCAAGAAACAATATTAGACAGGACTTATAAACTCGAAAAATCAGAGTTTGCAATTTCTGGTTGGAATAATGTGTTTGCAGGAGCAGCAAAGAGTGTTGAGTTTAATAAAATAAGATTTGAACAAATAGTTGGTAACAGAGATGCAAAGCATTTTGCACGTCGTTTAACCGAACGTTTGTTGAGTTATGATTTTACAGCCAAAAAGAATCCATTTCAAGAGCTTGGTGGCTTTATGCCAGTGTTTATGGGTTATGGAATTCCAGGAACAGGTAAAAGTATGTTAATTGCTGCCATAGCAACAAGACTTAAAGAACATTGCGATACATTAGAAATACCATTTTTATTTCATCCAATGCCTGATACTTTAATTAGTACTTTTCAAGGCGGTTCTGCAGAAAAAATGGTGGAGTGGATGAAGCCTTTGCAAGATCCTTCAAAATTAATTTTCGCACCTATTGATGATGCCGAAAATAATTTGCAAGAGCGTACTGCTCAAGGTGTTTCTGCTGGTGTTAAAGAGGTTATTGGTGTGTTTTTAAGATATACTGAAGGCGCTTATGCAGTTAATTATGGCAACAGTTCTATTGGGCTTTTTACAAATCTTCCTGAAATGTTAGATAAAGCTGTAATTTCTCGTGTGCAAGGCCGATTTAAAATCGATGGAGCCCGAACAGAGCATGACTTTTTAGATCAAGACTATTTATGGTGGCGAAAACTGGATGACACAATGCCAGATTTTGTCAATATGAAAAACCCAGACAATTATAAATATCTTCAAGATCAAGGATTGGCAAAAAACATGGGAGAAATCCTCAATAAAGTCAATAAACCTTCCGAAGAGCGAGTAAATGAAATTTATGATAAAGTAGAGAAGCAATTTAAAACCAGTGAACACTTGTTTTATGCCAATTTATATAAAGAGATGCAAAAGGTATTTCCATTCTTTTCATCGCGTGATGTAAGGAATATTCAGTCTGCTATTTCACTGCGCTTAACCGACTTCGATTTAGAACAAAGCTGGTTTGAAAACCCAGAAGTGTACTTTAAAAAAGACTATCAAACCAAGTTTAATATGCTACAAGAATTGATGAGAGCTAATATGAAAGGTTTGGACTTTTCTGAAATTAGAAGACAAGAAGTGGTAAGATATATCGATAATGTGGCTACCATTGCAGATACTGACTTTAAACGAAAAGTTGATGCACGCATTGACCAGTTAAATGTAGAAACAGAAGCTAGAATGAAGTTTGAAAATGGGAAGTAGTAGAATTAATAATATTACTAAAAAAACGCTATCCAAAGCTTGGTCAACATTATATAAAGTTGATTATGATTATCAGTTTGAAGATGGACGTTGGAAGCGCATTTCAAGAGAAAGTTATGATAGAGGCAATGGAACGTGTGTTTTGTTGTATAACAAAGAAAAAGGAACAGTTATTTTGACCGAGCAGTTCAGGATGCCTGCATACCAAAACGACATAAATGACGGGATGATGATAGAGGTTTGTGCAGGAGCTATTGACAAAAACGAATCACCTGAAACAACGATCATTAGAGAGATAGAAGAGGAAGTTGGCTATAGAGTAAGGACAGTGAAACAAGTTCTTCAAGCGTATACGTCTCCAGGCGCAGTGACTGAAAAAATGTATTTGTATATAGCACCTTATTCTGATGACATGAAAGTCAATGAAGGTGGAGGCGTAGCAACAGAGAATGAAGAAATAGCAGTTTTAGAGTTGCCATTTTCTGAAACTATCAAAATGGTAGAATCTAGCACAATTAAAGACGCTAAAACGATCATGTTGCTTCAATATGCTCAGATTCACAAGTTATTTGAATAACAATGAACAAACTAAAAGAAGCCAATTTATATCGAAGTGAACTCATTCCAATCAGTGGGAAGTTAGTAGAGCGTTATAATCAATGCTTAATAAAGTTGGGTTTTACCGCTACAAAACTTACCAATTTTTCTATTGACGGTATTGGTTGGAGTCCCGAAATTGCCGAAGAAAAGAACGTAGTTCACTATTTGAACAATGGTGATGCCAATCCGCATGGCATCATTATTTCACCTTTGCAAAAAGGAAAGCCTGTATATAATCCGTTTCATAGTTTCGATAGAGATATGATGCAACTTATATTTAGAACCTATGGTGAAAAAATAAATGACATCACTCGAGATTGTGCAATATGTATTGATTTTGATCAACATATAGATGCGTTTTATGAGCCTTTAGATGTATTAAAATATGATGATATTGCTATTAGTTTTCATTTAATAAATAATTTAGATAAAATACAAAAGCATCAATTACAATTAGTAGATACATTTAAAAAAGGACATAATTTTATTGATGAAAATTTGCATGAACAATTATTAGCCTCTGCAAAAGTTCATGGTGATTTACGTCATCGAGATTTGGAATTACCCGAATTACATTATAAAACTGATTCTTTTTATACCAAAGCATTCAACGGTGTTTATGTATTGCGAGATTTTATAACTCCAATTGTAGTCTTTGAAGATGAAAAATGGTATAAAGAGGCCATAAAAGACACCATTCACGAGGTTTTAATCTTTTATATTTCACAGCCAGAATTAATGGAAAAACTTCGAGACCATGTCATTATTGAGTATGATTTAGAAGAAGTTATAAAAACCAAGCGATATGAACGCATTAAAAAGTTTATGTTATCACAGAGTTTAAAAGATACACAACATCCAATTAAAGACATTTTGAATGATAATGTATTGTTTAAAAGCTACCTCAATAAATTGGATATAGACACTCGTAAGAAAGTGATGAGTGTTGAGCTGTATCTTGAGAAGTTAGAAGTTAGTAATCAATATAAAATAGCAGATGTTGTTGATGTAAAACTGTTTAATGCCTTGCATGAGCCACATTCGTCACTAGATGCAAAACACCAAGATTTAATTTGGAAATTGCTCGTTAATATTTCTCCAATGGATGTGTTGTTTTTGTATTGGTATGATAAAGAGCAGTTTTATGTGACTTATAATACTTGGGATGAATCACTTAAAGACTGGGTAATTGAAACCATAAGTAACAATATTTGAGAATTTTAGACTAATTTTATAAGTTAATGCTTGATTGGATAAATAGATTAAAAATAAAAATGGACTCTCAACAAGATTTTTATCAAGAAATCAAAAAACATTATGCACCAATAGATAAGAATATTGATTGGAAATTAAAGAGAGAGTTATATTATAATTTGGCATATATAATACACAATCATTATAAAGATTGTAGAATGCAGTACAAAAAATCATTAAAAAGATACTCTAAACTAAAGATTGAAGATTTAGAGAATGATTTTTATAAATGGTGGATTATTGACTTTGTAAAAACGAATTATTCTACAGATTACAAGGAAGTTTGCGGTCAATTATTTAATATGAACCAAAAAGAATTTTCTGAATACGAAAAAAGAAGAGAAGAGTTTAACAATATGTTTTAATTTTAAAAACTAAATCATGGGAATAGAATTAGTAATTTTTATAACATCAATATTATTCGGTATTCTTTTGTATTGGAGAGAGTCTAATAGTAATACCACTTACCGATTTGTAAACAAACTTGTAAACAGTAAAGAGTTGCAAATGAAACCAACAGACAAAAAAGGATTTATTTTTCAACAAGCCTTTTTACCAAGATTAGTTTTTGTAGCTGCTTCTTTTTTAGTAATAGCTGTTATTCTTCAGTTTTTAACGCCAATAAATATATTTGGTAGCTATAATGGTATTTCAATATTTTGCTCCATAATTGTTGGAACTCTAATAGGTACATATCTTGCAAATTTTGTAATAAAATCAACTAAAGTTATTGAAGAACAAAGTGATTCATTAGAAGACAAAATCCAAGATACGATTGAAAAGGGCAAAGATTTTATTGAAGACATTGCTACAAGAGAGCCCAAGGTTATTGAAGAAGCTAAAAAAGAAATAAAAAGCGAGCCTAAAACTCAAGAGAAAAGTGCTCGTGAGCGATTAAAGGATAAAGGATTGATGTAAGCCTGTCATTCCGCACTTGATGCGGAATCCAAAAACAAAAGGAATTGATTCTGCGTCGTAGCGCAGAATGACAAATGATAAATTATGATAAAAAACTACTGGAATAGAGGCAAAAGGCAAAAAACAATTACAATTATTGTAAGTATTATACTATTGATTGCTTTGTTTTTTCTACGTGATGATTATCAACCATTTTTGTTATTCATCAGAAAATACATTTTCATCATTCTTATTAGCGCATTAGTTTTGTTTTTGCTCATGCGAAAATTTAGAAGTACTCCTAATACAGGAAAACGAATTGCATTGCTTGGTGCTATAGCAGCTTATTTTGGATTACTATATCTTGTAGGTTGGCATTATAAAATGTATGATTATATGAAAACATATAACGTTTTCAATAATCTTAATAGAGTTGAAATTAATGAATTGCCTTTAACTCAAAATGAACGAATTCAGCCGTTACGCAATATTTTCTCAATGGCAAATGAGTCTGTTGGTGAAACCAAAGATGTATCGTTGCCACATTTAGTAAGAGTAGATGGAGAGAACAAATGGACAATGGCCATACAGCCTTCAGAAAAATATACGTTACAACAAATAAGTGAAAACACTGAAGAAGTATTCGCAGTTTCTAGTACATCGCCTTTTCCTCGTTTTTCAAGTGAAAATCGAATTCCAGTAACCTTTTCAATAGGAGAATCTTTAAAATTTAGTCGTAATACATACAATGCAGTAGTGCAGCGATTTAATTTCTTTCAGCTGTTTTCTTTAGAGCCTAGTGATACGTTTTATATGAAAAATGATTCAGGTAGTTGGGTAGAAGTTGTTAGCTTAATTAAATGGAAGGGCTTTTTGTTTCCTTATCCAACTTTTGGAGGTGTAATGGTTATTGATAATGGTGAGCACGATTTTAATGATTATATGGAGCGTGTACTTATTGGTAAAGGAACTTATATAAGTCCAGAGGAAATGCATAAATATCCTTATCTCACAAAACAGAATACATTATCAGAGAAAGTATCTCGTTTGCAGGCAGAATCGTTGAAGTTTTTAGGAGGATTTACAGACCCATTACCTTGGAAAATGCAAACAGCTGTAAAAATACCAGACTTGCCCGACGATCAGAATCAGCAACCATTTGTTACCGATTTCGATTTTAGTGGTTCAAATTCAGGTGCTTATAGTGGTTTGTATCATTGGTTTGGATTAGAACCAGTAGGCGATGAGCGAACCAGTTTAACTTATAGTGTATTTATTCCTGCAGATGGAACAGATAAGCTTTATTATTATGACCATGCAGCTAAAAAGCAAGGTTATGCTGGAGTTTCGGCAATGCCATTAAAAATGATAGAGTCTCGTAAAGAGTTTGATTGGTCAGTAAATAAACCTGTTGAGTTTAGACCTTATATTAAAGATATAGCTGGCCGCAGACGTATGTTCTTTTTAGGAACAGTATCTGCCATAAAAGACGACTCTAAAAAATTTGATGGTTCTGCAACACCAGATTTAGCGCTTATTGATAGTGAATACAGAGATGTAATTTGGATAGATGTAAAGCACCCAAGTCAATGGGATAAAACGGTTTATGATCAGCTTAATGAGGCTTGGAGAGCAAGTGAAGGTATTGGTTATTATTTTGTTGAAGAAACTAAAAATATAGATATCGTTCAGCAAGCTGTTGATTCTATTAATGCCATTCCAAGAGTTGATAAAAATGCTGATGAAATTGAACGATTACAGCGTCAGATTGATTCGTTGAAGAATAATGGTAGTTA
This sequence comes from Flavobacteriaceae bacterium UBA5534, assembly GCA_002426015.1. GTDB lineage: Bacteria > Bacteroidota > Bacteroidia > Flavobacteriales > Flavobacteriaceae > Aquaticitalea. The sequence continues at coordinate 79,810 of DINS01000035.1, forward strand.
AAACATCAACTCCATCTTAATATTACTACGTTTATAAGGCGAGTTTGTTTCAACAGGAATCTCAATAAAACCATACTTTCTATAAATATAAATAGCATTTTCTAGTAACGTGTTAGAGTAGAGCATTAGCCCTTTTAAATGATTGTGTTTTGCAAAATCAATGCAGTGCTGCATCAGTTGTTGGCCAATTTTATAACCTCTATGGTTAGGCGACACAGCCATTTTTGTAAGTTCAAAAACACCTTCAGTTTTTGTAGGCATTAAAGCAACAGTACCAACAACATCGTTATCAAGTTTTGCAAAGAAAATATGGCCTCCTTTATCAATAATGTAGTGTTCGGGTTTGCTTAACACTTCTTCGTCAAATGGTTCAACATAAAAATAGGTTTGCAACCATTCAATATTAAGGTCGTAGAAATCTTTTGAATACTGTTTCTCAAAAGGAATAATACTAATTGCCATGAGCTCTCATAAAATCGGTTATCAGGTAAGTGATCAGTTTGCCAACTTTAGTTTCCGTTTCAAGAGTTGGTGCAGCCTCACAAATATGCAAATATTGAGCATTTTTAAGTTTAGCAAAATGATTGACAAACGCTCTAGCCTTTTTGACACCAAAACCGCTTGGTGTCATGGCACTACTTGGTATGTTTTTTATGGCATCGCAATCAATTTCTACACCAAAAGGCTTTTGTGATACAAACTCTGATGCTCGCTCTAATTCTGATTTAAACGAAAGTTCATTTCTTATCGAAATTCCTTCAAACGTATTGTACTGTATGGATTTGAACTTATTTAAAACTTGAAATATATTATCAGAAGTATAGTTTTCGTGCAATCCAAAAATAAAATAGTTCTTCATAAAACCTTCGGTATATGCGTAGCTAAAACCATTACCACTATGCCTGCCTTCTTCTCGTCTAAAATCGGAATGTGCGTCAAAATTGACTACATTGATGGGTTTTTTATGTGCCAATGATGTGCCTTTTATATTTCCGTAAGCGTTATTATGTCCGCCACCAATAATGATTGGAATTTTACCTGCCTTGACTATTTGATATACTAAATCGGTAACATATCTATCTATTTTAGCAACTTTTTTTCGAGCTTTAGTGATGTCTTTTTTATTGTTTTGGTCTAGTGTTTTTACTTTTTCCATCATATCAGAAAAGTCTAAATGACCAAGAATCAGAACCCTGTTGGGATTGGTAAAAGTATTACTCTGAATATTTAACATAACTTTTAGAGTTGCGTCCCAAGCCTTTGCTGCACCAGTATTTCCGTAGTTTGCAAATACTCCAACGTCTTCTTTTATACCAAAAATCACATAGTCAACGTCCAAATTTAACAGTGCATCGTATATAGTATTGAAGTTAGGAAGTAATTGAACATCATCTCCAAACTTGGATTCGCTTGGTCGATTTTTTAAAAGTGATTTTAAATCGTTATTACTAAAGAGAATAAGTCTGTCCATGTAGAAATTTGATTAATTTTACTGAAAATTAAAAATACAGTTTTATTTATTTCTAACCTCAACAAACAAATTAATAAAAAAAAGAATTAACGATTTAATACCAAAACAAACACTTATGGAAAATTCAAACAAAGGCACAGGATTAAAAATTGCATTGGGAATTTTATTGGCCTTATTTTTAGGTACAGGTTTTTATACTTCTAAACTGTACAATGAGAAAAAAGAAAACGAAGCAATGCTCATCAAAGAAAAAGAGCAGGTAATGAACGATTTGAGCACTATGGCAAAGCAGTATGACATTGCTATTGGTGAAAATGAAGCTGCAAATGCTGATTTAGTAGAAGCAAGAGAACGAATTCAAGGATTGATGGATTCTCTAAAAATTTCACAAAATAGTGTTGCAAGCTTATGGAGTTACAAAAAGAAATATTTGTCTTTACAAGAAGAAATGAACCAACTGTTGACTGAAAATGATAGATTGAAAATTGAAAATTCATTATTGGCAACGTCATTAGACAGCACCAATGTTAAATTGGCTCAACGTATAGTGTTTACCGATTCTTTATTGGTACAAAATAATGAATTGGCCAATGTTGTAGATGACGCAGCAGTATTGCAAACCGTCGGATTGAAAAGTTTTGGTGTTATCCAAAGAAGTTCTGGAAAATTAATTCCAACTGAAAGGGCAAGTCGTAGCGATAAAATCAGAGTATGCTATACAGTTGCAAAAAACAAGTTGGTTGGCGCTGGCGACAAAGAATTATATGTACAAGTATTAGATCCTCAAAGCAATGTCTTGGGTGTTAATGAGCAAATTCAGTTTGGTGATAAAACATTAAATTACAGTTTGATCAGTAAGTTTAACTACGAGAACAGAAGTTTAGATATTTGTGAGTTTATTTCTCCAAATGGTGAATTTGCAAAAGGACGTTACACTGTAAACGTTTTCAACAATAAAGAAATGGTATCAAGTACCGAATTTACTTTAAAATAATCATCTGAAAAGATATATTGAAACCCGAAGGTTAATGCTTTCGGGTTTTTTTATGTTACAATACGACCATTAATGATGACTTTGTCAATCAAATTATCTCCAAAGGCATAGGGTAGATATTGGTAATTTGGAATCTCTTTTGTAATAATCAAATTTGCTTTTTTGCCTCGACACACACTTCCATACTGATTGGAAATTCCCATAGCATAAGCACCATTGATGGTTGCTGCATTGATAGCTTCTTCTGGTGTCAATTTCATTTTTATACAAGCAGTACTAACTACAAAATTCATATTACCACTTGGTGTCGAACCAGGATTATAGTCGGTAGCAAGCGCCAAAGGTAAGCCAGCATCTATTAATTGACGAGCAGGCGTATATGGAATGCTCAAAAAATAAGAACAAGATGGTAGTGCAACTGGCATAGTGTTACTGTTTTTTAAAGCCTTGATGTCATCACTGGTCAGCTCTTCGAGATGGTCAACCGAAAGTGCATTGTACTTAACGCCAAGTGCAACACCTCCAAAAGCATTAAATTGATTGACATGTATTTTTGGAATCAATCCATGTTCAGTTCCTGCTTTTAAAATACGTTCGGTATCTTCTAATGAGAAATACCCTTTTTCACAAAACACATCGATATAATCGGCTAAATGTTGTTTGCTGACTTGAGGAATGAGCTCGTTGATAACCAAATCAACAAAGGCTTTTGGATTATCTTTATAATCTTTAGGAATGGCGTGAGCACCTAATAAAGTTGCCTTGATCTTGGCTTGGGACTCTTTGTTAAGACGCTTGATGACACGGAGCATTTTAAGTTCGGCTTCAACGGTCAATCCGTAACCAGATTTGATCTCTATGGCACCAGTTCCAAGTTTGATTACATTGTTTAATCGTTTTAAAGATTGCTGGTAAAGATCATCTTCATTCGTATTTTGTAGTTTTTCGGCAGAATTTAAAATGCCTCCACCGCGTGCTGCAATTTCTTCATAGGTCAATCCATTAATTCTGTCCACAAATTCCTGCGATCGGTTACCTGCAAATACAATATGTGTGTGCGAATCACACCAAGCAGGAAGTACTACTTTTCCTGTGGCATCAATGGTATCATCAACCTCATAACCTGGATAGTCTTCCATCAACCCATATTCTACTATGGTGTCGTGTTCAATCAGAACATACGCGTTTTTGAGTATTGGAAGGATTTTCATATCCTTGCCTTTTACAATGGTTACATTGGTTTCTCTAACCTGAACCAATTCTTTGATGTTGATAATTAATATGGACATAATGCGGATTAAAAGTTTAAATTTAACAAAATTTAATTCTGATGACTAAAGAACAACGTGATAAAGTTTGTATAACTTGTAAAAATCATATTAATGACGATCGTTATGGAATGCTTTGCGGATTGACAAATAACATTGCCAACTTTCAAGACTCATGTAGAGATTATTCTAAAATTGCAGTTGCAAATCAGACATTCCATCAGCCAACACAGTTGTTTGAGACTGTTAAGCCTAAAAAGAAAAAAGGGTTAGGTTCTCTTATTGGAACTGGAATTGCCGTTTGGATTATTTTTAAAATTGTTCTTTTTATTATTAAAATGGCGAACAATTCTTAATCTTTTATAAATTTAATAGACGAATTATAACCTTCGATTTTCAATACATAGGTGCCAGAATGTAACCTTGAAACATCAAGGGATTGATTCAAATTGACAGTGTCAGAGAGCATCATTCTTCCCATCATATCAAATACAGAAATTTTGATGATATCAGATAAACCATTAAAATTCAATGTGTTTTTTGATGGATTTGGAAAGATTAAAATAGGATCGTTGCTTAAATCATCAATCGATAAGGTCAACTTCTGATTGTTGAATACATTCACTCTATCGTCATTATAAGCAATAGAAGCAATATCAATATCGCCATCATTTTCAAAATCATTGAATGTAAAGGTATAAGCTTGGCTTTGAGTAGCATCAATCACTTGTTCTAAACCAAAACTTCCGCCTCCATTATTTTTGTACCAAACAATATCATTTCCCGCAGCAGATGTGGCACTTGATAATACAAAATCCTTTAGACCATCATTATCTAAATCTTGTAAGTCTAAACAAGCTGGATTTGCAATACTTGTTGTGAGCGTAGTTTCAGTGTATGTTGCTGTTCCTGGAGCTATTTGAGTTCGTTTAAACCACGAAGGATTACCAAGAATATCAGTCACTAAAATATCCAAACTACCATCATTGTCAACCTCTTCAGCCATCACGCTAAAAATATAGTCTTTGGTATTGAGAGAAACGACATTGGTATCAGCAGTATAAACTCCATTTCCATCATTATAAAACACTTCAACTCTGCAATCATTGGGTGTTCCGTAGGCTACAGAATTGGCAATAACGGCATCAATATCTCCATCATAATCAATATCTTCCATAGCAAAAGCACCAGGAAAGGGAATAGTGTTATTGATAATGTTTTTTGTGCCAAAAATGCCAGAACCATTGTTGGCAAACCATATGACCTCGTTTCCACTGTATGAAGATACTGCAACATCTAATGTGGTATTATTGTCAATTTGTCTCACATACACTTGACTTGGACCACTTATTGTAGAGGATATGATTTGTTCAGTGCCAAAGTTGCCAAGACCATCGTTAGCAAACCAAACTAACTTTCCTGCATTGTATGAAGTAGAAACAACATCATTAAACCCATCATTGTTGATATCTGCAATGGCAACACCTCCAGCACTATCCAATATGCCAATAGCTGGAGTTTGTAGAGTAAAATTACCAGAGCCATCATTTTTGAGCCAATATACCGAATCTCCAATGGTAGTGCTGACCACAAGATCTGGAAAGGCATCATTATCGATCAATCCAGAAGTGATGTTATAAGGTGCGTCTCCTCCAGGAAGTGGCAGCAAAATGGATTGTGTTTTGTTAAACGTTGTTTGCGCATTTATTGAGAGAACAATAAAATTGAAGACAACCAAATGGGCAATAATTTTTCTCATAGCAGGCTAAATTTTCATAAAAATAAAAAAAGCAAGTGGATTTATCTCACTTGCCTTTAAATATCGTTTTAGAATGTTTTATTGCTTTATAAATTTGAATGTAGAATTAATACCTTCAAATTTAAGAATATACATTCCATTGTTCAAACCTGAAATATCAAGAGATTGATTCATACTCAAAGAAGTAGTCATCACTTGTTTTCCTAGAATATCAAAAACAGAAACCTCAAGATTCTCGTTAAATCCTTTAAAATTTAAGCTGTTTTTTGCTGGATTTGGATATATACTGAATTGTTGTGTTGAAAACTCATCGGTTCCTAGTGTGAATTTTAAGTTTTCAAACCAATTCAAATCATCTTGATTGTAAGCTAAAGAGGCGATGTCTAAATCACCATCATTTTCAAAATCTGAAATGGTCATGACAAAGGTGTTACTCTGGGTTGCATCAATAACAGCTTCAGCGGCAAATGAACCACTGCCATTGTTTTTGAACCAAACAATTTGATTGGTTGGACCTGCAGTTCCATTAGATAATACGATGTCTTTTACAGTATCATTGTCTAAATCAGCAAAAATAACGCTAGAAGGGTTCCCTAAAGATGTTGTAAAAGGTGTTTCTGTAAAACCAACACCATTATCCTCATACCAAGAAAAACTGCCAGTTCCTGCAGTCGTACCCAAAACAGAAGCAAGAATATCTAAATTACTATCACCATCAACATCTTCAAAAATAGCATAGGCAAAATTGTTTTTGCCAGTAACAACAGAAGTTGCATCTTTAGTAAATGAAACAGTACCACTACCAACTAAATTATTTCTGAAAATTTCAAGAACGTTTACTCCAGGAGTATAATTTGAGGTCGATATTAACGCATCTAAATCGGTGTCGCCATCTATATCCTTAAGAAAAACTGTTCCTGGAGAGTCTAAAGTATTATCAATTGTATTTGCACTTCCAAAAACACCAGCACCATTGTTGGCAAACCATACAACATTGTCATTGTCATATGATGTGACAGCTACATCTATGGTGGCATCACCATCTATTGTTCCTACTGACAAACCACTAGCTCCATTAACAGTTCCAATTGATTGCTCTGCACCAAAATTACCATTGCCATCATTGGCGTACCACGTTACAGAATTACTAGAATATGCTGTAACCAATAGGTCTAAAAAGGTGTCATTGTTCAAATCGACCAACATTAGATTACTAATGAAACTGATTGTATTTGTAATGTTAGGTTGTGCAGTAAATGTACCATTACCATTATTTTTGTACCAAACCAAAGTATTGGCGATTGTAGTACCTACAATAATATCTGCATAAGCATCACCATCTATAAATCCAGAAGCAATAGCATAAGGGTCATTTCCAGTATTTGAATTGATGGTTTGTTTTGGTCCAAATGTTGTTTGTGCAGTAGTGACCGCAAATACAAATACTGATAAAGTGATTGTGAGTAAAGTTTTCTTCATAAAAGTTAGATTAAGTTTGTGCTAATATATTGATTTATTTTGACTTACAAATTATTTTAAACCTCCAACCATATCTTCTGGTTTAACCCAAGCATCATAATCTTCAGCAGAAACATAACCAAGATTGATTGCTTCTTCCTTTAAAGTAGTACCATTTTTATGAGCTGTATTGGCAATTTCGGCTGCTTTATAATAGCCTATTTTGGTATTCAAAGCAGTTACCAACATAAGTGAGTTATTAAGTAACTGTTTGATTACTTGATGATTTGGCTCAATACCTTGAGCACAATGTTCATCAAAACTCACACAGGCATCACCAAGCAATTGTGCTGATTCTAAAAGATTTGCAGCCATCATTGGTTTAAACACATTAAGTTCATAATGACCTTGTGTGCCACCGACTGTCACAGCAACATCATTGCCCATCACTTGAGCACAAACCATGGTCAAAGCTTCACACTGTGTTGGGTTTACCTTGCCTGGCATAATGGAGCTTCCTGGTTCATTAGCAGGAATGATGATTTCACCAATGCCACTTCGAGGACCAGAAGCCATCATACGAATATCGTTTGCAATTTTATTGAGACTAACTGCTAATTGTTTTAATGAGCCATGAGTTTCTACCAATGCATCATGCGCAGCAAGAGCTTCAAATTTATTAGGCGCAGTGATGAAAGGTAATTCGGTAAATTTTGCAATATACTCTGCTACTCGTTTGCTGTATCCTTTTGGAGTGTTCAATCCTGTACCAACTGCGGTTCCACCTAGGGCAAGTTCGCTTAAGTGAGACAAAGTATTCTGAACTGCTTTAATGCCATGGTCTAATTGTGCGACATAGCCCGAAATTTCTTGACCAAGCGTTAAAGGTGTTGCGTCCATTAAGTGTGTACGACCTATTTTTACTACATCTTTAAACTCCAAAGATTTTTTATGAAGAGTGTTTCTTAATTGTATGACACCAGGAATTGTGGTTTCGACCACTTTTTTGTAAACCGCAATGTGCATTCCTGTTGGAAAGGTATCATTTGATGATTGTGATTTATTGACATCATCATTGGCTTTGATTACTGGATCGTCACCAATGGCTTTGCCTGCCAATTGTTGTGCTCGGTTGGCAATTACTTCATTGACATTCATATTGCTTTGTGTACCAGAGCCTGTTTGCCATATCACTAACGGAAATTGGTCATCGTGTTTTCCTTCTAAAATTTCGTCACAAACTTGCGCAATTAAATCTCGTTTTTCGATAGGTAGCACGCCCAGTTCACAATTAGTGTAAGCAGCTGCTTTTTTGAGATAAGCAAATCCGTAGATGATTTCTAAAGGCATGGATGCAGATGCTCCAATTTTAAAGTTATTTCGGGAACGTTCGGTTTGTGCTCCCCAAAGTTTATCAGCAGGCACTTTGACTTCGCCCATGGTATCTTTTTCTATTCTGAAATCCATAAGAAATTAAGTATTTAATTATACTACAAAGTTATGGTTTTTGAAGTTGATTTAAGAGAAGAAATTGATTAATCTTAAGACGGTTTTGAAGGAATCAACTTTAAAGAGAACATTTGGACTACTTGATTATTTTTCCATCAACCATCACCAACTTTCTGTCAGCCATATCGGCCAACTCTTCATTGTGAGTAACTATGACAAAGGTTTGCCCAAATTCATCCCGAAGTTTAAAAAAGAGATTGTGCAAGTTCTCTGCACTTTCACTGTCTAGATTTCCTGAAGGTTCGTCAGCAAAAATCAGTTCAGGATTGTTGACCAATGCTCTAGCAACTGCCACACGCTGTTGTTCGCCACCAGATAATTCGTTTGGTTTATGATTATAACGATCTTTTAGACCAAGAAAATCTAATAGTTCTTTGGCACGTTTTTCTGCTTCTGTTTTGGAGGTGTTTTTTATAAACGCAGGAATGCACACATTTTCTAATGCTGTGAATTCTGGAAGTAATTGATGAAACTGAAAAATAAACCCAATATGCTCATTCCTAAACTTTGCAAGTTGTTTGTCATTAAGTGAGTTGATGTCAATATCATTAATGATGAGCGAATTTTTTTCTTTGGAAGTTGCTCTGTCCAAAGTGCCTAAAATTTGCAATAACGTTGTCTTACCTGCTCCAGAGGCACCTACTATAGAGACAATTTCGCTTTTGGCTATGTCTAAATCGACCCCTTTTAAGACATGGAGGTCGTTGTAATATTTATGAATGTTTGTTGCTTTAATCATGCTCACAATGTAAGACTTTAAGCGGTTTTAGACAATACTCAAGAGGTTTTCTTATTGAATACTTTTTTGATGTCGTTATAATCAATGTAATAGACCAATCGCAATGAAAAAGTATGCTGTATAGGTTGTTTAAAGAGCCTTTCAACACTATCAAAATAAGTGTCTTGCGAGAAATTATCAGAACTAAATAATTGGTTTCTGTACAATGCTGTTAATTGACTGCCTGGAGCAAATTGCCAAGAGTAAGAAAAATCTAAATTCCAAGTATTGAAGTTTACATTTGGGTCATTGATATCACTTGTTGTATATCCTGATTCTTGAGTCAAATTACCATCATTCTGTAACGTGTATAAGTCATCATTGTAAGTGACAACAGCCCAATAATTTCGAAAGGTCAGTGATAAGGCATGAAGAGGATTAAATGTATAGCTGCCAGAAATGCTGTTCACAATGGTTTTTTGGTCGCGTTGCCCAAAAATGATATCATCACCAACTTTAGTAACAAAACCTCTATCGCCTTTAAAATCATCATATTCATACGAATATTGTATTAAAAGTTTATCATTAAAACGAACTCTTGGACTCACACTGAACCAATAGTTAAACACATCTCTTTTCTTGTCAAATTGGGTGTAACCACCAACATTGGCATCCAAAGCAAAAGTTTTATTATAATTAGATGATATCCACCAGTTGGTATTAAAAGCATTTTCATATAAAAAAAAGCGTCCGTCGGTTCGTGGCTCAAAATAATCATATTGTTTACCTATTTGCCAATTGACATTTCCGCCAAAGCCATGCAGTGTTTTTGTTGTTCCATTAAAACTGATGCCTGCGTTCTTGCCTGTGTAAGTGCCAGGATCAAACAATCGATTATAGTTAAACCAAGTACCTATATAAAAGTTATTCAATTTTTTGGTAGGTTCAAAAATGCGATAAGATGCGTCTGCCGAAAAATTATTGTAATTGTTTCTGAACAAAATACCCAAATCGTTGATGTTATATTTTTTATCAGCCAACGAATGACCAATGCCATATCGGTATTTGCCACTAACTTTTCCAAAAAACAATTCTGAACTAAAGCCATTTTTATTGCCATCAGGAAGATTTAAGGAACTCATCTTTATACCTCCTTGAGTATTGAATTTGTTGGATTTAGTGGTAATATCAAATAAGGCTCCGGTAACATTGGCATCTCTAAAACGACCATTTCTGGTAACATTTGTATTGATTAAGCTCACAGAGGAGTTTTGATTGAATTGTTGATCAAGGACAAAAATGTTATAATTTGCTAAAGGTTCAACAATTTCATTTCGTGTTTCACCTGTAACAGTATTTTTGATGGTAGCTTCAGTTTTTTCGGTTATTGCATTAAAGAAACCAACGCCCAAACCTTTTTTTGTACGACCAGAAACTTTTATAGCATTAAGAGTTTTAACTTTATTTGGATACTCTATGAGCTCTTCGTCATCATTTAAATTAACATTCCCAGTAGGAGAATTTCCAACACGTCTCGAATAAAATAAATTTCCTTTATTGAATAGATCAACCCCTTCAGTAAAAAATTGGCGCTGTTCTGAAAATTGCTGTTCAAAAGGCCCTAAATTCAATCGGACATTATCAAAACCAGCCTGGCTAAAATCTGGAATTAAAGTAGCATCCAAGGTAAAGTTTTCACTGATACCGTATTTTACATCAAGCCCTACACTATAATCATCAGTAGTTTCACCATCATAAGAATTAATGAGTGTAGAAGCAAAAGGATAAAAACTTAATCGAGTAGGAGGTTGTAAGTTTTTCAGTCCAACCAATTCTCCATGATACAAACCAATATTTCCTTTAGTCACATCAACTGGATTCCATGTATATTGTTCACGTGTTTGTCTAAATTGCCTATGAAATTGTAATCCCCAAGTTGGTGCTTCTTGGTTGGAAAATCGTAGAGCTGAATAGGGTACTTTCATCTCCACAATCCAGCCATCGTCAACTATTTTAGCAGCACTGTCCCAAACAGCATTCCATCCAAAATCTTCACCATTACTAGGGCTTGCTATAGCATCTGCCTGATTACCAGAAGGAAAAACCACTAATTCGGTATCGTTTTGCGCATCGTTATTTGGGTTTAAAACCACTAAAAAGAAATCATTCTGACCAAAATTATCTCTGCTGGTCACCTGCTTCATGATAAGTTCTGGTTTGTCATAAAGGTAGGCGGCAATATAGATGGCTTCGTCATCGTATGTCATTTTCACAATAGTTTTTTGGAAATCTTTTTCCGGAAGCCCCATTGTTGGACGAAACTCGGTAAAATCTTTAGCCTCCATAGCATGTACCCAAGCCTCATCGTCTAATACACCATCTATTTTTGGAGGATTATCGGTTCGTAAAATTTGAAGTGTCTTTTTTTCTTGTGCCAGAATTGATGAAAAACTGAATAGTGAAATAACAAAAATGGTTAAGCGGATTTTCATTTTTTTTTGATTGATGATTAATTATTGTTTTATTAAAGACAATAATTATGATGGTCTGTTACAGTTAGAGATACAAATCTAAACATGCAATACGCTACATAATCATAAGTAAACGTTAAAAAGTTGGCCAAATTGTTAATGTTCTTGTTAGGAAATGCTCACTACAGGGACTCAATATTTTTGTGTATTTTTATCATAATTTAATATAACGACCATGCCATATAAACATTTTGAAGAGTATAACATCCAGGTTACTGACGATGTCAAAGCACGTTACAAAAAGATAATTGAAGATTTGGGCGAGGATGTTTCACGAGACGGATTGCTCAAAACTCCCGAGCGTGCGTCGAAAGCCATGCAGTTTTTAACGCAAGGCTACCATCAAGATGCAGCAGAAATTTTAAAAAGTGCCATGTTTAAAGAATCGTACAATGAAATGGTCATTGTTAAAGACATTGAAGTCTATTCTTTATGTGAACACCATTTATTGCCTTTTTTTGGAAAAGCGCACATTGCTTATATTCCTAATGGTCATATTGTTGGATTGAGCAAATTACCTCGCATTGTTGATGTGTTTGCGCGTAGATTGCAAGTTCAGGAACGATTGACAGAGCAAATATTAAACTGTATTAATGATACTCTAAAGCCACAGGGAGTTGCTGTAGTTATAGAAGCTTCGCATATGTGTATGATGATGAGAGGCGTGCAAAAACAAAATTCGGTGACCACAACTTCTGGATTTAGAGGTCAATTTGAAAGAATAGAAACCCGTAATGAATTTTTGAAATTGATTAGTGAACGGTTGTCATAATTTGTTTTTTGGTATGTTTCTTGTTTATAGTTGATTGAATTTTAATTAGTATCAATGAGTAAATACAAAAAATTAGCATTAGGAATCGTTTTTGATGCGTTAGGCTATATCAGTTTTATCATTCCTGGAATAGGGGAGTTTGCCGATATTGTTTGGGCTCCAGCCTCTGCTTGGTTAATGACCAAAATGTATAAAGGCAAATCTGGCAAAGTGGCAGCAGTTATTACATTTATAGAAGAAGCCTTGCCTGGGTTTGACATCATTCCTTCATTTACACTGATGTGGTTATATACCTATGTTTTTAGTAATGAAGAGAAAACTATTCAAATAAAGCAATAAAAAAATCCCTTCCAGAAAACGGAAGGGATTTTCGTTTTAAAGTGTATAGGTAAGACCAATATTAAAGTTGCGTCCCATATTATAAATTCCGTCAGGTTTTAATCTCGATAAATGATTGATGTATTGCTTATCGGTTAAATTGCTTCCCGAAATTGAAACTGACAATTCATTTTTGAAAACCTTCAATTTTCCACCAAATCCAGCACTTAACAGATTGTACCCATCTGTTGGCGTTTCAAAATCACTGATATTATCTTGATCAAAAGTAGAGTTCAATTTTACAAAAGCATAGCCTCTTTTCACCCAATTGGCATCAAACTCAACCCTTATTGTATTATTCAAGGAATTTGCAGGAATTAAAGGTAAATAAGAACTGTTTTTTTGTTTTCCAGTAACGGTTTCAAAACTACTTTCAATATGAAGCCAATCGAGTGGATGTGGATGAAAATGTAAGCCAATTTCGCCACCATATAACGCAGCATCTTCTTGAAGATAATCATAAGCTGGGCTTCCGTCAATTATAGCTCCGTTAGGTGAAAGAAAAATATAGTTATTGACGATATTGTAAAATCCATTTATAAATAATTCTACATGTTCATTTTTGTATTCTAATGCCAAATCAGTCTGGAAATTTTGTTCATTGGTTAAATTGGCATTACCTATCTCATAACGATTGGTGCCTTCATGAGTCCCATCTGAAGTTAATTCAGCTAAATTAGGAGCTCTAAACCCTGAAGCTAAATTTAATCGTGCAGTGATTTGATCCGCTATATTCGTTTTCACTCCAAAAGCACCATTAAAACTATTGAATTTTTTGTTTAAACCTTCAACGACATTTATGCTTCTGTTATCAAAGCGTGCACCAAGCTGTATGTCTGCTTTCTCAAAATGAATATGTGATGTTGCCAAGATCCCAATGTCATTTGTTGTTGCGTCAGGAATTAATTCTTCTTCACCATAATTAGCGTTATTTTGACTCATTCCTTGAATACCAACAATTGTTTCGAACTTACCAAGTTTAGGAAGATTGTATTTTATATCATAGTTAAACGTTTTTAGTTTCATCTGAAGTGCTGCATCGAGGGTTTCTTCTTCCTCTTCTTCCATTTCTTCCTCATCATGATGATGCTCTTCAAACTCTTTCCTGTCATTATATAATAATCCTAAATTGATATCTAAACTCGAATTATTAAAAAACACTGTAGATTTTGAACTTAAAATATGATTTGTAATATCCTGATATGGTAACAACGGTGTTCTGTTAGTAGATTGTTCTCCTATTTCTTCTGGAATACCAAGCTTTGAGCTGTTTAGATTATAACGCAATTCTGTTTTAAAAGTATTGATTTGATATCCTAAAGCTGCTTTAAAATCTTGCTCACTAAAACGTGTGTTTGTCACTCTGTAATTTTTGGCTTTATAATCAGAATGTTCTGCTAAACTTCCTCTAAAAATGTATTTAAATTTGTCTCCAGAAGATTTAAAACCAGCATTTGTATTGTAGCCTTGTGTATTTGAATAATAATTTGCATTAATATCTCCACTGGTTGTATTGTTTTGAGCAAATCGCTCTGGATTAAAATACAGTACTCCACCAAGTGCGTCACTACCATAGAGAAGAGAGGCAGGTCCTTTTATGACTTCAACGCTTTCTATTCCAGCATCGTTAAGCCCAAGACCATGTTCATCGCCAAACTGTTGGTTTTCTAACCTAACACCTTGTGTGTAAACCAAAACACGATTAGAACTTAAACCTCTAATTACAGGCTTACCGATACTCACGCCAGTTGTTACAGTTTCTACACCAGCAATATTTGATAATCCATCAGCAAGTGTCACAGCACCTTTAGATTTTAAATCGGATATCTTTTCTTGTTCAACTTTCATCACATTTTCACTTTGTAATTTATGAAAAGGTGTTGATACGATAATCTCTTCCATTTCAATAGCTGAAGGGTTTAGTTGTATGGAAAGGGTTTCCGATGTTGGAAATGTGATGTTTTGCGATAAGGTTTCATAACCAATAATCGAAACAATCATTTTATGGGTTCCTGAAGGAATGCTTTTGATGCTAAAATCACCATTTTCATCTGTCGTTGTTCCTTTTTCTAATTGAGGAAAGTATATATTGGCAAAAACTACTGGAGTGTTTGTAGATTTGTCAATGACTTTCCCTTTTAGTTCGTTTTGTGCATATAATGTTTGAATTGCCAGTAAAAGCAATGCATTGAATAGTATTTTCATGTGTTTAATTTTGTTTAATTGAATTTTAAAAAGTCTTTTAAGACCGAATAGAACTAAACAAATTGAGGAGGTCCTCGAAGGGAAAAATGAAGACGTTGATAGTCGTTTACAAAATCATATTGAGAAACAATAACTTGGTGATTGTCTTGAAACATTATGGTTTCAAAAGCAACATCAAGAAATGTGTATGGTGTGTTTAATTTAAATTTATAAAAATCACAATCAATATCCAGTGTATGAATATGTGAGTCGCTTTCTCCTTTACAAACTTCGTGTTGATGGTGGTTGAAAACATGTGAAAACTTAACAACTGAAGGCGTCAACAAAGTCAATACCAATAAAAGTATTGCTATCTTAAAGACGGTGTGTTGTTTAATATGTTGCATTAATCAATCAATCTTTTCAAACCAAATTTGCGTAACATCTTTTTTTCAAATTCCCAAAAAAATTGAAATTGTCCAAAAAGCCACCCAAAAAAGACCAATAATAGTTGGTAAAAAATAAGTCCAATGATAATATATAAAAACCAGTAAACAAAAGTATTTAAGTTTTCTTTAGTAATTCCAATAAATGCCATAATAGGCTTTCCTACAAAAACTGATGATGACCCAGTAATGGCAAAAACGATAAAAATACGAATCATCTCCCATCGATACACCACTTTCCATTTGTGCTCTAGTTTTTTAAAAATCCAAAGGGTTAGTTTTAAGAGAATAATAAAGAGAACTAATGTTATCAGTGATGAAAACAAAACATGAAATTCATTTAAAAACAGTGTTGATAATTTGTAAGCTGCATATATCAAACCTACAATGCCCATAAAAGGAAAGAGGAGCTGCCAATTGTGTTGAATTTGCCAGTTTTTCTTGAATTTATCCATAGTATATTTTGCGATGCAAATATACTTTAAATTCTAGGAACATAACCGGCTAATCTTTGATTATGGGTCAACTGAAAGTAAATAAAGTAGTTGTACAATTTGTAATTGACTTCGTAGCCATAATCAACACCATATTGATAGTCAATTTGCATTTCGTATAAGTTAGGGTTAAAACGATGTGGTTGCAATACACGACTGTTCCACTCGGTAACATATTGTCTGTTTCTACTTTCTAGAAAATCTTGTGAATAATAACCTTCGGGTCTTGCTGTACTTGCCAACCAAGTATTAAAGCCAGGTTCAATGATAATGATCTCATATTCAATAGCATCATTGGCTATTCTAACCGTATCTTGTTCTGATAGATTGAGTGTTTCATTTGTATTTTGAATCGCTCTATCGGTTGTATTGCAACTCACCATAGCTAATGAAATCAGTAGGATATAAATGAATGTTTTCATGACAAATCTTTTTACTAAAGTTACAAAAACTATGCCTTAACATCTTGTTTTTTAAGGATTTTTAACAAAAAAGCCGAACATCTCTGTTCGACTTTGATACTTATATTTTCTGAAGAATTATTTTCTTCCAAAGAGGCCTCCTAAAAGACCACCAAGCCCACTTTTCTTTTTGTTACCTCCACCAAGCACCATTCCAGCTACATCGTCAATGATACTTCCATCTCCATCTGCATCGAGAATAGACTCTAGAAAGCTTTGTTCTTGTTGAGGTGAGTTTCCTTTAAGCAATCCACCCAAGAGGCCTTCTAATCCACTTGGATTGTTGACATTCTGTTGTTTTGCTTGGCTTCCAAGAACTCCCATTAGGATAGGAGCGGCCACTTTTAATATTTGAGCTACAGAACCTGCATCAATTCCAGATTTTTGGCTTAAAACATTTTCAACATTTTGTTGTTTGCCACCCAATACATGACCAAGGATTTTGCCGCCATCTTCAAGGACATTAGAATCGACTCCACCTCCAAATAAACCACCAAGGTTATCTAAAATACTACCATCATGCTTGCTATTTAGCGCGTTTAGTAAACCTTCGGCGCCTTGAGGTGTCGAAGCATTGCGTTTCATTGCTTGCATTAACACTGGCAATGCCATTGTTAGCACATCTTGCGTTTTGTTTTGTGGTTGATTGGTTTGTCCAGCAACACCACTAACGATGGTTTTACCTAAATCACTGTTTAATAAATCTAAAATTCCAGACATTATTTTTATTGTTTAAAGTTAAGGATGTCAAATTACAAAAAAAGCTTGCAACACATTAAGTTGCAAGCTTTTTTATAACGAAATGTTAATAACTTTATACTTCTTCAGTTTTAAGAATACTGATGATTTGCGATGCCAATTCGGTACCAATTCTATCTTGAGCCTCATTGGTAGCAGCGCCAATATGTGGTGTTAATGATACTTTAGGATTCATCAATACTTGCACTGCAGGAGTTGGCTCATCATCGAAGGTGTCCAATCCAGCAAAGGCAACCTTGCCACTTTCAAGGGCTTTGATTAATTCTACTTCGTTTATAACGCCACCACGAGCTGCGTTGACGATACCAACACCATCTTTCATCATTTCAAAATGCTTGGCATCAATGACGTAGTCCTTTTGAGCAGGAACGTGTAGCGTAATAAAATCGGCATGTTGAAGAATATCTTTCATCGGCTCTGTTTCAATTTCTACATTGATGAACTGCCCATTATAAAATTCTACTTTAATGGTTGCTTTGCCAACAAACTTATCGCTTGCAATGACTTTCATACCTACACCAAGTGCAATTTTTGCCACTTCGCGACCAATACGACCAAAACCAATGATGCCTAGAGTTTTACCTCGAAGCTCACGTCCTTTGGCGTAATTTTTCTTAAGTGTGTTGAATTGTGAATCCCCATCTAAAGGCATATTACGATTAGAATCGTGTAAAAAACGCACACCACCAAAAAGATGTGCAAACACCAATTCAGCAACTGATTCTGAAGAAGCAGCAGGCGTATTGATGACATGAATACCTTTACCACGAGCATACTCTACATCGATATTATCCATACCAACGCCACCACGACCTATGATTTTGATACTTGGGCAAGCATCAATAAGGTCTTGTCTTACTGTTGTAGCACTTCTCACCAAAAGCACATCAATATGATGCTCGTTGATGTAATTTGCCAACTGTTCTTGGGCGACTGTTGTTGTAATCACTTCGAAACCAGCCTGTTCTAATGCATTAATTCCACTTTTTGAAATTCCGTCGTTTGCTAATACTTTCATTTAAAATTTATTTTTCATTCCCACGAAGGTGGGAATCTCTTGTTTTTGTTTTTTATTGTTTTTGTTTCCGAAGCTTCGGGATGAATACTACCAGCTCTTACGCCTTCGTTTCCAATTCACTCATAACTTCTACTAATGCTTTAACACTATCAAGCGGTAATGCGTTGTACATCGAAGCTCTATAGCCTCCAACACTTCTGTGACCGTTTAAACCACTGATTCCTGCCTCTTTAAGCATGGTGTCGAACGTTTCCTTTAAATCGTCATTGATTAAAGTAAAGGTTGCATTCATATTAGAACGGTCTTCTTTTACTGAATAACCTTTAAATAATGGGTTTAAGTCAATTTCTGAATATATGACTCTAGCTTTCATTTCGTTAATCTCTTCAATGGCTTTGATACCACCTAATTTTTTTAACCATTCTAATGTCAACATAGATACATATACCGGAAAAACAGGAGGTGTGTTGAACATGCTGCTTTTTTCGATGTGCACTTTGTAATCCATGATCGATGGAATTTTACGAGACACTTTGCCAAGAATATCTTCTTTGACAATCACTAAAGTAGTACCTGCTGGACCCATGTTTTTTTGGGCTCCTGCATAGATCAAATCAAATTTTGTGAAATCCAACTGACGAGAAAAAATATCGCTACTCATATCGCATACCATTGGGATAGGAGAGTCTGGAAACGACTTCATCTGTGTTCCAAAAATGGTATTGTTGGAGGTACAATGGAAATAATCGTAATCTTCTGGAATTGTATACCCTTTAGGGATATAGTTATATCCAGCTTCTTTTGATGACGCCACTTCGTACACATCATCATAAATACGAGCTTCTTTAATGGCGTTATTTGACCAAGTTCCAGTATTTAAGTAGCCAGCTCTTTTTTCTAATAAGTTCAAAGCGACCATCAAAAACTGTGTGCTAGCTCCACCTTGTAAAAATAAGGCTTTATACCCTTTACCTTCTAATCCAAGAAGCTCTAACGCCAGCGAACGAGCGTTTTCCATGACATCAACAAATGGTTTGCTTCTATGTGAAATTTCCAACAGAGACAATCCGCTATTATTAAAATCTATGACAGCTTCGGCCGATTTTTTTAAGACTTCCTGTGGTAAAATGCAAGGTCCTGCACTAAAATTATGTTTTTCCATGGTATTTTATTTTTACAGTTGCAAAGGTGCTAATTTCTATGCAAAAAGATGTTATTAAAATGATAATTTATCAACTATATTTTTAACAAAAATGCAATGGTGTCTTCATTATCAGCATAATCCCAAAGTTGTGGTCGCTGGGTGTTGCCAAAAGAAACCTCATCGTTTGTAAAACCTTCCGAAACAATACATTGTATATAATCTTTATCGGTTTTCAATTTGACTTTTAAACGATCTATTGATTCGTAATATTCGTAAAACAAGGTGGCAATTGGAGACGAGTAGCTCTCATCTTCCTTGATCATTAAAAAGCCATTCTCTAGCATTGCAAACTCGCTCATTAGATACACTGCCTTATTGTAATCGTAATTATTGGCGTATTTGTTTTGATTTATTATTGGGTGCCAATGGTACATAGCTTTAAAGAATGCCTCAAAGTTATAGTCTTTTGGAACAAATAGTTTTGATACATTTCTACAGCCAAGCCCGTAATACCTAAAAATATCTTCAGATAGATTTAAGAGTTGACTCTCGCTTTCATGACCAGTAAGTATAGCAACCGAGTTTCTGTTTTTTCTGATGATGGAAGGTTTGTTTTTAAAGTAAAATTCGAAATAACGTGCAGTATTGTCACTACCTGTTGCAATTACAGCATCAAAATTGGACAACTTCTCCTCAATAAACTCAATTTTTCCTTTGAATTGTGGTTCAACATGCTCTATATACTTGGCCAAAAAGGGTAAAAGGTGTTTATCGTTTGAGGATTGTTTAACTATAACACTATGCCCAGAAATCAAAACACTCAAAAAATCGTGAAAGCCAACCAAAGGGATATTCCCTGCCATGATAATGGCTACTTTTTTAGAATCAACAGTATTAAATGAATACTTATCTAACCATTGATTAATTGTTCTGTAAGTCAATAATTTAGACCAGCCTTCTAAAGCAAACAACACATTCTCTTTTGTGAACCATGCATTGTGTTCATAAGCCAATTGGATTTGATGACGAAAGCCATCAAAAAACAAATCATTGTAGAGAATGTTGTCATTTTTTTGAATATTTTTAGATGAAAACTGACTTAAAAAATCTCCTAACTTAACAAAAGCGTTAATTCTTTGTTGTAAATTCATTCTGTATTTGGTTATGAATGGTTTTGGCTTTATTTTTGCACCGCAAAGTTAGAAAAGAAAAATGCTATGGCAATAATAATAACAGACGAATGTATAAATTGTGGTGCTTGTGAACCTGAATGCCCAAATACAGCTATCTATGAAGGTGCTGATGATTGGCGATATAAAGATGGCACAAGTTTGTCTGGGCGTGTTGTATTACCTGACGGAAAGGAAGTAGATGCAGATGAAGCACAAGAACCAATTAGTGACGAAATTTACTATATAGTACCAGATAAATGTACCGAGTGTAAAGGATTTCATGACGAGCCTCAATGTGCTGCTGTGTGCCCTGTAGATTGTTGTGTTCCTGATGATAGTCATGTTGAGACGGAAGAAGTTTTACTAGGAAAACAACGCTTTATGCATCCTGAAGAATAATAATAAAATCTCAAGTTTTCTTGAGATTTTATGCTTTTATAATATGGAAAACAATGAAAAAGAATATAATGGCTTTTGGAAGTATTTAGGGACATTTCTATTTGTACTAGTTTGCTTAATTTTTATATGGATTATTTTAATGATTTTTAAGCTTATGTTATTATAATCATATAAAAAAACCGAGCTATTTAGCTCGGTTTTTTTATGGGTCAAACTTTTAAGTTTAGAATTTGTAATTCATCTTTAAGTAGTAGTAAGCACCACCGAATCCCATTTGTACAGAATCCCAGTAACCACCACCTTCGGTCCAATCGTCTTGTTGGTCTGGATATACATTAAAAAGGTTATTACTACCAGCATTTAGTTTTAAGTTTTCTGATAGTCTGAATCCTAAATTTAGATCAGTCACTACTTTGGCGCCATAAGTGTCTGTGGCAGCGATGATTTGTTGATTAAATCCACCATAATCTGCAGGGTCTTCAAACATTTGGAAATCTAGTAATTGTACTTCACTAAAGCGAGTAAATGTCAAGCCTGCATCAAACCAATTTTTATCATAATTAAGGTTTAAACTCAATTTACTGTCTGGCGCAGATGCTAATAAGAATGCTTTGTCTCGTTCACCAAAGAAGGTTTGTTCGTCAAGAGAGCCATTTAGAACTTTGTCGATTTTCATATCATTAAAGTTTCCTAAAAAAGTTGCTCCAAATGAACTATCGTCACCAACACTCGTTTTCCAAGATAAAATGACATCTAGACCAGTGGTTTTGGTATCGGCTCCATTAGCAAAAAACTGTGCAGCTTCAACATTAGGGATTTGTGGCGCATCGAAGTTTCCTGTTAACACAATTCTGTCTTTAACAGCAATATAATAACCATCAATTGTAGCTGTAAACTCTCCGAATTTTGCCGTAAAACCTAAAGCAGCATTAAATGCCTTTTCTTCTTTTAAAGGTCCTATACCAAAAGATGCGGTCACAGGACTGTTATTAGGTGATAATAATGATTCTAGAGCCTGACCTCCAACAAAGTTAGTGAACTTTAAGTTGTAGTAAATCTGTGCCAGTGATGGCGCTCTAAAGCCTGTGCTCAATGATCCTCTGATATTAATGTTATCAGAAGCTTTTATGCGTGCAGCCAATTTTCCGTTAAGGGTGCTTCCAAAGTCACTAAAGTTTTCAAAACGTGCAGCAGCACTCAATAAGAATTTTTCTGATAAATCAAATTCAGCATCTGCATATAATGATAAATTGCTTCTGCTTCTGTCAACTTCGTTAGCTGGACTATAGCCAGGAAAACCTTGGGAGCCACCTGGACGTGGATTACCAAAATCGTCTTCTGCTTGTGTTTGAGTTGATGGATCTGTAATTAGTAATCCGTCTTCAGTATAAGTTCCGTATGAACCTTCTTCACCAGCAAAGATGATAAAGTTTTCGGTTCTGTATTCAGCACCAAAAGCTAAATTCATTCCGCTTAAAACATCATCATAATATTTTGAAAAATCTAAATTCACAGTATTTTGACTTAAACTATGTCCACCAGCATCAAAATCGGTTGGCGACACATCTTCTAATGAAGCATTAAGCGTTCCTTTGATATAGTAGTGGAAAAAATTCTTTCCCCAAGTGTTACTGATATCTACTTTCCAGCCACTTCCAGTTTCTGTTCTAACACCAGCTGATATAGAATTATCAATAATATTTGATGTAATACGAGGTGTGAATCCGTTAGGATAAATAGATTCTACAACGCGCTCACCACCATTTCTGGTAAAGGCATAAGCATCGGTATCTCTATAATTGCGACCACCAAAAGCATACACTTCTGTTTTGTCTGATACAGGAATTGCCATATTTCCGAAGAAATTGAATCCATCAATTGCTGCTTCACCAAACCCTTTTCTAAAATCGAAAGCAGGACGTAATGTTTTGTTTTTGCTTAAATATTCAGTAGTAAAATTAGCATAACCACCTTTTTCACCTATTTTAAAACCATAGTTAGCAGTTACTTTTACAGAACCACCATCGAAATTTTTATCTTTACCAATAGCATTTCCATCACGTTCTGTATCTAATCTGTATCCATCAGTATTCCATGCACCATATTCACCAAATGCACTTGTATCGACATCAGCATTGGTACTGTAGAAACCATAATTGACGCTTCCTGTAAATTCATCGACATTATCTTTTAGTACAATGTTTATTACACCAGCAATAGCATCTGAGCCGTATTGAGCCGAAGCTCCATCACGCAAAATTTCAATTCTTTTAATTGCAGATGCAGGAATAGCATTTAAATCTGTTCCTGTATTACCACGACCTCTAGTACCAAAAATATTGATTAAAGACGATTGGTGTCTTCGTTTTCCATTGATTAATACTAAAGTTTGGTCTGGTCCTAAACCTCTTAAAGAAGCTGGGTCAATATGATCAGCGCCATCAGAACCAGATTGCTTGTTGGCATTAAATGAAGGAGCTGCATATTGTAATAATTCATTGATTTCAACTTTCCCAACTTGTGTGGTAACTTCAGATACATCAATAACATCAATGGCAACTGCTGTGTCGACAGAGGTTCGTTTTGGGCTACGTGAACCAACTAAAACAACCTCATCAAGACTAACGCCATCTTCTAATGTAATATTAATTGTACTTCGGTTATTTACAGCTACCTCTTGTGTATTTGAACCAACATAGCTAAATACTAATGTGGCATTACCACTGACGTTAATACTGTATTTTCCGTCAAAATCGGTAACAACCCCGTTGGTTGTGCCTTTTTCAATAACATTCACTCCAGCAATTGGAGCTCCATCAACATCAGTCACAGTTCCTGTAACTTGTTGCGCAATGGTAAAGTTGATGCTAAAGACTGTTAGTAGCATCATAAATATTAGTTGTTTCATAATTGGTTGTTTTGAATTAGTTAGGTTAAATATAATTGAATTTTGCCAGACTGTTATGTCTGCATAATAAAATGATGACTTATTTATAATTTATAATGGAATAATAGGAGGTATGATTATATTTGCACTCGCTAAAAATAATTTACCATGAAAGCCGGAATTGTAGGATTACCAAACGTAGGAAAATCGACCTTATTTAACTGTTTGTCTAACGCAAAAGCGCAAAGTGCCAACTTTCCGTTTTGTACCATTGAGCCAAATATTGGTATTGTAAACGTTCCAGATCCAAGATTGGAACGTTTAGAAGCATTGGTAAAGCCGCAAAAAGTGCAACCTGCAACAGTAGAGATCGTTGATATTGCTGGCTTGGTAAAAGGCGCAAGTAAAGGAGAGGGGCTTGGTAACCAGTTTTTGGCTAATATTAGAGAAACCGATGCGATTCTTCACGTGTTGCGCTGTTTTGACAATGATAATATTGTGCATGTTGATGGGAGCGTGAATCCTATTAGAGATAAAGAAACCATCGATATGGAGTTGCAGTTGAAAGATTTGGAAACGGTAGACAAAAAGCTCGAAAAGGTAAAACGTGCTGCAAAAACTGGTAATAAAGAAGCACAAAAAGAAGAGGCTGTCTTATTAAAAATAAAATCAGCATTGGAAGCCGGAACTTCTGTGCGAGCTTTGGAGTTTTCTAAAGAAGATGATGAAGAGTTTGTTAAACCAGCACAGTTTATAACAGATAAACCAGTGATGTATGTTTGCAATGTCGATGAAGCATCTGCCGCAACAGGCAACGCTTATGTAGAAAAAGTAAGAGAAGCTGTCAAAGACGAAAATGCTGAAATTTTGGTGCTTGCAGTAGGCACAGAAGCAGATATCAACGAATTGGATGACTATGAAGAGCGCAAAATGTTCTTGCAAGATATAGGATTGGACGAACCAGGTTCTTCAAAACTCATTCGTTCTGCATATAAGTTGCTCAACCAACAAACCTACTTTACAGCAGGAGTGAAAGAAGTGCGCGCTTGGACCATCGATGTTGGAGCCACCGCTCCTCAAGCAGCTGGTGTCATTCATACTGATTTCGAAAAAGGATTCATTAGAGCTGAAGTGATTGCTTATGAGGATTTTTCAACTTATGGTAGTGAGGCTAAAGTTAAAGAAGCTGGTAAAATGAGAGTGGAAGGGAAGAACTACATAGTTAAAGATGGTGATGTCATGCACTTCTTGTTTAATGTGTAATGTCGAGGATTGAGCTTAACTCCAAAAATTGCCCAGTTTGAATCTTTCCCTTGGTTTTATGTGAAAGTGAATAAAGCTACTGAAAAGCATCAGTGACATTAACGATTTTAATTCGTTGAAATTTAATTATTTAACACTAATAAATGTTAATTTGCTATATTCGGTTTTGAGTTGAAAAATCCGTGGACATTTTCGCAATAAGCTATTTACAAAACCATTGTAAACAATTAATAATACAAATTATGACAGACAAGAAAAGATGGATGTTTGTAATTATTATGGTTATAGTATCAGTATTAATTGGAGCATTATCAGTGTTCCTCATAAATTAAAACTGAACAATAAATAAAACTATTGGCAATACCATATAAATTCAATAGCTAGCACAAGCTTACTTATTACATTAACGAAAGCGCATAGAAAAAGCAATTTTCTTTTCGGTTTTTATTTGCTAAATTAGACGCTTGCTACATGTAGCTTTCATATTCATTTGCCTTACATGCAAGTTGTACAAACATTAAACAAAAAATGAAAAAAACAATCGTATTCATATCATGTATTGTATTGACCTTTGCATGCAACGAGACAAAAGAAATAAGTTCCATAAATCCAGTAAATTGGTCAAATAGAACAGCAAACATTAGTACCAATGATTCGCTAGTTTTAGGAAAAAGCTATCTATCTATCTATTCACAAATCTATAGTATATCAGAGCACAAAACACATAACCTTACTGCAATGGTTAGTTTACGAAACACAAGCGAATTAGATACAATCTATATCGTAAGAGCTGAATACTATGACACAAATGGTAAGTCAGTCCGAAAATACTTCAACCAGCCTATATATCTGTTGCCTATGGAAACAACAGAAATAATCATAGACGAAACCGATATTACAGGAGGAACAGGCTCAAATTTCATTTTCGAATGGAAAACACCAAAAAACTGCTCTGAACCTTTATTCGAAGGAATTATGAACTCGACAATGGGACAACAGGGTTTGTCTTTTACAACACAAGGAATTCGCATCAAATAAGAAGTTATTCCTATCAAAACTGTAGGTGGTTCAAAGTACTTTTTTTGTTTTACCAATAAGCGACATTTCTTGTCAGCGCTCTTTCTGTAAAGATTGCCAACTCATTTCCTGACTATACATTCAAAAAAGTCAGAAAATACTTTAACAAAGTCAGATTGAATATCACAACTTCAGAAAGGGCATTCTCAAAATGCGCTGAATCCTTAATAAAGCCTCAAAAACATATTAAAAAGCATGGCAAACAACACACCATTCACAACTAACAACCAATTGTTAATTACTTTCGTAAGCATCGGTTTTATCTTTTATACCGAAATGTTATATTAGCGTCCTATCTAACGATTTCACATAAAAATGTCTCAAGAAACCAAATATACCGAAGATAATATACGTTCACTCGATTGGAAAGAACACATCCGAATGCGACCAGGAATGTATATTGGTAAACTTGGTGATGGTTCATCTCCAGACGATGGTATTTATATATTGCTAAAAGAGGTTTTGGACAACTCTATCGACGAGTATGTAATGGGAGCTGGCAAATCTATCGAGATATCCATACAAGGCAACAAGGTCATTGTACGCGATTTTGGGCGTGGTATTCCGCTTGGGAAAGTTGTAGACGTTGTGTCTAAAATGAACACTGGAGGAAAGTACGACTCCAAAGCCTTCAAAAAATCGGTAGGTTTAAATGGTGTTGGTACCAAGGCGGTCAATGCTCTGTCGTCATTCTTTAGAGTCGAATCCACAAGAGATAACAAGTCAGCTTCCGCAGAATTTGAACAAGGTAATCTGATCAATCAAGATTTATTGGATGACACCTCACGACGCAAAGGCACCAAAGTATCCTTTATTCCCGATGAGCAAATCTTCAAAAACTATAAATATCGTAATGAGTATGTTGAGAAAATGCTCAAAAACTATGTGTATCTCAACACAGGATTGACCATTGTTTTTAATGGCGAAAAGTTTTTCAGCGAAAATGGCCTTAAAGACTTATTGGAAGAAAACATCAATGAGTCCGATATGGCATACCCAATCATACATTTAAAAGGAGATGATATCGAAGTGGCCATCACACATAGTAAAACGCAGTACAGCGAAGAGTATCATTCCTTTGTCAATGGGCAGAATACCACACAGGGAGGAACGCATTTAGCGGCCTTTAGAGAGGCTTTGGTGAAAACGGTCAGGGAGTTTTATGGTAAAAACTATGAAGCATCAGATGTTCGCAAATCGATAGTGTCTGCCATTGCCATTAAAGTCACCGAACCCGTTTTTGAAAGTCAGACTAAAACCAAGTTGGGTTCCACTGATATGGGAGGCGATTTGCCAACCGTTCGCACCTTCATCAATGATTTTTTAAAAACTAATTTAGACAACTACTTACATAAAAACCCAGAGACGGCTGATAAAATCCAGCGCAAAATCCTTCAAGCAGAGCGCGAGCGTAAAGAATTGTCAGGAATTAGAAAATTAGCAAAAGACAGAGCTAAAAAAGCAAGTCTCCACAATAAAAAACTGCGCGATTGTCGTGTGCACTTTGGCGATACAAAAAATGACAGAAATTTAGAATCTACCTTGTTCATCACAGAGGGAGATTCAGCTTCAGGAAGTATCACTAAATCGAGAGATGTCAATACACAAGCAGTATTTAGTTTACGAGGTAAGCCGCTTAATTCCTACGGAATGAGCAAAAAAATTGTGTATGAAAACGAAGAATTTAATCTGCTGCAAGCAGCGTTGAATATTGAAGAGTCCATTGAAGACTTGCGCTATAACAACATCGTGATTGCCACAGATGCTGATGTTGACGGAATGCACATTCGATTGCTGCTCATAACCTTTTTCTTGCAGTTTTTTCCAGAATTAATCAAGGAAGGACATCTGTACATTTTGCAAACACCATTGTTTAGAGTCCGAAACAAAAAGGAGACCATTTATTGCTATTCTGAAGAAGAGCGACGCAATGCCATCGAAAAACTAAAACCAAAACCAGAAATCACACGATTTAAAGGTCTTGGAGAGATTTCGCCAGACGAGTTTGTCAATTTCATTGGAGAAAACATTCGTTTGGATCCTGTAATGTTAGATAAAGACATGTCTATTGAAAATCTACTCGAATTTTACATGGGCAAAAACACACCAGACCGACAAGAATTTATCATCAATAACCTTAAAGTTGAACTCGATATCATAGAAGAAGTCAATGAGAACTAACAACTCCAAGGTTAAAAACGTCATTATTTCGGTATATTTTATACTGATAGTGTTTGCTATTCTTTTAGCGACTGTGTTTAGTGCCTTTAGCCACTTGACATCCAACCCATTGTTGACGTTTTTTATTGTTGTATTTGGCTTTATTGCGCTTTTTTTCATAGTACATACGATTTCAAGGTATTTTGAATACGATAGTGATGGTATGAAAGTGATTATCATTAATAGAGGATTATTGCTTTCTGATTATTTTAACTACAGAGAGCACCTTTTAGAATTTGAAAAAGAACGTTTGGTCAACTTCAAGTTCATTAATTATATTATTTATAAACGCTTGGTGCTTTATATTAAGGATGCCCATGGACATCAAAAGAAAGAAAGTTTTAATGTCACGCTTGTGGCAAGAAAAAAAAGAAAATACATCAGACAATCATTAAGTAAAATGGTTAAAAGTAACCTTAAAACAAACAAAAGTCTTTAATGAGTTTAGATACTGAACAACCACATAACGAAAACGAAGAACAACAAGAGGCTTCAAGCAACGAAACCATTACCAGAGTTACAGGAATGTACAAGGATTGGTTTTTAGATTATGCATCATATGTGATTTTAGAGCGTGCAGTACCAGCTATTGAAGATGGCTTTAAACCTGTACAGCGACGCATCATGCAGTCCATGAAAGATTTGGATGATGGTCGCTACAATAAAGTTGCCAATATCGTCGGACACACCATGCAGTACCATCCACATGGTGATGCCAGCATTGGTGATGCTATGGTACAGTTGGGTCAAAAGGACTTGCTCATTGATATGCAAGGAAACTGGGGAAACATTCTCACTGGTGATAGCGCAGCAGCTTCTCGATATATCGAGGCACGTTTGTCAAAATTTGCACTCGATGTTGTATTCAACCCAAAAATTACAGAATGGCAATCATCTTATGATGGTCGTCGCAAAGAGCCTATTAACCTTCCAGTCATGTTTCCTTTGTTGTTGGCACAAGGAGGCGAAGGGATTGCGGTTGGCTTATCGACCAAAATTTTGCCTCATAATTTTAATGAGCTCATTGATGCATCTATTAAACATCTAAAAGGAAAGAAATTTACCCTTCTACCTGATTTTCCAACTGCTGGTATAGCCGATTGTAGCGATTATCGCGATGGGCTTCGTGGTGGTAAAGTACGCGTAAGGGCAAAAATATCCCAACTCGATAAAGTTACATTGGCAATTACAGAAATACCTTTTGGAACCACAACAACCTCTTTAATTGATTCTATTCTTAAAGCGAATGATAAAGGAAAAATAAAAATCAAGAAGATAGAGGATAACACCGCTGCCGAAGTTGAGATTTTAGTGCATTTGCCTTCAGGGATTTCACCTGACAAAACAATTGATGCTCTGTATGCATTCACAAGTTGCGAGAATTCTATTTCGCCATTGGGCTGTGTCATTGAAGACAACAAACCTTTATTCGTTGGTGTTACTGAAATGCTTCAACGCTCTACAAATCATACAGTTGAATTGTTGAAAGCTAATCTCGAACTCAAGCTTGATGAGTTTGAAGAGCAATGGCATTTTGCTTCGTTAGAGCGTATTTTTATCGAAAAACGAATCTATCGCGACATTGAAGAAGAAGAAACTTGGGAAGGCGTTATTGCTGCCATCGGTAAAGGGCTCGAGCCACATATAAAACACCTTAAGCGAGCCATTACCGAAGAAGATATAGTGCGGTTGACCGAAATCCGTATCAAGCGTATTTCAAAATTTGATATTGATAAAGCGCAACAAAAAATAGAAGCTTTAGAAGATCAAATTGCTCAAGTAAAATACGATTTAGAGCATTTGACCGATTATGCCATTGCCTATTTTACGCGTCTTAAAAACGATTATGGCAAAGGTAGAGAGCGACTGACAGAGTTGAGATTATTTGATGATGTTGATGCTACCAAAGTGGTCATCCGTAATACAAAGCTATATGTCAACAGGGAAGAAGGTTTTGTCGGTACGTCGCTCAAAAAAGACGAGTATGTATGTGATTGTAGTGATATTGATGATATTATAGTCTTTACCAAAGACGGTAAAATGATGGTTACAAAAGTCGATGATAAAAAATTCATTGGTAAAGACATCATTCACGTGGCAGTCTTCAAGAAAAAGGACAAGCGCACTATCTATAATATGATATATCGTGACGGAAGTAAAGGCCCTTCTTACGTCAAACGTTTTGCAGTCACTGGTACAACTAGAGATAAAGAATATGACTTGACCAATGAAACCAAAGGTTCGATGGTTTGGTATTTTTCGGCGAACCCTAATGGAGAAGCCGAAGTTATAACGATATTCCTACGACAGGTGGGAAGTATCAAGAAATTGAAATGGGACTTGGATTTTGCCGAAATCTTGATTAAAGGCCGAAATTCTAAAGGAAACCTGGTGACAAAGCATGCCATAAAAAAGATTGAGCACAAAGAATCTGGAATATCAACCTTAAAGCCACGTAAAATCTGGTTTGACGACGCTGTGCAACGCCTCAATGTCGATGGTAGAGGCGAACTCATAGGTGAGTTTAGAGGTGAAGATCGCCTACTCATCATCACGCAATCTGGACTGATAAAGACCATTTTACCAGAGTTGACCACACATTTTGATGATGATATGATCATATTGGAAAAATGGATACCAAAGAAACCAATTTCTGCTTTGTATTATGATGGTGAAAAGGAACGTTATTATGTGAAGCGTTTCTTGATAGAAAATGAAAATAAAGAAGAAATTTTTATTTCAGAACACGATAAATCTCAATTAGAGATTGTCTCAACCGATTGGCGACCAGTGGCAGAAGTAGTGTTCGCAAAAGAGCGAAATAAGGACCAAAAAGATAATTTGGAGTTGAATTTTGAAGAATTCATCGCTGTAAAAGGCATCAAGGCACTAGGAAACCAACTCACAACTGATAAAATAAAGCAAGTGAGTTTATTGGAGCCATTGCCATATGATGAGCCAGAACCAACACCTGCCGAAGATATTGAAGTAGTTGACGAAACAGATATGTCTGAAGAAGCATCTGAAGAATCAAAGACACATACACAAAATTCTAAAGACATAAAGTTAGAAATCACCAATATTGAAGGTGAAGATGATGATTCTGATGACAACACACAATTAGAT
The DNA here is from genome assembly GCA_002426015.1 of Flavobacteriaceae bacterium UBA5534. Taxonomy (GTDB): domain Bacteria; phylum Bacteroidota; class Bacteroidia; order Flavobacteriales; family Flavobacteriaceae; genus Aquaticitalea. The sequence continues at coordinate 111,318 of DINS01000035.1, forward strand.
GATAAAGGTCAGATTAAATTGTTTTAACACTTAAACAAAGAAACTCATGATATTTAGATTGGTTACAATAGTACTATTAGCTGCAATTGCTTACTATTTGTACAAAATTTATCAAAAAGGAAATAGATAGGTTTTAAAAGTTTGATTAGATATGCTTGCAGAAATTCATCCAAAGTTGCCGATGCGTAACAAGACCATTACAAAAGATTTCTATTTGAACATATTGGGTTTTAAACAGTTAGGAAGTGCAGATTACGACGCCTATTTGATGTTGAAAAGGGACAACATTGAAATACACTTCTTTGAGTTTGCAACTCTTGACCCAAAAGAGAATTATGGGCAGGTTTATATCAGAGTTGAAGATATTGACAAATTATATCAATCGTTTTTAGACCAAAAAATAAATATTCATCCCAATGGCGATTTACAGACAAAGCCATGGGGACAAAAGGAGTTTTCAATACTCGACCCTGATAACAATTTATTGACCTTTGGTCAAAGTATATAGCAAAAACAAGAAGTGTTTAATTCTTATTTTTTGATTTTTTTTGAATTCTGAAATTCAAAAACTCAACAAACAATGAGAATGCAATTGCAAAATACAAGTATCCTTTCGGGATGGCTCCAACTTCGTTTCCTAAAAATTTAGTATGCGATAAGTGTGCAGCTTCGGTAATCAACATAAAGCCAATTAAAATAAGAAAAGCCAAGCCAAGTAATTGCATACTGGGATGCGCATCAATGAATTTTCGTATAGGGTTGGCAAAAACAATCATGATAATAATAGAGATTACAACAGCAATAATCATCAACATCAGATTGTAATTGTGATTAGGGTGTAAGCCATTGGTCATTCCAACTGCAGTAAGTATGGAATCGATAGAGAAGATAAAATCAATCAACAATATCTGGGTGATGGCATGTGATAATGATTTTATTTTTCTCCCTTTTAATTCGTTCTCATCATGATCTGGCATTTCTACTTTTTCATGGATTTCTGATGTGCTCTTGTAGATAAGAAACAAGCCGCCAGCCAGTAAAATAACAGCTTGCCAACTAATGGCCACATGCAACCAAGTGGTCTCTACGGTATAAAAAGGTTCTTTTAAACTTATTAAAAAGGATACAAAAAACAGCAGAATAATTCGCTGAACCATTGCCAACAACAATCCAATATTGGTTGCTTTGCTACGTTGGTGTTCTGGGAGCTTATTGGCTGCAATCGATATGAATACAATATTGTCGATCCCTAAAATGATTTCCAAAAACGTCAAGGTCAACAAGGCCATAATGGCATCACTTGTCAATAAAAAATCTAACATATCAATTTACTTTTTTTGCGGTTCCTTGCTCTACACGTAGTTTTTTGTTTGGTTTTTTTGCAGCCAGTCTATACTCAAAAGTATAGGTGCTGTCCGTTGTGTGCAAAATCTTAAAATGTATGGCTTCTTCTTCGGCTTTGCTTTTTGGGCGAATCGCTTTTTGAATAAACTCACAATCATTAATCCAACGTACAGAAGCCGAATCTACTTTGTTTTCAAAATAATCAATGTTAAGTGTGTCGGTCCTTATAAAACGTCCGGTTTTTGAAACACCATCAATTTCATAGGTAAACTCAAAAGTACCAGTTTTATAATCCTTGCAGTCGCGTTGTTTGTTGTAACACCCTGTAAATAAAATCATTATAAAAACACCAATAAAAAATTTCATCTTCTAAATTTGAAGCATAAAATTAGTAAAAGAATTCATACTTACCACAAGAATTTTTATAAGGCCAGTACGTTGAGAATTGCGTATTTGAATTTTTTATGAAGCAGATTAGCTTTGTTCGAAATTTTTGAAGGTACCATCGTTATAGAAAATGACAATGCGCTCAATGGTTTTGTCGCTAGATGAGGTATTCATTTTAGAGATGATATCTTTTTGGTTTTTATTTTGAATCTCTATGTTTTCGGTTTTTGAGCCTTCGGAAGATGGAGCAGAAGGAAAGTGACCTTTACCATTTAACAGCCAATACAATTCAACTTCGGGAAAAGAAGCCAACACCTTAAGTACAAAATCTAAACTCGGTTTGTTTCTTCCAGATAAAATATGTGAAATGCTCGAACGCTGCACACCAACTTTTTCGGCAAAAGAGGAGGCTGTTTCACCGTAAAAATCGATGACCTTTTGGAGTCGTTTAGTAAAATCGTCACTGTTTATCATTGTAAACAAAGGAATCTCAAGATTGATGTTACAAATGTAAATATTATAGCTCAAATAGTCATTACATTTAACATATTTTATTCTTTTACATAAATCTAAACTTTATATATTGACATATAAATAACTGAAAATTAATATTGTAAATTGTAATTTTAAAACACATACACTTTTGTTTTTAAAAAATTCCTAATTCATTAGTTTTTTGTTTAGTGTTGTAAACAAAATAGGTATTAAAACATGTTTACATTTGTAAATTCTTAAATGTTTACATTTGTGTATCAACTTTCATCTATGACTTTACCATCACTTAAGCATTGGTTTAAAACCTATAAAGAATCTCAACTTTTTGGTCGCTATATTTTTGGCGATCATGTGTTGCCTTTAATTGAAAAACACAAATCAAATTTTAGAGTTGATTGTATTGGTCAATCGGTTTTAAAGAATGACATCCATGTGATTACTATCGGAAATGGTAAAACCAAAATTTTGATGTGGTCGCAAATGCACGGTAACGAAAGCACAACAACCAAGGCGGTATTCGATTTGTGCAATCTTTTTGCTTTTGGTGAAGATAAAACCCTTCAAATTATTCTTAAATCGTGTACAATTGCTATTGTGCCTATGCTCAATCCTGATGGAGCAAGAGCTTATACCAGAGTAAATGCTAATGATATTGACCTCAATAGAGATGCACAAGACCTTTCACAGCCTGAAAGCAAAGTCTTAAGGGCTTATTTTGATGACTTCAACCCAGATTATTGCTTTAACCTGCATGGTCAGCGTACAATTTTTAGTGCTGGATCAAATAATAAGCCTGCGACTGTTTCTTTTTTGGCGCCAGCGCAAGACGAAGCATGCACAGTGACACCAACTCGCAAAAAAGCGATGGAAGTAATTGTCGCAATGACCAAAAACCTGCAAAAGCAAATTCCCAACCAAATCGGTATTTATGATGACGCGTTCAATATCAACTGTGTTGGTGATACATTTCAAAGTCATGACAAACCAACAATTCTGTTTGAAGCAGGCCATTTTGCCAATGATTATAATAGGGAAGTGGTTAGGGAGTTTATCTTTCAATCACTCATTATTGCTATCAATTATATCGCAAAGAAGCCTATAGGCGGCTCTAAATATGAGGCATATTTTGCTATACCAAAAAATGAAAAGCTTTTTTACGATTTTATAATTAGAAAAGCCAAGGTTAATGCTCAAGTTGTTGATGTTGCCATTCAGTGCCAAGAGCAATTAGTGGGAAACAACATAGTATTTGTTCCAATTGTTGAAAGTATTTCTAATTTAGACGGTTTTTTTGGTCACAAAGAAATTGATGCCAAAGAGTATAAAGTTTTGGTTGATGGCAAAAAAGAGTTGGAGGTAGGAAACGAAATCGATTTCGTTACAATTAATACTGAAAAATTCGCATTGGTTTTGTAAAATATTTTGTTTTTGTTGTGATATCTTCACCCGATTTCTATTATTTTTGTAGAAAATTTAAGAAAACACACAAAATGGCAAAGTTTAAATTAGACGAAATTGATCACCAAATTCTGGATATGTTAATAGATAACACCAGAATTCCGTTCACTGATATCGCAAAAAAATTATTGATTTCAGCAGGAACTGTTCATGTTAGGGTTAAAAAAATGGAGGAAGCAGGAATTATCCAGGGTTCTTCTTTAACATTAGATTACAAAAAGCTTGGATATTCGTTTATAGCTTATGTTGGAATTTTTTTACAAAACACATCACAAACCAAGTTTGTGTTGGAGCGCATCAATAGCATACCGTTTGTGACCGTTGCGCACATTACTACTGGAAAATTTAATATCTTCTGTAAAATTAGAGCAAAAAATACGACACATGCCAAGGACATCATTTTTATGCTGGATGATATTGAAGGTGTTTATAGAACCGAAACCATGATATCACTGGAAGAAAGCATTAATGACAAAAAACGATTGATGCACACCATTTTTAACGAATTGTAATTTGTTTGACATAAATAAAAAGCCCTGTGGTGAATTTCATTACAGGGCTTTTCAGTATTTTTGAGGTTCAAAATATAGTATATGACTGCAAAAGACCTTTCCGTTACAGAATACAATCCTTATTACAAGACCTATATAGACAAAGCTGGAACTTTGGATTTAGAAAATGGGTTAAAAACCAATTTTGAAGCCGTTGATGCATTCTTATCAAACTTGCCTAATGATAAGCTTGAATATCGATACGAAGAAGGCAAATGGACCATCAAAGAAGTCATACAACATATTATCGATACAGAGCGCGTATTTACATACAGAGCGTTGCGAATTGCAAGAAAAGACCGAACACCATTGCCGGGTTTCGACCAAGATGAGTTTGCATTGAATTGCGACGCCAATCGCAGAACTTTAAAAAGTTTGATGAACGAATATAAAGCGGTTAGAATGGCAACAATTGCTTTATACGATAGTTTTACAGAAGAGATGCTTATGGAAATTGGCACTGCAAGCAATAGCGCATTATCAGTAAGAGCTGTTGCTTTTATCACTATTGGTCACGAAAACCATCATTGTAAGGTTATTAAGGAAAGGTATTTGTGATTTAGATTGTTTTGCTATTTTGGCTTTACAAGCTTACACATTTGTATCGGTGTATAAGAACACGGAATTATATTCTAATTGTTGTTATAATACTCAAAGGCTTTTACAATCAATTTGTTATCAACCAAACAATCAATTTTTGGTTTTCCAATGGATTCAAGTAATACAAAATTGATATTGCCATGTTCATTTTTCTTATCATATTTTAAAAGTTCAATAATGGCCTCATAATCTGAAGGGTCAATTGTCACTTTTTTATAAGTATTACTAATTACTTTGGTGATGTTCTCTAAATCTATTTTAGAAAACTGCAGCAATTCTGAAGAGATAAAACATTCCAAAATCATGCCTATAGCAATCGCTTCACCATGCAACAAGTCGGTTTTGTTATTATCACTCAAATAAAATGATTCTATGGCATGGCCCAATGTGTGCCCAAAATTAAGGTGCTTGCGTATGGTTTGTTCATAAGGATCCTTGGTAACGATTTCTTTTTTGATTTCTACCGATTCGTGGATAAGAGCATCCAAATCGTCTAGAGTCAGTTTAGATAAATCAGTCAACTTATTCCAATAGTCTCGGTCGTAAATCAGTCCATGTTTTAACATTTCTGCTAGCCCAGATTTGAGATGATTTTGTGGGAGCGTTTCTAAAAAAGAAGTATCTATCAGTACCATATCACCAGAATGGATAACACCAACCTGATTTTTTAAAGTACCAAGATCAACACCTGTTTTGCCACCAACCGAAGCATCGACCATTGCCAATAACGATGTTGGCACGTTGATATATTTGATGCCACGCTTAAAGGTACAGGCGACAAAACCTCCCAAATCGGTCACGACGCCACCACCAAGATTGATTATAATGCTTTTGCGGTCGGCTTCAAGTTCAGATAAAGCATTCCAAACACCAACGCAAGTATCAATGGTTTTGTGGTGTTCGCCAGCTTCAATTTCTATAATTTCAAAAGGAATGTCTGTTTCGACCTCACTCATGAATTTTGTAAAGCAATGTTGATGTGTATGTGTGTCCACCAGTACAAAAATCCTAGAAAACTGCTGTGCTTTGAGATACCTATTGAGTTCTTGGTAAGCATTGGAATTGAAATGGATTGAATAGGTTTCTGTGGTAATGGATTTCATGGACTTGATTTTCTTTAATTCAAACTTCAAAATAAGTGGTTTTTACTTAAATAATAGCTAACGAATACATATTTTTGTCATTATTTATGAGTATGGCTACACAACGACTTTTTGATAACACAAAAATCGCTTTTGACCTAAAAAGCGATTCAGAGCTTGAGAGAGCTTATTTCTTGTTTAAGATGATTTCTCACCAACCTTTAGTAAGGATTGGAACTGCAGCGACCAATTTTGCCCTAAAAGCCCATTTGCCGGTAGAAGGGTTGATACGTTCGACGGTTTTTGATCATTTTTGTGGTGGTGTCAATGAAGACGATTGTTTGTCGGTTATTGATAAAATGTACAGCAAAGGAGTATGTTCTGTATTGGATTTTTCTGTTGAAGGGAAAGAAGAAGAGGCGAATTTTGATGCAGCTATGCAGAAGACCCTGAAAATCATCAATTTTGCTGACGAAAAAGAAGCAATGCCAATAGCGGTATTTAAACCAACTGGTTTTGGGCGTTTTCATTTATATCAGAAAAAAGGAGAAGGAAAGGCATTTACTGAAGAAGAAGCTCAAGAATGGAATAGAGTAGTAGCGCGTTTTAACAAAGTCTGCCAACTGGCAAAGGAAAAAGATGTAGAGGTTTTGATTGATGCTGAAGAAAGTTGGATGCAAGACGCTGCTGACGAACTTTGCGAAGAAATGATGCGTTTGTATAATACCGAAAAGCCTATTGTTTATAATACCTTACAATTGTATCGTTGGGATCGATTGGATTATTTAAAACAGCTCCATGAACGTGCTAAACGAGACAAATTTACCATTGGTGTTAAGATAGTGAGAGGTGCTTATATGGAAAAAGAGCGTGATAGAGCTGAAGAAAAAGGATATCCTTCACCTATTTGTGCTACAAAAGAAGCAACAGATATCAATTTTAACCAAACACTGGAATATATATTGAATCATCTCGATGTGATTTCTGTGTTTATCGGAACTCATAACGAACAAAGTAGCTATCTTGCTATGGAGCTCATGGAAAAGTTTAACATAACTAAAAACGATAATCGCGTTTGGTTTGGCCAGCTTTATGGCATGAGTGACCATATTAGTTTTAATTTGGCCGCACAAGGTTATAATGTGGCTAAATATGTCCCATTTGGACCAGTTAAGGACGTGATGCCTTATTTGATAAGACGTGCTGAAGAAAATACATCAGTTGCAGGACAAACCAGTAGAGAGCTGAATTTATTGAAACAAGAAAAAGCAAGACGTAAACTATAATCTAATTGTTTAAGTGATTCATAATGAATAATAACCCTTTTACATCCTCAACTTTTGAACATATTTGGATTGATCACTACTGTAAAAGGAAAAAAGTTGTTTCAATAGACGGGATTAAGGATGTGAAATTTACCAAATCCAAATTCTTCCCTATCTATGTCAATTTAGGAAAAAACTTCACCAATGGAATGACGTATTCTATATCAGAATCAATTTCCAATTTTAAAAACAAGGTTGCTATTATCTATGATGTGCCAAATTTTTTTACGGTAGATTATGATGAAAAGTCTTCTATAAAGTTAAATAAGGTAAGACAATATGAAGCCTATTACGGCAATATAGGCTCAATAAAGTCTAAAGACGATATATTGAGCACCTTTTTTAACTCGTCTAAAAGCAAGTATAATTTTAAAAGAAATTTAAGGCAATTCGACGAAACAATTCCTGGTAATAGTTATAAAGTCTATTTTGGCCATATTGATAAATCTGATTACGATAGAGAAATTAAGATATTTAAGGAACTGTTGAGTAAGCGGTTTGATAAAATAAGCATGTTCAATACTGTTTTGCCAATGTGGGATTTTTATGAAGAATTAATCTATCCTTTAATTTTAGAAAAAAAAGTTGTTTTGAGTGTTGTTTACAATAGCAATCAGCCAATAGCATTGTCTATTAATTTTTTGAATGACAGAATGTTAACGGTATCTATAAGAACATTTGATATAGATTATTTTAAACTGAATATTGGTAATATCGAAATTTACAAACTCATAGAATGGTGCATTGATAACAATATAGAAATTTTTGATTTATCAAAAGGCGAAGGTGATTATAAAATGCGTTGGACAACAACCGAATATTTTTACGATCACCACATAATTTATGATTCTAAATCGATAACTGCTGTAATTCTTGGTAAATTACTGATTGGACATTTTCAAATAAAACAGTATTTAAGGGATCAAAAGATTAATATTTTATATGTAAAACTAAAGCATATAATGAAAAAACTACTCTTCCAGAAATAGAAAAGTAGTTTTCAAAAATAATTTAGAATCTTTCTTATTTTTTAGAAGATTTATACCATTTATTTTTCTTTTTGTTAGGATTATTGCCGTAACCGTAGCCATAACCATAGCCACGTTTATGCTGAGTGCCATTCAATAGAATAGCCATGTTTGGCAGACGTTTTTCAACATACAAGGTCTGTGCAATATGCAACTGTCGCTTATCAATATTATCTACACTCACCACATACAGGAACATATCGGCAAATTTGCTAATCAACAAGGTGTCTGTCACCAAGCCTACTGCAGCAGTATCCACGATGATAAAATCATAATTTTTATTAGCGTTTTCAAACATAAGTTTTACACGATCGCTCATCAATAACTCGGCAGGATTTGGTGGAATGGTACCTGATGGAATCACATCCAAGAAAGGATTGTCTTTTATGGGTACAGTCACATCACTTAAGCTTAATGACTTGTCTGAAATATAATCTGTAAGGCCTTGCTTGCTTTTTATTCCTAAATAGTCATTAACTCTAGGAACCCGTATATCTGTTTCAATCAAAAGTACACGTTTTTCAGAAAACGACAACGAAGCTGCTAAATTTACAGAGGTGTGTGACTTTCCTTCTTGAGCAGTTGTAGAGGTTATAAAGACTGTTTTACAAGATTTGTCAACATCCTGGAGCATAAAGTCAATATTTGTTCTGATGATTCTAAAAGCCTCTGCTTTAGGCGAATAATCTACTTTTTTGACCAAGCGTGCTTTTAGACTTGACTTTGGTATGTCTCCAATATATGGTGCGCTTAATATTTTCATGACATCGTCTTTACCATGAACAGTATTATCCAATAAATCTCTAACATAGATAAAGGACATTGGAACCAATAGACCTAGTAAAAAAGCAGATAAATATATGATTTGCTTTTTTGGAGACACAGGATCGTTAAAAGTGTAAGCAAAATCAATGATTTTTGCATTTGGTGATGACATGCCCAATGTAATTGCAGTTTCTTCACGTTTTTGCAATAAATAAAGATATAATGATTCTTTAATGTCTTGCTGGCGTTTGATGTCTCTAAATTGGCGCTCTTTACCTGGAGCAGAGTAAATTTGTCCACCTAATCGAGAGCTTTCGCGATTAAGGTTGTTGAGAGTTATCTTATTTGCAGATTTAAGATTGTTTAAACTTTGGTTTAGGTTATTCTTCAACGCGCTGATTTGATTGTTGAGGTTGACAACCGTTGGATTTTTTTCGCTCGAGTTTTTAAGAATTCTATCACGTTGTAATACTAGTTCATTATGACTTTTGGTGATTTGAGCTACTGAATTATCGGCAATACCAACATCAGCAGGCAATAAATCAGAATTTGAATTGTTTTCTGAAAGATGGTCGCTCATGTAATCAATCAATTGTAATTGATTGGAGGTGTTGATGATCTTTTCTTCATTCAACTGCTCACTTTGTAGGTAAATATTAGATTGTGATGCCAAAGCTGTTAAACGATTGTTTTTTTGCAAGGTTTCAGCGGTAAAATCTACTTGTTCTAATTCGTTGGATACAACCGCAAGACGATTGGTGATAAAATCGGAAGTTACTTTTACAATCTGTTCTTTGTCGTTAATAACATCCTCATTGTATTTTTCAATCAATTTATTGAGTACCAACCTGGCTTTTTCTTTGTTACTTTCTTTAACAGATAGTTTTAAGACATTTGATTTTGGATTTGATTCAATCTTAATTTTATCCAGATAAGTCTCTACAATGGTGTGTACAGGTCTTATTCTAATTTCAATATGTGAATCAATTTCTGAACCATAAGTACCAATATTTGGTGTCAATACAAACTCACCAAACTTGCTTTTTACTTTTTTACCAAAACTATGGACCGAAGTTTTTGCACTTGAAAAATCAAGTATTTTTTTGGTATTGACATCGGATAACTCAAACTCCTGTGGTGAAATTATGGTAATGAATAGGTTAGTATCAATGTTTTCAACCAATGAATCGTTCATAATGAAACTGATATTCACAGGCGGTTCTAAATACACCTCTTCCTCTTTGACTTGTCCACTTACAAAATATCTAATATTCAATTTTAAATCCTTGACCACTTGAGTGATGATGGATCTAGATTTAATGATCTCTATCTCATCCGTTACTTTAGTAAAGTTGTTAGAAAAAAGCCCGTAATTTTGAACGGCTGAAATCTCGGAAAGTTTTTGCGAGTTTTCGTCCTCTTTTATTTTGATGGATGCATTGGCTTGGTATTCGTAGGTGCTATATCTTACTTTCAAATAACCAATTGTCAGCGCTATAAGTAAGCATGCTACAATGATTTTCCATTTAGACACATACAAATCGACAACGTTAATGATATTTTCTTTTGTATTTAAAGAGTTTTGAGACATGGCTTAAATTAAATAAGTTAAAATATTAACGAACCAAAATTGCGACAATAGTAGCCAGTGTAGCTACAGCAGATATGATTATCCCAGTATTAGGGTTGTAATTGGAAGACCTAATTTTGGCATTATTTGGCTCAACATATAGCACATCGTTTTGTGCTAAATAATATAGAGGTGAGTTTACAATATTTATAGAGGTCAGATCTAGTTTTGCAAATCGTTTTTTTCCATTGGTTTCACGAATCAAAAATAGATTGGTTCGTGTCGCAGTGTTTGTTAAATCGCCTGCCAGACCTAAAGCTTCGGGTAATGTGACACGCTCATCTTGTATAGTATAAGTACCAGGCCTGTTTACATCACCAATAACTGTAATGGTAAAATTTGCCAATCGGATATTTACAATAGGGTCTTTGATATATTCAGTAAGTCGCTCTTTCATCATTGCTGTAGCTTCAGTTCTGGTAAGCCCACCAATTTTAATAGTGCCCAATACAGGAAACTCAATATTACCATTAGAATCAATAAGATAAGTCTGCATTTTTAAAGTACCTTGGGCACTTATAACAGACTCACTGTAATTTACCGCTGGCAAATTGAATGGTCTGACTGCTTCTGGCTCTAAAGCTGCTACATCAATGGTTAACAAATCGTCAGATTGATATGTGATTTCTGGGACAACTTCTAAAAGCCCAGCGTCGGTTAATGGTTCATCTTGAAAATAAACATATTCTTTTCTAGATGTGCAGGAGGACAAAAAGACAAATGCAAAAAAGGATAATGTAAGTATGGTCTTTAGAGATTTTAGGTTTGATTTTATCATAATATAGGCGTTTGATTATGTTATTTGCTCTGGTTAACATCCAACACTTCATAGGTTGAATTGTTAGATACATATTCAGGAACTATGTCCTTGATTAAGGAGACGATTTCTAAATTTTGAATTTTTGTGTTTACTAAACAGAGATTTTCGATTTTGTTTTCGATTTCTGATATATTTATTTTTTTTGTTTTTGCAATCATTATTTTTTCATGATAGGTAGGTTTGGTGTTTTCACCATCTGCAAGTAACTCTTCATAAATTTTTTCACCAGGTCGTAAGCCGGTTATTTTTATATCAATATCATCTGGAAAACGTAAACCGGACAAGATAATCATGTTGACGGCTAAATCATAAATTTTTACAGATTTACCCATATCAAATACAAAAATTTCACCACCATGACCCATTGTTGCTGCTTCGAGGACCAATTGGCAGGCTTCTGAAATGGTCATAAAATAACGCGTAATATCTTTATGTGTTACTGTCAAGGGGCCACCAGCTTCGATTTGTTTTTTGAACAAAGGAATTACCGAACCGTTAGATCCGAGAACATTACCAAAACGAGTGGTTATGAATTTGGTTTGTCCTTTTCCTTTAAGACAGTTTACATAAAGTTCAGCAATACGTTTGGAGGCTCCCATAACATTAGTTGGGTTAACCGCCTTATCTGTAGAAATTAAAACGAATTTGTGCACAGCATGCTTTACTGCCAATGTAGCTACATTTTTAGTTCCTATAATATTTACACTTACAGCTTCATAAGGATTGTTCTCCATCAAAGGGACGTGCTTATATGCTGCTGCATGGAACACAAGCTTTGGTTTATATAAGTCAAACAATTGCTCCATACGTTTGTAGTCTCTTATGTCTGCCACAACTGCTACAAAATTAGATTTACCATCTCTGATAAACTCTTGTTCTAAAGTATATAAAGGAGACTCGGCAGAGTCTATAAGAATCAATTTTTTATATCGATATTCAGAAATCTTTCTTGCTAATTCGCTACCAATCGATCCGGCTGCTCCAGTAATGAATATGATTTGATGCTCATATTCATCAACCATGGAGGCGTTGGCTATACTGATTTGTTGTCTTCCTAGTAAGTCTTCGATTTTTACATCCTTAATTTGCCCTAAACTTAAATCACCATCAATCCAATGCTGTACTGGAGGTACTATTTTTACCTTCAGCCCAAGTGTGAAGAGTTGTCCTGTAATTTGGAGTAGTCTTGGAGATTCAATATTTTGCATTGAAATGATGACTTCCTCAATATCGTGTTTCTCAATGAAATTTTTGTCTATGACTTTTAGGGCATAAACTTTCAATAAATTGATTTTTTTGCCGATTTTTTGTTCGTTATCATCAATAAACCCAACAACTTCATACCCGTTTTTTGGATCATTATTTATGGCATCATAGGTAATCATTCCGGAGTTTCCAGCACCAAAAATTAAAACTCTTTTACTGGCTTTAAAATCTTGCATTAAATTGTTGTACATCGATTTTATGAAGAGTTTAAAACCAATCAAAAACAAGATGTTCAGTAATAAATGGATATAAATGACAGAGCCAGAAATGTTGAAAACGCTATCAAAATGGTATTTTCGACTAAAAAAAGTTGTTATGATAAGAACAGTAGCTAATATATTGGCGCCAATAATGAGGTTAATGACATCTTTATAACCAGTAAATCTTACTACGCCTTTGTGTGAGCCAACGCTTAAAAAACTTATAAATGCAGCTACTATGACAAATGGCAATTGTTTAATTAACAATGTGACATCAAAATCTAAACTGAAATTAAAACGAATAAGATAAGCTACAAAAAATGTAAACGCAACAATAGCCAAATCAAATAGCATTATGAGCCATTTGGAAGCGTATTTTTGAGATATTTTATGTAAAAGTTCAATCATAAAGTGTTCAGATAGGTTCTAATCGTTGTTAATATTCTATTGAGTTCAGAATCAGTTAGGTTAGAGCCGCTAGGCAAACATAAGCCTTTTTTAAATAAGTCATCCGATATGCCATTCAAATATTTAGGGCAATTCTTAAACACTGGCTGTTGGTGCATTGGCTTCCAAAGTGGTCTGCTTTCAATATTTTCTTTATCTAAAGCAATTCTTAAGCCTTCACGCATGCGTTCAGAATCCAGGAGGATACAAGACAGCCAACGGTTTGAAAAGTGTTGCTTTGGTTCTTTTAGAAACGAGATGGTGTCAATATCTTTTAAATTTGAATGGTAAAACTCATAATTTTTGCGCCTAGTTTCTACTCGATTATCTAGGATTTTCATTTGACCTCGTCCAATTCCAGCTAACACATTGGACATTCTATAATTATATCCTATGGTGCTATGTAAATACTCAACAGCATTATCTCTGGCTTGTGTGGCCAAAAAAACCGCTTTTTCTTTAATGACTTTATCTTTAGTGACCAAAGCACCACCACCAGATGTTGTAATAATCTTATTACCATTGAATGACAAAATCGAGATAGCTCCAAAGGTGCCACATTTTTTATCTTTATAGGAACTCCCAAGTGCTTCTGCACTGTCTTCAATTACTGGGATTTCATATTGTTCGGCAATTTTATTTACTTCATCAATTTTATAAGGCATTCCGTATAAATGGACAGCTATGATTGCTTTTGGTTTTTTTCCTTTAGCAATGCGATCTTTTATGGCAATCTCTAGCTGTTCTGGGCATAAATTCCAAGTATCAGCTTCACTGTCGATAAAAATAGGTGTTGCACCTAGATAGACGATGGGATTAGCTGATGCAGAAAACGTTTTGCTCTGACAGATAACTTCATCACCATGTGTGATACCAAGTAAAATAAGACTTAAGTGTATGGCAGCTGTTCCAGAGCTCAAAGCAGCAACAAGACTGTTGTCTCCTAAATAGGATTGAATGTCAATTTCAAAACCTGTAACATTAGGTCCCAATGGCGCAATCCAATTCGATTCAAAAGCGGAATTGATGTACTCTTGTTCTTTGCCACTCATGTGTGGTGAAGACAACCATATTTTAGTATCCATAAGCAATACTTTTAAATAAGCATAATCTTATTCAATTTTCATGTCTAGTGAGGGAGCTTGGGACAGAAAACTTGATTGTTAATGCGAAACTAGGTTAATATTAATTAATAAATAAAGATACATTAAACTGTCAAATTTTGAATAAATATCTATTATAAAGGAGAGACTAGCCAAATAAACACGACAAAAAACCTTTTTTTACGTTGACGTAGATTTTAATGTTTAGAAATCATTTTGTTGGTAAGCCCTGTCATTGTTTCACTTTTAAAGCCGTATTTTTTGTTTAGCTCTTTGTAGTGTTTAAAAATCATTTCTAAATTTTTGAAGTTTTTGTCTGTATGAGTGCCAAAGTTATGAGGATGAAACCAAATATGGAACATCTCATTGTGTCTAGCGGCATATTTCATACCTCTCTTAATTCGTTTGATCTTTAATGGCTCTAGAAACGATAATAGGCTTGAGTAATTTCGAAGTAAAATGGAAGCAGGTAAATTGAGTATCTTATTTTTTTTATAGAATTTTTCTACTCTATAAGTGTTGATTCCTGAAACATTCAAATAAGCATCAGTAATCCTTAATAATTTAAAAATATACCAACTGTGATAAAATTTTGTTGAGTGAACATTATACATATACGCTTTTTTTTTGCCTCTAAATGATTTGATTCCTTTTTTATAGCAAACATCTATATATGGTTTGTCAATAGGGTCGTCTGAATTTATCATATTTCTTGGAAACACAATACTCTCTAGAGTAATATCCATTTCTTTTGCTATTGCAATTGCTGAATTTAAATCGTCTTCAAACTGTTCAACGGTTTGTCCCAATCCGTGACAATAATAATGACTAAAAGTATGAGTGCCAATTTCATGATTTCCATTTTGTTTAATCTCATTGATAACCGATTTTGCATAATGAAATGGGTCTTCATTTTCAGTATCAGCTATTGAGTCGAGTAGAGGGTAAGGTGATAATTTTTGGTTTTTATAGGTAGGCTTGTTTTTAGGTAGGTATTTTTTAAGTTCTTCTTTGTTTTCAGCAAATAAAAAGCCAACAGTTGAGAATGTTAATTTAACATCATAAGCGTCAGCTAACCCTATCATTCTGGTAATCACTGGTCGTACTTGCAATAAGTTGTTTTTATAGCTTTCAACGGTTCGCACATCAAAAACTCCCCAATGAAGTTCAAAGTCTAAAGAGATTACTAGATGTCCGTCGTTAATCATAATAGGGCTGTATTTAAGTGGTTCGTAGTTTTAAACAAAAGTATAATATTAATTTCATTTCCTGTATAAAGGAAAAAAAGTATCATTAGTATTTGGTGTTTCTTCTGTTATATTGGAAAGCTGGTTATAAATGTTCTTGTTAACTATTTTTCTACCTGTATAAAATATTGCTACATCATTTGGAAAAAATGTTTTCTTGAAATTATAAATTCCATCATTACTTCCATAGCCACCACCTAAAATATAGTGCTTGAACCCATTGGTATAAGCCCAATTAATTAACTTATCTTTTAGTAAATCGTTGGGGCGTAACTTAAAATAATCTGATCGCGTACCTCCTAAAAAGGAATACATATTTGATTTTGATAATAACACTAATTCTGATGCTATAGGTGTTGATTCTTTATACGCAATTGCTATTGCACAATTATCTTTAAGAGAGCCAATGAAAGATTCAATTTTTTGTTTTGAAAAATAATATTCTTTAGAAGCATTTGCTCTATCCATAGTTTCAATGTAGATATTATAAAAATGTTCGAATATAATAGGAGTTATATTTCTATAATAAATGTCAATTCTTAAACCATGTTTAATAGCTTTATTTACATTTTTTCTAACTTTTCTATCATAATTTTCCCATTGAGTATTTGGCTCTAAAAGATTTCCTTTTATATTTAATAATGTTGGATTACAAGTGCCAGAATAATATAAATGATTGTTACCTAAATTGAATCGAATAAATTCTGAAACAATATTATTTTGGGCATACCATTCATCAACTTTGCTCCAAAATTGTTTTATGCTTGTATCAGTGACAGTGTCATTAAATAATGGACCACTATAACCATAAGTTGATATTACATCATAATATTTTGTAGTGTCATGATACTCAATTTCACGAAGATGAAATGGCATTATGATCATGTGGTTAGAACCATCGCTAAATAAAAAAGAGTAGGTGTTTTTTAATCCTAAAGAAAAAGTATCAATAAATTCAGCTCTGTAATAAGGTATTTTCTCTTTAATGGAGTTATATACTTCATTATAAAGATGAACATCATTAGTATTGCTTAAATCTAAAATTTTTAATTGCATCTAACCGTTGTTTAATACGAGTTTGAAATTTTTAACCATATTTATTAAATCAGCTTCTTTGCAGTCTTGGTGAACAGGGAGATTTATTATGTGTTTTGATGTATATCTGGCCGATTCATAGGTCGAATTTTCCAACTGATTTATCATTGTATGGTATAAGCTAACAAATCCAAACCCTCTATTATTCATTTCAAAATAGACATTGTCTCTATTATCATCATGAATCAAAAGAGGCAAAGTTTGTGGGCACACACCTTCTTTTAATTCAGGGTATAGGATAGTTATTTTATCAGTATTTTTTAATAGCTCAATTAAGAGCCTATAGTTAGCTATTCTTTTGTTGTAAATGTATTTGAGATCATATTCAAAAACATTGATGTTGCTCAAGGATAAAGTGTCTCCATTTATTTTGAGGTTACTTATTTTATTGTCAACCATTAAGCCTCCTGTATCTAATGGTAAGATTTTATGAAGTGCAAATAAATTATAAGCAGCTTTTCTACCGCAAATCCCACCTATTAAATCGGTAAGCATTGCATGAGCTGAATCCTCCACATAAAATACACTATTTTGGTCCAGCCAATTTACAATTTCATTGTAGTTTGGGTCAGGAAATCCAAAATAGTGAACCAATAAAACTATAGGATTGTTATTTATTTTGATTGTGCTTTTGAAGTCTTCAAAATCAATTTGTAAATGCCTGTCCAATCCATAAAAAGCAAATGGGATATCGTTTTCATCAACTGGGTCAAAGATACCACTTCCTTCGTTTTTTGACCAACCAATATATGCAGGTAAAATGACTTTAGCATCAGGGTTTTGCTTTAAAAAAGCAGTAATTATTGCACTCCATGCATCTCTAGCTTTATTGAAATGGCTATAGTGCCTAATATATGATGGAGTAGTTGCTTGTTTTTCGATTATTGACATTTAATTTTGTTTTTTATAAATCCAGTTATTTATAGTTTCTGCCAGGAATGCCATGTCGTCAATTGTATATCTAAAATCTACATGGATATTGTAAAAATATTTCCATTCCAAATCTAAATTATTAGAAGGCCATAAGTTTGCTGGAAAAATATTTTGTTTGATAAGATATGTTTTAAAATCTGTAAAATCTTCTAAATTATTGAACAATAACAACAACCCAAAAGATGTAAAGCCATTTCGTCTTATGACTTTAAAAGTTTTTGTTTCCTGAAGTTTATTGTAAAGAAAGTCAAGGTTTATTTGTTTTATTTCATTGGGATCAAAAAACATATATTTATTGATGTCATCAATAACTTTGCTTTTAGGTAAAACATAACTGTTAGATTCTGTAATACAATTTTCTCCTTTAGCTAAATATGCAAGATGTTTTTTTGCCGAATCAGTTACATTGGTTTTTATGAAATTTCGTTTACTTGAAAGTGAAGCTTTTAAGTATTCATAGGCTTTTTCCATGGCGACATCTTGGCCATTTTCATAAAAAGCAATTTTTTTGAGTTTTGGCCTCCATGTAATGGCGCCAAGTGGTATAGGATATGCTTTACGAATGGAGGCTATACAGTAATCTGCCTTACTGTGGATGCACTGTTTGCTCAACCAACCATGAGAATGGTCTTCAATAACAATAGCTCTTGTTTTTGGGTTATCTGAATAATTATAATCATATAATCCCCAATAATTGTTAAGTATTATAATATCGTTGACGGAAGTAAAATTTTCGAAATTAAAACCACTGTCTGGTTCAAAGGGGTTGATCTCATAGAACTTTATGATTTCAAAATTTTTTGTGATACTGTTTTTTACATTATGGCAATAATAATTAGGCAGCCAAATAGTACGAATGGATTTAGTTGAGGTTATTTCCTCTAAAAGGGCATATATTGCATTTCTACCTGAATAGTAATGGGTTACATGATGGGTAAAATGTACTTTATGATTAGAAAGCACCTCAAATTCTTTATCTTCTTTTTTGAGTTTATAAAAACTTGAGCCTATATTTTTATCCAATTTGAGCATGTTTAAATGCATTTAACTGCTTTACAGAATTAATTCCAACAATTGTTGATAGTACACTTTTGTGTTTGTTAATGAAATTTAGACAATCTGCTACCGTTTCGTTTATATTTTTAGATTCTTGCAGCAATTTACCAGCAAAAAATGGTCTAATAGCAATAAAAGGGATGTCATTTGCAAATCCTGAATATTCGACTTCCTCTTTATTGAGATATGAAATAATGCCATCGACTTGCTCTAGCTTTACAACTTCATTGGCAAAATTAACAGAATATGGAAAACTAAAAACACTCTTAATTTTTCCTTTTTGTTTTAGATTTAAAAGACAATAATCTATAGCACTATTTTGCTGTTCTAAAGTTAATAACCTATCTCTATCATTGATTGGTTTAGAGCGAACTAACCATTGAAGAACATCAATCTGTTCAATTTTCATTTTTTTTAATTCTAAATCTATTTTTTTTTCTAAGGTTTCAGATGAAAATGAAGATTCTTCAAAATGAGGTGATGACAACTTAACTATGTGCTTAATATTTTTTTTACAAGTTGTTTGGTTAAGTGCCTCGGTATATAGGTTGTAAGAACTGTACTCATACGATGAATGATGGGAGTGTACACCTATATCATAAGCCTTTTCAATGATTTTTATTACTTCAGGAATACTCAATGATTTATCAAAAAATCGCATCGTGCCCAATGTAACTTTACCTAGTCCATATACTGTATTTATTTGATCCACTTAAAGCCAGTTTTCCAGATAAAACGATCATTGGTTTTTGCAACGTCATAGGAGTTACGACCATGAAGTACCAGTTCGTCCCACCAAAGAACTGCTTCTCCTGGGTTAAGGGTTACGCCTTCAATCATGTGAGAATGTGCAACATAAGTCTGTAGGAAATCAAAGAACTCTTTATTGAGCGCTTTGTTTTCTTCGGTTTCATCTTTATCAATACAATAATAATTAAAGTTAAAATGAATTTGCCCACTTTCTTTTATGTCTATGATCTTTTCAGTGCGTTCTTCGTTTGCTTTTTTATAGCGCACTTTGGTAGTAGTCAACTTTTGTAAAAGTTCAGGTGCATTTTCTGTCATGTAATTGACCAAAACATTGGCATCTATAAAAGTTGTTGATCCGCCTTTGATAGCTTTGTTTACACAATAGAAAAGCATTACGTCAGCTGGGTCTGACACATAAGATTCGTCAGTATGCAACGGTTGTGCATTTTTGCTGTGCCTATAAGCAGCCATGTCTGGGATGTCAGCATCATATCTTATCTCTGACCATCTTTCAAATGTTTTTATGCCTCCTTTGGTAAAGTCTTCAGCGTCATATGTAGCTTCACCAAGTTGGTCAACAAAAGTATCATAAAACGTTCTTAAATCACCTAAATACCATTCTGGTATTACCTTGATTACTTTGTACTTTTTTAAAGCGTCCTTTACTATTGAGGCTGCTTGTACAGGATCGTTTGTTCTTAATTTAATATCTGTTATAAAGTCCATGCTTTCTAATTTTTACCGTTGAATTTTTCACCTATAATTTCACCTTCTTTACTAATATTTTTTGCTCTTATGGTATTTAGGAAAGTGAGATAAAGTATTTTAATGTCTAATAATAGATTTAGATGGTTAACGTACCAAATATCAAACTCAATTTTCTCGTTGTAAGTCAATACATTTCTTCCGTTTACCTGTGCCCATCCTGTGATTCCAGGTCTGACATCATGTCGCTTTTTTTGATGGTCGTTATATATTTTTAAATATTCTGATAAAAAAGGACGAGGGCCAACCAAACTCATGTCTCCTTTCAGTACATTTAAAAGTTGTGGAAGCTCATCTAAAGAGGTTTTTCTGACAAAGGTGCCAACTTTGGTTATCCGTTTTTCGTCAGGTAATAAATCACCATTTTTGTCTTTTTTTTCGTTCATTGTCCTGAACTTTATAACATTAAAAACCTTTTGATCTTTGCCACCTCTTGTTTGGACAAAAAATGGTTTTCCATTATTTGCAAAAGCTAGAAAAATAGTGATCGCCAAAAATATTGGGGACAAAACAATTAATAGCACAAATGCAAATAAAAAATCAAACAGGGGCTTTAAAATTTTTTTATATAACATTTTGGTTTTCCGTGTCTTGATAGACCTTCAATAGTTCATTCCAAATATAATCATGTTGGTAGTTTTGCACAATTATTTCTCTTGAATTCGATGACATTCTTAAAAGTTCTGATGAATGGAGTTTTAAATACATCATTGAATCAATCAATGCCTCGGTATTTTTAGGAGGGATTATTAAACCGTTTATGTTTTGTTGAATAATTTCATTGCATCCATTAATATCTGTGACTATAGAAGGTAATCCCATGGCGCCTGCCTGCATTACTGCATTAGGAAAACCTTCTCGATAACTTGGGAAAAGTAAAATTTTTGAAATTGCTAAATATGGTCTAATATCTTTTTTAAAACCTACAGCAATAATGTTTTTATTTTGAGCTATGATGGTTTCGGTTTGCTCTAGTAGTGGATCTAGATGGTCTTCTCTACTGCCTAATAAGATTAATTTACAATTTTTCTCGATTTTTGAAACATGCTCGAAAGCCTGTATGAGTTCATTAATGCCTTTATCTTTGACCAATCTGCCAACAAAAACAAACACAAAATCTTCATCTTTTAATTGAAGCTCATTTTTTAGTTCTGTTTTTTCTTGATCTGTAATTGTATTGGGATTAAAATACTCAATATTTATACCGTTAGAGCTTCCTTTGCCTATAACTTGGAGTTTTTCTGATTTAGCAAATTTTTCTTTTAAAATAATCTCACATAATCCATGTGAATTTGGTAGTACCTTTGTTGCAAGTCTGTAAGTCCATTTTTCAACAAGATTTAGTAGTATTCGTTTGGGTCCAGTGCTAACCAAAAGAGGCAATCCAGCTACAGTGTGAAACCTATGTTCTACGCCAGCTAAATAGGAAGCCAGCATTCCAACAATTCCTGCTTTTGGTGTGTGAGTATGTACAATAAAGGGTTTCTCTTGTTTTAGGAATTTATATAATTTATAGGTCGATAGAATATCTTTAATTGGAGAAATAGTCCTTGTCATTTCAATAACCTCTGTTCGAATACCTTCATCCCTATGAAGGTCATTGTGTTCATTTCCAGAACTTGCAACACCAATGATTTCATAATATTGGTTCATAAACTTTAATTGCCCTTTCAATAATACTTTTAGAGCTACAGGAACAGTTGTAATACGTATGATTTTTTTCATAAATCGAATCTTAACGATTTGCGCAATAGATTTTTGACGACTAAAAAAGGCATAATATTAAATGAATTGTTTTTTTGCGAGCTAGTAAACTTTCTAGCTAATTCAAGTAAAGATATACTTCAATCAATTTATTTTTATCATTCTATCACATTTGGAAAACATAATTCCACTTTTATAATTATCAAATTTAGAAACCTCTCTATTGTTATTTATCCACTCTATATATATAGAAGCCATGTTAATTCCTGCTTCATGTGAAAACGGATAACCTCCACCAAATCTCGGATTTAACTCTAAAACGTATAGTTTGCCATTAGATTCGAATAAATCACAATCTAAACAGCCCACATGCTTTAATTCTTCAGAAATTTTTTTCCCAATTTTCTCGAATTTTGAGTCAATCACCGAAATCGCTCTGTCTGTTTCGCCATAACGCATGCTTAACTTCTCTCTAGCATAGGTGCCAATATAATTGCCTTCAAGGTCATTTAGAATGTCCATTCCATATTCTTTCCCAATTATCTTTTCTTGAATTAATAGAGGGTTGGCAATATCCTCTTTATCTGATAGGATATTGCTCGTGTTTTTCAGTTTAAAGTATAAGTACTTGTAAATTAATTCCAGCTCCTCAATGTTTTCGGCATAATTAATATTCATTGAAGCGCTACCCCAACGGTCCTTAATGACGAGTGGAAATGTTAAGTTTTTTTTTCTTATTTCTGATTCGGCTGATTCTAGATTAATGCATGTCTTTGGAGTATTAAGTCCAATACCTTCTAAAAAATGAAACGTTTTTAGTTTATCATATGCTAAATCTATAATAGTTTCATTGGAAATGATAATTTTTGCTCCAGTTTGCATTTTAATCTCATCTTTATGTTTTGAAAGAATAGGTAATTCAAAATCATTTAAAGAAATTACTGCGTTTATGTTGTATGCCTTTATCAGCTCTGTAATAGTTGGGATGTAATTGATGTCATGCACATTTGGAACCACAAGAGCCACATCGGCATCTATCATTGCTGGAGCATAAATATCTACATCAGAAGCAAATATTTTACCGCAACCATTTAATGCCTCTTTAAAATAATTAATTAAATAATTACGACGTCCTACGCATGTGAATAATATGTTTGTTGTCATCTGTTTTCGTTTTCTGCATAGGTACCCATAAAATCTGGAACAATATCGTTGTCAATATTGTATACGCCATCTTTCTTTAATACCTTATAAAAAGTTAAAAATAGAATTTTTAAATCTAAAAAGAAGGATAAATGATGCACATACCATACATCATATTCAAATTTTTGCTCCCAACTTATAGCATTACGGCCATTTACTTGAGCCCATCCTGTTATTCCTGGTTTGCATAAATGACGTTGTCTCTGAAAATCATTATACCTTGGCAAGTATCTTATTAATAAAGGTCTTGGCCCAATTAAACTCATATCGCCTTTAATGACATTAATAAGTTGTGGGATTTCATCCAATGAATGTTTTCTTATAAACAAACCTGTTTTTGTAAGTCGTTGTGATGGAGGGAGTAACTCGTTGTTAGCATCAATGCGATCATTCATTGTTTTAAATTTAATGATTTTAAAAGGTATCTCATTTTTTCCTGGTCGCTCTTGATAAAAGAAAGCTTTTCCATCGTTCTTAATCAACAATATTATCCAAACGACCAAAAACACAGGAAACAGTACAACAAAGCCAATTGAAGCTAACATCAAGTCTATAACACGTTTTAAAAATAAGCTGTATATCTTCATCTACTGTAGGCTTTTGTAGAGTTTTAAAAGTTCGTTCCAAACATAATCCTGTTGATAGCGTTCTATGATTCTTGAACGTGCGCTTTTAGACATTTCTTTTCGTTTTGTAGGGTTGTCAATCATAAACTGCATGGCACTTTGCAATGACTTTTCATCTTTAACTGGGATAATCATGCCATTGACATTGTGCTCAATGATTTCATTACAACCATTGATATTTGATACAATACAAGGTAAATCCATGCAACTTGCTTGCAATACCACATTAGGAAACCCTTCGCGATAGCTTGGAAACGTTAGCACATCTGCAATGGCAACATAAGGACGAATATCCTTTTGCACACCAACAGCTATTATTTGCTTGTTTTTGATGATCAAATCTTCGGTTTCTTCAAGCAAAGGGTCTAAATGATTTTCACGAGGGCCAACCAATAAAAGCTTTGCTTTACTGTTGGTTTTTGAAAGGTTGTTGAATGCACTTACCAATTCATTAATGCCTTTATCTCTAACTATTCTACCAATAAAAATAAACACAACATCTTTTGCTGTGATGTTTAGTTCATCTTTTAAGGCTTCTCTTGCTATTTTAGAAACCAACGTTGCGTCATAGTGAGAGGTGTCAATACCATTAGAGCTTCCTTTGCCAATGACGGTTAATTTTGAGGGTTTTGTATACTTATTCTTGAGAATTATAGATTGTAGGCCAAACGAATTTGGCAAAACCATGGTTGCACAAGCATAAGTGAAAGTTTCTATGACATCTAAAAGTAAACGTTTAGCGCCTTTTGTTTCTAACAAAGGCAATCCCGCAATGGTATGCAACCTATGAGGTACACCAGCTAATTTGGCGGCCAACATACCTAAAGTACCAGCTTTAGGAGTGTGTGTATGAACGATAAAAGGTTTTTCTTTTTTTAAGAATCGGTAAAGCTTTATTGTGGCTTTAAAATCTTTTAAAGGAGTGATGGAGCGTGTCATCTCTACAACATAAGTTTCAATACCTTCATTAGTTCTGACTTCTTCCAATGCAGAACCATCGCCTGAAACACCAATCACTTTATAATGCTGGCTCATAAACTTTAGCTGTCCTTTAAGTAATGTCCTTAAGGAGGATGGCACAGTGGTTATGCGAATGATTTTTTTCACGTGAGCGATTGGTTGAGAAGATGTAAAATTAGACTATTAAGTTTATATTCAAAATATTAGCGTTTGTAGGTTTTGATATACCATTTTTGAAAACAGAAAAAAGACCAAACTTTAAAGGTGCTGTCTTTTTTGCCGCTTAAATGATTTTCTACTAATTCAGAAATAGCTTGAACACTAAAGATATTTTGTTTAATTAAAAAGTTGTAGTCAATATAGCCCAGCAACTCCTCTTTTAGACCTTCACGAAGCCAATCACCTACAGGAACCCCAAAACCTTGCTTGGATTTCTCAAGAAAACCATTAGGAAACACCTCTTTAAAAGATTCTTTAAGGATGTGCTTTTTGCTCCATCTATTGAGCAAATAAGTTTCTGGCAAAGTCATTGTGAATTCAAACAACTCCCTGTTCAGAAATGGTGCTCGACATTCCAATGAGTTTAGCATACTTGTGCGATCGACTTTAACGAGCATGTCGCCTTCAAGGCTGATGTGCCTATCGATAGTTCTAAAGTCGTTGAGTGATTTTGGATTCGTAATTTTAGTTTTGTCTTTATAGTATCCAAAAATGTTTAGCTTTCTGTATGGAGGTGACAGATAGGTATTGATGTCTTCGTTGTCAAAGCCCAAAGAAATAATATCCCAATAATAACCATCATTATAATCGATAGCGCTTAACATCTTGTTTAGTTTATACTTAAAGCCTCTGTTGTCTTCTTTTCGTTTAAGTACATTTTCAGATGCCTTATGTATTTGCTGGTGTATTAATTTGGGTACCATCGCAGTGTATTTTCTGTTGAGTTTTCCAATATAGTACTTATTATAACCACCAAATACTTCATCTCCACCATCACCAGTCAATGCTACTTTAACGTGGGATTTTGTTTTTTTAGACACCAAATAGGTTGGGAGTGAAGACGAATCGGCAAAGGGTTCATCAAAATTTAATATGATGTCCTCAATATTGTGTTTTAAATCCTTTTCACTAATGATAAACTCATGATGATTGCTATTGATGAGCTTTGCAACTATACGAGATTTATCAGTTTCATCATAAGAAGCTTTTTCAAAACCAATTGAAAATGTATCAATTTTTGAATCGGTCATATCGGCTAAACAATAGGATACCACTGAAGAATCGACACCTCCTGACAAAAACGTCCCTAATGGAACATCAGATACTGAACGGCTTTCTACACTTTTATAAACCTTATCCTTAACTTGTATTTTTGCTGAATCAAATGATAGACTTGACCTTTTCAACGGTTTAGTATCATGAATTTGATGGGTTTTTAAACTGAAAGTAGTAAGGTCATATTCAATATAGCTATTAGGTTCGAGCTTATGTATGTCTTGATAAATAGTAAAAGGTGCCGGAATATAGGTCAATCGGAAGAATAAATTCAAACCGTCACGGCAAATGTCTGGTTGTATCGGTAAACTTTTAAGTATTGATTTCAACTCTGAAGCCCACAAAAACTGCGATCCCAATTTAGTGTAATATAATGGCTTTTCACCAAAGAAATCACGAGCAATAAATACCTTTTGTTTTTCAAAATCATAAATACTAAAGGCATACATACCATCTAATTTTTTAAAGCCATCAGTACCATAAGTTTCGTAAAGTTTGAGGATGACTTCGGTATCGCTATGTGTTAAAAATTTAATGCCTTCTTGTTGAAGTTCTTCTCGAAGCAGTTTAAAATTATAAATCTCACCATTAAAAACGATAGCAATGTTACCATTATTAGAGTACATTGGTTGGCTGCCAGTGCTCAAATCAATAATAGATAAGCGTCGCATAGCCATCCCAATAGCGTATGTGTCAGTGCTTTTTGCAAAAACACCATCATCATCTGGTCCACGATGAACAATTAAATCATTCATTACTGTAAGTTGTTGTTTTACAGTTGAATCATCAGTTTTTGATGTGTAAATTATGCCATTAATTCCGCACATACTCGTTTCAGTTTATTAATAAGTCTTTGACTTGTTTATAGATTTCTGGAAGGCTATATGTTTTTGCTCGTTCAAAACCGACTTTGCTATAATGTTGTCTAACTTCGGGATGGGTTCTGAAGAAATTTAGCGCATTTGCTAACCCTTCATCATCACCTTCATTGATTAGGATTCCATATTTGGCTTGATAGAACTCTCCATTTGCAATGTTTACAGGATCGTTGTCGTTCAAAAGCTCTAAAGGTCCAGAAAGACAATTTGTAGATATCGATGGCAATCCTACAGATAAAGCCTCCAGCAATACATTAGGAAAGCCTTCAGTTTCTGAAGACAATACGAAACAATCATTTTGCACTAAATAATTTTGAATATTGGTCACTTTCCCTGCAAAATTAACATGTTCGTTAAGTCCTGATGCTTCTCGATGTCTCAATAAATCATCATACAAATGTCCCATTCCATAATAGGTGAGATAGTAGTCTCCTTTAGGAAGCTGTCTTAATGCATCGAGAATCAGCTTTTGGTTTTTGCGAGGTTCCATCGTTGCAACATTGACAATTTTCAAAACATCAGTTGCTATTATCGATTCAGGAATGACTTTCCTATTATTGTCAAATTCAATCGGATTATATATGACAGACATAGGAATCTTGACCTTAAAGTTGTCTTTCAAATCTTGATTGATATATACTGAATTTGAAAACAAAGCCTTATTCCTGTTATAAAACATCGGAATTAATATTTTGGTCAAAGGCATGGAAAACTTATTATACTTATAAACTATACTTGGATAGCAACGCTCGCTAATCAGTGTTTTTAAGTGCTTGTATTTCATAGCCATCATCCCATTGATGATATTAGGTTGCGCTAGCAAGGCAAAAGAAATATCTATGTTGTTCTCTTTTATAAATTTATTATACCTAAAGATAAGTTTAAAAGAATCATATATCTTTATATAAAGTTTTTTTGTATTCTTTTTTTCTGGCAACAGCACAACCATTTCGACACCTTCAGGAAGTTCATAATGGACAACATTATAAAAAATCACTAGCGTGATGTTAAAATCATCTTTAAGATGTTTCATCAATAAACTGATGACGCGCTCGGCTCCGCCAGCTCCATAATCGATGGTAAGTATGCTTAAATTTGGTTTTTTATTCATAGATATGTTCTGTGAGTTGTAAAAATACATTTTCGTATTTTTTTATAATCGTATTTTTTTCAAATTTTATGGTAACTGAATCACTTACTTTTTGAGCTTCAAAAGGTGAGTGGTTATATATAAGATTCAAATAGTTCAAATAATCAGTTTCATCTTTAGCTAAAAAGCCATTAATGCCATGCTCTACAATTTCACTGGTGCCACCAGGAGCTTCAAAAGCTAAAACAGGTGTGCCAACAGCACAGCTTTCTAAAAGGGCATTAGGGAATCCTTCTGCAAATGAACCTTGAAGGAATACATCGCTTTGCTGTAAATATTTGGGGATTTCTTTGGTGTAATTTAAAAAACAGACATTTTTCTCTAGTCTCAATCGTTTTACTTCTTGAAGAATAGAATCGTAAGCCTCTCCATCGCCAATGATGGTATATTGAAAAGGAAAAGATAATTTTGATAACACATTTAAGATGCGAGCGTGGCCCTTTTCTTCATGCAAACGACCAACAGTAATATAAGTGGTGGTTTTATTTGTTTTTGAACTTTGTTCAATAACGAATTCATCAGAGATGGGATTATTGATTACTTGAATTTTTAAAGCATTAATATGGTATTCAGAGAGCATCTCATCTGCCATATCTTTAGATTGACAAATTATTTTGTTGGTTCGATAATAAGAAATCTTTAGTAGTTGCTCATGCAACCAAGAAGTATTTGATAAATGATATAATGCTGTTACTTTTTTAATATTGGCTTCTCTTGTAACTAATTTAATCTTTGGAAACATCAATAAAATTAATGCTACAGGAATATTGACATGCGTCATACAACTCACCAAAATATCGGGCTGATTCTTAAAAATATATGAAAGCAACTTTGGTACGCCTTTTAGGACTCTACTTTTATTTAAATAAACAACTTTAATACCATTGATTGTATAAGCATTGTCTTTTTCATAACCAATAATCAATAGCGTGGTATTAAACCGAGTTTTATCGATGTTTTGAGCTAATAGCGACATGACTCGTTCTGCTCCACCAGCGACCAGTGAAGGCAATATAAAAGTAATGTTGATTTTAGCTAAAGACATACTATTTGATGGTGATATTCTTTCCGTTTGTATTTAGCCATTGTTTAAGTACCAATAGTCTCCAAATCAATGGATATCTGTCCCAAGTTCCATCCATGTGTTGCTTGATTCGGTATTTAACCTCTTCGACATCAATACATGGTATCGATTTTAAGCTTTCATCATCGAGTTCAGACAATACAAAATCTTTTAAATCTTCTTTAAACCATTTTGAAAATGGCATGGTGAACCCAGCTTTTGGTCGATCAAAAATATGTGCAGGAACCGATTCATATAGGATATCCTTTAAAATTCGCTTCTGGTTTCCTTTATGATATTTGAAAGAGGTAGGCAAGGAGCGGGCAAAATCAACAACTCGATGGTCCATGAGTGGCGCACGAGCTTCCAGAGAATATGCCATGGTTGCCCTATCTACTTTGGTATTAATGTCCCAATTAAGGTATGTTTTGATGTCAAAGTCAGAGACACGCTCATAAAGGTTTTTATTTCTATGGAACAAATATTTTAACTCTTCAACATCTTTATAATCGACGTTGGTTCTTATCCATGACAAATCCACTCCAGTCATAGCTCCCAAGTAAGCTTCATCGACTCCTTTAAACCGCAAGGCCTGTGCGATAACTTTGTGTCTGTAATTTGGAGAAAGATTTAAAACTTTAGAGCTCAATTGTCTAAATGCTAATGGCAATCGATGGACATAACTTCCTTTTCTAATCCAATTATAACGATGATATCCTATAAAGCTTTCGTCACCACCATCGCCTGAAAGAGCTACAGTGACTTTCTTTCGTGTATATTTTGCTAAAAGCATCGATGGAATTGCTGAAGAATCAGAAAATGGTTCGTCGTAGAATTGATAAAAGTTTTTGATTAGATCAATGCCTTCTTCATAATTGCACTCAATAACATGATGGTCGGTTTGTAAATAATCGGCCACTTGCTGTGCATAGGCACTTTCATCAAATCCTTTTTCATTGAATTTTACAGAGAATGTTTTAATCTTTTCTTGCGTAGTTTGTGTTGCCATTGCAGCAACTAATGACGAATCGACACCTCCTGATAGAAACACTCCAACTGGTACATCGGCAAATAGACGACTAGATACAGCATCTTTTAGAATATTGCTCAACTCTGTTTTTGCTTCTTCATAAGTGCCATTATATTGATGTTTCCCATGATAATCAATATCCCAATAACATTCAGACTTAAAACTTCCAGTAGAAAAATCAAACAAAAAGAAATGTCCAGGCAATAATTTTTGTACTTCATTAAAAATGGTTTGTGGGTCTGGAATGGTTCCCCAAGCCATATAATAGGCAATGGCTTTTTCTGAAGTTGTTAATTGGTTATTAAATAACTGAATTGATGAAATTTGACTGGCAAATTCAAAATCTTTTCCATTATGATAATAGTAAAAAGGTTTTTTGCCTAAGCGATCTCTAGCGCCAAAAAACTGTTGTTTTTTTTCATCATAAATTACAAAAGCGAACATGCCATTAAAATGATCTACACAATTTTTTCCATATTCTAGATAGGCAGCACACATGACTTCGGTATCACTTGTGGTATGAAACTCGTATCCCTTCTGTATCAGTGTTTTTTTTATGCTTTTGAAGTTATAGATCTCTCCATTAAACACAATATGTATATGGTCGTAATATGTAAAAGGTTGGTCAGAACGTGGGTCTAAATCTATAATAGACAGTCTGTTGTGTCCAAAAATGACATTTTGATTCTCTTCTCTAGAATAAAATTGCCAACCCATTTTATCTGGGCCTCTAAAGGCGGTTCTTTGTAGCTTTTTCTTTATTTGATCTTCACTATACTGAAGTGTCGTTCCGTAAATTCCACACATACTAAATTTGATTTGGTTGGGTTTCTATCTCTAGTTCGTCATCTGTTTGTCCATCACTTACGTTTACAAAAAGCCAAATAGAGATGAATAATATTAATTCGTTATTAAAATAATTATGCATTACCATTAAAAAAGCGGCTAATGTTATAGCAATTAATGGTCTATGTATATGATTTTTAAAAAACTTTAAACTTCTGATAAGCATTAATACATAAATGTATATTAAAATTAACATTGGTATAATACCTGCTTCTCCAACTGCCATTAAATATGAATTGTGAACACCTTGAAAATCTCCTACGCCACTAAAACTTTTATAACCATTACCTACTATCGGACTTGTATATATTTTGTCGAGGTAAACAGCCCATTGATCTATTCTTGAATCTTCAGAAAGTCCTGACGATGCCTGCGAATCTCCACTTATTAAACCTTCTAATATTGAAAATCGTTCAGTGTTTACTTGTAAAATTGCAGCTACACTAAATAACAAAACAATGGCTATAAAACCTACTAGTAGGCTTTGAGCATTTTTTCTATCTCCAAAAACAGAAATAATACTTATGAACAACCACATCAAAAAGAAGAACCTCGAGAAAGTTAAGATACCTGTAAATGTAAAGAGAAAAATAAATAGGTACTTAATCTTTTTATTTTCAATACTAAAAGTGAGACAATAGCCTATTAAACTTACAAAAGCTGCTCCATTAGGATTGAGATAAAATCCACTATAACGACCATAACCATCTACAAAAAATAAAGAATGGACCAAAATGCTTATTGACCCCAAAAATAGAAAGAAACACAATTCTGCTCTTGTCGTATTTCTAGCTAATTCAGCACCACAAATGATTATGATACCATATTTAATAAACTCTTTAATGAAAAATTCATTGTCTTCGACGTAAATTAATCCTGAGATTAAAAAATAAGCAAAACCCAATATTAAAAAAGGGATGAGCAAACGTCTTTTTTTACTAAAAAAATAATAACCAATTAATAAGAAATATGTAAAATAGCTAACATTACTACCGACAGTCTCACCAAAAGCAACTAAAGTAAAACTAGGCATTCCCCACAGTATCAATATTAATGCTATGTATTGAAGTATCTTCATAGAAGTTTTTTAAGAGCTCTTTTAGGGATTTGAATCAAAAATATGACTAATGAGGCAATATATTTTGAAACGGATAGTTTTAATTTATCATCTGAATAAAACATTTTTGATTTAGCATATTCAAAAGCTAATGACCTATAATATTTATAGGATGCAATATCTTTAACTGCTACATCTTTCAAACAGTAATAGGCGCTATAATATGCAGCTCTTGCCTCTGTTTTTCTTGCCTTTTTTGAAGTGATTAAGCTATCATTTGTTACGTGTGCCTTTAAATGAGCGATATTAACACAGACAAAATCATATTTCTTATTAATTCTATTCCACGTATGGCTTTCTCCTATATGACATTTTTCAGCAGAATATAATGGATGCTTCTTTAAGATGTCAGTCTTCCAACAGTGCCATTTATCACCTTGCAATTGTTCCTTTTGTTCTAAAACTCGAGTCTTAAAATTGACTTGCCACCAATCTTCAGGAAACTTATCACCTTTAATAGTATCATTTTCATCTGTAACCAATGTCCAAATGGCTGCTATATTATTGGATTTTAAATTTGCCTTTTCCCACATTTCTTTTAAATCGGAAAGTGTATTTGAAACAAACGTATCGTCACTGT
This sequence comes from Flavobacteriaceae bacterium UBA5534, assembly GCA_002426015.1. Taxonomy (GTDB): domain Bacteria; phylum Bacteroidota; class Bacteroidia; order Flavobacteriales; family Flavobacteriaceae; genus Aquaticitalea. Next base: position 144,097 of record DINS01000035.1, read on the forward strand.
CAGCTATGATGGTATATTCTTGGTTACATTTAGTAAGCCCAAAATTGACGGCTTCAGGTTTACCAACATTTTTTGGTAATAGGTAGTATTCTATTTTAAAATCGTAAGTTGTATTCGCCCACGTCTCAATTAAAGTCTTCGTGCCATCTGTGCTTCCGTCATCGACAACAATCCATGTAAAATCTTTAAAGGATTGCTGCATCAACGATTCATAAACACGATGGATAAGATGTTTTCTATTATATGTAGGTGTTATAATACTAAACATATTCTTTGTTTAATTTGCTAATATAAACATATAAAATGATGCTATTAATGATCGATACCAATGATGTTGCTAAAGCCAAGCCATAAACTCCCATACTTTTTATAAGCATATAGTTTAAAACAATATTCAATAGCAAATTGATTATTGATGCTAGGACCATAAAGTTGTTTTTATTGATTGAAGTTAAAAATTTAACCATGACCAAACCTGTTACATAAGATGGTATTTGCAACAAATACATTTGTTGAATTTTTGAGACTATCACTGTGTCTGAACTAGTAAAGGCATTTCGCTCAAACAGGATGGATATAATTGGAGCAGATAAAAATATGCCAATAACAACTACTATAGAACTCACTATGATTAAATATTTCAAAATTTTAGTAAGTTTTTTGAAAGTTTCTTGCCTATTGTCTATTGCATTTTTAGAAAAGTAGGGGAGCAATACATTTCCTAATGCAGCACCAATAATACTAATGCCAAAGGCAGGGATTTTGATTCCATAATTTAAGGCAGCTATTGAACCTATGACGAGTTGAGCTGAAAAATATTGATCGACTAAAGGGTTGATGCCACTTAATAAACTTGAAGATAGTTTTGCTGGTAATTGTTTAAAGAGAATCTTTATGTTTACCGATTTAAAGTCAGGTTTGTGTAAGTGAATGATATTTCGTTTTATTGCCACTGTCAAAATGAACAGAAAACTCAAAAAACTGCCAATCAACGTTCCAAAAGCAAGCACAATGGTTCCGAGTTGTTCTTTAAAAAAGACTAAACAGATAATGATTGAGATAGGTGTAAAAACGGTATTGAGTGACGAAAACGTAAACTCGTCATCAATGGTCAAAATCCCATTGATTAAAGATGAGAATCCCCAGAACAGAATACATGGGGCAACATAATAAAACTGAACTTTTATTAAATCGTAATACTGTTGTGTGTGCCCTTTAAAAAATGTTTCCAAATAGACATCAGTAAAGAGAAAAGCAATAATTAAAAACAATAATGAAACTAAAATTGTCATTAAAAAACTAGTGCTTTGAAAAGCACCTATACTTTTTCCGGTTTTGAGCTCGCTAACATAATTAGGAATGAAAACACTATTGAATGAGCCTAAAAATACGCCGCTTATGAAACTTGGTACAAGTATGGCAATGTAAAATGTATCCAGAAGCTCTGAAAGTCCAAAGGTGTTGGCAACAACTATCTCTTTAAAAAAGCCAAGACCACTAACAATTAGTGTGGTGACCCCAACAATAATAACGTTGGTTATGGTAGCATTTTTAAAAATGTTACTTATAAAAGCCCTGAATTCAAATTTTGAAAACAATTTTAAAGATTTAGGTAATTAGACAGCTTTTTATTTTAGAAATTTTCTAAATGGCCATAATAGTACAAAGAAAAATTTTATAACAAATGAATCAATGGACGTTGTGTAATTTTTTAGGTTGAAATCTAAATATTTGGATGCTCGCAATAAAAAATAAAGATTTTTAAGGAAGAATATGGGTGCTTTAAAAAAAGAGCTCTCAAAAAACCAATTGAAGTTAGAAACATATTGAGAAATGGTTCCAAGAGCAACTTTCTCTTGAGCACTCGAACTGATGGAGTTTTCAATTCCCAAATAATAAATACGCAATACTTTGTTGATGTATTTGGTTTGATAACCTTGTTGTGCCAATAAACTCCATATAAGCCCTTCTGGCATATAGCCATGGCTAATGAAAGCCTCTGTATAGTTTACACCTCTTAATACATTGGTTTTTGTAAAACCCCATTTTTCCCCTTGAATGTTGTCTATAGCATAGGTTTTAAAAGTGTTGCTGTAATAAGGGTCTGTAGGATAAGAATCACCAACAAGGCGGTTGTTCTGGTCAATACATAAGCCTGTGACAGCACATGTTGAAGATTTTAAATGTTCTGGAATAGTGTTGTATTCATCGTCGAATACTTCTAAAGCGTTAGGAACGCATTCATCATCAGCATCAAAAGTGAGCAGAAATTCACCTTTTGCCAATTGAATAGCATCCATAAAACAAGCAATTTTATGTTTGTTTGTTTTGTTGTTAATGTAATTAATAGTAAGTGGAGATGCTTCTATTATAGATTGAATGACTGAATCTGATTGATCAGACGAGCCATCATTAATAATTAGCCATTCAAAATCAGTAAACGTTTGTTTTAAGAGTGATTTATGAACACGATCAATCGTATTTTGAGCATTATAAACAGGAGTGAACACAGTAAACCGAAACTTAAAATCACTTTTTGTCTCGTTTAAATATGTCGGTATGAATTGTCTAAAACTCATATGGCATCATCAATTAAATGCTTCCATTGATTAACAACATAACTTGCTTCATACATAGAGGCTGTTTTAAGTGCATTGTTTCCAAATGTTTTACACAAATCAGAATCTTTCATCAGCTTTAATAATTGGCGCTCCAATGCTATTTGGTCATTTACAGGAACTAAATATCCATTAAGTCCATCAACTATCAATTCAGATGGTCCAGATGGGCAGTCGGTTGAAATACAGGGCATTTCAAAAAACATAGCTTCAATAAGAGCATTCGGAAACCCTTCTGATTTTGAAGTAAACGCAAATATTTTAGATTGGTTATAATAAATGGAAACGTCATTGGTCTTTCCAACAAACTTTATTTTTTCTGACATGCCTAATTGATGCACCAGTGTACTGTATGTAGCTAGCAAAGGGCCATCACCAACAAAAATTAGTTCCCAATCATTGTTAGGGAGGTTAGAAAATGCTTTAATGAGAAGATCTTGTGCTTTGTTTTCATCCAATCGTCCAACGTTTAAAACAATGTTCTTTCTTTCGATTGATCGATCTTTTAATTTCACTAATTCATTTGAAAGAGGGTTAGGTAAAATCACGATTTTGTTTGAAGGCATAAGTGCTTTATAATAATCCTTCACTAATTGCGATTGTACAACTAGATAATTTGATTTAGGAAAAGTCCATTTTATTAATTGATTCCAAAAAATATTATGTGTATAAACATACGGATTACTTCGCTCAGAAATAATACAGGGTATGCCAATTGATTTTGAAGCTAGAATAGCCAAAACATTTGAAGTTGTCATAAAACTCAAAGTAAGTTTGATAGACTGTTCTTTCAAAATATATTTAAGACTTGAGTATAGACGATAATTATTTTTTAGAGATACAATTGCATTAATCTTGTTTGGTACTGTATCCATACAGTGCAATATTTTAACACAATCATCTAATGGATATATTGATTCTCCTTTTACTAATGTTACAATAGTGACATTATAATACAAAGACAAAGCGTTGGCCAATGTAGCCACAACGCGTTCAGCTCCACCAGAATCTAGACTATAGATAACGAATGCAATATTTTTTTTTCCCAACTCAGAGGATTTTATGCATTAAAAGTAGAAAATTATGCAGATAAGAACCAACTAACCTTTTTTTTTTTAAGTAAATAAAAGATTTCTTACAAGTGTTAAACTTTTACTGATAAACGTCTAAATCATCGCTTTGGACGTAATTATATCAGTTGATTGGTTTTATATGGATCAATGAAAATCTATTAATTTGGAATAATTCTTACAAATAAAATATTTATTGTAAGAATTATATTTCATAAAATATCTTTTTATCGAAAAATAATAGCATAAAAACGATAAATTGATATTTTTTTTTAGATTCGTCCATATAATATTGTGCCCCAAATATTAATAGCAAATGAATACCCCAAACTCTCGTTGCCGTAAAGGTGACAAAAGGTGTGTTGTAAGCACATCTATTATTATGTTTTTTGTTTTCCTACTTAACACGTATGGTCAGACATATCCTCCAGATATTTCCGTCTCATCAATTAATTGGGGGAACTATCAAATCCCAACAAATGTCCCAAACTATTTACAACCTTTTACTGATCCAGTAACTAACAATACTGTAACTCGCATTAGTGATGAATCGGTTTTTGGCTGTGACTGTTCAAAACTGCGACATAGATATGCGAAAAACCAACCTTGGAATGCGGACGGAACACTAATTATGACAGATGGTTCTCCTTCTAAAATATTGGACGGAAATACTTACCAAGTTTTATATGAGAGCAATACAAAAGCTCTTTGGAGTAACACAGAACCCAACTATACATATGATGCTGCAGGAAGTTCAACATTTGTTAAGAAAAATATAGTGTCTGGTGTTACCACAACATTGAGGACTTTTTCAAATTATTCATCGATTAGTGTCGGCAATAATGAAGGAAACTTATCAAATGACGATAGATACGTTGCATTGATAGGTGTAAGTGGAGCTAACAAAACAGTCATTGTTTATGACATCCTCAACGATAATATAGTTAGTACCAAATCGCTGGGAACTGCTAATATAGATTGGGTTTCAGTTTCTCAATCAGGCAATTTTGTAGTGATTAGTGGCTATTCAGATGGTTCGGGACCACTTCAGGGAATAAAGTCTTATGATAAATTCATGAATAATGAAAGGCACCTCTACAATGGTAGACCTCACGGAGATATTGGTTATGATGCTCAAGGTAATGAGGTTTATGTTGCCTATGAAGGAGTTAGTGGTTACAGCTTATCATATGCAAGATTAGACAACGGTGTTAAACAAGGTTTGTTTCCTTATTCTGGAGCAACTGGTGATAGAGGGCTTTGGGGAGGACACATAAGTACCAGAAATATTAATAGACCAGGATGGGCTTATGTTAGTGATCAAGGGCATCCTTCAGACATTAATAGATACGAGGCTACAAGAGAGATATTTGCAATAAAATTGGATAATTCTCAAACTATAGAACGCTTTGCAAAACATAATTCTAACCTTAATGCTACTGCAGCATATAACCATCAAGCACATGGTGTCCCAAATAGAGATGGAACTAGAGTTCTGTTTGCAAGCAATTGGGATGATGCTAATTTAAAAAGTAATTCATATCCATTAATGTGGGTGGTTGAGGTACCTCAAAGCACTACTGGAGTCACGGCAAATGCAGGCCAGGACGTTGCGATATGTAATGGAGGCAGTACCACTTTGACAGCAACAGGAGGCGCATCCTATTTGTGGAGCACAGGAGCGACCACTGCAAGCATAACGGTAAGCCCAACCACGACCACGACATACACGGTAACCGCTTTTGATGCGTCTGGAACAAATTCGGACACTGACGATGTCACAGTAACAGTAAACCCGATACCAGTAGCAAATGCAGGCGCTGATGTTTCTACATGTCAAAGCACCAGTGTAACGTTGTCAGCAACAGGAGGAAGCAGTTACTTATGGAGTACAGGAGCAACCACACAGACCATAAATGTCAATCCAAATGCAACAACTACCTATTCGGTACAGGTGACACAGAACGGATGTACAAGTTCGGATGATGTCACAGTGACCGTCAACCCAGTCCCAACAATCAATGCAGGAGCTGACGTGACCTTCAATTCAGGTGATAGTGTGACACTTACGGCAACAGGAGGAGCTAGTTACTCATGGAATACAGGAGCCACGACATCGAGCATAACGGTAAGCCCAACGGTGACGACAACCTATACGGTTACAGGAACGTTAAATGGTTGCCAGAGCACAGATACAGTTACCGTTTTTTTGGTAGATAGCAGCGTCACGGCAAATGCAGGCCAGGACGTTGCGATATGTAATGGAGGCAGTACCACTTTGACAGCAACAGGAGGCGCATCCTATTTGTGGAGCACAGGAGCGACCACTGCAAGCATAACGGTAAGTCCAACCACGACCATGACATACACGGTAACCGCTTTTGATGCGTCTGGAACAAATTCGGACACTGACGATGTCACAGTGACCGTCAACCCAGTCCCAACAATCAATGCAGGAGCTGACGTGACCATCAATTCAGGTGATAGCGTGACACTTACGGCAACAGGAGGGGCTAGTTACTCATGGAATACAGGAGCCACGACCTCGAGCATTACGGTAAACCCAACAGTGACTTCAACCTATACGGTAACAGGAACGTTAAATGGTTGCCAAAGCACAGATACAGTTACCGTTTTTGTAAATAATTTACAAGCAAATGCTGGGCCAGATGTGAGCATCTGCCATGGATACAGTACCACTCTAACCGCATCAGGTGGTGACACCTATTTATGGAGTACTGGAGCAACGACATCAAGTATAACTGTTAATCCTACTTCAACATCAACTTATTCTGTTACTGTATTTGTTGGAAATTTACAAGATACCGATGATGTTACAGTTTATGTTAACCCAAATCCTAATGTCATAATCACTAATGGGAGTGAAGTTACCATATTACAGGGCGAATATGTTACCTTATCCGCTACAGGAGCTAATACATATTTATGGAATAATGGGGCAACCCAGCCTAATATTGCTGTAAGTCCAAATGCTACAACAACCTACTCCGTTACTGGTTATATCAATAACTGTTCAGATCAGAAGCAGGTTGTTGTAAACGTACTACAATCTGTTACTGCTAATGCTGGTAATGACGTTACTGTATGTTTACAAGATAATACTGTGACCCTAACCGCTAGTGGAGGTGATGAGTATTTATGGAATACAGGTGAAACAACTGCAAGTATTACTGTAAACCCAGAGGTTGATACTGAATATTCCGTTACTGTGTATAATGCTCTAGATTATGATATAGATGAAGTGATGGTTTATGTCAATGATTGTGCTGATCCTGAATTGCCCGAAGAATCATCAGAAGATTTAGAGTTCTTGGTATATCCAAATCCGACATATGGCAATTTAAACATAAGAATTTCAGGTTTATTGAGCGTTTCCAGCATTTATCTTTATGATATTTCTGGAAAAACATTATATCACGAAGTTATTTCTGAAAATGGGGAGCAACAATCGTTTACTAAAACTATGAATATTTCAAATTTTGCAGCTGGTATCTACTTATTGAAATTGGTGGATAATAGAACTGTCGTTACCAAAAAAATCATCTTAAGATAATTCACAGATAATAAAACAATAAACTTGGCTCTTTAGGTCAAGTTTATTGTTTCACATCAATAGATTGAATGGTTGCAACCGAATCGCAATTGGAAATCTTTAAGGTCACATTAAGGTCTTTAAAAGTGTTTTCAACACTATAACTTTTACAGCCTTCAGATTTTGTATCGCTTTTAGAAAAGTCAACGTTTCCGTATCTGATAAGATTGGAAACTGACAGGGTGTCCATTTGGTAGATTTCCATTATTGATTTGGCATCTTCAGAATATAGCTTCTTTTTATTTGCAATATTTTTGGTAGTTCTTGCATTTGGTCCATAATCACATGAGGTTTTCTTTCCAGAAAGAAAAAAGGCAAGCAAGATAAGTCCAATAGAAAAGCCACCTAAATAGTAGCCCAAACGATGAATAAATTTCATAAGTGTTTAAAAAATTAACAAGTTGACATCACTAAATTTTAAATCAAACCAATCGGCAACCGATTTGTTGGTCAAAATTCCGTGGTAAAAGTACAACCCATTTTTTAAACCTCTATCATAACGAAGTGCATTTTCGATGCCACCATCTTCAGCTATTTTTAGTAGATACGGTGTAAAAATGTTACTTATTGATACAGAAGCAGAACGTGAATATCGAGCTGGAATATTTGGAACACAGTAATGGGTGACACCATTATATTCGAATGTTGGTTTATCATGATTGGTAATCTCACTCGTTTCAAAACAGCCTCCCATATCAATGCTAACATCGATAATCACCGAGCCAGTTTTCATGGTATTTACCATAGCTTCTGTAACTACAATAGGAGCTCTGTTTAAGCCCCTAACCGCTCCAATGGCCACATCGCAACGCTTTAGTGCTTTTACTAGATTCTTTGGCTGAAGTGTTGATGTGTAAACGGTTTGTCCTAGATTAGACTGTAAACAACGTAGTTTGGTGATTGAGTTATCAAAAACTTTAACGTTGGCACCAAGCCCAATGGCAGAGCGTGCAGCAAACTCACCAACGGTTCCAGCTCCAATAATGACCACTTCGGTTGGAGGCACACCGCTGATGTTTCCAAACATTAACCCATTACCTCCATTGATGTTTGACAATAATTCAGAAGCAATCAAAATGGAAGCAGTTCCAGCAATTTCACTCAAAGCTCTAACGGCTGGGTAAGCACCATCTTCGTCTTTAATGAACTCAAAGGCTAGAGCAGTTATGCGTTTTGAAGCCAATGCTTCAAAGTATTTTTTATGTTGTGTTTTTAATTGCAACGCTGAAATCAACAACGTTTGTGGGTTGATAAGTTGTATTTCGTCAACTGAAGGCGGTTCAACCTTGAGAATGATAGGACAGGAGTAAACTTTTGCAGTATCATTGGTGACTTCGGCACCAGCTTCGCTATAACTTTTGTCTTTAAAATTAGCACCATCACCAGCTCCAGCTTCAATCATTACTCGATGACCATTAGATACTAATGCGGATACTGCATCAGGAGTTAAACAAACCCTCTTTTCTTGAAAAAAAGTTTCTTTTGGAATCCCAATAAAGAGGTTGCCTTTTTTTTTATAAACTTCTAAAGTTTCTTCCTGTGGAAGTAATTGCGCTTTGGTAAATGGAGATAATTGTTTGCTCATCGAAGTTTTAATTGAAAATTCAAATTACAAATAATTATTCAAATAGTGGTAAGTTAAAAATTAAAAATACTGCCTGATCTTTCCCCAGAGTGTTTTTGGTTTGAACATAAACTCTTCCTCTAATTCTTGTAGAGTCTTGTCTGCATCATTCAATTTGCTAAACATTTGAGCCCTAACTAAATAAATGGAGGGAACGACAATAGCCATTATTGGAACTAGGTAAATCAATTGAAATTCATCAACATAAGAATATTCTGTATTGAAAAGTCCGAAAATTTGATAAATATACATTGACATTGGAATCAATAAAACGTGATACCACCAATGACGACAGGTAAAGAACCATATAAGTATCAAAAGCAAAGGAATGGCCTTACCGGTAAATAACCACATTGCAGTATTGGCATCTTTATAACCTTCACTTCTATAGGTAAATAAAAAAGTGTTCCAGACTGGTTCTTCTGGAACACTTTCATACAAATAAAATAAATACGGTGTTATTGCTATAATTGTTGCAATTATAGTCCCAACGATAATGCTTCTTCTATCCGTGTTTAGGGACGAAGATTTTGTCTTTATCAATTTTTGTAATTTGTTGATCATTTAGGTCTATTAAATTTGTAGCTTCAGCTGCAAACAACATGCCTCCAAATAATGCAATCGCGATGATGTACTTCTTAGTTTTCATAATTTCAAGGGATTTAATTAATTAATTATTCAAATATAACATCAACTTATACAAAATATATAATATAGAAATGTTAAAATGAGTACTTAAATCACCTTTTCGATTACGGTTTTTCCGTACTTTTCAAGTATAATGCACTTTGTCAGGCTGTTTTTTTTATGGTGTTTTTTGCAGGTTTTTGGCTAATTTTTTGGTTAAACTTATATCTTGGCTCAATTTGAGGGTTCTTGAGGCATCATTATTTTGGGTAATGTCAATAATGGCAACATCATTCGGTATCAAATTAGCAACTCTATCTGGCCATTCAATGACAACCCAACTATTAGAGTATAAATAATCTTCAAAACCAAATTGGAGGGCTTCTTCTTCATCCTTGATGCGATACATATCAAAATGATAAATCTTATCATTTGTCGTTAGATACTCATTCACTATCGAAAACGTTGGGCTGGTCACTTCATCAGTACTCCCCAACGCTTTGGCAAACGATTTCATAAAGGTTGTTTTGCCAACTCCCATCTCACCAATAAGCAAGACGATATTAGAATGTAGCTCTTTGATAACTACTTCTGCAACATTGTCTATATCACCAATTTGATAGGTAATTTCCATTGATAACCAAATTAATTTCAGTTTTTGAAAGACAATAATAGGAATAAAAATTGAGAAAAACTAAAAAAATATGTATTTCATCGGATTTATTTGCATTACAAGGATATTATTTAGGATTCATCACCACAAAAGGAATAATCATTTCTTCCAATGAAACACCTCCATGTTGATAAGTGTTTCGATAATAACTGACGTAATGATTAAAGTTGTTTGGATAGGCTAAAAACATATCACCTTTTGCAAAAATAAAGGAGCTACTCATCGTTATTGATGGTAGATGAATCGCTTTTGGGTCTTTGGCAACCAAAACATCTTTGTCTTCATAAGTAAGACTCCTGCCTGTTTTATAGCGTAAGTTGAGACTTGTATCTCTGTCACCAATCACTTTTGAAGGATTTTTTACATTAATGGTACCATGATCTGTTGTTAAAATCAGTTTAAAGCCCAATTGTTGAGCTTGCTGAATCATTTCTAGCAATGGGGAATTTTTAAACCAACTTAAGGTCAATGAGCGATATGCCTTATCATTGGATGCTAATTCTTTGACGACCTCCATTTCGGTTTTGGAATGTGAAAGCATATCGACAAAATTGTAAACAACAACAGTTAAATCATTATTTTTCAATGATTTAAAATTCTCAACTAGCTTTTTTCCAGACTTTAGATTGGTGATTTTATGGTATTCGGTTCTTAGATTTTGTAGACCCAAACGTTTTAGTTGCGTATTTAAAAAGTCTTCTTCATGTAAATTTTTACCACCATCATCGGTGTCGTTTTTCCAATATTGAGGATATTTCTTTTCCATATCACTTGGCATCAATCCAGAAAAAATGGCATTACGAGCATATTGTGTGGCAGTTGGCAAAATACTGAAAAACGCATCTTCTGCTGTTTTTTTGTAATAATTGTTAACGATGGGTTCAAAAGCTTTCCATTGGTCATAGCGTAAATTATCGATAACAATCAAAAGAGTAGGCTGTTGTTCGCTTAATTGAGGTACCACTTTTTCTTTGAACAATGTGTGCGACATTATTGGCGCATCTTCATCTCCACTAAACCATTTTGGGTACACTTTTTCTATAAACTTTCCAAATTGCATATTGGCTTCGTTTTTCTGTGACTCCAAAATTTCAGTCATGCCAACATCTTCAATGTCTTCGAGTTGCAGTTCCCAATAAATCAGTTTTTGGTATAAATCAACCCATTCATCATAGCTGTTCACCATTGCCAAATCCATGGCGATTTTTCTGAATTCTTGCTGATAGTTAGAAGTCGTTTTTTCTGAAACCAATCTAGAATGGTCCAAGTTTTTTTTCAAACTCAATAAAATCTGATTAGGATTTACAGGTTTTATCAAATAATCCGCTATTTTATTTCCAATAGCTTCTTCCATAATATATTCTTCTTCACTTTTGGTAATCATTACTACAGGAAGGTTGGCACGTTTCTCTTTGATTTCATTCAAAGTTTCCAAGCCAGTCAATCCTGGCATGTTTTCGTCTAAAAACACAATATCAAAGTTGGTGTCATCGATGATCTCTAAAGCTTCAGTGCCACTTTTACATGTTGTGACTTTGTATTGTTTCTGTTCTAAAAAGAGAATATGTGGTTTTAATAAATCAATTTCATCGTCAACCCAAAGAATATTTATAGTGTTCATGTATATTTGTTTATTGATAATTAGAAATGTCTGATTGAGCGTAGTCGAAACCTAATATATTATAGTATAAACAGATGTCCAACAAACTCAAGATATTTAACGACCCAATTTACGGATTTATTACTATTCCCAATGCATTGATTTTTGATTTGATTGAGCATCGCTACTTTCAAAGGTTACGTCGTATTTCGCAAATGGGGCTTTCGTATCTTGTGTATCCAGGTGCTCATCATACACGATTTCATCATGCGCTTGGATGCATGCACTTAATGCAAAAAACCGTCAATGTGCTTCGTTTTAAGGGAGTTAGTATTTCTGACGATGAAGAAAACGCACTATACATTGCTATTTTATTGCATGATATAGGTCATGGACCATTTAGCCATGCGATGGAGCATAGTATTGTTAATGGTGTGTCGCATGAGTCCATTTCACTTCGTTTTATGGAGAAAATGAACGAAGAATTTAACGCAAGTTTAACGCTTGCCATTGCAGTTTTTAAAGGAGATTACCCTAGAAAGTTCATGTACCAACTTATTTCGAGTCAATTGGACATGGATAGAGCCGATTATTTAAAGCGTGATAGTTTTTATACAGGAGTTGCTGAAGGAAATATCAATAGTGAGCGTATTATCACCATGCTCAATGTTGTTGATGATGAGTTGGTCATTGAAGAAAAAGGAATATATAGTGTCGAAAAATTTTTGGTAGCAAGACGCTTGATGTATTGGCAAGTGTACCTCCACAAAACAAGTTTGGTTGCTGAACAGCTATTGATGCGAATGCTCAAAAGAGCCAAAGAACTTACCAATAAAGGTATAGAGTTGAAGGCAAGTAGCGCGTTGAGTTATTTTTTACAAAACGAGATTTCTCTTGACAATTTTAATGATACAACTCTCGAAATTTTTTCAAAGCTAGATGATTATGACATCATTTCAGCAATGAAAGAATGGCAATCACATGATGATTTTGTATTAAGAAATCTATCAGATATGATCATTAACAGAGATTTGCTGAAAATTAAGTTAAAGAATAAAAAAATCAGAAGAGAAGCCCTTGAAAAGCACACCCAAAAGCTTATCGAAAAGTATCAGATATCTAAAGAAGAAGCAAGCTACTTTGTGTTTATGGGTGACATTTCAAACCAGGCCTATCAGTTAGAAACACAGCATATCAATATCTTGCACAAATCTGGCAAAATAGAAGATATCGTCAAGGCCTCTGATCAATTGAACTTAAAAGCCCTTTCAAAAACAGTCACAAAATATTATATCTGTTATCCAAAGGACAAAATGTGATACATTTTTTCTATTTTTGCGTTTAATGAAGTTTACAGCAACACAAATCGCAGGAATTTTAGAAGGCGACATTATTGGTAATCCTGATGTTGAAGTTTCTAAACTTTCTAAAATCGAAGAAGGATCCGAAGGCTCATTAACCTTTTTGGCAAATCCTAAATATAAGTCATACATATACTCAACCAAAGCGTCCATCACGATAGTAAATAAAACTTTCGAACCCGAAAGCGCTATCACGACGACACTTATAAAGGTGGAGGATGCTTATAAATCGTTTTCAAAATTATTGGAATATTACAATCAGGTAAAGCTTAATAAAACTGGTATAGAGCAACCATCTTTTGTGGCGCAATCTGCAAAGTATGGCGACAATATATATATAGGTGCATTTACCTATATAGGAGAGAATGTAACAATTGGTCACAATGTGAAGATTTTTCCTAATTGTTATATAGGTGACAATGTTGCAATCGACGATAACACAATCCTTTTTGCAGGCGCAAAAGTGTATTCAGAATGTGTGATTGGAAAAAATTGTGTCATTAACTCTGGAGCGATAATTGGTGCTGACGGTTTTGGTTTTGTGCCAAATGAAAATGGTGAATATTCAAAAGTGCCACAAACAGGCAATGTCATTTTGGAAGATTATGTCGATGTTGGTGCAGCCACAACGATTGATAGAGCCACGTTAGGTTCTACTGTGATTAGAAATGGTGTAAAACTCGACAATCAAATCCAAATTGCTCATAATGTTGAGATTGGCAAAAACACGGTTATTGCTGCTCAAACAGGAATTGCAGGTTCGACAAAAATTGGTGAGAATTGTCAAATAGGTGGTCAAGTAGGTATTGTTGGTCATATAATCATTGGCAATAATGTAAAAATACAAGCACAATCAGGTATTGGTAGAAATATAAAAGATAATGAGATTCTACAAGGCTCACCTGCATTTTCGTATGGTGACTTTAATAAATCGTATGTGTATTTTAAAAACCTACCAAAGATCATGAGAGAAATTAATGAAATTGATAAAAAAGTAAATGGCAATAGTTAAAACAGACATTAAACAAAAGACCATTAAAAATAAGGTCTCATTAACTGGTGTTGGATTGCATACAGGAAAAAATGTAACGCTTACGTTTTGTCCAGCCCCAGAAAACACAGGCTTTGCTTTCAAAAGAGTTGATTTAGAAGGCAGTCCAACTATCGAAGCAGATGCAAATTATGTAACCAACACACAACGTGGTACCTGTTTAGAAAAAAACGGAGTCACAATTCAAACATCAGAGCATGTCTTGGCTGCTTTAGTTGGGATGGATTTAGATAATGCCATTATAGAGTTAGATGCTTCCGAACCTCCAATTATGGATGGATCATCGAAGTTTTTTGTTGAAGCATTAGAAAAAGCTGGTGTTGAAGAACAAGACGAAGTCAGGGAAGAATATGTAGTAACTGATGTTGTGTCTTACGCAGACGAAGATTCGGGTAGCGAAGTTATCGTGATGCCTGCCAAAGAATACCAAATAACAACAATGGTCGATTTTGGCACTAAAGTATTAGGAACCCAAAACGCAACATTAAATCACCTATCAGATTTTAAAGAAGACATTTCCAACGCAAGAACCTTTAGTTTTTTGCATGAAATTGAAATGTTATTGGAAAATGGCTTAATAAAAGGAGGTGATTTAAACAATGCCATCGTTTATGTTGACAAAGAATTGTCTGCCAAAACAATGGAAAAGCTAAAAATTGCTTTCAAAAAAGATTCCATTGCCATCAAACCAAACGGAATTCTTGACAACTTAACATTACATCACCCAAACGAAGCTGCGCGTCACAAACTATTGGATGTTGTTGGTGATTTGGCTTTGGTCGGAACACGTATTAGAGGAAAGATCATAGCTAACAAACCAGGACATTTTATTAATACTCAATTTGCGAAGAAATTATCAAAATTGATTAAAAATGAACGTCGTAATAACGTACCAAACATAGACTTGAATCAAGAGCCTCTTATGGACGTTAACAAGATCATGGATATGTTGCCTCATCGTCAACCATTCTTGCTTATCGACAAAATATTTGAACTGACAGATTCTGGTGTTATCGGATTAAAAAACGTAACGATGAACGAGCCATTTTTTGCAGGGCATTTTCCGGGAGCTCCTGTGATGCCTGGTGTTTTGATTGTTGAAGCAATGGCACAAACAGGAGGGATTTTGGTGTTAAGTACTGTACCAGATCCTGAAAATTATTTAACGTTCTTTATGAAAATAGATAATGTAAAATTTAAACAAAAAGTTGTTCCTGGAGACACACTCATATTCAAATGTGATCTGATAACGCCTATACGTCGTGGTATTTGTCACATGCAAGGTTATGCCTATGCTAACGGAAAACTTTGTGCAGAAGCCGAATTAATGGCGCAAATTTCAAAAGTAAAATAACATGAACCAACCATTAGCATACGTCCATCCTGGAGCCAAAATCGCAAAAAATGTTGTGATTGAACCATTTACAACAATTTATAATAATGTCACGATAGGAGAAGGAACTTGGATAGGTAGTAACGTCACCATTATGGAAGGTGCACGAATTGGTAAAAATTGCAATATATTTCCTGGTTCTGTGATTTCTGCAGTCCCTCAAGATTTGAAATATAAAGACGAAGATACACTAACGGTTATTGGAGATAACGTTACTATTAGAGAATGTGTTACCATTAATCGTGGTACTACAGACAGAATGAAAACGGTTATTGGAAACAATTGCCTTATTATGGCATATTGCCACGTTGCTCACGATTGTATTGTGGGCAATAACTGTATATTTTCAAATAACAGCACTTTAGCTGGTCACATTACAGTAGGCGACTATGTTGTATTGGCTGGTATGACTGCAGTGCATCAATTTTGCTCAATTGGTAATCATGCTTTTGTAACAGGCGGATCTTTGGTGCGTAAAGATGTTCCTCCCTTTGTAAAAGCTGCTCGTGAGCCATTATCATATGTTGGAATCAACTCTGTTGGCTTAAGACGCAGAGGTTTTACTTCAGATAAAATACGTGAGGTACAGGACATTTACAGGATTCTTTATCAAAAAAACTATAACAACACTCAAGCTTCAGAAATTATTGAGGCCGAAATGGAAGCCACACCAGAGCGCGATGAGATTCTTCAGTTTATAAAGAATTCGCATCGAGGTATTATGAAAGGCTATTTCAAATCAAATTAACAACAATCTAATTTTTAAAAAAACACAATGGCAAGTACATCAGATATAAGAAATGGATTATGTATTAGATATAATCATGACATATACAAAATAATAGAATTTCTTCACGTTAAACCAGGTAAAGGACCAGCTTTCGTCAGAACGAAAATGAAAAGTGTTACTAACGGAAAAGTGTTGGATAATACGTTTTCCGCAGGACACAAAATTGAAGATGTAAGAGTGGAAACCCACAAATTCCAGTTTTTATATAATGATGGTGAGTTTTACCACTTTATGAATACTGAAGATTATACACAAATACGTTTATCAGAAGCAGCTTTAGATCGACCAGATCTAATGAAAGAAGGTGAAGTGGTAACTATTTTAATAAACACAGAAGACAACATGCCTCTTTCTGTAGAAATGCCTGCGACAGTTATTCTTGAAGTAACCGCTACCGAGCCTGGAATCAAAGGAAATACAGCCACTAATGCGACTAAACCTGCAACCGTAGAAACTGGTGCAGAGGTCAATGTTCCACTATTCATAAATGAAGGCGACAAAATAAGAATTGAAACCGAAAAGGGAACTTACAAAGAACGAATAAAAGAATAATTTAATTGAAATTTCCAAAACCATATACTCTAAAACAAATAGCAGGAATCATCAATACCACGTATGTTGGAGCTGATGATTTCCCTGTTTTCGGTATGAATGAAATACATGTTGTTGAAGCTGGAGATATTGTATTTGTTGATCATCCCAAGTATTACGATAAGGCATTGCAGTCAGCAGCCACCATTGTTTTAATCAACAAAGTAGTAGATTGTCCTAAAGGTAAGGCTCTTTTGATAAGTGATGATCCATTTAGAGATTTCAATAAATTGACCTTACATTTTAAACCGTTCCAATCGTCAAGTACTTCAATTTCACCTTCCGCAAAAATAGGGAAGCATACAATCATACAGCCCAATTGTTTTATCGGCAACAATGTAACTATTGGCGATAATTGTGTGATTCATTCCAATGTAAGTATCTATGACGATACTGTTATTGGCAATAACGTAACCATTCATGCAGGAACGGTTCTAGGAGCAAGTGCATTTTATTATAAAAAAAGACCAGAAGGTTTTGACAAACTAATCTCTGGAGGTCGTGTGGTCATCAAAGACAATGTTGATATTGGTGCTTTATGTACAATAGATAAAGGTGTTACTGGAGATACCACTATTGGAGAAGGCACAAAACTAGATAATCAAATACAGATTGGTCACGATACGATTATTGGCAAAAAATGCCTTATTGCCTCGCAAACAGGAATTGCAGGCTGTGTTATAATAGAAGATGAAGTTACCCTTTGGGGACAAGTTGGAAGTACTAGCGGAATTACTATTGGCTCTAAAGCTGTTATCCAAGCACAATCTGGAATTAGTAAATCTTTAGAAGGAGGCAAAACTTATTTTGGCTCTCCAGCTGATGAGGTTAGAGTTAAATTAAAAGAAATGGCCACTATCAAGCAGTTGCCAAAAATTTTGGAAGATTTAAAAAACAAGTAAATGACACCTAAAGAAATAGTGAAGAATTTTTATGATTCTGATTTGGCAAACAATTCAGAAGCAGTTGATAAATACTTTCACAAAGACTGTATTTTAAATTGGCACAGTAGCAAAGGTTTTACTGCACTGGACTTCAATGGGATAAAAAATGTGTTTGAAGAAATAAGCAAAACCTACCAAGCTGTAAGATTTGAGATCAGCCATCTACTACAAGATAACAATACAATAGTAATTAGATATACATCATACGGAAGTACAATCGAAAACCCAGACGAAGAATTTGCTTTAGCTCATTTCACTTCAATTTGGGAAATTAAAGACAATAAAATAATTAAAGGCTTTCAAACAAGCCAGTTAGCCGACAGTGGAGCTTTAAGCTTAAAATCATTTTCAAAATAAAAGAATACAAATACTTTTAAAAATAGGTTTCAAAAACGTACTTTTGTGACGTTTTAAAAAAATAAATCAAATTAATAGATGAGCGTTTTAGTCAACAAGAATTCAAAAATAATAGTTCAAGGATTTACAGGTAGTGAAGGTACTTTTCACGCGACCCAAATGATCGAGTATGGAACCAATGTTGTTGGTGGAGTAACACCAGGCAAAGGAGGGCAATCCCATTTAGACAGACCCGTTTTTAACACTGTACAAGATGCTGTGGAGAAAGCTGGAGCTGATACTTCGATATTATTTGTGCCACCTGCCTTTGCAGCTGATGCCATTATGGAAGCTGCAGATGCTGGTATCAAAGTGATAATCTGTATTACCGAAGGAATTCCTGTTGCTGATATGATTAAAGCTGCAGATTACATAAAAGACAAAGAGTGTCGATTGATTGGCCCTAACTGCCCTGGAGTAATTACACCTGGTGAAGCCAAGGTTGGTATTATGCCAGGTTTTGTATTCAAAAAAGGGAAAGTTGGTATCGTTTCAAAATCCGGTACTTTAACTTACGAAGCTGCTGACCAAGTTGTAAAACAAGGATTAGGAATTACTACAGCTATTGGAATTGGTGGAGATCCAATTATCGGAACAACTACTAAACAAGCTGTCGAATTGTTGATTAATGACCCAGAAACTGAATGTGTGGTAATGATTGGTGAAATTGGAGGTCAATTGGAGGCAGATGCTGCTAACTGGTATAAAGCCAGCGGAAGCAAAAAACCAATTGTAGGTTTTATAGCTGGTGAAACTGCGCCTGCTGGCCGTACTATGGGACATGCTGGTGCTATTGTTGGTGGAAGCGATGACACTGCGCAGGCTAAAAAGAAAATCATGAGAGCTTGTGGAATTCATGTTGTTGATTCTCCTGCTGAAATCGGAAAGAAAGTAAAAGAAGTGTTGGGATAAAAACCTTATTCAATTCATATTAAAACCTCATAAATTCATCATAATTTTATGAGGTTTTTTATTTGGTATAATTTGTAATCCCTATATTTGAATATCAACTAATCTAATTTAAACACATGAAATTATTAGAAGGAAAAACGGCCATTATCACAGGCGCTTCAAGAGGAATTGGTAAAGGAATTGCCGAAGTCTTTGCACAACATGGTGCAAATGTGGCTTTTACATACAGTTCTTCTGTAGAATCTGCCAATGCACTTGAAAAAGAATTAAACGATTTAGGCGTAAAAGCAAAAGGCTACCAAAGTAATGCAGCTGATTTTAATGAAGCACAACAATTAGCAGATGCCGTTGCTGAAGAGTTTGGAAGCATCGATATTTTGGTAAACAATGCAGGTATCACTAAAGATAATTTATTGATGCGTATTACTGAAGAAGATTTTGATAAAGTCATCGAAGTCAATTTAAAGTCGGTATTCAACATGACCAAAGCAGTGCAGCGTACCATGTTAAAACAGCGCAAAGGATCCATCATCAATATGAGTTCGGTCGTTGGTGTTAAAGGAAATGCAGGGCAAACCAATTATGCTGCGTCTAAAGCTGGTATCATTGGATTTTCAAAGTCGGTTGCATTGGAATTAGGCTCTCGAAACATTAGAAGCAACGTGATTGCTCCGGGGTTTATAGAAACCGAAATGACAGCCAAATTAGATGAAAACACTGTAAAAGGTTGGAGAGATGCCATTCCATTAAAACGAGGTGGAACTCCTGAAGATATTGCAAATGTTTGTGTTTTCTTGGCTAGCGACATGAGTGCTTATGTCACAGGCCAAACAATAAATGTTGACGGTGGAATGCTGACATAGTAGGCAGTATGCAGTCTTGAGTTCACAGTCTGCGATAATTTTAAAAAAACATTCGTGTATTCGTGGAAAAAAACCTTAACATATTTAAATCGTAAATCCTCTTAATGAATACAGAAACAATTCTATTTATCATATTAGCTGGAATCATAGCGCTATCATTAGCGCTTTTTCAGTATGTCTATAAATCAAAAAAGCGAACCAAGGTAAATATGCTTTTAACTTTTTTGAGATTTGTGACCATTTTTTCTGTATTGCTGTTATTGATTAATCCAAAGTTTGACAAAATTACCTATTTCAACGAAAAACCTAATTTGGTTATCGCTGTGGACAATTCAGAATCTGTAGCATATTTAAAACAAAATTCTAGAGTAAAGCAACTAATAGCTGAATTAGAATCCAACAAACCCTTAAATGAGCGTTTCAATTTGGAATATTATACGTTTGGTAAAGTTGTAAAAGCATCAGATTCGTTATCATTTGATGAGAAACAATCCAATCCTGCGTTATTGTTTGATAAATTATCACAAGTATATGGTAGCTCTACGGCACCTACGGTATTGATTACGGACGGAAACCAAACTTATGGAAACGATTATGAATATGCAACCAATCGTTTTAAACAGCCTATTTTTCCAGTGATCCTTGGAGATACAATCCAGTATATCGATATCAAAATTCAACAATTGAACGTCAACAAGTATGCCTATCTCAAAAACCAGTTCCCAGTAGAGCTGATTGCAGTTTATACAGGTGATTCAAACGTTACGACACAATTAATAATCACATCAGGTTCTTCAACTGTTTTTTCGCAAAACATCAGTTTTAGCAAAAACAATTCATCACAGATCGTCAATATCACTTTACCTGCAAATAGAGTAGGTGTTAGTAGTTACCGAGCTGAAATTATCCCTATTGAGAATGAAAAAAACACAGTCAACAATATCAAGAATTTTGCTGTAGAAGTGATTGACCAAAAAACAAGTGTTGCTATCGTTTCTGATATCATCCATCCAGATTTGGGTGCTTTAAAGAAATCTATAGAAAGTAATGAGCAACGTCAGGCAACGATTTTAAAACCGAATGATTATATAAGTCAATCAAATGATTTTCAATTAGTTATACTATACCAGCCGAATAATAACTTTAGATTGGTTTTTGATGAAATTGATAAGCTAAAGCTTAATACATTCACCATTGTTGGTTCACAAACCAATTGGTCAGCCTTAAATGGATTTCAGTCACATTATACACAATCCATTACAAATCAAACCGAAGAATTTCAACCTACATTAAATCCAAACTATTCAACATTCATTATTGATAATTTAAATTTCAGTGAATTTCCACCTTTGAAATCTGAATTTGGAGAAACCAAATTTTCCGTACCAACTGAAATCATTTTATATAAAACGATTAATGGGACACAGTTAAAAGAAGCATTATTGTCAACTTTTGAAACTAATGGCAGAAGAGAAGGCATTTTGATAGGCGAAGGTATTTGGCGTTGGCGATCTCAAAGTTATCTCGATAACCAATCGTTTACCAATTTTGATGATTTTATGGGAAAATTGGTTCAATATTTAAGTTCCAACCAACAAAAAACCCGACTGAATGTTACCTATGAATCATTTTACAATGGTAATGACGATGTCAAAATCAGCGCACAATATTTCAATAAAAATTATGAGTTTGATGCCACTGCAACGTTGAATATCACGTTAAAAAACAAAGGCACGGAAGCGACAAGAACCTTTCCCTTCATCTTGAAAAACACTAACTATGAGGTTGATTTAAGCGGTTTGCCAGCTGGAGATTATTCCTTCACTGTTTCGGTAGCTAACGAAAATATTTCTAAATCAGGTGAAATCAAAATCCTCGATTATAATGTAGAGCAACAATTTCTTAATGCCAATGTAACAAAACTCCAAACATTGGCTACAAATAGTCAAGGAACTTCTTATTTTATTGGAGACACCAAAACATTAGTTGATAGCTTGATGAATGACAATCGCTTTGTCACCATTCAAAAAAGCAGCAAAAATGTCGTACCTTTGATTGATTGGAAATTTCTACTCGCAATTATCGCATTGAGCCTCTCTGCTGAATGGTTCATTAGAAAATACAACGGATTAATTTAAAAAAGAAAATAACTATGGAAAGATTACCAAAAATTGCATTACCTGCAATTATTACTGCTATTGTACTTATTATTTTACTTGCCAAATCGGCAGTAACTATTGGCTCTGGTGAAGCTGGTGTACTTTATAAAACTTTTGATAATGGTGTCGTTATCAATGAGCCACCTTTAGGTGAAGGTTTTCACATTATTGCACCTTGGAATAAAGTAATCGTTTATGAAGTGCGTCAACAAGAATTATTTGAAAAAATGAAAGTGTTATCTTCAAACGGACTGGAAATTCAAATTGATGCGTCGGCTTGGTATGAGCCTGTATATAATAAATTAGGCAATTTACATCAGAATCTTGGTGAGAATTACCTGCAACGTGTCATTCAACCAGCCATTAGAAGTGCTGCACGTAGTGTGGTGGGTCGTTACACGCCAGAACAATTGTATTCAAGCAAAAGAGATGCCATACAAGATGAAATTTTTGATGAAACGAAAAAGATACTTGAGAAACAATACGTGCAATTGAATGAAGTTCTGGTAAGAGACGTTACTTTACCTAATACCATTAAGGAAGCTATTGAGCGTAAATTGAGACAAGAACAAGAATCATTGGAATATGAGTTTAGATTGGTAACAGCTGCCAAAGAAGCAGAAAAAGTGATTATCGAAGCTGAAGGTAAAGCAGAATCCAATCGAATCTTAAGTGCATCACTGACCGATAAAATCCTTCAGGACAAAGGGATTGATGCCACAATGAAGTTGGCGGAGTCGCCGAATAGTAAGGTAATTGTGATTGGTTCTGGTAAAGATGGCTTGCCTATTATTCTTGGCAATCAATAAAGTTAACATAAATTTAATTGGTAAGGATTAGGAATTGTAAATTATAATTAGCAATCTTTGTAAACAACAAAACAGAACATGAATTTTATTCAATTACATCATCACCATCATCATATTTGCACTCAAGCGAACTGAAGATGTATTGAATAAAACCAAGATATTTTAAAACCGTTTGAGTAAATCAAGCGGTTTTTTCATTTCTGCAAACGCAGGAATCTCTTTCCAGAAAGATTTACTCAAGTCAAAACACAAAAGGAAATATGAGTAAATTAAAAATTGCAGTACAGAAATCGGGGCGTTTGCACGACGATTCCATGAAAATCCTCAATGATGTTGGAATCTCAATTGACAACGGTAAAGACCAACTTAAAGCTTCGGCCAGAAACTTTCCATTGGAAATATTCTATCTCCGAAATGGCGATATTCCCCAATATTTAAAAGATGGAGTAGTCGATGCAGCCATCATTGGCGAAAACATTCTCGTCGAAAAAGGAAACGGGATTTCCATAATTGAAAAATTGGGGTTTTCAACGTGTAAAGTGTCTGTTGCTGTTCCAAAATCTGTAAAGTATAAAGGAATGCAGGATTTACAAGGGAAGCGAATAGCAACATCTTACCCAAACACAGTCAGTCAATTCCTTCAAGACAATAACATCGAAGCCAATATTCACATTATTAACGGCTCGGTTGAAATAGCTCCAAACATTGGGCTTGCAGATGCCATTGTGGATATTGTTTCGAGTGGAAGTACATTGTTTAAAAATGGATTGAAAGAAGTAGAAGTCCTACTAAAGTCAGAAGCTGTTTTAGCCGTTTCAAACGAAATTTCAAATGAAAACAAGTTGGTATTAAACAAACTACAATTTCGATTACAATCCGTTTTAAAAGGTCGTCAAAGCAAATACATACTGCTCAATGCACCGAACGATAAATTAGAAAAAATAATTAACATTCTTCCAGGAATGAACAGTCCAACGATTTTGCCTCTTGCTAAAGAAGGTTGGAGTTCACTGCATTCTGTCATCAACAAAAATGAATTCTGGGAAGTCATTGATGAGTTAAAAATCCATGGCGCCGAAGGAATTTTGGTATGCCCAATTGAAAATATGGTCGTTTGACAAATTCCTGCGCAGGCAGGAATACCATGAATAAAAACTAAAAACATCAAACTAATGCAAATCATAAAAAACCCGAATAAAGAATCTTGGTCCGAAATCCTAAAACGACCAACCCAAACCGTGGAAAACATTGAAATCACAGTCAATCAAATTTTCGAGGACGTTAAGCGCAATGGCGATAAAGCGATAGAGAAGTATACCGCGTTATTCGATGGCGTTGATAAAAAATTGGAATTGGTTTCGGTAGAAGAAATCCAATCAGCAGCAAATCTCGTTTCTGAAGAACTAAAAGTAGCCATAAAAATAGCCAAAACTAATATTGAAACGTTTCACAAGGCACAACAAACAAATAAGGTAGAAGTGGAAACAATGCCAGGCGTGAAGTGTTGGCAAAAAAAACGTCCAATTGAGAAAATTGGCTTATATATCCCTGGAGGCACTGCGCCATTGTTTTCAACTGTCTTGATGCTTACAGTTCCAGCACAGATTGCAGGCTGCAAAGAAATCATTCTGTGTTCACCACCAAATAAAGAAAATAAGATTGCCAACGAAATATTATATGCAGCACAATTATGTGGCGTTACAAAGATATATAAAGTAGGAGGCATACAAGCCATCGCAGCTTTGACCTTTGGAACGGGAACCATTCCGCAAGTTTATAAAATTTTCGGTCCAGGCAATCAATTTGTGACTGTAGCAAAACAATTAGCAACTAAATACGGTGTTGCCATTGATATGCCAGCAGGACCGAGTGAATTGTTGGTATTTGCTGATGATTCGGCCAATGCTTCCTATGTGGCTTCCGATTTGTTGAGTCAAGCAGAACATGGAACGGACAGTCAAGTGATCTTGGTCACAACGTCACAATCAATGTTATCAGAAGTTAAAACAGAGGTTGAAAAACAACTGAACGATTTGCCTAGAAAAGACATTGCCCAAAAAGCCATCAATAATTCAAAATTAATCATTGTGGATTCAGACGAAACAGCATTACAATTGATCAATGAGTATGCACCAGAACATTTCATTATCTGTTCTAAAAATGAGGATTTCTTCGTAAAGGGAATTGTAAATGCTGGTTCTGTGTTTATTGGAAATTACACACCAGAAAGCGCAGGTGATTATGCATCAGGAACTAATCATACGTTACCAACCAATGGTTTTAGCAGAGCGTATTCTGGAGTGAATTTAGATAGTTTTCTAAAAAACATTACGTTTCAAAAAATTACAAAAGAAGGTTTAATGAACATTGGAAACTCGATAGAATTGATGGCAGAAGCAGAAGGCTTACAGGCACACAAAAACGCAGTATCAATCAGATTAAAAGATATCATATAATGAATATTCAGAGTTTAATTAGACCAAGCATACAAACACTTAAACCCTATTCATCAGCAAGGGATGAATTTAAAGGGCTTAAAGAAGATATGACTTTTCTCGATGCCAATGAAAATCCTTTCAACAATGGTGTCAATCGCTATCCAGACCCTCATCAAAAGGAGTTGAAACAAAAACTTTCAAGATTAAAAGGCATTCCTTCCGAAAATATACTGCTTGGAAATGGTAGTGATGAAGTTCTCGATTTGCTTGTACGAATGTTTTGCGAACCCAATAAAGACAATATCATCATTTTACCACCAACCTATGGCATGTATGAAGTTTTGGCAAATGTAAACGCAGTGGAAACTATTGCAGTGGAATTGTCTGAAACCTTTCAGCCAAAAGTGGCTCAAATTTTAAATGCTTCAACGGATGGTAGCAAGATATTGTTTTTATGCTCACCAAATAACCCAACAGGAAACAGTTTTAATAAAGGAGAAGTAGAGGAGTTGCTCAATAAATTTAGAGGTATTGTAGTCATTGATGAAGCCTATATCGATTTTTCCGAACAGGAAAGTTGGTCAAAACGTTTGCAAGAGTTTCCAAACCTCGTCATCACCCAAACCTTGTCAAAAGCCTATGGAATGGCAGGAATTAGGCTTGGAATCTGTTATGCTTCCATAGAAATCATATCAGTATTGAACAAAATCAAACCACCTTATAACATCAATGAACTGACACAGAAAAAAGCCATTCAGCAATTAAATTTATCCAATTTAGTCACTGAACAAATTGAAACCCTTTTAAAGGAACGACAATTAATTATCGAAGAGCTCACATCATTAGAGTTTATCAAAAAAGTATATCCATCTGACGCAAACTTTATTTTAATTAAGGTCGATGATGCCAATAGGCGATATAATCAACTGATGCAGAAAGGCATTATTATTCGCAATAGAACCAACCAGCCTTTATGCAAGAATTGTTTACGATTGACCATTGGAACCAATAAAGAAAATCAACAACTAATTTCAGTTTTAAAATCCATATAATATGAAACGTGTTTTATTTATAGACAGAGACGGAACCATCATCATAGAACCAAAAGACAAACAAATTGACAATTTTGAAAAGTTGATGTTTTACCCAAAAGTATTCCAGTATTTAGCAAGAATAGCTATAGAACTTGATTTTGAAATTGTAATGGTCACCAACCAAGATGGCCTTGGAACTGATAGTTTTCCAGAAACTGATTTTTGGCCAGTTCATAATTTTATCATAGAAACTTTAAAAGGTGAAGGTATTGAATTTAAGGAGCAATATATTGATAGGACATTTGAAGAAGAAAAGGCTCCAACAAGAAAGCCGAGAATAGGTTTATTGACAGGCTATTTTTCAGAGGGTTACGATTTGACAAATTCGTTTGTTATTGGTGATCGATTGACAGATATTGAGTTGGCTAAAAACCTTGGAGCCAAAGGGATTCTTATTAACGACAACCCTGTAACAGATAAAGCTTTTTTTGATAGAGATGGTCTGGAAGGTTATATCACATTGGAAACCAATGATTGGAAAAAGATTTATGAGTTCTTAAAAGGAGGAGACCGTAAAGGCAGCATCGTTAGAAACACAAATGAAACCAAGATAAACATTGATTTAAACCTTGATGGTATTGGAAAAAGTAATATCAATACTGGCATTGCATTTTTTGACCACATGCTCGACCAAATCGCTCGTCATGGACAAATGGATTTGAACATCAATGTTGATGGTGATTTAGAGGTCGATGAACACCACACCATTGAAGATACAGCGATTGCCTTGGGAGAGGTATTTGCCAAAACCCTAGAAAATAAGTTAGGAATAGAACGTTATGGTTTCTGTTTGCCAATGGATGATTGTCTAGCACAAGTGGCGATTGATTTTGGAGGTCGAAATTGGTTGGTTTGGGAAGCAGATTTTAAACGTGAAATGGTTGGTAAAATGCCAACTGAAATGTTCTTTCACTTTTTTAAATCCTTTACCGATGGTGCCAAATGCAACCTGAACATCAAGGCAGAAGGAACGAACGAACATCATAAAATTGAAGCCATATTCAAAGCGTTTGCAAAAGCCATAAAAATGGCTGTGAAACGCGATGCTGACAAAATGATTCTCCCATCAACAAAAGGAACACTCTAATGAAAACAGTAATTATTGATTATGGTGCAGGTAATATAAAGAGTATTCAATTTGCATTGAAGAGATTAGGCTTTGATGCGGTTTTATCTAATAATCCAACAGAAATTTTTTTAGCTGACAAAGTTATTTTCCCTGGGGTTGGCGAGGCAAGTAGTGCAATGAATATGTTACGAGCCAGTCAGCTTGATGCTTTGATCCCCAACCTAAAGCAACCAGTTTTGGGTATTTGTTTGGGCATGCAATTGATGTGTAACTCTACAGAAGAGGGTAACACTAAAGGATTAGGGATTTTTGATGTCAATGTAAAACGGTTTTCAAATGATGTCAAAGTCCCTCAAATGGGGTGGAATACTGTAGCTAATTTGAAATCAACACTTTTTCATGGTATAAAGGACGACGAATACATGTACCTTGTACACAGTTACTATGCAGAATTATGCATAGATACTATTTCTGAAACCGAATATGGATTGATTTTCAGTTCTGCACTACAAAAAGGGAACTTTTATGCAGTTCAATTTCATCCGGAAAAGAGCAGTATGGCAGGAGAACAATTATTAAAAAACTTTTTAGAATTATAATATGAGAATTATTCCAGCAATAGATATCATCGATGGAAAATGTGTTAGGCTGACCAAAGGTGACTATGATACCAAAAAAATATACAACGAAAACCCATTGGAAGTCGCCAAGCAGTTTGAAGCTGCAGGAATTGAGTATCTGCATTTAGTAGATTTAGATGGAGCCAAAGCAAAACACATTGTCAATTACAAGATTTTAGAATTGATTGCTTCAAAAACCAGTTTGAAAATCGATTTTGGAGGTGGACTCAAAACAAATGAAGATTTGTATATAGCGTTCAATTCTGGTGCACGACAAATCACAGGAGGAAGTATCGCAGTGAATGACACAAAGACTTTTGATAGTTGGGTGTCTAAATATGGAGCTGCAAAAATCATTCTGGGAGCCGATTGCAAAGAAGGCAAAATTGCAATCAGTGGTTGGCAAAAAGGAAGTAATTTAAAGGTCATTCCATTTATTGAAGATTACCAAAAAAAAGGAATCCAGTATGTGATTTGTACTGATATTTCAAAAGACGGAATGTTAGAAGGCCCTTCATTTGATTTATACAAAAACATTATCGACACATGTTCAAAGAGTGATGGCCAATCCATAAAATTGATTGCATCAGGAGGTGTTTCTTCAATCGATGACCTTCATACATTGAAAGATTTAGGGTGCGAAGGAGTAATTATAGGTAAAGCACTCTATGAGAACAAAATTAGTTTAAAAGATTTAGAACGCCATTTATAATTATGCTTACAAAACGAATCATCCCTTGTTTGGATATTAAAAACGGACGTACCGTAAAAGGCGTCAATTTTATCAATTTGCGTGATGCAGGAGATCCTGTTGAATTGGCAAAGCAGTATGCCGAAAAAGGTGCAGATGAATTGGTGTTTCTCGATATTTCCGCAACTTTGGAAGGACGAAAAACAATATTGAATATGGTCTTAAAAGTTGCCGAGCAAGTCAATATTCCGTTTACAGTTGGTGGTGGAATTTCGTCGGTTGAAGACGTCGATTTGCTTTTAAAAAATGGTGCGGACAAAGTGTCCATCAATTCATCAGCCATCAAACGTCCAGAGTTGATAAATGAATTATCGAGCAAATTCGGAAACCAATGTATTGTTGTTGCTATTGATGCCAAACAAATTGAAGGCCAATGGAAAGTACATTTGGCAGGTGGAAGTATCCCAACGGATTTGGATTTATTTGAATGGGCAAAAGAAGTAGAAGAAAGAGGAGCAGGCGAGATTTTATTCACGTCCATGAATAATGATGGTACAAAAGAAGGGTTTGCGAACGAAGCTTTAGCCAAATTATCTTCAGATTTGAACATCCCAATTATAGCTTCTGGAGGTGCAGGGACAATGCAACATTTTGTAGATGCCTTTCAATTAGGTAGGGCTGATGCAGCTTTGGCGGCAAGTGTCTTTCATTTTGGAGAAATAGAAATCAAAAATTTGAAAGTAGAATTAAAAAATAACAATATTGAAGTACGATTATGATGACCATAGATTTTAATAAAAGCAAAAACGGATTGGTTCCTGCCATCATTCAAGATGCGAACACCAAAAATGTGTTGATGTTGGGTTATATGAATGAAGAAGCATTCAACAAAACAAAAGAAACTAAAAAAGTGACCTTTTTCAGTCGAAGCAAAAATCGTTTATGGATGAAAGGTGAAGAAAGCGGCAATGTATTGAATGTGGTAGATATCAAAGTGGATTGCGACAACGATTCCATTCTAATTCAGGCCAATCCTTATGGACCAACCTGTCATAAAGGTTCAGATACCTGCTGGAATGAAACCAACACTCAAAACTTCGGATTTCTTACGGAGTTGGAAAACATCATCTACAATCGAATTGAAAATTCCGACCCATCGGAATCGTATGTATCTTCCTTATTTGAAAAAGGCATCAATAAAATTGCCCAAAAAGTAGGAGAGGAGGCGATTGAAGTCGTCATCGAAGCTAAAGACAATAACAACAAACTGTTCCTTGATGAAAGTGCCGATTTGCTATTCCATTATTTGATTTTGCTTCAAGCGAAAGGCTTCAAGCTAAATGACATTGTCAATGTTCTCAAAAATCGTCATTGATTATTTTCGGCTCTCTGAATGATTTGATGATTAACAATCCACAAACTACTGTAACAGCAAATAATCCAAAAGCTAAAGCTGTTTCTCCATAAATAAAATTTCCAATGGAAAACAAGGCGCAATATACACCAACTACACCAGCAAAAAATCCAAGAATCTTCATGCCAAAACCTTTGAATTTGGAATCCTTTCCAAAAATCAAACGGTTGAAGGAATTAAGCGTTTGAGCGTCCGAAGGTTTTGTCAATAAAGTCACGACAATCCATCCGATGGTTGTGATGAATACACCGATGACCAATTGCCAATAACCAGCAATATCGATCCATGGCGTTTCCATTTTATTATTGACAAAGAAAAATACAGCGATGATGAAAGAAATAACCATCGCAGCAATTTCGCTATACGGATTGATGCGGCTCCAAAACCATCTTAAGATAAATAGCAAACCGGTTCCTGCGCCAATCGACAACAACAAATCAAAACCAACGCGTGCTTCTTCCAATACCAAGGACAACAGCGCTGCCAATACCATCATGACGACAGTTGAAATCCTACCAACAGCCACTTGCTCTTTATCTGACGAATTTGGTCTCACAAAGCGAGCATAAAAGTCATTCACCACATAAGAACTTCCCCAATTCAAGTGGGTGGAAATAGTGCTCATAAAAGCGGCAATGAGTGAAGTAATGACGATTCCCAATAAACCAGCAGGTAAAAAGGTTAACATTGCAGGATAAGACAAATCATTCTTAACAAAAGCAGGATTCAAATTTGGGAATGCTGCCTGTAAACTTTCGATATTTGGATAAATGATGATAGATGCCAGCCCAATGATAATCCAAGGCCAAGGACGTAAGGCATAATGCGCGAAATTGAAAAATAAGGTCGCCCAAGTCGCATGTTTTTCATCTTTGGCTGCCAACATACGTTGTGCAATATAACCTCCACCACCTGGTTCTGCACCAGGATACCAAACGCTCCACCATTGCACAGCTAAAGGCACAATTAACAACGGAATCAATAACTCTGGATTTGAGAAATCCGGCAACATGGCTGTTTTTGCTGCAACAGCTGGTGTAGAAAGTAGTTTTTGAATACCACCAATTTCGGGCATATTGACAATATAAATGGTTGCCCAAATACTTCCGACCATCGCAATGATAAACTGAACAAAATCTGTTAGCAAAACACCTTTCAATCCTCCCAGTGCTGAATAAATGACGACAACTGGCGATGCAATCAACAACACTTCCCAAGACGACAGCCCAAACATGACGTGTCCAATCTTTATGGCAGCCAAGCACACATTCGCCATAATCGCTATATTGAAGAATACACCAAGGTAAATTGCTCTAAATCCTCTTAAAAATGCTGCGCTTTTTCCGCTATAGCGCAATTCATAGAATTCCAAATCGGTGGTGATGCCACTTTTTCGCCATAAGCGAGCATAAAAGAATACGGTCAACATGCCTGTCAATAGAAAACTCCACCATATCCAATTTCCGAATACACCATCTTCACGTATAACGCCAGCCACAAAATTGGGTGTATCAGCGGCAAAGGTTGTCGCCACCATACTAACCCCAAGAAGCCACCAAGGCATATTTCTGCTAGAAAGAAAAAATGCTTTAGAATCTTTTCCTGCCTGTTTTGAGACATAAATACCAATGCCTGCAAATAGCATTAAAAAAAAACCGATGATAATCCAGTCGAGTGTTGAAATGACCATGCTGTTGTGGTGTAAAAGTTAGTTAAGACAAATCTAACATTTATTGGCAAATAAAAAAGGCATCAGAAATATCTAATGCCTTTTTAAGAAAAATAGTTTTGGTTGGTTAAATAACTATTTTATCCAATGCTTTGAGATGGCGTTTTTAGCAAACCAAATTAAGAATATGCACACAATCAGCACTAAAACTGGCATCACATAACTTGATACTTCTACATTTGTAAAAATATAAGCATGTTGCGCATATGCTGCGATTGCAGAAATAACCAATAGGACATAAGCCCATTTTTTTCTAATCAATAAGGATAAAGACCCTAAAAAGCCACAAAATACAGCCAAAGCAAAGGCAGCAGTGACCCATGCAGGATATTCAATCAAAAACTCGGCTTGTTGTTCGGCTGGTAAGGAAGCTATCATTTCATCGGTAGCATAGGCTCTGTACAAATAAGCCATGACACCCATTGCGTTCCATAATAATGCAAGTACACTTACAATCCAGAACCAAATAGGTGGTTTTGTAGATAAATTTGTCATAAAATGTTGGTATTAGTTAGTAATAAATTCGCAACAATTTATGAAAAAAAATGACGATTTAATCAAAAATCGTCATAATCATACTATTTAAGAATAAATTTTAGTCTTCAACAACATGAAGTACAGGTTCTTTATTGACCCATTTTCCATCTTTAGATTCGCCCAAAATAATGACATCTTTAGTCTGCTCGTATTCTTTAATCGTACGTAACATTTGAGCTTTAGTATCTCTGTGAATCTTTATTCCTGTGTTTTTACCTTTGTTTCTTATTTCGATATAAAATCCATCCCTGAATTTTATAGGTCTTGTTGGTGGTCTTCCCATGAATTTCTTTATGAAGGATTAAGCTTGCATATTAATGAAAATAATATCAAAAAACAAGTCTTAACATTAATATTCAAATTTAAAGTAATATTTATTGGTTTTTGTCCTTCTACGATTGAATTTACATATTCATAAATTGATTGGTACTATGAAGAAAAGTTTTTATACTTTTAAGCTATCTAGAAGTAATGACTATGAAGTTAAAAAAGAAAAAAAAGGCATATAAAGTTAGGAACGTTTCACCTGGGACAATGTCTTATCGTGGAAAAAAAGATTCTGTAGTAACAAAAGTTGACATTATAAATTATAATGCAGATACTTACCACAGAATTGATTCAAAAAATGTAGAAGATGCCTTTGATTTTAAAGAAAAAGATACTGTAACATGGATTAATGTTAATGGCTTGAATGATATAGTCAATATCGAAAAACTAGGAAAAAACTATAATTTGCATCCATTGACAATGGAAGACATTGTCAATACACAACATCGACCAAAGTTGGACGAATTTGAAAATTATCTTTTCATTGTTTTCAAAATGCTTTATTTTAAGGATGGTGTCGATATGGTCTATGAGCACATAAGTATGGTTGTTGGTGAAGGGTTTGTGTTGACATTCCAAGAAGCTGATGGTGATGTGTTTGATGATTTGCGAGAGCGAATTACTAATGGCAAAGGAAGAATCCGTGGGCTCGGCTCTGATTATTTGATGTATGCTATTTTAGATGCAGTTGTAGATCATTATCTGACAATAGTTGAGGCATTTGGTGACAAAGTTGAAGATTTGGAAGATGCAGTCTTTAATGCTGAACCCAATAATGATATTTCAAGTGAGATTCAAGAGCATAAACGAGAAATAATAAAGATACGCCGTTCCATTGTGCCTTTAAGAGAAGTTATCAATCGGTTGGAAAAAACAGAAACCTCAATCATAGACACAAAAACACACAATTTCATTCGCGATCTATACGATCATATCATACAAGTCAATGAAAACATAGAACTCTACAGGGAAATGATTTGGGGCTTAATGGATATGTACATGACCATTATAAGTAACAAAATGAACGAGGTCATGAAAGTTTTGACCATTATCGCCACGATTTTTATTCCGTTGACCTTTATTGCTGGTATCTACGGAATGAATTTTGACCATATGCCAGAGTTACATTCCAGAAACGGTTACTTCATTCTTTTGGGTGTTATGCTCGTGCTGTTTATATTAATGTTAATTTATTTTAGAAGAAAGAAATGGCTTTAACATAATTTAAGTTAATATTTACAAACACCTGTTAAACTTTGTTAATCAATCCTCTAAACCGCAAGTAGCAACGTATATTATTTAAAGACGAAACATTTTAATCTTTAAAAACTATATAATTATGAGCTATTTGAATATGCAAGATGAAAAATTATTACCAGTTGTTGTCGAACTCAACACACTGTTGGCTGATTATCATATCTATTATCAAAAATTGAGAAATTTCCACTGGAATATCTTGGGAAAGAACTTTTTTGATCTTCATGTTAAGTTTGAAGAACTTTATACTGATGCACGACTAAAAATTGACGAAATAGCAGAGCGTATCCTCACGTTACGATATCATCCAATGAGCAACTTGAGTGACTATCTAGAAATTTCCAAAGTGAAAGAAGTTCCTCATTCAAAATCTGATTCAGAGATGGTCAATGAAATCATCAAAGACCATAAAATATTGTTACATCAAATGGCAACAGTTATTGATAAAGCCAATTATGCTTCTGATGAAGGAACGATTGATTTGATAGGTGCTTACATCAGGGAACTCGAAAAAGCAAGCTGGATGCTTGATGCTTGGGCAAAAAACACCTCTGACCACTTAAAAAACACCGTTGTTAAGCACTAAAGCCTTTCCTAACAAGACTTTCAAAAAAAAATTACTGCTGAAATAGAAAACAAATCTCTAATCATTAGAGCAAGTTTTAAAGCACTTAAAACTTGAATGTCAAACCATTTAAAACAAAACATTATGTTACGTTGGACCATCACATTCATTATCATCGCAATTATTGCCGGAATCCTAGGATTCGGTGGAATAGCAGGAACAGCTGCTGGAATTGCAAAAATTTTCTTCTTTATTTTTATCGTACTGTTCGTACTATCACTATTAAAAGGAGTTGTCAAAAAATAGTTAGTGCAACTTGCATTAATTTCATTAAAAAAAATCAACAATTAAATTTAGAAATCATGAAAAAATTCATATTAGTATTCGCATTATTATTCTCATTATCAGCAACCTTTACAAGTTGTAGAGACCAAAAATCAACTGGAGACAAAATTGAAGAAGCAGCCGAAGATACAGGTGATGCTATCGAAGATGCTGCAGATGATGTAGGTGATGCCGTTGAAGATGTTGCAGATGACAACAAATAATGACATCAACAGATCTTTAATATGTAAACACTATTAATAAAAAAAGTCCCGATAATGTCGGGACTTTTTTTGTACTTTTAAGACTCAAAAATTTAAAATATGGCATCAAATAGTTTTAGTCAAAATGTATTGGATTTTTTTAAAAAATTAGAAAAGAATAATGACAGAGATTGGTTTAATGAGCACAAAAAAGAATTCAAAAACATTGAAGCCACTGCAAAAAAAGCATATCAAGAACTATTTGTACTTTTAAAAAAGCATGATGAAGTCGATCAAGTGAAAATGTTCAGGATTTATCGCGATGTTCGATTTTCTAAAGACAAATCTCCATATAAAACACATTTTGGAGGGGCTTACCATAGAAAAAAACCACAATTAAGAGGTGGCTATTATCTGCACATTCAGCCAAATAACGAATCGTTTATTGCTGCTGGCTTTTGGGAACCATCCAAAGAAGATTTATTGCGTATTCGTAAAGAATTTGAAATGGATGATGAGCCAATACGAAAGATCATTAATCAAAAAAACTTCAAATCTACTTGGGGAGATTTTGTTGGCGACGAACTGAAAACAGCTCCAAAAGGTTTTGACAAAGACCATCCAGCAATTGATTTAATCCGAAAAAAACAATACATTTTCACAAAAAAATATACGGATAAAGACGTTATTTCAGAAGGATTCATTGAAGATGCCAATGATTCTTTTAAAGCCAT
The DNA here is from genome assembly GCA_002426015.1 of Flavobacteriaceae bacterium UBA5534. GTDB lineage: Bacteria > Bacteroidota > Bacteroidia > Flavobacteriales > Flavobacteriaceae > Aquaticitalea. The sequence goes on from DINS01000035.1 coordinate 180,193, forward strand.
CAGGCCCTATTTTGATTATATGAGCGATGTGCTCACCACAAACCTTAATGGTGAATCTCTTATATAACTTCGGTTATTGTAAAAGTATTGCCATTAAACTCTATAGTGTCACCTTTACTTTTTCCAATCAATAGCATGCCAATAGGTGAGAGGTGGGAAATGGCAAAATAACTGCAGTCAGCCAAATCTATTTTTCCAGCGCTTATGGAGATAAAAAAGTTATTATTGGTCGTTTTTACAACACTACCAACAATCACTTTATCAGAAACCGAATTGGGACTGATGTTTTTTAACCCATCCAACATTTTGTTGGCTTCACTTAAGTGTTGTGAATTTTTCTCTAAATCGTTGAACAATTTTCCGTTGCCAGAATCATCGTCTTCATCGCCACCTTTGTCGTTGCTCTCAATTGATTCTTTTATGGTTTCCAGTTCATTTTTGTAATTCGCTATGCGTTTGTTGGCATAATCGAAACAAGCTTGTAGTAAATCGTGTTTTATCTTCATATAACGGCAGCCATAATAGGCTCAAATACTTGTATATGACTAATGAAGCGCTCTTTTACAATATTCATGATACGTTTGTTCAAATCTGAAGAATTCTGGATATAAACTGCATATTCTTCAACTGTAAATTGACCAATAATCATTCCCTTAACCGAGTTACGGAACTTCATGTCTTTATGTATGGCGTTTTCTATATAGTCTATTTGTTTTTGCAAAGATAATTCATAAAAAACATTTTTATGCTTTGCAACATAGTTTTTAAAAACTTCAATTAGCAAATCATGTTGTAGCTTAATCACAGGACGAATGGTTGTATTTTGAAATCGTTCGTCACTGCTCATCGTTTCAAAAACTGTCACGTTGGAAAGTTCTGGACGAATGTTCAGTAAATCAGTAGTTCGGTTAGACATGGCGTTTAGTTTTGTTTAAAAATAAAAAGAATGCTCGGTTCATAGTAAGGCAGTCTTATTTGTTGTTAACGGGTTTATTAACAAAATTGATAATTGGCATCAAATCATAAGGTTTTATTATATCGTAGTACTTACCAATAAAAATTATATGGCTTATATTTGAATAAAACATTTATAGATGAAATTTGGAAGTGTTGATAATCCTGAAAATATAGACTTCACTTTGCCGCAAGATCATATCGATACTGCGCGTGTGCTCAATAAGGTAAAAGATGACAATCTACCAGATATTTATGTCGGTTGTGCCAAATGGAACAAGGCAGACTTAAAGGGTTTTTATCCAAAGGGAACCAAAGATGAACTTGGGTATTATTCGCGTCAGTTCAATTCTATAGAGCTTAATGCTACTTTTTATCGAATTTTCCCATCTGATACTTTTTTGGGTTGGTATGACAAAACACCAGAGAATTTTAAATTCTTTCCTAAATTAAATCAAGAAATCAGTCATTGGAAACGATTAAATGAAGTACACGCCATTGTTGAAGATTATTTGAATAATGCATCAAACCTTCAAGAAAAGCTTGGCACCATTTTCTTGCAAATGCATAATAACTTTGCGCCAAAAGATTTTGATAGAGTCGTTGAGTTTGTTGAGCGTTGGCCAAAAGAGTTTCCATTGGCTATTGAGTTTAGACATACCGATTGGTATAATAATGAAACCGTATCCAACCAATTATATGATTTGTTGGAAACAAACAATGTTTCTAATGTTATTGTCGATACTGCTGGAAGAAGAGATTTGATGCATATGCGATTGACCAACCCAACAGCCTTTGTGCGTTATGTTGGTGCCAACCATCCAAGTGATTACACACGTTTGGACGATTGGGTCAAACGGTTAAAAGAATGGCAGGAGCAAGGGATTAAAGAGATAGATTTCTTCATCCATCAAAATATAGAAAAGGAATCGCCTTTGCTTTCAGCTTATTTTATAAAAAAACTAAATGAAGAACTAGGAAGTAATTTGAAAATCCCAAATGATAATGGGCCACAATTATTTTAGAAAATTTAAAATTATTTACAATGAGATTTCACACACGCAAATGGGTAAAACCAGAAGATTTAAACCCAAACGGAACTTTATTTGGTGGACGATTGCTGGCCTGGATTGATGAAGAAGCTGCGCTCTATACAGTGGTACAATTGGAAAACAATAAAATTGTTACAAAATATATTTCAGAAATCAATTTTATGAGCTCCGCAAAACAAGGAGATATTGTAGAGATTGGTATGGAAGTCATTAAATTTGGAACTTCATCGTTGACCATACGCTGCGAAGCTCGAAATATGATGACGAGAGAAACCATCCTAACTGTTGACAATATCATTATGGTCAATCTTGATGATGAAGGCAAACCTAAACCTCACGGAAAGACTAAAGTGGAGTTTGTAAGTGATCGGTTGAAAAGTTAATTGTTCTGAATTGCTCCAGTGCTTAATTCGTATAATTCTAAATCAAAATACGGAACAGCTGCTATGGCATGGTCAAAAATATCAGACATGATATATTCGTAGTTTTCCCATCGTTTGTCACTGCTAAATGCATAAATCTCTAGAGGCAATCCTTGTGGTGTTGGTGCCAATTGTCTTACCATGATAAACATATCTTTGTTGATGGCAGAATGGTTTTCAATATACGTTTGCAAGTATTTTCTAAACACCCCAAGATTGGTCAAGTTTCGACCATTGATCAGTAACGATTTATCAATTTTATTATTGGTATTGAAAGACTTAATGTCTTTTTCTCTATGCTCTAAATAATCAGTGATTAACTGAATCTCCTTTAATTTTTTAACTTGATCGTCAGATAAATAATGAACACTGTTGGCTTTGATTAACAAAGATCGTTTAATTCTTCGTCCACCAGACGCTTGCATACCTCTCCAATTTTTGAAGGAATCCGAAATCAAAGCATAGGTTGGAATATGGGTAATGGTCATATCAAAATTCTGCACCTGTACAGTTGAGAGATTGATCTCAATCACATCACCATCTGCTCCATATTTGTCCATGGTAATCCAATCTCCAATACGAACAGAATCATTGATTGCTACTTGAATACTGGCAACAAAGCCAAGAATGGTATCTTTAAATATCAATAATAAAATTGCAGAAGCTGCACCCAAAGTGGTGAAAAACGTCCAAAGGGGAATCCCTGTCAAGACTACAAAACACAATCCAAAACCAGTAATCCAAACAAATAACATGACAACTTGGATATAACTATCAATAGGTTTGTCTTTAAGTCTTGGTAAGGTCTTAAAATAAGATTCAAGGGTCCTCAAAATGCTTCTCAAAATCCAGATAGATAGTAAAATTCCATAGACTTTTAAAACGATAATGATAAATTTTTCAAATTCAGGATAATCATAGAAAACCACTGGGAACAACCTAATTGTCAAAAACAAAGGCACTAAATGCGCAATGTTGCGAGGCGCTTTATGGCTTACCAGGAAATCATCAAAGTTAGATTTAGAACGTTTTGCATAAGCATTGAAGGCACGTACCAAAATTTTCCTAGCGATAAAATCAGACACAAAAATGATGATACACAAAATGATCAATAAAGCTAACATATTAAAGAATGTCGTTGCTTTATCTGATAGACCTAAATCAAAAAAGTAATCACAAAAATAATGACTGATCTCTTCCATTATGAACTGTGCTTTAGATATTTTTTGTCAACAAAAAAAGTTCCGAAAGGAATGATAGAAGCTAAAAGAACCGCCCCTAATGTTTTATTGGTCCATTTTAATTTTGAACCAATGATAACCGCCAAAACGACATAAGCAATAAATAACAAACCATGAGGCATCCCTAACAGTTTGACATATTTTGGCTCATCAAAAAACCATTTTAAGGGAGAGGCAATTCCTAGCAGTAAAATATATGAAACACCTTCTAAAAAGGCGACTATCCTAAATACATTTAATAATGAAAACATATGGTATTTTTATTTGGCTACAAAAATACCATACGTTAAAGGATTAGTCTAGCTTTTAACAACTTTTTTAACAAGAATCACATCATTTGATGCATTGCGAAGTTTTACAAAGTAAAAGCCAGAAGCAATATTTTTGGTGTCGAGAGTAACAGTTCTGTTAGATTTTTGAACTACGCGATTTAAAATCAGTTTTCCATCGATACTGTATAGTTCAACATTTAATAAACCGTTATAATCTGATGTAATGTTGAATTGGTCAGTAAATGGTATAGGGAACAGTTTAGTAGTTAAAACGGTTTCTTCTGGTGATGTACTTAATGTTCCATTAAAGTATTGCAATGCAAGATTGTAGGTGTCTTTGCCAATTTTGTCACCAATGATTCGCCCTCTAATGTCGTCAATAGGAGGGTGGATGCCTCCCCAGATTCTTGACAAACTTGTTTGGTCAGAAGCATCTCTATAAGTAGCCCACTGTAGGGTCATGTTTTGGCTTGGGCCTTGTTCAAACACTAAAAAGTTATTTTGTTCAATATCAAACGTGCCCATACCACCAGGAAAAAATTCATCACCAGTAACCATAGTCATAACTTCGGCCGCAGCTCTTGAAAATGTTGAGTGTCCAGAAAGATACCCTGCAAACGGAGGAGAGACAAATGTTGGTCGTTGATAAGGCCACCAATGGGTTCCTAAAATCCATCCAACACCTGCAAACTGTGTGTTTGGGTCAGTGATATCATCTGGTCCTTTCCATGTATATATTTTTATCTTATTGACGTTTTCATTGCTTGGTCCTGCAAGTGGATCGCCAGGCTGTATCAATTCAATACGTCCAGGAATTAAAGGCATTCCATGTGGATCGTAACTCGGCAAAGAGGCATTCGAGCTTTGTCCTTTTCCTGCCATATATCGAATAGCAGATACTGGACGAACATAATCATAATATCCTTTTATGCCCCAAATATTGACAGCGCAATCGTGCACTGCACCACCTAGAGTCAAATAGGTCTTTACATCCCATTCCAAATCACTTAAAGTTGGCCCTTGACCTCCTAGTTTTTTTATGGTTGCTGGATGATCACTTACATAGTTTAATATGGTAAACCAATGTCCTGGAGGGGTTTCCGAACTTGGACCGTCGGCCCAAAACTCTGCAAGAACCCTTGCGTAATCCGATCTTTTGACCAATTGTGGAGCATAAGGTTGATTGGTATATGGGTTTAAAGGTCGACCTGTACTTGGGTCACCACCATCCATAAAGTCATAAAAAGCTTGATATTCTGCAAAAGTCTGTGGGTAATTGGCAATGTCAAAATTACCAAGAGCTCCTGGTGATATATCAATCATTGTATTGTCATTTGGGTCTAGGTGAGAAGACCAAGAAGCCACAAGTGCAAAATTCCATTTATAAGGGTCGTCTATACCATTTTCATTAGAGTTTTGAATATAGGCAGGAGCACCTGGATTATTATAGACGTAACAATCAAAACCATCATTCAAAATTTGTAAATCTTGATTTTTTAAACAAAATGGTGTTACCTGTCCCCATTCTGGACTTAAAAAAGCGGGTGTGTTTTGTGGAAACACATTTCCTGATTGATCTATAAATACATCAAAGGCTAAAGGTTGCCAACGATTAGGGTCAGCCATATCATTAGTATCAGAATAATGATTGGTTAACATAATCATTGGTTCGTTAGCAGGAGTGTAATAACTATTGGCATACCCAAATTGCTCATTGGAATTATCTTGTAATCCAAAAGCAATCATTTGGCTAGCTAAATAATTACCTAAAGCCCTGTAATCGCCTGTGCTATAATCTGTACTTGTGAAGTTTTTATCATAGCCATAACTGTTAAACAAATCTGTAAATGATTGCTCTGTTATGATACCTCCTGGTGAATTTGAAAAACGATGGTTCAACAGTCGATACATTGCATAACTAATGATTTGGTGTCTTGCAGTATTCACATCTGCAGGATAGGCAATGCCATTGAAAGGACAGTTATAACCACCAAAGGTCTTTCCTAAAAATACCGTGGTTGCCTGGCTATCAAAAACAGCCCAGGCATCGTACATCACCAATGATGTATGAAATAAATTTCGTGCATGAACAGTTGGTCTTGCAAAATCAATTCGGATAGCATCCAATAAAACGTCATTCCATTCTCTAGCAACAGAGTGTTGTGCTCGAACAGTGACTGAATATGAAGTTAATAGTAGTAATAATACTAGAGTAATTTTTCTCATTATCAGTAGATTAAAAAGATTATGTTAACAAAAATATAAAAGTAAATCAAATAACCAATATATTGAGAATAACTATCGTTGAAAGCTAATTTTTTTTGGATTAAAGAACTTAAAATGCATATAACCACTCTGAATGGACATCATTTTTGAGGGTTTCTATTAACCTAAAGTCATTTTTTAAATAAAAATTATGAAGTCGTTCTTCTTCAATCAAAAGCCAAAAATGTTGCTCTGGAAGTTCCTTTTTTAATTGATTGAGCCAAAACGAACCTAGATTCATGTTGCGCATATCTTCAGCCACCCATAAATAACCAATATATAAATAGCCTTTATCAAACCAAGATTGAGCTTCTTTTTTGTAATATGAAATATCTGGTGAACAGGTAGAAAACAAAATACCGCCTGCAATGACGTGACCTTCACTTTCGATAATGTAAATCGTAGCGGTGTTCTTGTAGTTGTCCCAATGAGGTACGATTTCGTCTTGCCAATCTTGAGGTAAGATATCAAAAAACTGATCTGGATCGGCATCTAGCTTTTTAAAATGGTACTTGGTCGTCGTCATACAGTATTAATTGATTATAAAAGTCCCCAAGACCATAACTTGTCAGAGTCTTCAAACCAACGGTCTCCAATATCGGTTCGATAATAACCATTATTGACAATAACATTACTCATACGATTGTTCATCATTTTTTGAGCGTCTTTCATCGTGAGTCCAGTACCAGAGACCAATAAGGCAATACCTGTATTTCCAGTAATGAGCCACTCATCGTTTACTTTTTTAAGGTGCATTGGATGGATGCCTTCCTTCAAATCTTTTCTAAATACCACAACAGCATCTTTTGAGAACAGCTCGAAAGTTTTCTTGTCATCATACGGAAATGGTGGTACCACAATAAAAGCACCTACTTGAAACCCTTTTTTAGTGTTGATCTTAAAGGATTCTCCAGAAGCGATTTTATAAAGCAGATGCCCAATTGGTTCATTAAATCCAGCACGCTGAATAAAGATTTGAGGATAACCAAAGCGAGAGGTAAATTCTAATGGATATATGCCATTGCCGTTGACAATACAATTGATATCTATATGGCCAACAAAATTGCTTTTGGCCAAAGTCGATTCAAATTTTTTGAGTGTTGCATCAAAAATAGGGGAGTCATTGACCCAAAACATACTCGAACCCATTTCACCTGTTGAGACGCCCAATTCTTTTGGAAATAGTTTTTTGTGCTCGAAAGTGATGTTTATTGGACGGAGAAACGTTTTTCCATTAAAAAAAGCAGCAACCGATATCTCGACGCCTTTTACTTTTTTCTGTAATTGAAAATTGCCAAAGTCGTTGCCCCAAGATTTGTCATAGGCTTTTAAAACCCTTATGACATCCAAGCCTTCATCATCGCTACCAACAAAAAGTAATTGTTTTAATTCTTGCGTTTCTCCAGATGGTTTTACCACATAGGCATCAGGGTTTTTCTGTACATAATCAATGGCATCCTGAAAACTAACAAACTCCTTAAAGGGCAGGGTTTTGATTTTATGTTTCTTCAATTCATCCTGGCCAAAACTGCGGTCTAATTCTAACAAATCGGTATATTCATTGCCACCAAAAACCAATTTCCCTTTTGCTCGCAGTTCTGAGCAAACACTACCAAAGCCTGTATAATCAAAAATAAGAACATCAGCCCAATCGATATGTTTTTTCCAATCTTTTACTTTTTTGACAAAACCAGTTCCAATTTCTCTAGAAGGCTTATCTTCAATGTATAATTTAACCTCATTGCCTTCTTGCAAAGTAGCGTAGGCTGTGTCTAGAATTTCTCCCCAACGGGATATGAACAGGAATTTTTTACTGAAATCAGACTCTTTTTTCAAAGTATTTGACAATTGGATTTTATTGAACGAAGGTAGTTATTTTTTGAATCTAAAATTAAAATATAAACCAAAAAAAGACTGCTCAACAAGCAGTCTTTTTGAATGGATTAATGTACTGTAAGGGTTATTCTTTTGAAGCCATTAACGCAAAGAACTTATCAATGTTTGGCAGTATGATAATACGAGTTCTTCTGTTGGCTGCTCTGTTTTCTTTTGTATCATTTTCAGCTACAGGCTGATAAAAACTACGACCAGCAGCAATCAGTTTTTCTGGAGCCACATTGTAATCTTCTTGAAGCTTACGAACTACCGAAGTGGCACGAAGTACGCTCAAATCCCAGTTGTCAGATACTTTAGCGTTACTTATGCTTCTTGAGTCGGTATGGCCTTCAACCATTGCCTCAATACTTGGTTCTGAATTGATGACATCAGCCAATTTTTTTAAGATGTCGTTCGCTTTTGGGCTCACTTTATAACTTGCTGAATCAAATAAGAGCTTATCTGAAATAGATATCATCACGACAGTTTCCTCTATATTGATAGAGATGTCTTCATCTTCTTCAAGACTTGAAGTGTCCATAGAGTTTTTAAGATTGTGTTTAATGGCCAGATTCATGGAGTCTTTCAATGTCTTAACATTCACAAAATAAGCAGGTGGTACTTTTTTCAAAGTTTCACGCATGGACTTCTTTGTGTTTTCAGAAATGACAGCACCATCTATACTTACTAACTTGGCATCATTGTCTTTGGTTAATGAACTTATTTTGGTATTATACTGATCAACTCGTGCCTGAATAGCATCAAACTTGGCTTCGAGTTCTTCTTTTTCAACTTTGGTTTTGGTAAGTTCGCTCTTTATTTGTCCATTTTCGGTCTCAAGTGCAACATATTTCTTTTTTGAAACACATGAAGCTAATAATACGACAGCAATAAGGCTAATTGAAATTTTTTTCATAATTAAGTTTTAATGGTTTTATATATGTACGGTCAGAGTATGCATATAGACGTTCAAATGTTAAATTTTATAGTTTTTTAACAATTTTAGCTTGTTCATTAAGTTAATGATTTAATATAAGACGATGTTAGCAGTGTTGAAATATTCAATATATTTATTCCCAATTTCCTTGTTATTTTTAGATGTTTTATAAATCTGTTTTACCGTGTATCTAGCAATCATTGTAGTTTTTGCTATTGGCTACTTGGCCATTGCAACCGAGCATCAAATCAAAATCAATAAAACAGCGCCAGCATTGCTTATTGGTGTTTTGTGTTGGGTATTACTTATATTAGGTAAGTCAACGATATTTCCACAAATACCAGCTCTTGAGGCCAATGAGTTTATCTCTGAAGAGCTTTTGAGACATGTAGGCGAAATATCAGAAATTCTTTTCTTTTTATTGGGAGCCATGACCATTGTCGAGCTGATTGATGCACACGAAGGATTCTCGATAATTACCGATAGAATAAAAATCACCAAGCGAAGCCAATTGCTTTGGGTGCTTTGTTTTATTACTTTTTTCTTATCTGCAGCATTAGATAATTTAACAACTGCCATCGTGATGGCTACATTACTGCGAAAAATACTCAAAGACAAGGAGGATTTATGGTTGTTTGCGTCTATGATTATCATTGCTGCCAACGCTGGAGGTGCATGGTCACCAATAGGTGATGTAACGACTATCATGCTTTGGATTGGAGGACAAGTCACAGCCATCAATATTATAAAGGAAGTCTTTTTGCCGAGTGTTGTGTGTTTGGTCGTACCATTGATTATTTTGAGCTTCAAACTAAAAGGTGTCATTGCGACCAATCAATTACATGAGGATGATAATGACGTTCATAACCAGATTGTTACTAAATTTGAAAAAATATTGATATTTTGTGTTGGCATTGGAATGCTATTGTTTGTTCCCGTTTTTAAAACGATTACACATTTACCACCTTTTATGGGGATTTTATTAGGGTTAAGTGTGGTTTGGATTTTAACCGAACTAATTCACAAAAAGAAAGAGACCGAACATAAAAAATCCTTATCTATTGTTGGGATTCTTCAAAAAATTGACACGCCAAGCATCTTGTTTTTTCTTGGAATATTAATGGCTGTGGCTGCATTGCAGACTGGAGGCCATTTATTGCAATTAGCGACTGCTTTAGACCAAATGTTTGATAGTATTTATGTGGTGAATACGTTGATAGGCATCTTGTCTTCCATTATTGACAATGTGCCAATGGTAGCTGGTGCTATGGGAATGTACACCATGGAAACGTATCCTGTTGATCATGCCTTTTGGGAATTGTTAGCCTATTGTGCTGGTACAGGAGGGAGCATCCTTATTATTGGCTCTGCTGCTGGTGTGGCCATTATGGGCATTTTCCATATCGATTTTATCTGGTATATGAAAAAGATATCGATATTAGCACTATTGGGCTATTTGGCTGGAGTATTGACTTATGTACTTCTGAATTGAACTAATAATAAACATCGGTTTACTTTTATTCCGTAGCTTTGCGGCTTTAATTCAACGAAAAGCCAACCCTTTTGAATCGTCAAACGACACTTATTCTTTTTTCTTTTTTTTCCATCTATGTGATTTGGGGCTCTACTTATTTGCTTAATAAGATTGTAGTGACTGAAGTATCACCACTGTTGTTGGCTTCCATTCGTTTTTTGTGTGCAGGACTTTTAATTGTTATCATTGCGAAGTTTTTAAAGCTCTCATTGAAAGTGTCTAAAAATCAGCTTAAAAATTCGGTTATTGCTGGCTTCCTTTTTTTGGTCTATGGCAATGGGATGTTTGTTTGGGCTTTAAAATATGTCGATAGTGGTTTTGCCGCTCTTATTGCAGCCACACAGCCTTTGTTTGTGATTTTTTTGATGCGATTGCTCCATGGTACTAAAATCCAGTTTAAGTCCATGATAGGTGTTGTGCTGGGTATTGTTGGAATGTATTTGTTGGTGAGTCAGGATGAATTGGTACTTACCAAAGATAGCATCATTGGTATCTTTATGATATTTAGCTGTGTCATAAGCTGGAGTTATGCCAGTATTTTTGTGTCGAGAGCCGATTTGCCAGATAGTTTTTTTGTGAGTACAGGCTATCAGATGCTTTCAGCTGGTGCACTGCTCATATTGGCAAGTTTACTGTTGGGAGAGACTTGGCTCAATCCTAGCCAATGGAGTGGCAAGGCTCAAGGCTCTATGGTGTTGCTTATTCTGTTTGGAAGTATTGTTGCTTTTACGGCCTTTAATTATTTGCTCAAAGTCGTTTCAACCGAAAAAGTATCAACATCTGCTTATGTCAATCCGGTCATTGCATTGCTTTTGGGTTGGTATGTTTTGGATGAGCATATCAGTGTGCAATCGTTGGTCGCTGCTTTTATTTTACTGACAGGTGTTTATTTTATCAATACCAAGAAGAAATTTGTGATATTTAGTAGGTTTCGCAAATAAACAACTAGGATGCATCAGCCTTCATGGTATGAAGTTCTTTTGAAATGGCTATCTGTTTTTTATTCACAAAGTACATTTTCATCATCCCTCTATTTTTTACATCGATCTTTCCTCTGTATTCACAATCAAATAAATCTTTTACAAGCTCATAGGTGTTTTGGGAGATATTGACCTTTCCTGCTTCAGAATTGGATTCCATACGCGATGCGACATTGACAGTATCTCCCCAAATGTCGTAGGCAAACTTTTTAGTACCAACCACACCAGCAACCACAGGACCTGTATTAATGCCTATACGTATTTCAAATCGCGATTTATGGTTAATGTCCATCGATTTTGATGCATTCACAAAATCAATAATATCAAAAGCTGCCAATATCATTTTATAGGCGTGGTCTTTGGTTGCAAAAGGCAAACCACCTGCACACATATAGGCATCACCAACGGTTTTTATTTTTTCTAAACCATAACTTTCCATGATGTCATCAAACTTTGAAAAGTAGTAGTCCACACTTTCAACCAATTCTTCTGGAGTCAAACTTTCGGAATGTCTTGTAAACTCTTTAAAATCGGTAAACAATACAGTCACAGACTCAAACTTTTTAGCCTGTACTTTTCCGTTTTGTTTTAATTCTTCGGCGGTTTCTTCTGGTAAGATATTGAGCAATAGGGTATCGGAACGCGACTTTTCGTCTTCAATGATTTGCTTGGTGGCTTTTATAAAATTATAACGTTTCAAGAGTCCGTAGGCCAGAATCACAATCAAGATCAATACAGCAATTGATATATACATAATCGACCGCTGCCTTCTTTGTTTCAGTTGTATGATTTCAGAGTCTTTTTCTAACAAATCGACTTCAGTTTGCTTTTGGGAGACTTCAAAATCGGTACGCAAATTGGCCATTCGTTCGACGGCTTCAATATTTTTTACACTGTCTCTATAAACAATATGGTCTTTATAATACTTATAGGCTTCTTTGTGATTGCCTAACTGTTCATAGAGTTGCGACAGTTTTAAATTTCCATCGCTGATTTGATTTTTTAAATTGTGCTTGGTTGCCAAATTAAGACTTCGTTGTGCATATCGGAAGGCGTTGGTATAATCTCCTTTTTTTGCATAAATGTCAGCCATATAGGTGAGATATACCGAAATAGGATAATAATCTTCAAGCTCTTCAAGAATGGCTATGGCCTCGCTTATGTTTTTCTCTGCCAATGTATCTTTGCCCTGTTCGGCATAGACCATACCGACATTTCCTAAATTATAGGCATTGCCAATGGCATAATTAAGTTTTTTGAAAATGAGTCCCGATTCTTCAAAATAGACCAATGCCTTATCATATTTTTTGGTGTTAAAGTATTCGTCACCAGCATTTAGTAGGGCAGAAGCCAAAGGAATGGAATCCTTGGTTTTTTTTAGCATCCCAATCCCTTTGGTGTAGTAAAGCTCGGCATTGTCTGAATTGCCCATAATAGAGTAGGTGTCTGCTATGGAAATCATTACAGCGCCAATACCTTTGTCGTCTTTGATACGTTGTGCAAACTCAAGGCTTTTTAGAAATGATTGCAGTGCTTGGACATTGTTTCCAATGAGCAAGAGTGCATTCCCTTTTTGTAAAAATCCGCTGTGCAAGTAATCAAACAGTGAGTCTTTATAGGCTTTTTTAATCAGCAATTCGGCAAAGGCTATCTTTTTTTCATTGTTGGTTTCTGCTTCAGATATCTTTTTCAAAAGGTCAAACTCGCTGATATCATGGGCACCAGAAGTGTAGAGCTTTGTTAAGCTATCGGCCAATTTCTGGTCTTGACTAAAACCAACATTGGCAAACAAGCAAAACAAGCCCAGCATGATACCAAAGACTATCTTTCTTAAACCCATCGGCCTTGTTTAGGTTTTCATTATAAGTTTAGGGTCAGAATAATAAGTGTTATCGTCACCATCTATTTTAAAGCCTATTAGGTAGTACTCTGTTTTTCCTTTTCCTGGAGAGGTCTTTACAATGTTAACAGCATAATTGCCATTGGCTTGCCCAATTCCTTCGCTCTGCATCAGGTCGTCATTGTCCTTGACAATTTTTGGGTTCTTGGTAATGGATACCAATTGCGATATGCCACTACTGTAATCTGGTATCCAGGTGACTGTGGCATCTGGATAGACGCCAGAGGTTAAATCATCGCCCTTGCTGCTGTCGCCTTCAGAGTCTTTTAATTTTAAGGTTGGAGGGTTTGATCTAGAGTCTTTAAGACTCACTGTAATCTCAACTGCTTTACTCATAATAATACATTTAATTGGTTAGAACATATTTGTTTGCTATCTGTCTTACCTAGGGAAAATTAAAAAAAACAGTTGTGGAGAGTGTAAAATTTACAGTACTAATATAGTGTTTTTTTTCTTGATTATTGTAGTAAATCGTCAGTAAAAAGTCAGATAGTCAGTAGGTAAGGTTTATTTGTGTCTTAACTCCCTTTTGTCATCTGTTGGGTTTTTTAGATACCCTTCATAGCATCACAACAAGTGTTAAGAAGTCTTAAAGTGCTTGACTTTTTGGCTTAAAATGGCTATATTATTGTAAAACAACATCTTATGAAAACTTTATTGACATTTACACTTTTAGTATTCACCAGCATTGGTTTTGCACAATATCCTAAAATGGAGGCCACAAGCGACCGTATAAAAACCAAAGCCCATGAGCTTACTACAGCATATAGCAAGCAATTGGTGCTGACAGGCGAACAGATACCATTGTTTGAAGAAACGGTTGAGGATTATCTTGTTAAGGCCGAAGAGATTTCGGAGACTATGGATGGCAAAGCCGAACTGGATGCTTTGTTGGAATTGAGTGTTAATGAAACCCTGCGAATGAATGACATCTTAACCCAACCACAATACCGATTGTATAAAAAGATAAAGCTGATATTGCAACCGTTAAAGATTGTCGAGGAGAAATGATTTTTGCCTTCCGATTGGTTACTTTTGTTTTTAAGAAAGCCTTATCGGCGTGTCACTTTACCGAAGAAATGATACACCTCTTTTCAGTTCGTCGTAAAATATTTGCGTTCATGTGATTTTTTAGTTTCAACAGAGCTATTGTTCTAATTTTAAATCAATTAAAACACTACGTCCCATGAAACACCTACTGACCACATTTTGCATCCTTTGCTTTATCAGTGCATCCCAAACGCTGATTGCACAAGACGCTATCAATCTTTCTGACGATATGCCTTCCGATTATTTGGAGCGCCATCCCATTTATGATTATTCGCAACGCCAATTGAACAATACCGATAGTATTCCAGATTTTGAATTAAAGGAAGAGAAGCTAATGCTCACTGGTATCATTTATCAAAGCGATGGAAAAACGCCTGCCAAGGATGTGATTCTATATATTGAACAGCCAGACGAGCATGGTGATTATGAGCTTAAAACCGCTAACGATAAACGTTATGTGCACCATAGAGGATGGGTGAAAACCGATGCCGATGGGCGTTATACCTTTTACACCTTTGTACCTGGCAACTTTATCCATAACAAAGAGTTGAAGCATTTGCACCCAACTATTAAGGAACCAGGCAAACCCGAATATGATTTGGTAGCCTTCCTTTTTGACAATGATCCATTTTTGAGTAAGTCGTGCCGTAAAAAGTTGGCCAAACGAGGTATCGACAGCATCCTTATGCTTGAAAAGAAAGAAACTATGTTTGTGGCCACCAAGGATATTATCTTGGCGTCCAACAGTACAGACTATACCAACTAAACCTATCATCCCTAAATTAATGCATCCCACTTATGGTGGGATTTTTTTTGCCAACAAAGCTGTTAAACTTGCTTGGAAAAGAAGGAGAATATAAATTCACAAATACAGACAAAATTGAAATGGAATGGATATTTGTCAGAATCGGAGAATTGCTACCGATTTATGAAGATATTGAAGATGGTGTGGACTTTACTACGTACACAGTTCGCTGCGTTTGGGTCTATTTGGTTTGTATTTACTAAATTAGGTGCTTAAAACACGTAACAAACCATATCCAAACACGTTAGCTTGTAACTCAATAACGACAGTATAAACTTTAAACAGATGGCAATAAAACTGAACATTTGCATACTACTCAACGTATTGGCTTTATTGACATCTTGTAATGGACAAACCACAAAACAACAGGTTAAAACAGATGCCATTGTGAAAGGTGAAACTGTAGCTGAACTTGGAAAAAGTATAATGGCTATTTATCAAGACAGGCAGAATGTTTATTGGTTTGGTAGTTGGGAAACGGGAGTATATACATACGATGGTAACGAATTAATCAATTATACTACAAAACACGGTTTGCTCAACAACCGAATTGATGAAATAAAAGAAGATACATTTGGCAACATTTATTTTTCGAGCGCAAACGCAACGTCTGCAATATCAAAGTTTGACGGTAAGACCTTCACAACTTTGAAGGCAGTTCCTAGTGAAAACTGGAAACTTGAGCCTACCGATTTGTGGTTTAAATATTCTTACGGAAATACGGGGAAAGTATATCGTTATGATGGTACTACCTTGTTTGAATTGCAGTTTCCTAGTCCGCCCAATTTATCCAATCCATTTGATGTGTATAGCATATATAAGGACAGAAAAGGAAACCTATGGTTTGGTACGAACCCAGTAGGCGTGTGTCGATACGATGGAAAATCATTTGAATGGATTACCGAAGAAGATGTGACCGAATTCCGTAATGAAGGAGCAAATGGGGTACGATCTATTACAGAAGATAAAAATGGCGACTTCTGGTTTAATACCGAATTTCGCTATAGTGTTTATGACAGCACAACCTTAAAAAGCAATAACTTTTACACAAGACACAAAAGCATAGGCGGTTTAGATGGTCAAAAGGACAGTAATTTGGATGAGTATCTATCGACCGTAAAAGACAACACTAACAATTTGTGGTTTGTAACGTATCTTGATGGTGTATGGAACTATGATGGAACGACAATTACACATTATGCTGTGAAAGACAAATCCAAACAGATTACATTATTCAGCATATACAAAGACAACAAAGGCGATCTTTGGCTTGGGACTCACGAACATGGAGCTTATAAATTCAATGGTACTACCTTTGAAAAATTTGCTAAATAACGAATTTAGCAATGACCGTGTGTTGAGATTGCTTCGTCGTAAAGACTCCTCGCAATGACCACATCAATCCATACAAGTATATTCTGTACCATTGTGTCCTATAATTTATATTATGTAAAATAGAATAATTCAAAGCATGTGCTCCATACTTCCATATTTAAAATAGTTACGACTATTTATCCGTACACAACAATTATATGAACCAGACATAGTTACTACTCTTCCTACAATGTCAATGAAAAAAAAACAGCTAAACAAACATAAAGTTCATTTAGCTGCTTTATGAGACAAAGTCTTGAAGGTTACTCTTTAAGTCCACGTCCTGGCGTGTATGGTGCGCCAGCTTTGATCAATTGTTCTTCCAATTGCTTTAAATCGACTTTAGATAATGTTTCAATTTGTTGTCGGATGGTTTGAAATTCGGCTTTGGCAATGGCATAACTATCCTTATGTGTTTGTGTCGGATTGGACGTTGAGTATTTTTGCTCATAGCTAATGGTACCCAAACGGTTGGCCGGACTCTGCACTTGGTCGATATCCAATCGCGACTTTACAGGGTCGCCATATAAGGCTATGCTGATGGCCTTAAGCTTCTTCTCTATTGCTATGGTGGTCTGGTAATAGCTTTCCATAGGCCCTTCGGAACGCTTGATGGCTTCCTTGATGTATTTTATTTTGGTGTTCATCTCATTCATAAGAAACTGACAAACTTCCATATCGGCCTCTAAAGCAGCGATTTGCTTTTGGAAGGCCACTTTATCGGCTCTGTCGTCAGCTGGCATTACCGTATTGTCCAAGGCTTTGACCTCAAAGGCTGTTGGTGGCACTACTGTGGTGGTGATGCCCTCTTTGAACAATTGCATTTCGACGGTATAAGTGCCTGGCACTACCAAAGTGCCTTCGTTTCTACCAGCAAATGGGTTGTAATAACTAGGCGTGTTAAAGCTGACCGGGTTTTGTGGTGTGTAGCGCAAATCCCAATGGAAACGCTGTAAGCCTTTGCTGACTGCCTTGGTGACCTTATTGACAATGTTGCCATTGGCATCTTTGAACACAAACAGCAATTGCGGTGTTGCCTCATTAGTTTCGGCCTTTAGAGACTCATAACTTGGGTACGGTGTGTTCTTTTGGTCTTTGATGAGTGCCTTTTCTTTCTTTTGGCGTTGGTCTTTGAGAGATTCGAAGCCTTCGTCATAATAATAGGTAATCATTGCTTCTGGGCCTAGATTGGGTGCCGTAAAGAAGTTGTCTCCCTGAAATGACTTGCCTGGCAAGCCTAAAGGCACACTCTTTTCCCAAATAAGTGCTGGACGTATTGGATAGATGGTGGCTTTATCTTTAGGTACGGCATTTTCTATTTGGCGTAAAGAAGCATAATCATCCAACACATAGAAACCACGCCCAAAGGTACCCAGTACCAAATCATTTTCTCGTTCTTGTATTGCCATGTCCCTTACCAAAATGGTTGGTAGTCCTGCACCCAATTTTTTCCATCGTTTGCCAGCATCTGGTGTGAAATACACACCAAACTCGGTACCGCAGAACAATAAATTAGCATCGACATGGTCTTCCTCAAAGGCATATACAGAGCCACGTTCTGGCAGGTTGCCACTGATGTTGGCCCAAGTTCTTCCTTTATCGGACGATTTGAACAGGTAAGGTTTGAAATCGCCATACTTATGATGGTTAAAGGCAACATAGATGGTATTGGCATTGTGACGAGACGCATAGACGTTATTGACATACGATTGGTTGGGTGCCCCAGCAATAGCACTCACTTTTCGCCAGGTGGCACCACCATCTTCGGTGATTTGAACCAAACCGTCGTCGGTACCAACCACGATTAAATTGGCATCCAATGGTGATTCTGACAGTGATACCACTGCACCATAAGGAGATGTGGAACCATTTTTGGCGACTGCATCGATGCTTACCACTCGGTCATAGACCTTGAGCGTGTTACGGTCGATTTGTTGAGATAGGTCGTCGCTTATCACGTTCCAACTGTTGCCATAATCATCAGACCTAAATACTTTGTTTGCAGCGTAGTACACTCTTCCACTTTGATGTTTACTTACAGCCAAAGGTGCGTCCCAATTCCAGCGATAGGCATTCTCACCTTGGCGCTCTTTGGGTTGAATGCCGACGATTTCGCCACTCTTTTTATCAAAGCGAACCAAACCACCATTTTGTGACTGTGCATAAACGATGTCTGGGTTATTCGGGTCGACCTGCGACTCAAAACCATCACCTCCATTGGTGATGAACCAATCGAAATTGGTAATGCCATGATCGGTAATGACCCGCGAAGGACCTCCAATGCTGAAATTATCTTGTGTACCACCATAGACGTTGTAAAAGGGCTTGGCGTTATCGACTGCCACTTTATAAAACTGTGTCACAGGAATGTTCTCTTTAAAATCCCATGTCTTGCCAGCATCGAAGGTTTCGTACACGCCACCATCGCTACCTACAAGCCAGTGCCTGTTGTTGTTTGGGTCAATCCACATGCAGTGGTTGTCGATATGTTTATAATCTTCACCTACAACCTCAAAGTTTTTTCCACCATCTTTAGACACGCTCATCCAGGTGTCCATCGAGTAAATGGTATTGACATCAACAGGGTCGGCAATGATTTCTTGATAGTAATTGCCACTAGTGACATGGTCGCCCATTTTGTCCCAACTCGCACCACGATTGGTCGAACGGAAAAAACCACCCTTGCCATCGGCTGCTTCGACAATGGCATATAGGTATTCAGGATTGGCTGGCGAAATTGCCAAGCCGATGCGCCCTATTTCGGTAGAAGGCAATCCTTTGTCTAATTTTGTCCAAGTAGCACCACCATCGGTACTTTTATGCAGGCCAGAACCAGGACCACCACCTACATAAGTATAAACATGGCGACGACGTTGGAATGTTGAAGCATATAAGACGTCTGGGTTGCGAGGGTCCATAATGACGTCGTTGACGCCTGTATGCTCATCTGCCGTTAGGACAGCATTCCATGTTTTGCCACCATCGGTTGTTTTATAAAGCCCACGCTCACCACCTTTAGACCATAAAGGGCCAATGGCAGCGACATACACCACATCGGAATTGTCTGGATGTACGATGATGCGGCCAATATGTTCGGATGTCTTAAGCCCCATGTTTGTCCAGCTGGCACCACCATCGGTCGATTTATAGACGCCATCGCCATAATTGACCGAGCGCTGGTTGTTGTTTTCGCCAGTTCCCACCCATACGACATTGGTATTGTTTGGGTCTATGGTGACACAACCAATAGAGAAAGAGCCTTCGCCATCGAACACAGGTGTGTATTCGATGCCAGCGTTGATGGTCTTCCATACACCACCAGCGGCACTTGCCACATAGTATTCATAAGGATTATTGTGATTGACTGCAATATCGGATATTCGTCCTGAAGTCAACGAAGGTCCTATATGACGCCATTTGAGTCCGTCGATTTTGATGGTATCGAGCGCTTGTTTGTCCTCTTTTTTGGATTTTTGTGAATATATGCCTTGACAGCTGAAAATGACAGCTATCATACACAGAATGGTTGATTTTCTCATGAAGATTTATTTATTGTTTGACTTTTAGAATGAGTTTGCCTTGTTTGTCGCCTGTAAACAGACGGTTATATGTTTCGTGAAAGTTTTCGATGCCTTCGTAAATGTCTTCCTTGCTTTTAAGCTTGCCTTCAGCCAGCCATTGGCCCATTTCATTGGCAGCTTTAGCGTACTGGTCGGCATAGTCAAACACCACCATTCCTTGCATGGTGGCACGATTGACCAATAGTGACAAGTAATTGCTTGGCCCTTTGATGCGCGTTGTATTGTTGTATTGTGAAATGGCACCACAAATCACGATTCGAGCATGACGTCGCAAGTGAACCAAAGCTGCGTCGAGCATATCGCCACCTACATTGTCAAAAAAGACATCAATGCCTTTTGGGCATTTGCTACGCAATGCCAACATCACATTTTCAGACTTGTAATCAATGGCATCATCAAACCCCAATTCGTGTGTGAGGTAATCACATTTGTTCTTGCCTCCAGCAATGCCAACGACCCTGCACCCTTTTAGTTTAGCAATTTGCCCAACAACGCTACCTACTGCGCCAGCTGCCCCAGAAACCAAAACGATATCACCCTTTGTAATCTTTCCCACTTCGAGGATTCCGAAGTATGCAGTCATTCCTGTCATTCCCAAGGTGCTTAAATACAAGTACATTGGCGCCAATGTGGTGTCCACTTTGTGCCAATTTTCGGCATTGGTGGTGACAAACTGTTGTACACCTCCCCAACCTGTAAGGCAGTCGCCCACTTGATATTTGGGATGTTTGCTTTTGATGACTTTTCCAACGGAACCAGCACGCATCACATCACCAATGGTCACTGGCTCTATATAGGATTTCCCTTCGTTCATCCAGCCACGCATGGCAGGGTCTAAAGAAATGTAGTGTTGTTCTATAAGAACTTCCCCATCATTTGGTTCAACAATAGGATGCGTTTCCAACGACCATGTATGTTCGTCGGGATGACCGTTAGGCCGTTTTTTTAGAATAAGTTGCTTGTTTTGTGGCATCACTATTTTGGATCTAAAATGAGTTCGATACGCTTGATACAATCTTCATAATGGTATTTGGTTTCGGTATTGGACACATTGTTCTTTATATTTTTTATAGAATTCTTTAAGGTCGTCAATTCGCCACGTACCAAGGCTCTGATATCGGATTGATTGATATTAAAATACTTTCTGGTGCGTTCTGGCTTTAGCTCTTCGGTCATTAGATATTGCATGCGGTCAATATAAGCACGTTGGAGGTTTCTTCTGTACACATCGACTTTTGAAGCACTATTTAGTTCTTTCCAGATGCCCTTACGCATATCTCGAAGCATTTCTAAAGCCGAATAATTATCAGCACTTACCACTTCAGCATCGATCAATCGCCCAAGAGTATCAAAATCTAAAATATTGTCTAGATGTCTTGTTTGCAGCCTTCTAAATGTTTCGGTATAGCCAGCATAGTCAATGGACTGTAGGGTTTTGACATCCACCATCCAGGTTGGCGATGCAAAGGCATTGGCATGCAGCCAATCTATAGCAGCCTTTTGATCTGCTTTTGGAGCTGGCGTGTAAATGACACCATCTTGGTTAGGTTTTTTGGTGTCTTCATAAACCCCACCAATATGTGTCACTACATGACCAATAAAACGACTCCAAACACCTAACTGTTCGCCGTATAGCTCTTCTAAATCGTCATAGTTGTTGGTGACATCACTAGTCCATTCTGGCAGGTGTTCGGATACATATTTGAGGTTTTTGAGTCCGTAGGTGCTCGCTTTAATGGAATTGTTACCAATATCTTCGGTTTGGGCAGAAGGGTCAAAACTACTGCTCTGTTTTCCGAATTTATAGCGCACATCACCCGCTTTTTCCATGATCCAAGCATCTAAGGTTGGCACTTCGCCTTCGGTCGTTGCATTCGGAATCCATCGATAGCCCCAATTGGTGGCGTAGTGGTCATAAGGACCTATTTGGCGCACAAAACGAATATTGGTGTCGCCAGGTTGGGCAATGTAATTGTAACGCGCATAGTCCATGATACTGGCTGCTATACCGTACTCTTGCGTAAATGCCCCATTGCGATAACTTTCTACATCATAAGCACAGCTTGCTCCCATATTATGAGGAAATCCAAGCGCATGCCCTACTTCGTGAGCAATCACCATACGCATCATTTCACCAATTTCTTCGTCGCTGGTATTTAAAGTTCTTGCGGAAGGATTGGCAGCCCCTGTTTCTAAAAGATATCGATTGCGATAGGAACGCAAATGGTTGTGGTACCAAATGACATCACTTTCGATGATTTCGCCAGTTCTTGGGTCGGACACGCTAGGCCCTGTTGCGTTACGAGTTGTACTTGCCACATAGCGGATTACGGAATAGCGAATGTCTTCAGGGCTGAATTCTGGGTCCTCCTCTACTGTTGGAGGGTCTTTGGCAATGATGGCATTTTTGAAACCAGCCGTTTCAAAAGGTTTTTGCCAATCTTCAATGCCCTGTTTGATGTATTTGCGAAGCTTTTCGGGTGTTGCGGGATCGAGGTAATAGACAATAGGCTTGATAGGTTCTACCAACTCCCCTCTTTTGTAGGCTTCTGGGTCTTTAGGTTCCAATCGCCAACGACGAATGTATGTTTTTTCATCCGATTTTAGTTCCTCACTGCCATAATCAATCTGGCTCACTGTGAACCATCCTACTCTTGGGTCGGCGATACGAGGTTGCATTTGTTGCTCTGGCAGCAAAATCATGGATTGATTCATCTGTAAGCTTATCGTTTCTGTTTCTGGATGGATAGGCGGTTTTGAGGCATTATATGTAAAATCTTGAATGACCTCAATGTTCATAGGGAAGCTTTTGGCTGCTGTAATAAAACTACGTGCATCATCTAGGTTCTTTACTTTATAAGCATCTCTCATTCCGCTAGACAAACCGCTTATTGCTTTGACATCAGTGCTGTAAAATTTGGTAACATCAATGACTGCAGCCGTAGAGTCTTTACTGAACGCTGCAATATCAAATGCATACAATGTTGGTTCATAATTATTGGCCTTGACCGATATGTTGATAGGCAAACTATCGTTGGCCACTGCATTGTACGATTTGACCTTTATCAATATCTTATCCTGAAAGCGCTCCCATACGATCAATTGCTCGTTGGTTTCGGTACCAGCATTTACATAACCGCCACCAAGACCCGAAGGCAATTTAGCGATACGACTTACCAACAACATGTCTTTGTTTAATAGACTGTTTGGAACTTCGAAGTAATACTTGTCATTCAGTTTGTGGATTTTAAATAGGCCATCGTCAGTTACCGCTTCTTTGGTGATGACTTCGTTGTAGTCTTTAATGCCATTGTCCTTCTTTTTTGGAGGTGTGGGTGCAACGACTTCTGTTTTTTTGCTTTTCTTCTTTTTTGATTGGGAATAATGTGTGGTTGGCAAGAGTAAACAACCGAAGCAGATTGCTAATAATAATGACTTATTCATTGGTGTTGGTTTAGTTTTGTTTTAAAAGTTCTTAAATATAGGCATAACCAATATAATATCATTTTACAGAACTGTTAAAAAAAGCTGTTTTTACTTGTAATTTTTAGTATTTTGCGGCCTCTTATAATCTTTAAAACCCATCCACTTCGTGAAAGTATGTATTGCTGAAAAGCCCAGTGTTGCGCGTGAAATTGCCTCTGTTTTAGGCGCAAATACCAAGCATGATGGTTATTATGAAGGTAACGGTTATGCAGTTACTTATACATTTGGACATTTTTGCACGTTGATGGAGCCAAACGACTACAAACCCTATTGGAAAAGCTGGGACTTGAACAACCTTCCCATGCTTCCAGAAAAGTTTAAAACCAAAGTGGTAGATAATGCTGGCATTAAAAAGCAATTCAATATCGTAAAAGGATTGTTTGACAACGCTGATTTGGTGATCAACTGTGGTGATGCTGGCCAAGAAGGAGAGTTGATACAACGTTGGGTAATGGACCAAGCCAATTATAAAGGTGAAGTGAAACGCCTTTGGATTTCGTCTTTAACGACCGAAGCAATCAAAGAAGGCTTTGAGAACTTAAAGCCTTCGAACAAATATGACAACCTCTATTATGCAGGTTTTTCGAGAGCGATTGGAGATTGGCTTTTGGGCATCAATGCCACAAGGTTATATACTGTAAAACATGGAGGCTATAAACAAGTATTGTCCGTCGGACGAGTGCAAACGCCAACATTGGCGATGGTTGTCAACCGTTATAAAGAAATTGAAAATTTCGTACCACAACCCTATTGGGAACTGCAAACCATGTATAGAGATACCCTGTTTAACTATGAAGAAGGGCGTTTTTTAAAAATGGAAGATGGCGAAAAGCTTGCCAATAAAGTGAAAGACCATGAATTTGAAGTGGTATCTGTCACCAAAAAGAAAGGAAAAGACTATGCGCCAAAATTGTTTGATTTGACTGGGTTGCAGGTGTACTGCAATACAAAATTTGGATTTTCGGCAGAAGAGACCCTCAATATTGTCCAGAAGTTATATGAGCAGAAATTAGTCACCTACCCAAGAGTTGATACGACCTTTCTACCAAATGATGTTTATCCTAAAGTGGCAGGTATCTTAAAGAATTTGACCAAATATGCCGAATTGACACAACCACTTTTGGAAAAAAAGATAAAGAAATCGCCCAAAGTCTTTAACGATAAAAAGGTAACCGATCACCACGCCATCATCCCTACAGGTGTTGAAGGACATCTGCAACCCAATCAGCAAGAGGTGTATGATATCATTACGCGTCGTTTTATTGCTGTATTCTATGACGATTGTAACGTTTCAAATACCACAGTGATCGGCAAAGTGACCGACGTGAGTTTTAAAACGACTGGAAAGGAAATTTTGAGCAAAGGATGGCGAATTGTGTTTGAAACACCAGACAGCTCCAAAAAAGAGGTCGATATGCTGCCTACTTTTACTAAAGGCGAAAAAGGCCCACATGAACCATCATTTTTAGAAAAACTGACCAAAGCCCCTTCACAATATACCGAAGCTTCCCTCCTACGTGCCATGGAAACCGCTGGTAAACAAGTAGATGATGATGAATTGCGTGATTTAATGAAAGAAAATGGGATAGGCCGACCATCGACACGAGCCAATATCATAGAGACCTTATTTAAGCGAAAGTACATTGTTCGTAACAAAAAACAGATTTTGCCAACATCAACAGGGATTCAGTTGATTGAGATCATTCAAAATGAATTATTGAAAAGTGCTGAATTGACTGGTCAATGGGAGAAACAGCTTAAAGACATTGAAAAAGGAACCTACAGCGCCACTGCTTTTATCAATAATATGAAACGCATGGTTGATGAGTTGGTGTATGAAGTGAGAAGTGAAACCGTTAAAGCCAATATTTCGGCAGAAAACTCTTCAAAAGCAAAAAAGGCAAGAAAGCCTAAAGCAACGATTCCTGATGTATTGACATGCCCAAAATGTAAAAAGGGAACGGTTATAAAAGGCAAAACAGCTTATGGCTGCAGTGCTTATAAATCTGGTTGTGATTTCCGATTTAAGTTTGATGACATCAGAGCTAAGGCAAACGGAAAGAAGTTAACTAAAGAGCTTGTTTATAGTATCTTAAATGGATAATACTAAAGTTAAACTTCATCATTATTACAAACTCTACAAACCTTATGGCTATTTAAGTCAGTTTGCGAGCAATTCCAAACAACAGCAAAAAAAGAAGTTTATTTCGGAACTATTTGCATTTGAAAATGGCACCATGCCAATTGGACGATTGGATGAAGATTCGGAAGGTTTGTTACTACTTACAACCGATGGGAAGTTGAGTGACACCATTAATAAAGGCGCAATAGAAAAAGAATATTATGCTCAAGTAGATGGCGAGATAGATGATGCATCTATACAACAACTGCAACAAGGTGTTGAAATTGGTGTTCATGGTAAAAAATACATGACACAGCCATGTCAAGTGAAAAAACTAACCAGTGTCCCTCATTTTCCTGAACGTTCCAAAAAAATCAGAGATGAAAGACATGGTCCAACAAGTTGGGTGTCAATTACTATTTCTGAAGGTAAATTTAGACAAGTACGTAAAATGACGTCAGCAGTTGGTTTCCCCACCTTACGTTTGGTAAGAATCCGTATTGGTCATCATCGCTTGGATGCGATGCTACCCTCTGACGTTATTGTACTGGATGCTTTGTAAGACTGCTTATGAATAAGCGATTACTACTTAACGAGTGTGACTTTTACAGCATTCATGCCCTTCATGCCACGTTCCAATTCGAAAGTGACTTTGTCATTTTCAGCAATGTCATCTAATAGACCACTGACATGACAGAAGTATTTTTCATTGTTTTCGGTATCGATGATGAATCCAAAGCCTTTAGAGCTATCGTAGAAAGATACTTTTCCGTTTCTTACTGGATCTTCTTCTTCGCCTTCTTCTTTTTTAGGAACACCAAGCACGATGTCTTCAGCATCCACGACTATTTTGTCTTCCGGATTAGGAGGTGTGTCTGTTAGGTTACCGTACGCATCAACATAGGCAAACTGGATACCACCACTTCCACCTTCTGCTTTTCGAGCGTCTTTTTTCTTTTGTTTTTCCTCACGCTTTTTAGCACGAGCTTTTTCTTTTTCAATTTTACTGTAGGTCTGTTGCGACTTTGCCATTCTTTTTTTTAAATGATTAATATTAGGATGATTATATTACTTAAAATAATATTTAGAAAGGCAATTGGTAAGATTGATTTCGCTAAAAAATACTTCAGTGGATACAATGTTATGTTAAGATAGCAATAATATGCTGAATTCCCAAAACTCTTCAAAGATAAGTGATAGATTTCAATTTTTAGAAACTATTTTATTCCTTTCGTTTATAGGGTCTAATGATCAATCCTAATGGTTTATCGTAAGTGAAATAATTTGCCATCCAATCCACAAAAGCCGAAAGCCTGTTTCTAAAACCAACCAACGACATGATGTGCACAAACATCCAAACCATCCATGCAAAGGTGCCCTGAAAACGTATGCTTGGCAAATCGACCACTGCTTTTTTTCGACCTATGGTTGCCATGACTCCCTTGTTCTTGTAAACAAAAGGCTCCATTGGTTTATTATGGATGCGTTTTAGTATGTTTTTTGACAGAAGCTTTCCTTGTTGCTGTGCTACAGGTGCCAACATTGGCAGCCCTTTTGGGTCTTTATCAGTGATACAAGCCGCTACATCACCAATGGCGAATACTTGAGGTGCGTTTTTTACTTCGTTATAACAATCCACTATAATACGATTACCTCCAATGATGGATTCTTTTGGCAGGCCTTCAACAGGAGCTGCTTTCACTCCTGCTGTCCAAATGACGGTATCGGTTGCAAAAGTCGAACCATCTTCCAAAGTAAGTGTTTGGCCATCGTACGAACTCACTTTGGCATTGAGGTGTGTATTCACCTCTAGCTCTTGCAAATAAACCAGAGTTTTGGCAGAAGCTTGCTCTGACATTGCGCCTAACAGTTTTGGTGCTGCTTCGTACAGATTGATGTGCATTTTTGACAAATCCAGATCGGGAAAATCTTTGGGCAGTACAAAATGCTTCATTTCGGCCAATGCACCAGCCAATTCAATTCCTGCAGGCCCACCGCCAACAATAGCGATATTCATGATATCTTCGATAGGTTCGCCATTTTGAAGTGCCAGTGCCTTTTCTAGATTCTGGTAGATATAACTTCTGATGTTTAGTGCGTCTGGTATTGATTTTAAGGTCAGTAGTTTATCCTTTACTGGTTCAAAATTGAAATAATTATTGGTGCTTCCAGTTGCAATAACCAAAAAGTCATATGAAATATGACCAATGGTTGTATTGATTGTTTGCTCCTGAATGTTGACCTCCAGCACTTTAGTCATACGGAAACTAACATTTTTATGATTCCTAAAAATACGACGCACAGGATATGCTATACTATCGGGTTCTAATCCACCAGTGGCAATCTGATACATTAAGGGCTGAAAATTGTGGTAATTATGCTGATCTACCAAAAGCACATCAACAGGTTTGTTCTTAAATGATTTAGCAATGGCAATACCACCAAAACCTGCGCCAATGATGACAATTTTTGGATGAATTTGTGAAGACATTAGGTGTGTGTTAAAGTAAAAACAACTGTGGATTATTTACTACAAAAATACGAAATTATGATTGCTATTTCAGCATTTTGAAGCTTTATAATAGTCGTATTTGAAGACTATTTGCTTTTGATTTGTTTCATGATATCTTCCATCATTTCAATTTGAATTTGTTGAATGTTCAATAGTTCTTCTTGTTGATGAATGATTAAATGGTCAATTTTTTCATGTAGCATTCGTATTTCCAGTTCCGATTTTAGGTTAATCATATAATCTTGCTTGGCTCGTTCTCTATCTTTTTCCTCTTGACGATTTTGGCTCATCATAATAACAGGCGCCTGTAAGGCCGCCAAACAAGATAAAATGAGATTAAGTAAAATAAACGGATATGGATCAAAGGCTTTGTTCATTAAGAATACAATATTGATGACCATCCAAACTAAAATGAAACAACCAAAAATGATGATAAACTTCCAACTTCCACCAAAGGCAGCTATTTTGTCTGCCAATCGTTGACCATAAGTAAAATGAGAAGCTTCGAGTTGATCGCCTATTTGTTTCGAAACCGTTTCTTGATTTTCTATTGTCTTTAAAACATCCTTTTCTAAAGTTGACAACTCTCCTACTTCATTAATCAAATAGTTAGCTACATACTTTTGTCTATACTGATTCAATTCAGGAATGGAAATGACACTTTTTTGATTAAAATCGGGATAATCCTTCTTTATGAGTTCAAAAATCGGCCTTTGAATGCTTTTGGCTATAACCTTTTCATTTTCAGGAAAATCTGTCTTTGAAATGGTACTAATAAATGTTTTCATCTTTATTAAATATTTATGATAAAATTACTTCTATTTATTTAATTTTATATCAAATTACTTCTTATCATTTATCATTGATTCACAATGAAGAAAAAACTCAATCAGCTTCACGCTACTGCTATTTGTGGTAACGACATAAGCTCTTCTTGCCTTTATGTTTCGGCACTTGCCATATTATATGCTGGTCAATACGCTTGGATTTCTTTGCTCATGGTTGGCGCTATTTTATACCTTTTCAGGAAAGTCTATGGTGAAGTTGTTGGTGCCATTCCATTAAATGGAGGTGCCTACAATGCGTTATTGAATACCACAAAAAAATCGACAGCATCCATAGCAGCTACTCTCACTGTATTGTCGTATATGGCAACTGCGGTTATTTCTGCAAGTGAAGCCGTAAAATACGCACATGGATTTGCTAATTTTTCCATTATGCACGTTACTATTTATTTGTTAATGGGTTTTATGCTTTTGGTCATTCTCGGTATTGGCGAATCGGCCAAAGTAGCAACAGCTATTTTCATTTTTCATATCACCTCTTTATTGTTGCTATGTACGTTTAGCGTTTATTTTTTGTTTCATAACGGGTTTGATACTTTGATATCCAATTTTAAAGAACCCATTGAAGGTAGTTTTACCAATGCACTCTTTTTTGGATTTTGTGCAGCAATGCTTGGTATCAGCGGTTTTGAAAGTTCGGCCAATTATGTAGAAGAACAAAAAGATGGTGTATTCCCTAAAACCCTTCGCAACATGTGGGTTTTGGTCATGGTGTTTAATCCTCTTTTGGCGTTTTTGGCTTTAGCCATCATACCAATGTCTACCATTGATGCCAATGGTGAAACATTGTTGTCTGTGATGGGAAATGTATCGAGTGGTAATTGGCTGTCTTATTTGATTTCTATCGATGCAGCATTGGTGTTAAGTGGCGCTGTACTTACTTCCTATGTTGGCGTTAATGGTTTGGTAGAACGTATGGCTTTGGATCGAATTTTGCCAAAGTTTTTATTAAAGAAAAACAAAAAAGGGAGCTCTTTCTTTATTCCGATGACCTTTTTTGGACTATGTGTATCAATATTATTGTTGACCAATGCCGATTTGGGTGCTTTGGCAGGTGTTTATACCATTGCTTTTTTAAGCGTTATGATTTTGTTTGGCATAGGAAACTTCTTATTAAAAACGAACAGAAACCGATTGCGACGACCAGAACGTATTGGTTGGATTGCTTTACTAATTGCCATTTTGGGTGTAAGTAGCGCTCTAATAGGCAATATTGTTATGAATCCCGAATATTTAACTATTTTTTTGGAATATCTCATTCCTGCTTTGTTGGTTGTGGGTTTGATGCTCAATCGTGTTCAGGTACTTAAGGTCATTTTGAGTATTATCAACTATTTGACTTCTAATAAGCATTCATTTTTAGATGGATTCAACCGATGGATTAAGAGATTTATAAATACCATCAACGCACAACAGTTTGTCTTTTTTACAAATAAAGACGATATAGCAACCCTCAACACGGTTTTGCAGTATATAACCCATAACGAAAATACCAAGCGATTGAAGATCGTTACGGTTGTAGAATCTCAAGAACAGATTGCCCCAACTTTAAAACAAGATGTAGATGTCCTTAATAGAGCCTATCCGAACATTAAAATTGAGTTTATCGTTGAGCAAGGCAAGTTTGGCCCTGAAAAGATTAAAGAGCTTTCTAAACGTTGGAACATCCCTGTAAATTATATGTTCATAGGCTCGCCCAGCGAACATTCTGAACATCAACTCGAAAAATTAGGTGAAGTACGATTAATTATCTAAATTTAGGTATTGATTGTTGATTACCTAATACAGAATAATATGAGCTTTTTATCAGAAAATGTCATTCCTGGTTATTATGGCAAAAAATTCACAACAGACGCAAAAGAACTAACCGATTTGCAAACTATTCATAATGCGCTTTTAAAACTGGATGGTATCAAAGATGTTCTTTTTGAAGCAGATGTCTATCCTGTCGTTTTTACAATTCATACTTACAAAGTGGTTACTGTGGACGCTATTGAAGATTGTGTGAAAAAGCTAAACTTTCACGCTATTCCAAAAGGAAATATTTTTATGCTTTAGGCAGGTTTATTCTTTAACAATAATAATGGTGGCTTTTACACCTGTTAGCAAGTTCCACTCTTTGGCAGAAATAAGGACATCGTTATCATCGTAAACCTGAAATTCGGCTGTATTTGGTCCAGACTCCCCTTGGTTTAAAGCCTGAAACACTATTTTGTTGATTCCTGACTGTAGCGGCACATTAAAACTCTTGTAACCTTCCGTAAGTAATAAATCTGCAATAAACACATCATCGTTTACAAAAACACGAACACGGTCACCATCTGGAAATTCATGATCGCGACAAATAATATTAGCGACAGTACTGTTGCTTTTATAATCACCCAAAAATTGATCACTCATGTACTCTGGCTTTATCTCTTTGTCTTTTTTTTCTTTTTCCCATTTCTTTTCAAAAATAGTGCTTGGATTAATCAATGTACTGTTGTCTATCATTGAGAACTCCTTGTTGGGATTTTTTACAGTTGGTGCAGTGATCTTGATACCACTTATGTTTTCTTTGTTGGTATTGGTAAGGCTTGGGTTGGATTCTGGCTTGATGATAAGCGGTGTAGGTGTTGGTTCTTTTTTCTCCTCTTTGTTTTCAACCGCAGGAATCGCAGTCGTTTTTGGCTTCCCTTCCACTTGAGCCACCATTGGAAGAGCCATCAATAAAAATAATATGATAAAAGTGTTGAATCTCATATAAACAGTAATATATTCCTTTTTCTTGCAGGAATTAAAAATCAAAAACCATACCTAATGTCGAAACTAACGAAATTATCTTACTAAAATTTTAAACAAAACGTTAAAACTTTCCATTGAAACTTAATCGCAGTTTTCGATTGTATTCTTCAAACAGCCAATCTTTATAATTATTGGTGCTGTTCATAATGCAATATGAATATTGTTTGATTCGGTATGCAATATCGTCTTGTAGTAGTTTGGTCATGGCTCTCGCCTCTTGAATAGTGTCGGCATTTTCAATACAAAGTTGCGAATGCTGCTCAATAGAGCGCTCAATGGCTATGAACGACTTGAGACCTTCACTCAATACTTGCTTATAAACCTCTTTGATGTCAAACTCAATAGACTTTGATTTTTTAAATCGTCCACGCAACGAATCTGGCATAACATAAACAAAATCGCGCTCAATGTCTTCGTCATTTCTTAAATTATCGAGATACATATCAGGATATTTAAAGATGTGCTGCCAATCTACAGGCTGATTCCATGGACCAAAGCGTACGACATTGTTACCCAAATCGAGAACCTGAAAGGTTTTTTTATCTTCCAGAATACGCGAACCACGACCGATCATCTGAAAATAAAGAGTTAAGGAACGTGTAGCACGATTCAATATCACTGATTCTACCGTTGGTTCATCAAAACCTGTGGTCAATATACTTACAGAGGTTAAAATACCATCTGGTGTATTTTTAAACCATTTCAAGATATCTTTTCGTTCTTGTTTGCTACATGTATTATCTAAATGCCTGACATTATATCCAGCTTTATGAAAGGTATAATACACCTCTTTGGAAGTGTTGATCCCGTTATTGAAAATAAGTGTCTTTTTGCCTTTGGCCATTTCTTCATAAGCAAACATCAACTTGCTCAACATGTGCGAATTGGTGTATAAAGCTTCTGAAGATTTTACGGTATAGTCACCATTGATTCCAATTTTTAGACCATTGAGCTCTACATCAAAATTATAAAGTTCGGCATTGGCCAAAAACCCGTTTTTGATTAAAGTCGATATATCATCACCAACAATCAATTTTTGATAATTGTCTTTCATTGGTAATTTGATATTGGAGCTCAAAGGTGTTGCTGTCACACCAAGAATCAAGCATTTTTCAAAAAACTTAAAAAGTTTTCTGAATGAGTTGTAATGTGCCTCATCAATGATGACCAATCCTATGTCATCGAGCTTTAACTTTTTGTCGTTAAGACGATTATTTAAGGTCTCGACCATAGCAACAAAGCACTTGTATTGGTCTTGGTCTGGAAGTTCTTTGACTTTGCTATTGATGACTTTATTTTTGACTTCAAAACCAGATAGCATTTTGGAAGTTTGCTTGCACAGTTCTATACGATGTGTAAGAATCACCACTTTTTTATCGTGGTTTTGAATATAGCGACGAACAATTTCAGAGAAAATAATGGTCTTTCCACCACCAGTTGGCAGTTGATACAACAAATTAAAATTATCTGGAGAATTATCGAAAACTTCAAAAATGCGATTGAGGTCAGCTAACTGATAATCGTACAGGTTTTTTTTGGTTTGTTGTTCGTTTTCTAATTCAATAAAGTCTGGCATACACGTATCTTCTTCAAAAAAAATTCCCACAAAATTAAGACTTTATAGGAGTTATTGGATAAGATTGTTGAAAAGATTTCACAAATAGTTATAAGTGCAGCTATTAAAAGTTGACTTCAAAATAAATACAGCATAAAAAAAGGGAAACTTTATATTAGTTTCCCTTTAATTTTTTAAAAGCGAAGTTTCAAAAGATTAAGAAACGCTGATACGTTTTGCAGGTTTTTGTTTAGCCTCTTCGCGTTTTGGCAAGTGAACAGTTAAAATGCCGTCGGTGTATTTGGCCTTAATTTTATCAGACTCCACAGTGTCTGGCAATGTAAATGTTCTTTTAAAGGAAGAATACCCAAACTCTCTGCGTGTATAGTTTTCTTCTTTTTGTTCGTGTTCTTCTTTGGTTTCAGATGAAATAGACAACACTTTATTATCGACATCGATATTAAAATCCGATTTTTTCATACCAGGAACCGCAATTTCCAAATAGTATTCGTCTTTATTCTCTTTTATATTTACAGCAGGAAGTGTCATTCCTGTGTTAAAATTGGAAAGGAATCCTGTTCCTAACCCACTTTCAAATAAATTGTCGAACCAAGATGAAAAACTTGGTAAAGAAGAACTGTTTCTGTTTGTAGAAACGTCGCTGCCATTTTTCGGCATTGTTACTAAAGTACTCATAGTTAATCAAATTTTATTGTTAAACTTTATTTTCAATAATACATAGTCAAAAAAAATACCAAACCCATTTTTTGGTCAAAATGTGACATTTTTTCAATATCATAAGTCAAAATGACATTTTTTTGGTTACCTCTACTCTATTGAAACAAAACCAGTTAAGTGTTAAAATATGTTAAATCATTACCTTGTTATACAAAGTACTGTAACAAATTTGTTTTTGTGTCGTCTATCTTATATAAACAAACATCAATCAATTAAAAATTTTAGAAATTATGAGAACTTTGGACAGTAACGAATTAACAGGAACGTTTCACAATACAAAAAGTGAAACTTGGAACAGCAAAAGACGTTATAGAAACTAACGAAGCAAAACAAAACATCAATCAAATAAAAAATAGAAATCATGAGAACTTTAAACAGTAACAAAATTACAGGAACGTTTCACAATACAAAAAGTGAAATCTGGAACAGCAAAAGACGTTATACAAACTAACGAGCTTAATCAGTCATCAATCAAATAAATCTAATCACTATGAAGACTTTAACAAAAATTATCAAAGATTCCAATGGTCTTTATGACGATTTGGATAACGAAAAGGAATAAACAATCAATCAAAAAACTTTTTAAACTGGCAATCTCATCAATTGCCAGTTTCTTTTTGGCATCAATTTTGTGATTTCATTAACAACTCCTAAAACCTCTTTAAGATGAGACATCACACTTCACCACAGGTTAATGCTGGCTCTATGGCTGACATTGCATTTTTGCTTTTGATTTTCTTTTTAGTGACCACTACTATTTCTGCCGATAAGGGCATCAATAGAAAACTTCCAGCCGATTGTCCTCCTGGAGTTAACTGTACTGCTGATATTTATGAGCGTAACGTCTTACGAATTGCAATTAATGGAAACGATGAGATTTTTGTAGAAGATAAAATCGTACCTATTAAAGAACTAAAAGATGTGGTCAAGCTTTTTTTAGATAATAATGGTGATAAAAGTTGCGGTTATTGTAAGGGCTTAAGTGATCATTTATTGTCTGATAACCCATCAAAAGCGATTGTTTCATTGACCAATGACAAACTAACGTCGTATGAAATGTATGTTGGAGTCCAAGATATTTTAACGCAGGCTTATTACGAACTTCGTGATGATTATGCCTTAACCATCATCGGGAAATCGTCAAACAATTTGACAGATTCTGAATTGAACCAAGTTAGAAAGGCCTACCCTTTTATCATTTCGGAAGCTGAAACCAAATAATTTTGGCTAATTACGGATGTTACTCTGGCAATTGTTCGGCCTCGATTCTATAATCGATAGTGACTTTGCGTCGTCCCCAATTTCGAGCCGATTTCACATCAGTTCCCATATAAATGTCAATTTTGTTTTTCCATTTTGGATGCATTCGGTCTTTGACCAAATACAACCCTTTAAACCCTTCAATTCTTACAGGAGTGTTTTGTTTTAATCCTTTTCGAAGCAAATCATTAGATACTGCAATATATTTCATGCCTGGTTTGAGACTGTCTCCCCAAGCTGCAATGTGAGGGTTAGAATCTGTTTGGCTTTTTACAGAATTATAGGCTGACGCTGTAACTATGGCTGTTTTCCATTCATAAGTTTTGTGCGCTTTTGGTGATGATTTTTCGCAACCAAAGGCAATTACAAGCAATAGTATAAAACCCAATCTTAAGTACATAAACAACATTGTGAGAATTAAATATACGATTTAAATGTGCATATAGACCTTTTTTGTAACTTCACGTTTCTTAAATAATAATTTACCTGATGAAAAAAACATTCATTCTCCTATCCTTAACACTTACTATGATGTCTTGTAAAAATGATTCCAAATCGACAGATACCGATACAACTGCCCAAGATTCAATTGCTTTAGTTAATCTAGCAAAAACGATACACAAACGCGTTATTACTTTAGATACACATTGCGACATTAACATTAAGAATTTTACAGATTCCATCAATTATACCCAGCTTTTGGACAACCAAGTCAATCTGCCAAAAATGAAAACTGGCGGACTTGATGTCGCTTGGTTTATTGTGTATACAGGACAAGACACACTCACTGATGAGGGTTATAAAATAGCTTATGAGAATGCGATGTCTAAATTTGATGCCATTCATAAATTATGCGAAGAGATTGCACCAAATGACATTGAATTGGCGACAACTTCTACAGAAGTTAGACGCATTGTCAAATCTGGCAAAAAAGTAGCTATGATTGGTATCGAAAATGGCTATCCAATTGGGACAGACATCAAAAATGTTGAAAAATTCTATAATCTGGGAGCTCGATACATGTCATTGGCTCACAATGGCCATAGTCAGTTGAGTGACAGTAATACAGGTGAAGAAGATGGTGTATGGCTGCATAATGGGTTGAGCCCATTAGGCAAGGAAGTCATTGTAGAAATGAACCGTCTTGGCATGATGATAGATGTGTCACATCCTTCTAAAGAAGCAATGAGACAAATGGTAGTATTGAGCAAAGCACCGATTATCGCCTCGCATTCGTCTGCTCGTGCGCTATGCGACCACAGTCGGAACCTTGATGACGAACAATTAGAATGGATAAAGGAAAATGGAGGTGTTGTACAAACTGTTGCGTTTTCATCCTATCTAAACACCGAGAAACATGAAAAACGAGCTGAATTTGAAAAGACGCTTACCATAAAACATTTAGACTCGATGGGTCTTAAATGGGTTGATCGAAAAGACACGAAAGCCTTATCAGTTGATGAACGCGAAGCTTATTTTAACGCTTTGTCTAAAATTAGGCCAATGATAAAAGATAAGATAGCAAAAATGAAAGATGCGCCACCAGCTGTTGATGTGTCTGATTTTGTAGATCATATTGATTATTTGGTGGAAACCATAGGCATTGAGCATGTTGGCATCAGCAGTGACTTTGATGGTGGTGGAGGCATCGAAGGTTGGAGTGATGCTTCAGAGACCTTTAATGTCACTTTAGAGTTGGTGCGTCGTGGTTATACCGAAGAAGAAATTGAGCAGCTTTGGAGTGGCAATTTGTTACGAGTTTTGGATAAAGTACAGGCTGTTGCTGATGGGATGAAATAAGTTTTTAGCCACGAATACACACATAAAATATCACCTATTTATTTTAAACTCGCTGTGTGTAAGCTAAATTAAAACAATAAAAATCCATATTTCATTTAATGATTTAGAATGAAAAATCTAGAATCTCAAAAAATATGTGGAATCTATCACTCGTACTCGAATAAAAGTTCCAACCTAAATTCCCTTCACAAATTCACCTTTAAACTTTCTTAAACAAAATAAAGATATGGAGATTGATAAAAAGAAACTATCTTTTTTAACACCTAAATTACTAGAAAAAATAATTGAAAAATCTTCTGTTCAAGAATTTCCAAAAGGAACTGAAATCTTAAGAGAAGAACAGTATGTCAAAGTTTTACCTATTGTTATCAATGGTCTAGTAAAGGTTTATTCCAAATTTGACGAAAAGGAATTATTACTTTATTATATAGAGCCTGACCAAAGTTGTGTGATGACTTTTTATGCTGCATTGAAGAACACACCAAGCAAAGTGTATGCTATAACTGAAGAGGATTCTAAAATACTTTTGATTCCTGTAAAACATTTACCCAATTGGCTTAAAGAATTTCCAGATTTTAATATTCTTTTTTATAACCAATTTAACTTGCGTTATCTAGAGCTTTTAGATACGATTCGTCATCTACTATTAGATAAAATGGATAAGAGACTTTATGACCACTTAAAAAAGAAATCACTTTTGATTAATAACAATTCTATTAAAATGAGTCATAAACAGATAGCTAAAGAATTAGGTACTGCTCGTGAAGTAATCACAAGAGTTTTGAAAAAACTCGAAACAGACGGAAAATTAGAACAAAATGACGATGGTATAAAAATTATTGGTAAATGGTGACCACAGTCACTGCACAACTTTTAAAATCTTCCCATCTTTGGAATATGATAAAAAAATGCAAAATGAAAAAAAACATGGGAACAGAAGATAGAGTTATTAGAATGATAATAGCTACTATAGTTGGGATTCTTTATTATGTAGGAATTGTTACAGGAACTTTAGGTATTATTTTATTAGTGTTGGCTGGAGTATTTGTTTTGACAAGTTTCATAAGTTTCTGTCCATTGTATGCGCCATTTGGTATTAGCACTTGTTATTTAAAAGAAAAAAAATAAAATAATTTACTTTAATCAGACAGCGCTATAGTTTACAAACTATTTCAAGATAGTTTAGATATGACTTTTATCATATTTATTTTTCCTGACTGATTGTAATTTTATAGACAACATAATTCTTAATCATGAAAACAATTTTTATAATAGTATTCCTGTTTACCGGCTCTTTATATTCACAGAATATTGAATGGGAAAATGTATACCCTAACCAATTGACAGTTGGGAAAGCGTTAGCTGTAGATGCTGATGACAATATTATTTCTGTCGGAAATGGTCTTAACGTTGCTGCTTTTAATGAATATATCTATGTCGAAAAACTAA
Source organism: Flavobacteriaceae bacterium UBA5534 (assembly GCA_002426015.1). Taxonomy (GTDB): domain Bacteria; phylum Bacteroidota; class Bacteroidia; order Flavobacteriales; family Flavobacteriaceae; genus Aquaticitalea. The sequence goes on from DINS01000035.1 coordinate 218,986, forward strand.
ATCCACAAGGAAACGTCATTTGGAAAGATTCTATTAGTACTATTGTAAATAACAACTACCATTCAGCAACTTGGGTAGGTTTAAATAGTAATAATGATATTTATATTGTTGGTTATAGATTTACATTATCTAACCAAAATGATATACCTAACGCAATTAAGGTTATTAAATATTCTTCTAATGGTATATTGGAACAAAATATTACAATTCCTGGTGTTTTTAATAGAGATGGAAACATTAATCTTGGAAGAAGAAATGAAGCGATGATAGATGAAAATGACAATTTATATGTTGCAACAGCTGGAGGAACAGACACACAGTCAAACGTTGGTTTTGTTCTTCTAAAATTTGACAGTAATATTAATCTTTTATGGGAAAGACAGCAAAATTTTAGCAATGTGCACGGTTTACGAGGTATGCATTATAATAATGGAAAAATTGCTCTTGTAGGAACTTCCACAATATCAGGTTTAGATAATAAAGTTGCTGTTTGGGATGAAAATGGAAACCTACAATGGGCTTCTAATAGTAGTGTGCCGGGACAGACTTGGGCAACTGATATACTAATAGATAATTTTGGCAATAGTTATACATTATGTCAAAACTTTGGTACTTCTCACAACCTTACAGAGCTTACAAAATACAACCCTTCTGGTACAGTATTATATTCTCAAAGCTTTGACCTACAAATAGCTTCTACTTCAGGTAGAATGGCCTTTTTACCAAACAATAATATTGCAATTTCAAGTACTAATTGGACATCTTCTGGAACTGGTAAATTGTTTGTGGCTCAAATTTCAGCTCAAGATGGAAATATTGTAAATAGTAGTACTCACGATTTACCTCAAATAAATAATTGGGTTTATGATATTGCAACTTCAACAAATGGAAACTATTACATTGTTGGGCAAAGTGATAACAATGGTGGAAGTCCTGCTGATATGTTTTTATATGCATTTTCGACAAACAATGGTTATGAATGGAATGCTCTATATTCTACTCAAGGTGTTAAGCCAATGTCTATAAGTTTTGATAGTAGTCAAAATTTATATGTTCAAATTCAAAATAACAATACAGTCGTTAAATTTGGTAATTCCCTATTATCAATTCCAGAACAATCATTAGGACAAACAATACAATTTTATCCAAATCCAATACAAGATTATTTAAATATTAAAACCAATAAAAATATTGAACATTTGGTCTTACTAGATGTTAATGGTAAAATCATTTTAGAAACTGATTTAAGTACTCAAAATGTATATTTAGGAAACTTAAATACTGGTCTATATATCGTAGTTTTAAGCACTAAAGAAGGTAACATCTATAGGTTTAAAATTATCAAAAAGTAAAATAATTTAATTCAAGCAATTATTTTTAAGAAAGAAATAGAATTGAAATAATAAGCTTACGCAACAACAACGTAAATAAAAAATACACATATAATTCTGCTACTTTTCATATACAAACACAATAATAAATCATTCGTGAATTCGTGGCAAAAAAAATCAATACACCAATAAATCTCTTAAAGCCTTTTCAAACTTCCCTTTAGCCAAATATTGGTTTTCTAACTGGTTGATAAACGGAATTGGCGTTTCCATGCTCGCCACACGTTTTACTGGTGCATCGAGATGTTCAAAACAATGTTCCATAATCAATGCAGAGATGTCACTGGCAATACCACCAAACAAGGAATCTTCCTGTAAAATAATGGCGCGTCCTGTTTTCTTGACTGACTTGTAGATAGCTTCAGTGTCTAAAGGTTGCAATGTCCTTAAATCTAACAAATCGGCCTTGATATCTTCATTTTTATTCAGTGTCTCTAAAGCCCAATGTACGCCTGCTCCATAAGTAATGATGGTAACATCATTTCCTTCTTTCAAAACGGCAGCTTCTCCAAACGGAATTGTAAAATAATCGGTTGGGACTTCTTGTCTGATACTTCTATACAAAGCTTTGTGCTCAAAATACAGCACAGGATTTGGATCGTTGATAGCAGTTGCCAACAAGCCTTTTGCATCATAAGGAAATGCTGGATACACCACCTTTAAGCCTGGTGTCTTGGTAAACCAAGCTTCATTGGTTTGCGAATGGAAAGGGCCTGCTGCAACGCCAGCTCCACAAGGCATTCTGACGACCACATCTGCATTTTGGTTCCATCGATACTGTGATTTGGCCAAATAATTGACAATTGGGTTGAATCCTGAAGTTACAAAATCAGCAAATTGCATTTCTACAACCGATTTGATACCAGCAATCGACAATCCCATTGCAGCTTCTACAATGGCAGACTCGCAAATTGGTGTGTTGCGCACACGTTCGTTTCCAAACTCTTCTACAAAACCTTCGGTTATTTTAAAAACACCTCCATATTCGGCAACATCCTGCCCCATAATCACCAAATCTTTATGGCGTTGCATCGATTGACGTAGCCCTTGTGAAACAGCGTCGATATAACGTATTTCTTCAAATTTTTTGTTGGGTTCAATATGTTGATATTCAAACGGTTTGTAAACATCATTTAATTCGTTACTCTCATTTGCTTCAATAGGTTCTTCTGCATAGGCAAGTTGCAACCCTTCTTCAATTTCTGTTTTTATTTCTGTGGTATAGTCGTCATCTATCTTTTTGGTCAAGATATTTTGACTCATCAAATAGTTTTTAAAATTGGTGATTGGATCTTTTGCTTCCCATTTTTTCATCAATTCGTCTGGTACATATTTAGTGCCACTTGCTTCTTCATGACCACGCATCCTAAAGGTTTTAAACTCAACCAAAATTGGTCTTGGACGTTTACGGAGACTTTCGGCAAGTTTGGTTATTTTACTATAGACTTCTACAATGTTATTACCGTCAAGAATGAACGAATCCATTCCGTAACCTTTACCTCTATCGGCTAAATCTTTACAGTTGTATTGCTCCTTGGTTGGAGTTGATAATCCATAACCGTTGTTTTCGATACAGAAAATGACAGGCAATGACCATACAGATGCCACATTCAACGCTTCATGAAAATCACCTTCACTAGTTCCACCTTCACCTGTAAACACTGCTGTTACTTGTCCTTTTTTCTTCAAATTGCTTGCTAATGCAATACCATCGGCAACTCCCAATTGTGGGCCTAAATGTGAAATCATCCCAACAATATTATACTCCTGTGTTCCAAAATGAAACGATCGGTCACGACCTTTTGTAAAACCATTAGCTTTGCCTTGCCACTGACTGAACAAACGATGCAACGGAATGTTTCTGGTAGTAAATACGCCCAAATTGCGGTGCATCGGTAAAATGTATTCATTGCTTTGAAGTGCCATGGTCACACCTACTGAAATGGCTTCTTGACCAATACCGGAAAACCATTTGGATACTTTTCCTTGACGCAACAGAATCAGCATTTTCTCCTCAATCAGTCGAGGTTTTAGCATATTCTTGTAGAGCAACAATAGTTTTCTATCGTCTAAATTTTTCTTGTCGTAAGTGATTTGGCTTTGGGCAGATGTCAACATTAGTTTTGTATATTGTATTCAAATATCAAAAGTAAATAAAAATTGATTGGAATATAGGGAAAGCCTATTTTTTTTAAGCCGTGTTTTCGTGTAATTTTTAGCAGTATTTTCGTTACTTTTGTAGTACTAATAGTCAAATTTTAAACACATATACAACTATGAATGTTATACCAAGTGTAAATCTTCAGGATTTTGTTTCTGGCGACCCTGTTAGAAAACAAAAGTTTATTGATGAAATCGGTAAAGCTTATGAAGAAATAGGTTTTGTGGCCCTAAAAGGTCATTTTTTAGATGATAAATTAGTTGATAATTTATATACGGAAGTAAAGAATTTCTTTGCACTGCCTTTAGAAACCAAAGAAAAATATGAAATTCCAGATATTGGAGGTCAACGCGGTTACGTGTCTTTTGGTAAAGAAAGTGCTAAAGGACAAAAGCAAGGCGATTTAAAAGAGTTTTGGCATTTTGGACAATATGTTGAAGATGATCCAGAACGAGCAAAAGAATATCCAGCCAATGTAGAAGTTAAAGAATTACCTGAATTTAACAAAATAGGTAAAGAAGCATATCAAATGCTAGAGAAAACAGCAAAATATGTCCTACGAGCTTTAGCTTTGCACCTCGATTTGAAAGAAACCTATTTTGATAATTACATTCATAATGGAAATTCTATTTTAAGACCTATACACTATCCTCCAATTTTACAAGAACCAAAAGATGCTGTACGTGCTGCGGCGCATGGAGATATTAATTTGATTACTTTGTTGATGGGAGCTCAAGGGCGTGGATTGCAAGTACAAAACCACAAAGGTGAGTGGATTGACGCGATTGCAGAACCAGACGAATTGATGATTAACGTTGGTGATATGCTTTCACGCCATACCAATAACAAGTTAAAATCGACCATACATCGTGTTGTAAATCCGCCTAGAGAACTTTGGGGGACATCACGTTATTCAATTCCATTTTTTATGCATCCAATCAGCGAGATGAAATTAGATGTATTGGACAGTTGCATAGATAAAGACCATCCAAAACAGTTTGAAGATATTACTGCAGGTGAATTTTTACATGAACGCTTGGTTGATTTAGGATTGATAAAAAAATAAAGTTCTCGACTCCGCTAGATCAGACAAGATCTAAATGTCTTCACGGTCACATCGAGCGGAGTCGAGATGCTATCAAAAAATAAACTAAAAAATGGATTTGCAAGACCAACTTAAAAAGTTGTTTCCAGAACATACACCAGAGCCCATAGAAAAGACAGATGAATCTTCTGATATATGGCTTCAAGACGACCCAATCATTTGTAAATATGAGAAACGCAAAGGCAAACCCATTACGATTCTCGAAGGCTATACAGGAGCAACTGAAGATTTCAAGCTATTGGCAAAAGAGCTCAAAACCAAGTTGAGCGTTGGTGGCAGTTTTAAAGATGATAAAATCATAATTCAAGGAGATTATAGAGACAAGATTATGCAAATTCTAAAAGAGAAAGGCTTTGCGGTAAAACGTGTCGGTGGTTAAATGGGCAAATCGATTCTTCATATCACTAACGGAAATAGTCTTACAGATTATCTTAAGGAACTTAATATTGAAGGTTCTATTTTGTCTTGGCAAGAAATGCTATGCGAAGGACCAACAACCGAATTGATAGATTCCGATGAGTTTTTCAAAATAAGAAAGCAGTTTTTACTCGATTATTATGATATAGAGGTCAATGAAAATGAATTTAGAGAAGAATTGGATATTCTAAATCACCTCGAAAACTATAAAGAGATTGTGCTTTGGTTTGAATATGATCTATTCTGTCACATCAATCTCATTGCGGTAATCAGTCTCATAAGACAGAAAAAAATTGAACTTCCACTCTACTTGGTTTGCAGTGGTCGTGTTGAAGGAGAAAAAGATTTAAAAGGCTTGACCGAGTTAAATCCACAACAATTGCAACAACATTATGAAGCCAAAAGAAAATTGACAACCGATGATATTGACCTAATGTCCTCCCTTTGGAGAACCTATTGCGGAAAAGATCACAATCTGTTTAAAGCTACCATTGTCAAAAAATCATCCTTTCAATACTTAAGCAATTGTTTAAAAGCCCATTTAAAGCGTTTTCCAGATTCTAAAACCGGATTATCAACTTTGGAAAACCATATATTAAGCTTGATAAAAAAGCACGACATCAAATCAAGGCAACATTTATTGGGCTATGTCTTGAATTACCAAGGATATTATGGTTTTGGCGATTTACAATTAATGAGAAAAATCAACAAACTTTCTATCTTTTTTGATGAGAACGACAATGGATTGCTTTTGAACAGAAAAGGACATGAAGCCATTTTAGGTCAACACAATTTTGCATCCGAATTAAATAACAATATGTATTTTGGTGGTGTGCAAAAACTCGACTTTCTATTTAGTAAAACACAAAATAAACTTATAAAAACAGCATAATGCCTATAAAATCTTCTGAACTTATTCTTAACAATGATGGAAGCGTCTATCATCTCAATTTACGACCAGAGCATATTGCCAATACCATCATTACAGTTGGAGACCCTGATCGTGTAGATGGTGTGACCAAGTATTTTGATTCGATTGAATTTCAAACAAAGAAAAGAGAATTCCATACTCAAACAGGAACTTATAAGGGAAAACGAATGACTGTTATTTCAACAGGAATAGGAACTGATAACATTGACATTGTGTTTAATGAACTGGATGCACTGGTCAACATCGATCTCGAAAAACGTATTGTAAAGAATAAATTAACCTCGTTGGACATTGTTCGTATTGGGACATCTGGTTCTATCCAAAAGGAAATTCCAGTTGATTCTTTTTTGATAAGTGATTATGCAGTTGGCTTTGATAGCTTGCTGCACTTTTACGATAGTAAACATGTACAATATGAAGCGATTTCTGAAGCAATAATGAAGCACACCAATTGGTTTTCATCAAAATCAAAACCGTATGTAGTGAAATGTGACGAATCCCTATATAAGAAGTTGAGTTCAGAAAAAACATTCAAAGGATTTACAGCCACAAACGTTGGTTTTTATGGCCCTCAAGGGCGTATCTTAAGATTACCGCTTGAAGATAACGACTTGAATGATAAGTTAGCGACATTTGATTATAACCAAATGCCCATAACCAATATGGAGATGGAGACTTCGGCCATATATGGTTTAGCAAATTTATTGGGTCATAAAGCATTATCTATGAATGCAATTATCGCCAATAGGGCAACTGGTGAGTTTAGCAGTGATTCAAAAGGAATTGTAGATGAATTGATTGTCTATAGCTTGAATAAATTGGCAGAATAAATTTAGAGACTTAAATTATTAATCTTGGCGTATTTGCGCCATTGCGAGACATATTAAACTTTGAAAACAATAAAAATAGGTGGTGTTCCTGAACATTTTAACTTGGCATGGTATTTAACCCTTAAAAACGGTGAATACAAAGCTCAAGGCATCAACTTGCGTTGGGAAGATTATTATGGAGGAACAGGTCAAATGAACAAAGCACTTCGCAATGGAGACATTGATATGGCTGTGATTTTGACCGAAGGCATTATTAAGGACATTGTAGAGGGTAACCCAAGCAAAATAGTACAAACATTTGTACAATCACCATTAATTTGGGGAATTCATGTAGCACACGATTCAAAATTTAAAACCAACGATGATATAAGAGGTAAACGCGCTGCTATTAGCCGTTATGGGTCTGGTTCACATTTAATGGCCTATATCAATGCCGAAAACAATAACTGGAACCTAGAAAAAGACTTAAAATTTGAGGTCATTCAAGATTTAGAAGGTGCAGTAAAGGCCTTAAGCAATGGTGATGCAGATTATTTTATGTGGGAAAAATTTACCACAAAGCCTTTGGTCGATGACAAAATATTTAAGTGTATTGACCATTGTCCAACCCCATGGCCTTGTTTTGTAATAGCTGTACGTGATGAATTTTTAGAATCCAATGAAGATGATGTAAAAACGATACTGGAAATTATTAATAATACTACGGTAGAGTTTAAAGACATTCCAAGTATAGATAAAACCATCGCCAACCGTTACCACCAGAAGCTCAAGGATGTACAGGAGTGGTTGTCATTGACAGAGTGGTCACAAGAACTCATCAGCGAAGCAACGGTCGATAAAGTACAAAGAGAGCTAGTCGAACTGGAAATCATGAAAAAGCAGAAAAGTTACAATCAAATAGTACGGATTTTGTGACGTTAAAACGTACTCATTACATACTCATATTTAACAAAACATTAAGTTTTTTCGCTTCAACTACTTACTTATCAATTTTTTAATTACATTTGTTATAACCGAATTGTCAAATCCCGAACTTGACTGAAACCTATAACATATGATTATGATAATTACTTTTACTCTTACATTTTTAGTTATAGTGAATTTTTTACTACTTGCTTTTAGTTGCAATAAGACAACTAAAAAAGAAGCAGTAGAAAGGCCTCACATTATTAAGGAAAAGAGAGAAAGAACAGTTCCTACCACTCAATTGGCTTCAAACCAGCTTGCTCCAACAGGGAGTTAGTTTTACTAAAATGCTTATTGCCAAACCAATAACCTCTATTAGCACTTAAAGGCGAAGGATGCCCTGTAGCCAGTATTTTATGCTTTGAAGTGTCTATAAGTTTTGATTTCTGTTTGGCAAATCCTCCCCAAAGTAGAAATACCACATTTTCTTTTTTGTCGCTAATAGTTCTTATCACTGCATCTGTAAAGATTTCCCAGCCTCTTTTTTGATGACTACCAGCTTGGTGGGCTCTAACCGTTAATGTTGCGTTCAATAACAATACACCTTGCTTTGCCCAGCGTTCCAAATTACCCGATTTTGGATACGGAATGCTCAAATCTGATTCAATTTCTTTAAAAATATTGATAAGAGATGGAGGATGCGCTATACTATCGTTTACCGAAAAACATAAACCATTGGCCTGACCTATACCATGATAAGGATCCTGACCGATGATAACGACTTTTAAATTGTCAAAAGGACACCAATCAAAAGCTGCAAAAATCTGTTTGCCTGGAGGATAGCATTTGTGAGTTGTATATTCTTTTTTCACAAACCTTTGTAAATTCTCAAAATAAGGTGTATCAAATTCGGCTTGTAAAAGAGGTTTCCAGCTTTGATGTATCGTTACGTCCATTAAAAATAGTTACTTTTGTATTGCTAAAATAGGATTTATATTAGAATGATTCATATTCACGAAAAAACATTACAAGATATTGAATTTTATACAGTTTTAAGACAGGTTTCTGAATACTGCATAACATCATTGGGCAAAGAAAAAACATTGTCCTTATTGCCTTTTTCGTCAAAAGATGAAGTCATCGAAGCGTTGAGTTACAGCAATGAATATTTAGCATCCTTGCACAATGATAATCGAATCTCAAATCATGGGTTTGAGCCAATAACAAAAGAATTACAATATTTAAAGATAGAAAACTCCTTTTTAGAGACCTCAAGTTTTAAAAAAATAGCTTCTATTTCGCAAAACTGTAACGATATCATTTTATTTCTAAAAAAATTTGAGGACTATTATCCTAATTTGTACCAATTTTCATCTTCAATAGAAGTCACTAAAGCATTAATTGAAAACGTAGAAAGCATTATTGACCGATTTGGTGATGTTAAGGACAAAGCATCTGATGAATTGTTTAGGTTGCGACAAGACATCAATGCCATTAAAGGGAAAATCAATCAGAGTTTTGCATCTGCATTAAACACTTACAGCACACTCGATTATTTGGACGACATCAGGGAGTCGGTTATGGATAACAAACGTGTATTGGCTGTAAAAGCTATGTATCGCCGCAAAGTAAAAGGTGCCATTTTGGGAGGAAGCAAGACAGGTAGCATTGTTTATATTGAGCCAGAAACAACATTTCGTTACACACGAGAACTCAATAATTTAGAATTTGATGAACAAGAAGAAGTCACTCGTATCTTAAAACAGCTTACCGAGTTTGTACGCCCTTTTACACCTTTATTGAAACAGTATCAGGAGTTTTTGACTGCAATGGATGTCATTTCCGCAAAAGCCAAATATGCTAACGACATTAATGGTATTTTGCCTAAAATAAATGATGATAAGTTATACGTTTTAAGAGATGCCTATCATCCACTACTCTTTGTGTCCAATCAAAAAAAGAAGTTAAAAACATTTCCACAATCAATTGAATTAAACACCCAAAATCGCATTATTGTCATCTCTGGCCCAAATGCAGGAGGAAAAAGTATCACTCTAAAAACGGTTGGATTGTTACAGGTGATGCTGCAAAGCGGTATCTTGATTCCTGTACATGAACGAAGCAATGTTTGTTTGTTTGATCGAATTTTAAGTGATATTGGTGATAATCAGTCAATTGAAAATCACTTGAGTACTTACAGCTATCGTTTGAAACAGATGAATTATTTCCTAAAAAAATGCAATAAAAACACACTATTTCTTATCGATGAATTTGGGACAGGTAGTGATCCAGAACTTGGTGGTGCCTTGGCAGAAACGTTTTTGGAAGAGTTTTACCATCGTGAAGCCTACGGCATCATCACAACCCACTACTCCAACCTCAAGATATTGGCCAATGAGTTACCTTTTATGCAAAACGCCAATATGTTGTTTGACGAAAAAAGTTTGGAACCTATATACAAGTTGGCATTAGGCCAAGCTGGTAGCTCCTTCACATTTGAAGTCGCACAAAAAAATGGCATTCCTTATAGCTTGATCAATCGTGCCAAAAAGAAAATTGAAAGAGGAAAAGTACGGTTCGACGCAACCATTGCAAAACTTCAGAAAGAGCGAAGCAAACTCGAAAAAACAGAACAATCGTTGAAGCTCAATGAAAAAAAGAAACAATCGGAAGCCGAAAAACTGGAAGAGATAAACACAAAAATACAAAAGAAGTTAGAAAGCTATCAAGAACTGTATGACAGCAACCAACGTTTGATTTATTTAGGGCAAAAACTAAATGATATTGCAGAAAAATATTTTGACAATAAAAAGAAACGAGAATTGATGGATGAATTGTTTAAGTTGGTACAGATTGAGAATTCCAAGCGAAAAAAGGTGTCTGCTAAAGAAAAGAAAGTCCAAAAAACCAAAGAACAAAAAATCATCAAGGAAGCTGAAAAAACTGTAAAAGTCATTCGCCAAAAGAAAAAAGCAGCCAAGAAAAAAGTTGAGGCAGCACCAAAACCAAAACCTGTTTTTAAGGTTGGTGACAGAGTTCGACTGCAAGATGGCAGAGCGGTTGGGAGTATTGATAAACTCGAAAAAAATAAAGCTGTTATCAATTATGGTATGTTTACGACCAATGTAAGTGTTGAACAATTAGAATTAGTAGAACCTTCAAAATGACAGAACTTCCAAAACATAAGCAACTTATTTTGTTTGATGGTGTTTGCAATCTTTGTGACGCTTCGGTTCAATATATCATTAAGCATGATAAAAAAGATATGTTTCGCTATACAGCCTTACAAAGTGAAGTCGGACAAGAAATCATTAAAAAATTTAATATAGACACATCAAAAACAGATTCCATCCTACTATATTCTGAAGATAATGGCATTTCTTATAAATCTACCGCAGCTTTAAAGATTGCCTCTCGTCTTGGGTTTCCAAGAAATATAGCCACTGTTTTTCTTATCATCCCTACATTTATAAGAAACTGGGTGTATGACTATATTGCTAAAAATCGCTATAAATGGTATGGCAAAAAGGAAGAGTGCATGATTCCTACGCAAGAATTAAAGTCAAAATTTTTATAAAGGGTAAGTTTATTGCATAAAAAAGCCCCATTCGGGGAAAAGGGCTTTTCTAACAATTAACAACTAACTTAAAAACTAATTTAACTTAAAAAACAAAATTTTACTTTAGTAATTATTGAGGGAATAATGATTTGATTAATAGCACGTTATTTTGATATTGTAAATGTATATTAATGTCTGTCGCAATAATAAAATTCTCGTTGAATGCCTTAAAAAAATTGTTTAAAAATGAGAAAATGTCAAAATCATCTATGAGTTGCACAATTTTAATCCACTGAAAAATAAACACTTACTGTTTCCCTAACTCAAAACACACATTCACTTGCTAAAACAACCACTTCACGCATCATAGCTTTTAATGCTTGTCAACTTCCTATAGTTTTATTGTGAATTTAAAACCATCACAATTATGAAAAAGCTATTTTATTTACTCTTTTTAATGACAACTCTGTCGTTTTCTAGCAACCCAACACCTACAACAATTAGTGATGTTACAGTCTATTTAAGTGGTGCACAAGTGACCAGAACCGCAACTATTAAGCTACCAGTTGGTACTACTGAATTCACTTTCGATAAATTGTCGCCATATATACAAGAAGCCAGTATTCAAGTTTCCGGATTAAAAAGTGCCTCTATTTTATCTATTAATTTTGGCATCAATTATTTGTCTAAACAAAATCAAACTGAATCGGTCGAAGCGTTTCAAGACCAAATCAAGTCATTTTTAGATAAAATTCAGATGGAAGACGGTTTGATTGCAGGATTTAATGAAGAATTGAGTGTCATTCAATCTAATAGACATTTGGGCAATGACAGTCAGGTGGTCAATCTTGAAAAACTAAAACAATTTACAGACTATTATAGAACCCGAATTACAGAAATTAAAAGTAGTATTTATGCGTCTGAAAAGAAGAAACATAGCTTTCAAAAAGAGATATCAGACATTCAAAAGCAATTAGCAGAGCTTAACGTGAATGACAAAGTACAAACTGGCGAAATAAAGATAAAACTAAACGCTTCAACAGCGACCACATTAGATATTATTATCAAATACAATGTCATCAATGCTGGTTGGTTCCCTATTTATGACCTTAAGGCAGACAAAATCAATGCGCCTTTACAATTGGCATACAAAGCACATGTATACCAAAGCACAGGAAACAAATGGGAAAATGTAAAACTGACACTATCCACAAGTGATCCAAATACCAATAATCTAAAGCCTGAAGTCAATACAAAATACCTCAATTTCATAAGTCATAATACTTATTACAATAACAATGCGACCAAAAGCTACAACTACAAATACAACCCAATGGTACAGACGGTTTCTGGTATTGTGACAGCAAACGATGGTTCGCCTCTTCCTGGAGTCAATGTCATTGAGAAAGGCACAACCAATGGAGTGCAAACTGACTTTGATGGCAATTATACTCTAAAAATAAGTACAGGAAATGAGCTTGTCTATTCGTTTATCGGTATGAAGAGTGAATCACTGCCAATACATTCGAGTATTATGAACGTAAGCTTGGATGAAGACGTAGCAATGCTTGATGAAGTTGTGGTTACTGGATATGGCACAAGAAGATATGCAAACACATCGTCAGTTACAACAGTGACATCTGAAAATATTGAAAATAGTTTGGCTGGCAAAGTTGCTGGAGTTCAGATAATTCAAAGTGGTGGACGACCAGATGATAGACCTATCATTAAATTTAGAGGAGTTGGCTCAACAAATACTGGAATGCAACCATTATATGTTGTCGATGGTCAAATTTATGATGAATATCAAATTAACAATATCGACCCAAATGATGTTATAGATGCACGTTTGTTAAAAGATGCCACTTCTACAGCGCTTTATGGTAGTAGAGCTTCCGCAGGAGTTATGATTATTACCACCAAAAAAGGCGAGTACACAACAAATGGTGACGTCATCGAACAAGGCATTACCAACACACGCTTTGAAATTAAAAAGCCATATACAATACCAAGTGATGGCGATGTGACTGTCATTGAGATTGAAAACTATTCTGTTCCTGCCACTTATGCCTATTTTGCAGCACCTGTACTCAATGAGAATGTATTCTTGACTGCCAAAATCGGCAATTGGGAGCAATACAACCTGCTACCTGCCGAAGCTAATGTATATTTTGAAGGTAGTTATTCTGGCAAAACAAATATCAACCCAATGGCAACAACCGATAGTTTGACAGTGTCGTTAGGTGTTGATCCTAATGTGGTTATAAAACGAACAGAGTTGAATGATTTTAAAAAGAACCAATACATCGGAAGTAATAAAATTATCAATAAAAAATATGAGCTTGAACTGAAAAACAATAAACAGACAAACATTGATTTGGTGCTTTTCGATAGAATTCCGATTAGCCAAAACAGAGACATCAAAGTTGAAGATATTGAAATAGGAAACGCCAATTACGACAGTGAAAAAGGCATCATGGAATGGAAAGTAAACCTGAAGCCAAACGACAAAAGTACTTACTCGTTTTCTTATTCTATAAAATATCCTAAATACAAACGGGTTAATCTATAATAAAGAAAGCCTCAAAACAAGACCACCCAAATTGAGCCCAACTTCCGTTAGTTGGGAACGACTCAATTTCTCATCGAGTGCATGTCTAACACACGATGAGTTTTCAAATCATATTTGAAAAGGGAAAAAGTTAAGTTTTGAGGCTTTTATTTTTAAGAAGAAGTCAAACTTCCCCATTCAGTCCAAGAACCATCATAGACCGAAAGATACTTGTAACCTGCTAATTGAGCTCCAAGGGCCAAAACACAAGCTGTAATGCCAGATCCACAAGAAAAAGTAATATGGCCGTTGGTATTGGCAAACTTGCTGAATAGTCGTTTCAAATCATCCTCTTTTTTGAGACAATGACCATCTAATACATTTTCAAAAGGCAAGTTAACCGAATTGGGAATCCTGCCTCGTCGTAATCCTTCTCTTGGTTCATCAACAAGACAATTAAAGCGCTCTTCTGAACGAGCATCCATTATAATATGCGATGCATTTTGAGTTTCTAGTTTTACATCTTCAAAAAACTTCATCAGCTTTTTGTTTTCAACACCAACAAAATCACCACTTTTGCCTTGAAATGGTTGATAGTTTTCAGTGGCACAATTCAATTTGTTCCATTCTGGAAGTCCTCCATCCAACACTGCCACATTATCATGGCCAAATGCCTTAAACAACCACCAAGCCCTTGCGCTGGAGTAAATTCCTTTATCATCATAAATCACGATACAACTATCACAATCGATACCAAGTAATTGTGCTTCTCTTGTGAATTGTGCTTCCGAAGGAAAAGTGTTTGGAAAAGATGCTGACGTATCACTGAACTTGTTTTTAATATCAAAAAAACGAGTGTAAGGAATGAGGCTTTCTTCCGAAGCCATAGCTATTTTTTCAGATACCTTTGGAATGCTGGCATTCAGAATCACCAAATTAGATGCTTCTAAATTTGTTTTTAACCATGCTACAGAAACAAGAGGTTTATTGAGTTTCAATGCTTATGAGTCCAAATCAAAAGTTTCTGTAGGGTTTTTAGTATGATGATAGTCCAACATGTTTTCGCCATCAGCGATAATGGTGCAAACTGTCGCATCACCTGTAACGTTCACTACTGTTCTAAACATATCCAAAATACGATCTACAGGAAATATAATAGCAATCCATGCAGGATTTAAACCTACAGAATCTAAAACGATAATCAGCATCACCAAACCAGCACTTGGAACTGCAGCCGAGCCAATCGAAGCCAAGGTAGTGGTTAAAACAACTGTTAATTGTTGACCAATGGTCAAATCAATCATATGTAACTGTGCCAAGAAAATCACTGCAACTGCTTGGTACAAGCTGGTGCCATCCATATTGACGGTTGCGCCAATTGGTAGCACAAAACTACTTATCTTTTTGTCAACTCCAAGATTTTGCTCTACACATTCCATGGTGACAGGAAGCGTTGCAGCACTGCTCGATGTTGAAAATGCCAAGGTCTGTGCAGGGCTCATTCCCTTAAAGAAACCTGCATAAGGGATTTTTTTAACAAATGCTTTCAGTATTGTTGGATAGGTCACAAAAATCATGAGAAGCAACCCAATAAGGACTGTCAGTGAATACCAACTCAAGCCCTTGAATATTTCTACCACTTTACCTATATCGTCTCCAGCCATTTTACTTACAACACCTGCCAATAATGCAAAGACAAAAAATGGAGCTGCTTGCATGACCAAATCAACCATTTTTAGGAAAACTTCATTGATACTATCCACTAAAGTGATTACTGGTTGCGATTTGTCATTAGGAATAAACAGCAAACAAACACCAAAAAAGATAGCAAAAAAGATAATTTGAAGCATCAATCCATTGTTGGATAAGGAATAAAAGAAATTATCTGGGACAATATCTATTAAAGGCTGTAATGGTGTTGTCTCTTTTTGTTTGTTGGCCTTTTCTAACTTGTCGGCTACTGAAACTTCCTTTAGGTCACTCTTTGTTAGTTCGGTAATTTTCTGTGCACGTTCAAAAAACGCAGGGTCTTTAAGGTAGTTGATGCCATCTTTAATTTCGTGACCTTGGGATGAAGCCCAAATCTCGTAGTTAATTCTATTGTCTATTCGGCTTTGCTCATCGATTAATTTACCTGGTTTGATGGTATTGACCAAAATCAGCCCTAAAGTAATTGCAAAAACCGTCGTCAATAAATAAACCAATAAGGTCTTCCCTCCCATTCTACCTAAACTTTTTGGGTCTCCAATGTTGGCAACACCACTGATAATGGAAAACAAAACCAAAGGCACAGCTATAAGTTTCAGAAGGTTGATAAAAATAGTTCCGAAAGGGTCTATCCAGTTGATGGTAAAAGAACTCCAACCCATTGAGCTTGACAACAATGCCCAAATGATTCCGAGAGCCATTCCAATAAGTATTTTCCAATGTAATGCGAGTTTTTTCATAAGCTACATTCCTGCGAAAGCAGGAATCTCATTATTTATAGTTATTATTTTATACATTCAAAAATCATCATTTTATAGATGAGACTCCTGCTTTCGCAGGAGTAGGTAATCTGCCAAAACCAATGCTGCCATTGCCTCGACAATAGGTACAGCGCGTGGCACCACACAAGGGTCGTGACGGCCTTTGCCTTGCATTTCGACGATATTACCTTGGTTATCTAACGTGTTTTGCTTTTGAATAATCGTTGCAACTGGTTTGAATGCCACTCTAAAATAAATATCCATTCCATTACTGATACCGCCTTGAATACCTCCAGAGAGATTCGTTTTAGTAGTTCCATCAGCATTAAATTGGTCATTGTGCTCACTTCCTTTCATCTTTGCACCACAAAAGCCACTACCATATTCAAAGCCCTTTACTGCATTGATAGACAACATCGCCTTGCCAAGTTCGGCATGTAATTTATCAAACACTGGCTCACCTAATCCGATAGGCACATTTTGGATGATACACATCACAGTGCCACCAATGGTATCGCCTTCTTTTCTAACTTCTTTTATCTTTTCAATCATTTGATTTGCAATACTTTCATCAGGGCAACGTACAGCATTACTTTCAATTTTTGAAAAGTCCAAATCTTGATATGGTTTTTCTAAAAATAGATCACCAACTGATGACGTAAAAGCATGAATCCTTACACCTTTAAGCACTTGTTTTGCAATGGCTCCAGCCACTACACGACATGCAGTTTCGCGAGCCGAACTGCGTCCTCCTCCACGATAATCACGAACTCCATACTTCTTTTCATATGTATAATCGGCATGACTAGGACGATATACATCTTTTATATGTGAATAATCGTTTGATTTTTGGTTAGTGTTTTGAATTGTAAAGCCGATAGGTGTTCCTGTGGTTTGACCTTCAAAAACTCCTGACATAAACGCAACAGTATCTGGTTCTTTGCGTTGGGTTACGATTTCAGATTGACCAGGTTTTCGACGATTCATTTCTGCTTGGATGGCTTCCATATCTAACGTAATCCCTGCCGGACAACCATCGATAATACCACCAATTGCTGGTCCATGTGATTCGCCAAATGTGGTCAAAGTGAACAATTTTCCAAAGGAGTTTCCAGCCATAAAAAAGTATTTTATGCTAATGTAATTGTATTATTTTAGATTCAAAAATTTTAAAGCAATGCCTTTCTTAAAATCGTTATAGGATGCAATGCTTCGCTTTGTGCCCCATCTTTGATTTGATGCCTGCAACTGGTGCCATTTGCTGCAATGACTACATCTTTTGAAGCATTCCTTACAGCCGGAAACAAGGTTTGCTCACCAATTTGCATACTTACCTCAAAATGTTCTTTTTCATAGCCAAAACTGCCTGCCATACCACAACAACCACTCGGAATGATGGTCACTTTATAGTTTTCTGGTAAATTCAACATATCAAAACTGGAGGATTGATTGCGAAGCGCTTTTTGATGACAATGTCCATGAAACTTGATGGTTTTGGCTTCTTTAGTAAATTGTGAGGATTTGATATTTCCTAATTTAATTTCTGTTTGAATAAACTCTTCAATGAGATAGGAATGTTTGGCAATGTTTTCGGCAGCAATTTTGTCGTCAGCCAATTTAGTGTATTCATCTGTAAAGGTCAGAACTGCCGAAGGCTCTATCCCAATCAAAGGTGTTTCTGCTGAAATGACATCCTTAAAAATTGCAACATTTTTATTGGCCAATTCTTTAGACTTTTCCAACAACCCTTTTGATAGAAAAGAACGTCCAGATTCAAAATGGTTGACAAATTTGATTTCATAATTTAAGGCTGTCAATAATTCGATAGCATCGATTCCAATTGAAGTGTCGAGATGATTTGTAAACTCGTCATTAAAAAAATAAACTTTTTTTACATATCTCTTTTCAATTAAGTGACTTTTGCTTTTTTTGATATGTGCATTTAAGCTTCTGCCAGAAATCAAGGGCAAGGTTCTTTCCTTTGCAATTCCAAGAGATGATTTTATAATTGATGATGTCAAACTGTTTTTGAAAAGAAAATTAGTCAATTGTGGAAATTTACCAGCATATCTATTGAATGCATTGTTATAAGCAAACAATTTTGTTCTCAAACTAATACCGTTAGCTTTTTGATATTGGTATTGAAATTCTGCCTTCAAGCTCGCAACATCCACACTACTTGGACACTCACTGGCACAAGCTTTACAACTCAAGCATAAATCGAACACTTCTTTGAGTTCTTTATGGTCAAACTTATTGACCTTATTTGAGTTGGTCAAAAACTCACGCAAAGCATTGGCTCGCGCTCGTGTCGTATCTTTTTCGTTTCGTGTTGCTCTGTAACTTGGGCACATAGTACCACCAAACTCTGGCAATTTTCTACAATCACCAGAACCATTGCACTTTTCAGTTTCTCGAAGAATTCCCAAAGATGCTGAAAAATCGAGCAATGTTTCGATGTCTGGTTCTGTTCTGTCTGGTTGATAACGCAAGTTTTTATCCATCGGTAATGCATCCACAATTTTCCCAGGATTGAATATGTTATCAGGATCAAATGTAGATTTGATGCGTTTTAAAATCTGATAGTTTTCTTCACCAATCATCATTGGAATAAATTCGGCCCTCACAATACCATCACCATGCTCACCACTCATTGAGCCTTGGTATTTTTTGACCAAATGCGCCACATCTGTGGTTATCTTTCTAAAATCGGAAACACCTTTACTGGTTTTTAAATTAAGAATAGGCCGCAAATGCAACTCACCTGCTCCAGCATGTGCATAATAAATTGCTTTTTGGTCGTGGCTTTTCATAAGCTTTGTAAATTCATTGATGTAATTTGCCAAATCTGGCAAAGCCACAGCTGTATCCTCTATACAAGCAGCCGATTTTTCGTCTCCGATAATGTTGCCAAGCAATCCCAAACCAGCTTTTCGGAGTTCGACCGCTTTATCAATTTCATCAGCAATAAGCACTGGAAAAGCATAGCTCAAGCCTGATTTTTGAATATCAGCAATCAGCTTTTTTGTTTGATTTTCAACATCTTCAAAAGTATTGGCACGAACTTCACACATCAAAATCGCTTTTGGATCATCGATGATAAATTGTCTGTTTTGCTGTTGAGTTTTATTGTGTTTTGTACAATCGAGAATGGTTTTATCCATCATTTCGCAGGTGTACAAATTGTGATTCATCACCAACTCAACACTATTAAGGCACTGTTCTATACTTTCAAAATGCGCAGCAACCATCATACTCTCCTTTGGTTGCAAATCATCCAAATGTAAAGTTATTTGTGTTGTAAATGCTAATGTCCCTTCGCTGCCAGACAACAATTTACACATATTGAAAGGTTCATCTGATGTTGAAAAAATTTCTGATTTCAACAGTTCATCAATGGCATAGCCTGTATTACGACGATGTATTTCAGGTTTTGGGAAATTGGTTTTGATTTGATTTTGAACCGATTCTGGGGCTAATTCTGAATAAATAGTTCTATATATATGGCCTTCAAGTAAATTTAGTTTCATTTTTTCTTGAAATTCCTTGGACGAGAGATTTCTGAAAACCGCTTCGCTTCCATCGCTTAAAATAGTGTGCATTTCCAATATTTTATCACGAGTCACTCCATATTGTATTGATGTTGTTCCTGATGAGTTATTGCCAACCATCCCTCCAATCATGCAGCGATTGGACGTAGATGTATTAGGCCCAAAAAACAACCCGAAAGGTTTTAAGTAATTATTTAGTTCATCTCGCACGACTCCTGGTTGTACAGTGACCGTTTTTGCCTTCTCATTGACATCAAGGATTTTCGTGAAATATTTTGAGACATCGACCACAATCCCTTCACCAACACATTGGCCTGCCAGAGAAGTTCCAGCTGTTCTTGGTATTAGGGAAGTCTCATTTGCTTTTGCAAATGCGATTAAATGCTTAATGTCCTCTTTCGATTTTGGATAAGCGACAGCCAATGGCAATTTTCTATATACAGAAGCATCTGTTGCATAGATTGATTTGATTAAATCATCAAAAAGCAATTCGCCTTCAAGATGATCTTTCATTACATTTAAGTTATCCTTAACATCTAATTGGCTCATATTTTACGTAAATAAGACTGTGGCACTACTTTTTTGCCTAAATTTAAACTATTATCCAATTTTTAACACAATATTGGCGTTATATTTTGTAGTAAAATTAGTGTTAATTGTAAATTTGTTAATCAATTTTTAAAACTTAAAATGTATGAAAAAATTAATTTTAGTAGCAATAGCTTTTATTGGCTTTACAGCTTTTATGAATGCACAAGAAATCTCTGACAATGCAATTGGTCTTCGACTAGGCGACAGCGATGGTTTTGGTGCCGAAGTATCTTACCAAAGAGCTTTAGGAAGTAACAACCGTTTGGAAGTTGACCTTGGTTGGAGAGATGGTAAAAATTATGACGGATTTAAACTTACCGGCTTATACCAATGGGTATGGCAACTAGATGGCGACTTTAACTGGTACGCTGGTGTTGGTGGCGGACTAGGTTCGTTTAGCTTTAACAATAACAATGGCAATGATTTTACTGACACCTTTGTGTTTGCTGCTGGTGATATTGGAATTGAATATAATTTTAATATCCCATTATTGATCTCATTGGACTTTAGACCAGAAATTGGTTTTGGTGATGAAGTATATGACAATAATGATTTAGATTTTGATATTGCATTAGGTATTAGATACCAATTTTAATCAAAAACATACTATATAAACAAAAAAACCACCATTTATTGGTGGTTTTTTGTTTTCTTTAAATAAAAAATCTACTTCAAAATCATACATTTTTTTAAAGTTTTTTGATAAATAGCCTCGTATTTTGGCACAATTTGATGGATATCAAATTTTAGAGATTCTTTTTTTGCATTGGCTTTAAATTGCTTTAACCTTTCAGCATCTTTCAATATGTAAATTGCATTTTTGGACATGTCTTCAACATCGTTGACATTACTTAAAAACCCTGAAACACCTTCAATATTAACCTCTGGGATTCCTCCTGTATTACTCGATATAACTGGAACTCCAGAAGCCATTGCTTCTAGAGCTGCCAATCCGAAACTTTCTGTTATGGATGGTAGTAAGAACAAATCACTGAAGCAAAGAATCTTATCGATTTCGTTACTATTTCCAAAAAAGATGACTTTATCACTGATGCCAAGCGTTTCGCATAACAATTCAGCATCCATTTTTTCTGGACCTTCGCCTACCATCATCAATTTTGCAGGCATTTCTTTTTGAATGTTATAAAACACTTTTATGACATCTGGTATTTGCTTAACCTTTCTGAAATTGCTGATATGTGTGATGATCTTTTCATTGTCATTGGCCATTATTTCACGTTGGCAATCTGTAAAATGAGTTTTATGACGGCTGAAATCGATAAAGTTTGGCACAACTTCAATCTCGTTTTTTATATCAAACAATCGCAAAGTGTCATCTTTTAAACTTTGCGACACCGAAGTTACGGCATCAGATTTGTTGATACTGAATGTTACGGCAGGTTTATAAAATGGATGGCTTCCTACCAATGTAATATCAGTTCCGTGAAGTGTTGTTACAATTGGCACGTAAATACCTTCTTCCTGTAGCATTTTCTTTGCCATATATGCCGCATAGGCATGCGGAATTGCGTAGTGCACATGCAAAATCTCGATATTGTGTAGCTTAACCATATCTACCAACTTGCTTGACAAGGCCAATTCATAAGGCTGATATAAAAACAAAGGATATTCTGGAACGTTCACTTCATGGTAATGCACATTGCTACCAAGCAAATCTAAACGTACTGGTTGGCTGTAGGTAATAAAATGGATTTCATGACCACGCTTTGACAATGCCAGCCCGAGTTCGGTGGCAACAACACCACTTCCTCCAAAAGTTGGGTAACATACGATTCCTATCTTCATTAAATTTATTTTTCATCTCCACAAAAGTGGAAATTAATTCTCATTCTATTATCGCCTCATAAATCAATCGCTGAATTTCGGTTCTTATACCTTCCTTCAACAAGATATTGTTATTGGCATTTGGGTAGGTTCTGTTAGACAAAAAGACATACACAATCTCTTGATCTGGATCTGCCCAAGCATAAGTTCCTGTAAATCCGGAATGTCCAAAACTTGTCATTGATATACAGCCACATGTTGGTCCTTCTTCACCCAATTGCGGCTTGTCAAACCCAATGCCTCTTCGATTGCCTTTAGAGCAAAAATAACAAGTATTGAATTTATCCAGTGTTTCTGGCTTAAAATAACGCTTTCCTCCATAATATCCTTTCTGCAAATACATCTGCATAATTTTAGCGACATCATTAGCATTGCTAAAAATCCCTGCATGACCTCCAACACCATTTTGCATAGCAGCTCCCATATCATGCACATAACCTTGTATGGTTTGGTATCGATAATAGTCGTCAACTTCAGTAGGAACTATATTGGCATCACTAAATTTATTAGCTGGATTGTAGGTGGTATAATTTGCACCCAGCGATTGATATAAACGATCTTGAACCAATTCGTCTAAACCTTTGTCGTAATAACCTTCAATATATTTCTTTAAGATGTAATAAGGAAAATCACTGTAACGATAGCGTAAGCTAGGTAACAAATCACTATCCATTATAATCTTTTGAATAGTATCTGGATAGTCGTGTCTTAAGAATACTTCATCGGCAACTTTAATACTGTACATTGGACTGGCCTTGCGTCTATAATAGGCTGCACTAGGTTTTTTTGTAGCAGAATCTAAAGTTTTGGCATAAAAAGGTTCCCAAGGTCGCAAACGTGCATAATGGGATAACATTTCTTTTAGTGTGATGTTTTTTTTGTTGGAAGCTGCATATTCTGGAAGAATTTTAGACAGTTTAGTATCCAAAGTTATAATACCTTTCTCTTCGAGTTCCATAAGAAGTGGAAGTGTCGCCAATATTTTTGTCAAAGAAGCTACATCATATATATCATCAAAAGAGACTTCATCTTTTCCTTCATAAGTATGCTTTCCGAAAGATTTGTTATAAACCACCTTTCCTTTTCTTGCAACAAGCAATTGCAATCCAGGTGTCGCTTTATGCTTAATGGCCAACAATGCCATTGAATCCAATCGTTTCAGTTTTTCAGAACTCAACCCAACACGTTCTGGCAACCCATAACTTAATGATTGAATGGCGTTATACGTTATTCCTGTATTGACGTTATAATTATCTCCTGTGGATACTGGCAAATGTCCTTTGGCTTCAATGGCTCCAAAAATCAATTGCGCCGATTTTCGCTGTGCCATTTCACTATTTTGGTAGCTCATCACAATCCCCTCAATATTTTCAACCGTTTTTAAATCATTAAGTGCATAAGGTCGAGCAAATACATCAAGAACAACAGTATTTGTACGCGCAATCTCGTATAGCCAAACTAATTCCTGATCTGTGAACTTATAATCTTTCCATGGATTGGCATTCGATTTGTGCAACCCGATAATGACTGTATTGTAATTTTGAAGCATCACTATAAGTTCGTCCAATTTTTCTGCTTTGACCTCGTGAACCTTTGTGTATTTTTTTAATTCGTTTAAAAAAGCCGAACCATTATCATCTCCAAACTTTACATAGGCAATTTTACGTGTTTCCAAATGACGTAAAGGCAAAATTTCTTTTTGACTACGTACAACAGTAATGGCGTTTTCCATTAATTCTTCATAGAGCAAATCATCTTTTAGACGGTTCAAATCTTCAAACAAATGTGCTGTACCAATAGGCACATACTTGCTTAAACCAACTTTATACTTTGCCATTAAAATCTTTTTGACAGAATGTGCTAAACGTTCTTCGGTTATCTCTTTAGAATGATAGGCAGCAACTATCTTTTCAATGGCTTTAGGTACGTCTTCAGAAATAAGCAAGACATCATTTCCTGCCAAAAAAGCTGCCAAATCGATATCTCCAGGTGTGCTATAGTTAGAAACACCTTTCATTTCTAAAGCATCTGTAAAAATCAAGCCTTTAAACTGAAGCCTTTCTTTTAGTATATCTGTTACGATATGTTTAGACAACGACGAAGGAAAACCTTGTCGAGGCTCTAAACTTGGCACATTTAGATGAGCAACCATCACACTTGCCAATCCCTCTTTAATAAGCTTTTTATAAGGATACAATTCAATGGAATCGATTCGCTTTTCATTGAATGTAATGGTTGGCAACGTTTTGTGCGAATCGCTATCTGTGTCACCATGTCCTGGAAAATGTTTAGCATTAGCCAACACGCCAGCATCTTGCATACCTTTCATAAATGCCAAGCCTTTGGCAGTGACATTATCTCTATCCTCACCAAACGAACGATTCCCAATGATCGGGTTTTTCGGATTGGTATTGATATCGACATCAGGAGCAAAGTTAAAATGGACTCCAATTCGTTTGCAATGTTCACCAATGTAGCGTCCCGTTTGCTCAACAAGTTTATCATTTTTAATGGCTCCCAAAGTCATATTCCAAGGAAAAGCATAGGTTGAATCGAGACGCATACTCAAACCCCATTCAGCATCCATCCCAATGAGCAAAGGAACTTTGGATATGGCTTGGTACTGATTATTAAGTTTTGCTTGACGGACTGGTCCTCCACTTGAAAAGATGAGTCCGCCAATTTCGTATTTGTTGATGAGTTCAGAAACCGAATTTTCGTGTGCTTTGGTATTGTTTGAAAAAGCCCTAACCATAAATAGTTGCCCCACTTTTTGTTCTAATGACATACTATCATAAATGCTATCGACCCATTTTTGTTGCTTTGCAAAATCTTTACTTTGTAAAGGATTGGTTTGTGCACAGACAGCACTTGTGAAAATCAAAAAAAATATGGAGATAAGGGAAATAATGGACTTCATGTAACTTGTTTCTGTTTTATGATTAAAAACTGTGCCAAATTACTGTTTTTCACAAGAAGAATAAAAGACTTTATGATACTTTTATCAATAAGGTTATTAAGAATTTTTGACTGGTGTTAGACTATAAATTATTTATTTGAAGACTAAACACAATTCAAAGAGAAATTGCCTTTATGATTCAATTTACAAACCTCGAATGCCAACTCTCACTTGCTGGAACCTCCCAGTTTTCGTTGAATTCGGCAATATTGGTAACCAAGTTATTGAAGACAATGGTGTTTTTGGAAACGGCCTTTTCTTTTGCCATTTTTTTGAAGTCTAGTAAGGTTTTATAGGCAATGTAATCGCCTTGCTTGTATGAAACATTCATTTTATCCATCAAATCGACATTATAATCTTTTTCCAACTGTTGAATAAAATGCACAGAAGCATCAATGGAACAGCCAGTCGCTTTGTTTAAGCTTTGATTCAAAGCAATAATTATAAAACGTTTGTATTTAATAAGATAGCCAGATTGTAGGTCACTGCCATGAGCTGTCCAATTTTCTATAAAAATATTCAATTTAGATTCTACTTCTACAATCTCTTCATCAGTGAAAGAGCGATTGGCTTGGTAAATCCAAATACGAGATTCTTCAGGCAATGTTTCAAAGTCAACTAGCATAACCTATATTTTTTCTATATATTTTACTACTTTTTTGGTCACATAACGTTTTTCACTCAAATCGAAAAAATTTTGCTCTCTATAATACACTCTAAAAGGTTTTTTGAAGTTTTTTGACTTCAATAAATCGAACCCTTCAAATTGTTCAATGACCACAAATTTGTGTGATTTTCCATACTCATCCAATACCGAAAGATGAGAAATGGCATCATTACTAATTGATTCCAAGGTGACTTCCATGTTGAAATCATTTTCATCTTTTGGAGCTGCTGCTGGTGTTTCTAATTCATCATCTGTTGCAAAAGAATATAGCTCGTCACTTGTAAAAATAGCCAAAAATTCAGAACCACAGACTGAAACCATAAGCACTCCAATTTCTTCAGCAACACTTTCAATATTTTCAAGAGCGTTTCCTTTAAGGGCTTTTGTTTCGTTTTTTCGCTTGCTATAGCTATTAAAAATACACAGGCCCAAAGCCATTTCCTTTTTTTCCAAACTTACATCTTGTGCAAATGACACAGGGTCATTCTTTATACAATCACAGGTGTCTTCAGCCATTAATTGAAGGATTTCATCACGTGTTTTGTCTTGAGAGACACATAGTTGCACTGAAAAGATGAATAATAAGAGTAGTGTGTTCTTTTTCATAAAGTTAAATTTTGTTTTATAAGTCTTGAGCATTGTTATAATTGTGTTATTCCATTAAATCTATATGTCTGTCATGATATCCCAATAAATACAGCACACCATCTAGCCCAATATTTGAAATAGAGCTTTGAGCATTGTCTTTTACAGTTGGTTTTGCATGAAATGCAATCCCTAATCCAGCTAAATTAAGCATGGGTAAATCATTGGCTCCATCTCCTACAGCAATTGTTTGATTGATATGTAAACCCTCCTTTTGTGCAATTTCTTTAAGGTATTCTGCCTTTTTTTCTCCATTGACGATGTCACCCAAAAAATTACCAGTTAAAACACCGTCTTTTATTTCTAATTGGTTGGCATACATATAATCTATACCTAATTCTTTTTGCAGATAGTTACCAAAGTAAGTAAATCCTCCCGATAAAATGGCTGTTTTAAATCCATAAGTTTTTAAAGTATCAATAAGCCTTCTAGCACCTTTAGTTATAGGTAAATTTACAGCTACATCATGTAACACCTCTTCTTTTAGACCTTTTAGAAGCTTCATGCGTCTCTCAAAACTTTCATTAAAATCTATGTCGCCTTGCATTGCAGCTTCTGTTATCGCCTTTACTTCATTGCCAACACCAGCTAGTTCTGCTAATTCGTCTATAACTTCTGTTTGAATTAATGTAGAATCCATATCAAAACAAACCAAACGTCTATTTCTTCTGTAGAAGTCATCTTCTTGAAAAGCAATATCTACATCTAAATCGCGTGAAATTTGCATGAATTTTTCAGTAAGCTCTGCTTTATTTTCTAATTTACCTCTTATGGACAATTCAATAGAAGCTCTAGGATATTCTTCTTTTTTGACTATAGATAAACGCCCTGTGAGCCTTTTGATAGCGTCAATATTCAAATTCTTTTCAGAAATTACTTTAGTGACTTCTGAAATTTGATATGCAGAGAGTTTGTCTCCTAGAATAGTAACAATAAATCTATCTTTTCCTTGTAGGCTAACCCAATGTTCATAATCTTCTAATGTAATTGGAGTGAATTTTGCAGTAATCCCTAACTCATAAGCCTTAAAAAGCAAATCTTTTTGTACTGCAGATGATTGTTCTCCAGACTGTATTTCAAAAAGCATTCCCAGTGATAATGTCTCGTGGATGTTTGCCTGACCTATATCCAATACTTTAGCGTCATAATCTGCTAAAACATTGGTTAAACTTGAGGTCAATCCTGGTTTATCTTGCCCAGAAATATTTAATAAAAAAATCTCGTTCGTCATTAATCTTTTCTCTTTCTAGAATGTAAAAACTTATTAAGATTTGATATGAAGCTATAAATCTTGAGCGTTTGCAATTAATTCTGCTATGTCCATTACTTGAACATCAGCTTCTTTTTCTTTAGCCTTAACACCATCTGTCATCATCGTATTGCAAAATGGGCAGCCAGCTGCTATGATTTCGGGTTTGACATCAAGGGCTTGCTCAGTGCGTTCAACATTAACATCTTTATTACCTTTTTCTGGCTCTTTGAACATCTGTGCGCCTCCTGCGCCACAACATAAGCCTCTGCTTTTGCAACTTTTCATTTCAACAAGTTCTGCATCTAGCTTTCTTATGAGGTCTCTTGGGGCTTCATAGACATTATTTGCTCTTCCCAAATAACATGGGTCATGAAATGTAATTCGCTTGCCTTTAAATTGCCCGCCCTCAATGGTTAATCGTCCATCATTAAGTAATGACTTTAAAAACTGTGTATGATGCATAACTTCGTATTGACCACCAAGCTCTGGGTATTCATTTTTAATGGTATTAAAACAATGCGGACAAGCAGTGACAATTTTTTTGACTTCGTAAGCATTGAGCACTTCGATATTGGTAACGGCTTGCATTTGAAACAAAAACTCATTTCCTGCACGTTTTGCTGGATCGCCAGTACAACTTTCTTCGGTACCTAATACAGCAAATTCTACGTTAGCCCTGTTTAATAATCTCACAAATGCTTTGGTTATTTTTTTTGCTCTATCATCAAAACTTCCAGCGCAGCCAACCCAAAATAATACTTCTGGTTGTTTGCCTTCTGCCATAAATTCTGCCATTGTTGGCACTTTTAGTAATTCGCTCATGTATTGAGTTGTTTTATTTTGCGTTAGGGATTGAGGCATTATTGGAGCTCTTTTTGTAAAAAAAAGCGACTGCCGAAAGCCCGACCCTTTTCGGGTAACGCCCTAATTGTTTAATTACTCGTTTTTCCAGTTCAATCGATCCATTTGGTTGTAAGGCCAAGGCGCTCCATTGTTTTCTATATTGGTCATCATATTGTTCAATTCCATTGGCGCTGCGCTTTGTTCCATGACCAGATAACGACGCATATCGATAATGATTGCTAATGGATCGATGCTCACTGGACAAGCTTCGACGCAAGCGTTGCACGAGGTACAAGCCCAAAGTTCTTCTCTAGTGATATAGTCGTCCAAGAGCTGCTTGCCATCTGGTTTGAATTCGCCTTTATTGGCATCTATATTTTTTCCTACTTCTTCCAGTCTGTCTCTGGTATCCATCATGATTTTACGAGGTGACAACTTTTTACCTGTTTGGTTTGCTGGACACTCACTGGTGCAACGACCACATTCGGTACAAGTATAGGCATTCAATAGGTTTACCCAACTTAAATCTTGCACATCGCTGGCTCCAAATTTTGCAGGAGCTTCTGTTCCTTCTGGCTGTGCTGCAAATGGATCGGCATTTGGATCCATCATTAGTTTTACTTCTTTGGTGACTGCTTCGAGGTTATCAAATTGTCCTTTTGGTTTCAACTTTCCGAAATATGTATTTGGAAATGCCAAAAGGATGTGCAAATGCTTTGAAAAATACAAGTAATTCAAGAATACCAAAATACCAAGAATATGTAACCACCATGCGCCTCTTTCAATAAAATGCAACGTGTTTTCTGATAGTCCGCTGAATAAAGGGGCAATATACTGACTGATGATATTACCGTTGTTCATTTCTTGAAAATGAACATCAGTTGCATTCATAATGAGGAATAAGGTCATTAAGACCATTTCAAAATACAAAATGAAGTTACCATCGTTCTTTGGCCAACTGGTCATTTCTGCTTTCCAAAAACGTTGCAACTTGATAATGTTACGGCGTATCCAAAAAATGGTTACAGCTATAAAAACCAATAGTGCCAATATTTCAAAAATTCCGATAAGCACACCATATAAATTACCGATTGACGAAAAGATACGGTGTGTCCCAAATAACCCATCGATGATAATTTCTAAAACTTCAATATTGATGACTATAAACCCAACATAAACAATAATGTGTAAAAAACCTGCTATTGGTCGTCGTACCATTTTGCTTTGACCAAGTGCAATCATCGCCATGTTCTTAAAACGTTGCGATTTGTTGTCACTGACATCAACGTCATGGCCCAACTTAATGTTTCGGATGAGTTTTTTTACATTTTTGGCAAAGTAACCAATGCCAGCAATAAGCGCAATGGCGAAGATGATGTTGGGAATGTAATTCATGCGTGGTTAGTTTTTGTCTTTTATCTCATTGCCTTCGGCATCGTATTGTTTTGGTTTTTTTCCAAATAGCGAAAAATGCACATATCGTTTTGGATTGAGTTTCATGTCTTGAAGTAGTTCTTCCAATTGTTTTGAAGCACCTTCGAGATTGTCATATAAGGCTTCGTCCTTTAGCAGCTTCCCTATTGAACCATTGCCACTTTTGATGTCAGCCATCAAGCTATTGATATTGGCCAGTGTTTGGTCCAGTTCTGCAACCGATTTTGAAATCTCAACCGTTTTTAGATCTTCTGAAACTATTGCCATATTGGCACTAATGGTATTAAAGTTTTTGATTGCTGATGTTAGTTCTGCATCATTTTTTGCCAATAAAGTATTGAAGGAGTTTGATAGTGTTTTGAATGATACAATGGTCGAATTCAGTTCTGCAATGGTACGTTTCATTCCGTTTTCTGAATCATCAACGACCAATTTATTGAGATTGGTTAATAAGGTATCTGCCGATTTTAAGGTAACATCCAGATTATCACTTAAACCCGAAAAGTTTTTTGATAAACTTGTAACCAGACCAAATTCTACTTCAGATTCTAAAGTGTCTCCATCTTTAGCTATTTCTCCACCTTCTGCAGGAACGATAGCTAGGCCGTTTCCTCCCATCAATCCGGTTTCGTAC
The DNA here is from genome assembly GCA_002426015.1 of Flavobacteriaceae bacterium UBA5534. Lineage (GTDB taxonomy): Bacteria > Bacteroidota > Bacteroidia > Flavobacteriales > Flavobacteriaceae > Aquaticitalea. Next base: position 249,726 of record DINS01000035.1, read on the forward strand.
ATTCTTATTTTACTGTTTTTTGAAAACTTAAGCGCTTCATCAACAGCGATAGTGACCTTTGTTTTTCCTGTTTTATAGTCGTAAGTGATAGCGTCTATTTTGCCAACGCTATTCCCCTTAATGGTTACAGGTGAAGCCATACTCAATGAATTGTACTCAAATTCGGTATGATATTTATTTGTAGAATCAAAAAGGTTAATCCCTTTTAAATAGTTAATGAGGAACACTAATAGTATGATTCCTAGTATAACTAATATGGCAGTTTTTACTTCTCTTGATATTTTCAATGTCTATACTATTTGGTTGCTCACAAAATTAGGAATAATTCTATTAAGAATGTTTTTAATTTGAGGTTGTTTTGACTGCCTCTATGAGATCAACGCGTTTTCCATCTTTATAAGCTACTATGAATGAGGTTTCATAGCCTTTAGATTCTGCTTCTATTTGAAGCTGTTTAACCTTGTTGTAATCAGAAGTATAGCCGTAAAAATACTTAAACAAACCACCTTCTTTTTCTCTCGAAATGTCTTTCAGCCCATTAAAATTATGCGGTTTAGGGTCAATTTTGCGAGATGTTGCAGCTAACTGTACTTTAAAAACGATATTGGTATAAATGAGCTCTGGTAGTTTATCATCAATGATTGCATCTTTTTCCTTTTGCTCTTTTGTGATTTCTTTTGGAGTTTCTCTTTCAACATGAACTTGCTCACCTACATTGCCATCCAAAATCTTTTTATAATCCATAATGGCATCAATGATAGATTGAGAAACTTCACTTTGCCCCTTATCAGAATTAAGGTAAGCTCCTTCTTCTTTATTTGTTACAAAACCTGTTTCAATAAGTACACTAGGCATTGCCGTTTGGTGTATGACCCATAAACTTGCTTGTTTGACACCTCTGCTTTTTCGATTGGCTTTCTTGACAAAATTCTTTTCAATCATGGAAGCCAATAAGATACTGGATTCTGTATATTCTTCTTGTAGCAAGGAGATTCCAATTGAGGATTCGGGTGAATTTGGATTAAACCCTCCATAATGCTTTTCGTAGTCATCTTCAAGAAAGATAACTTCATTCTCTGCTTTTGCGACCTCAAAATTTCTATTGGTGTTTTTTAAATCCAAAACATAAGTTTCAGTCCCATAAGCTTCTGTATGATGTGCATTGCAATGAATGGATACAAATAAATCGGCATTGGCATCATTGGCAATTTTTGCTCTATCTTTAAGCTCGACAAACACATCTGTTTTACGAGTATAAATAACCTTAAAATCAGGGTTTTTTTCAAGTTCTTTGCCAACAGCCAATACGACTTTTAGGGCAATGTCTTTTTCTTTATAGCCATATTTAGAATTTTTACCAGGGTCTTTACCTCCATGTCCAGCATCTAGGACTACTATAAATTTTTCTTTATTGTTTTGTAAAGCGTATGCAGATGTTAAAGAAAATGTAAATATAACTACTACAAATACGATTATGAATTGAATGTTCGTTCTCATAAGGGTTTTAACGGATAAAAAACTCGGTTTATTACGTATATTCATTGGGATGGTGTAAATTTTTAAATTTTAATTGATTAATAAATTAATCCCAAAAAAATATATGTAATTTTGGCTTTTCAAAAACCGAGCCATACTTTTACAAAAATACATTTAAAAGCATTGCGTACAAACATCTTTCATATACTTTTTAGCTTAAGTTTTACAGTGCTTATTAACACTTTTGGCTTTGCGCAGGAGATTCCAAAACCGAACGAACCCATAAAACCCAAAACAACAAACGATACAATTGTTGTTAGTGTCGATTCATTAATTGGCAAACCCATCAATATAAAAGAAAACGATTGGGTAACTAAAGACAGTATCCCTAAAAAGAAGGAGTTTTTAGAGGACATAGTAAAGTATAAAGCCAAGGACTATGTGTCCCTAAACCAACGCAAACAGCAAACCACACTGTATAATGAAGCCGAAATTTATTATCAGGACATGGAAATAAAGTCTGGTGTTATTGTGATTGACAATAACAAAGGACTTGTTTATGCAGGACGAATAAAAGATTCGTTAGGGGAATACTCTCAAGCGCCAATATTTAAGCAAGGAGCTAATGTTATAGAACCAGATTCTATCATCTTTAACATGAACAATAAAAAGGCGCTTATCTATAACTCTAGAACGGAACAAAGTGGTGGAATTATTGATGCAGAGCTTACAAAAAAAGAGAATGATTCGGTTTACTTTATAAAAGAAGGAAAATTTACTACGGCAGAAGACAGAGATGATCCTGAGTATTATTTTAGGATGCGGAAAGCAAAAATTGTTCCCAACAAAAAGATTGTCGTTGGTTTAACCAATATGTACATATATAATGTACCTACGCCTATCGGGCTTCCTTTTGCCTATTTTCCAATGTCTGAAAAGCAAACTTCAGGTATTATTTTTCCAACCTTTGGGCAAAATAACGATAGAGGCTATAATTTGACCAATGGTGGTTATTATTTTGCCATCAATGACTATGTTGACCTAGAAGTGTTGGGTGATTACTATACCAATGGAAGTTATGGGCTCCGATTGGAATCGGCCTATGCGTTGCGATATCGTTTTAGAGGAAATGTCGGTTTTAGATATGAAAATATCATAAACAGCGAGCGTGGTTTTCCTGATTATTCAAAATCGTCTATTTATAATATTAGATGGTCTCATGCTCAAGATTCAAAGTCCAATCCAAGTTCACGTTTTTCTGCTTCTGTCAATCTTGGTAGCAGTCGTTATTATCAAGAATCGGTCAATCAGATCAATGCTTCAAACTTTTTGAACAATACCTTATCGTCATCGGTATCGTATTCAAAAACGTTTCAAGGCGAACCACAGGTCAACATGAGCTTGACCGCAACACATTCTCAAAACACAAACACACAGCAAATCAATATGACCTTACCTACCTTCCAGGCAAGTGTAAGCCGTATTTTTCCATTTGAACCTAAAACAGGAACCAAAAAGGGCATTGTTCAAAATATCAACTTTCAGTATAATGTAAGAGGCGAAAATCGTATCCAAACGACCGATTCATTATTCTTTAAAAAAGAAATGTTTGATGACGCTTTAATGGGATTGCAACACAGTGTACCATTGACCACCAATTTTAAGGTGTTCAAATATTTCAGTATGAGTGCTGGCACCAATTTTGAAGAAAACTGGACCTTCAATACCATCAACAAATTTTATGACGAGGAAACCAATAAAATCATCACGCAAGATGTGAGAGGTTTTGACAGTTTTAGAACCTATAATTTTAATGCCAGCATCGGAACTACCATTTATGGGATGTTCGATTTTAAAAAGGAAGGAAAAGACCCAAAAATACAAGCTATTAGACACGTCATGCGTCCTTCTATTAGCTATAATATCAATCCTGCTTTTGACCAGTATTATGATACGTTTGATGTCATTACTGCAGATGGAGTAACTCGACAAGAATACAGTAGATTTGAAAAATCGATTTTTGGAGCACCAAGCAATCGCTTTTCGAGTTCGATGGGTTTTACACTAGGAAACAATTTTGAAGCCAAAGTGCGACAAAAAGATTCAACCCAAACCGAGCCAAAAAAGGTCATTTTGCTGAACAATCTTAATTTTTCGACATCCTATGATTTTGCAGCAGATTCTTTAAAAATAAGTCCTGTTAGGGTTTCAGGTGGTACACAAATACTCAATGATAAAATGAGCATCAATTTTGGAGCTGTTTTAGACCCTTACGCACTGGACAACAACAATCGAAAAATTGACAAGTTTAATGTCGATAATGGCGGGAGTTTGTTCCGATTGACATCGGCCAATATAAATATGAGCTATACGATATCCAGCAAAACCTTTTCGGGAGCTGAAGACGGTCTGGACAGACAGGCAGAAGAAGAGTCATTGCAAAGTGGTGGTCGATCGGATGATTTGTTTGGAAGACCGGACGATTTTTCTGATAAACGGCTTTCAGACAAAGACAAAGACAGCAAAGAGAATGAACTGGATGAGTTTTACAATTATCAAATACCATGGAGCCTACGTTTGGCCTACGCCGTAAATTATTCAAACAATGCCAGAGAGAACATGATATCGTCTCACTCATTGATGTTTTCTGGTGATGTCGATTTATCGCCTCGATGGACAGTTGGCGCCTCATCTGGTTACGATTTTAAAAACCAAGGATTTACTTATACACAATTACGTTTTGAACGCGATTTGTTAAGTTGGCGTTTAAACTTTAGTTGGATTCCGTTTAGTACCAGAACTTCTTGGAACTTCTTTATCGGAATCAAATCGAGTTTATTGAAAGACATAAAATACGATAAGAGAAAACAACCAGATCAACAATTATAATCGATAGCAATATTTTTATATGTTGCACTTCAAACTATCAATTCTTTATGAAAAAAATAATCAACACACCTGACGCTCCTGCTCCAATTGGGCCATATAACCAAGCTGTTTTAACAGGAAACACGTTATTTACTTCTGGTCAAATTGCCATCGACCCAAAAACAAATGAATTGGTATTAACTGATATTAAGTCAGAAACCAAACAAGTAATGGAAAACCTGAAAGCTGTTTTGAAAGCGGCCGATATGACGTTTGAGAATGTTGTAAAAACCTCCATCTTTATCAGTGATATGCACAATTTTGCTCAAATTAACGAGATCTATGCTCAATACTTTGATAGCGACACGGCTCCAGCTCGCGAAACGGTTGAAGTTGCCAATCTCCCTAAATTTGTGAATGTGGAGATTAGTATGATTGCTGTGAAATAAGGTTTTTTATGATGCGTTTCGCTATGATATGGAATCGTTTCAATGTTCTATATTAGACGAAACCGAAACAAGTTCAGCATCAACAAACGAAGTTAGTTTTTTAGTTTAGTATTTCAATAGTTAAATACCTAAAGTTATTAAACATTTATTGCAAATAGCAGTACTTTTGAAAAACAATCATTCATCCATCTGTGGCCAAAATAGTATCCAAACAAGACCTCAAAGACTTCCTCGACAGCAAAGTGGAGCAATACAACCATCCACGATTTATTGAAAGCGACCCTATCCAGATACCACATCTGTACAGTAAAAAGCAAGACATTGAGATTGCTGGTTTTCTAACGGCAACCATTGCTTGGGGAAACAGAAAAAGCATTATCAATAATGCCAACAAGATGATGCAATTGCTCGACCATTCGCCTTATGCATTTATCACTCAACATCAAGAATCAGATTTAGAGGCGCTTTTGCCTTTTGTTCATCGAACGTTTAATGGCGAGGATTTTATTCAATTTGTTCAGAGTTTACAACATATATATAAAAACCATGATGGATTGGAAGCTGTATTTGCAAAACATGCAGAAACCGACTCCATACAAAAAGCCATTCATCAATTCAAGCACAATTTCTTTGAAATAGCGCATTTACCTCGAACCCAAAAGCACGTGAGCGATCCTCTAAAAAACTCGGCTGCCAAACGCATCAATATGTTTTTGAGATGGATGGTAAGACAAGATGCCAATGGTGTCGATTTTGGTATTTGGAAGAGCCTCTCACCTGCCCAACTGTCGTGTCCTTTGGATGTGCATTCTGGGAATGTCGCTAGGAAATTGGGCTTATTGAAACGAAAGCAAAACGATGCAAAAGCGTTATTGGAGCTAGATACGGCTTTGCGCAAGATGGACAAAAGCGACCCTGTAAAGTATGATTTTGCGTTATTTGGATTGGGAGTTTTTGAAGGATTCTGAACAAAGTTGGCAGTAGATGATTTATTCTCGAATGATTATCTAAATGCCTCTTTAGGTTTCTCTGAATCTTTTGAACTTTGAACCAAAAACAAAAAACGATTGACAAATCCTAAAATTCATCAATCGTTGATCGTTACGCTTCAGTGAAAAATCACATTAGCCTTTTAGCCACGCTTTGCGCAAATTTGTTTGCAATTCGTTCGCGTTTTCATCTTCTGACAATAATTTCTTTGTGGTATAGGCCTGTTTTAACTCTGTCTTGATAAGGATTTCTTTTCCGTCTCTTTCTAATTTCAACTCAACCTCTTTTCCTGGTTTCCATTGAAACATACCTCCTATCAGTACTTGGGCATTTTGAAGTGTTAAAGCAATACCGTTGATTTCTTTGATAACATCGTTTGGTTGCACACCTTGTTCTACCCAAAAACTATTGCCATTGACACCTTCTGAAAAGAAAATGGTTCCTTTTTCTTCATCTCCATTAAAAATAAACCCACTCGCGCTCTGGATAAAGTTAGTTTCTACTTTCTTTTCTTCTAAAGTCAATCCAACTTTTTTGAAAAAGTCATTATAGTTGATAGGTGTTGTACCCACTACATGCGTTTCTAAAAACTGACTTACAGAAGGGTATGTCATCATAGATATTTCGCGAATAAGGTTATCGTCTTCAAAAGGTTTGTTCTTACCATATTTAGCTGATAATTCTTTCATTAACGAGAGCATACTTCGCTGCCCATTGCTTTCTTCACGCATCAAAATATCGATGCACATCCCTATCAATGCGCCTTTAGAATAGACATTGATGTAATTGTCTGCATACGGCTTATCTAAAATATTCTCACTCATCGTGGTGAAGCTCATCGTATCATCAAAATAATTAGAGGTTTGGATTTTACTCATAATCTCATCATAAAAATCTTGCTCTGTCATCAATCCTTCATACACTTGAAAATGATGAGAAAAATATTCGGTCACACCTTCATACATCCATAAGTGTTTAGAGAATGTCGGATTTATGTAATCGAAATAATGAACATCTTCAGAATGAACCGATAATGGTGTCACTAAATGAAAAAACTCGTGTGCCACAACATCTGTCATTGATTTTTCCAATGCTGCCTTTGGCATTCCTTCTAAAAAAACAACCACTGTTGATGTATGGTGTTCCAAGGCTCCAAAACCTTTTGGAGATCCTTCAGATCCATCTGACAAATACAAGAAAATATCATAACGCGGCGTAGAATTTATATCTCCCAAATAGGCCTTTTGACCTTCCATCATTTTATACATCGTCTCTTTTAAGCCTGCAGCTGTATGTACTTTATTTGGAGAATACACACTCAACACGATTTTGATATCGCCAACCATAAATTCTTCAACGTCAATTTTACCATACATCATTGGATTGTCAGTAATATCAAAATAACGAGGCGCAATATAACTTGTGGTGATTGCTCTACCATCAGCACTCGACTTTGTTCCAACGTTTTGTAATGCAGATGAACGCTTAAAGGTTGCTGGTGCAGTTACATCCAAAGTGTATTGATTGTTTTTTAAGCTATCAAAAAAACCGATAAAACCGTGAAGATTCAATACATAGACATTTGGCTCAATGTTAGTACCTGAAGGTGAAAATGGCATTTCATCACCAATACCTCCTCTAACTTCTTGGTCGTAAGTATCGTTGACATTGTAAACCAACTTATCTAATTGTGTTGCATTGGCAATCACCCAAGTGTTGTCATCTGGATGTGTTACTGCCAATTCATTTCCACTGTAATCTAAAGCCTTAAAATCATCTACAAATCGCCCAAAACTGCTCACACTGTAAGTTCCCTGTACCACTTTTGGCAAATGATAGGTTACTGTTGCTTCAGTAAAACGCCCTGGATTGATCACCACAGGTACTTTATCATCTACAACCTTTGTTAAATCCATAGAGGTAACGATTGGTGTACTTACAGCCAAATCATTACTCACTTTATTAGCAGAACCACATCCTAACAAGATGGAACCAACTAAAGCAATACTCAAAATATGTTTCATTGAATTTGTTTTTTGTTCTTCGATGGAAGAAATTTTTATTAGCTAATTATTTTTATTTCGAAATTAGTCACGCAAAACTACAATCTGTTACATCTTAATTCGTGAAGATTTTGTTAAAACTGCTAATTTGTATCTTAGCATCATGCAAGACCAACTCATTAGCATTCTAACGCCTTTTAAAAACACTTCAGATTTTCTTCCTGAATGTTTGGAGTCCATTCTAAATCAAACTTATACTAATTGGGAATTGATTGTTGTTGATGATCATTCAACTGATGAAAGCTTTACCATAGTTGACGCTTATGCCAAACAGGATAGTCGAATTAAATTGTTCAAAAACACAGGAAATGGGATCATAGATGCTTTGCGATTGGCATTTCAGCATAGTAAAGGCAATTACATCACTCGAATGGACAGTGATGACATGATGACACCAAACAAGTTAGAATTGATGCTCAATGATTTGAAGGCGCACGGCAAACAACACATCGCTTTGGGTTTGGTTCGCTATTTTAGTGATGATGGCGTGAGTGATGGTTATGCTCGCTATGAAACTTGGCTCAATACATTGACTAAAACAGGAGCTAATTATTTAGAAATATATAAAGAATGTGTCATTCCATCACCTTGCTGGATGTTACATAGAGAGGATTTGATGGCTTGTGGAGCTTTCAACCCTAATCGTTATCCAGAAGATTATGACTTGGCATTTCGTTTTTACAAACAAGGCATAAAATGCATTCCAAGTCAAAACCTACTTCATTTGTGGCGAGATTATGGCACAAGAACCTCACGTACGCACGAGCATTATGCGCAAAACTATTTTTTAGATATTAAATGCCATTACTTTTTGGAGCTTGATTTTAATGCCAAGAGGACTTTAACTGTTTGGGGAGCTGGATTTAAAGGGAAAAAAATTGCCAAACTACTCAAAAAAAGAAAGATTCCATTTGTTTGGATTTGTAATAATCCAAAGAAGATTGGCAAACACATCTACGGATTTGAGCTTCACAGTTTTGAGCATCTCAAAGAGTTAGAACACCCACAATGCATCGTAACCGTTGCAAATGAGCGCTCTCAACTACGTATCAAAACCTATTTTGAAACACAGCATATGAAATCGATGGTGGATTATTTTTTCTTTTGTTGATTGAAGCGCTTCCATTGAGTCACACAGAAAAATTCAACAATTCATTCATGTATTCGTGGCTAAATCTTTCAAAAGTTAAATTTACCTAAATCCATCCATTGTAATCCTTCAGCATTTTCTATATTTGAGTACTAAATAAACGATAACAAACGGAATGCAATTTAAACACCCAGAACTTCTTTACGCTTTACTTCTGCTCATCATTCCTATAATTGTTCATTTATTTCAGTTACGTCGTTTTCAAAAAGTTGAATTTACCAATGTTCAGTTTCTTAAAAACATAACGCTTCAAACTCGTAAAAGTTCACAGCTCAAAAAGTGGCTGACATTGATCACACGATTATTGCTGTTAGCCTGTGTTATCATTGCGTTTGCTCAACCATTCATTGCCAATTCTGATAATTTTAATGCCAAAAGCGAAACAGTTATCTATTTGGATAATTCCTTTAGTATGCAAGCCAAAAGCAGCAACGGAACTCTTTTGAACAAAGCCATCCAAGAAATTATCGAAACGATGGATGAAAATGAACAAATCACCTTGTTTACCAATGATGACATCTTTGTGAACACAACGACCAAGGCTATCAAAAATGAATTGATACAACTCAAACATTCATCTGAACAACTATCATATGACGCTGTCATTTTAAAAGGTAAAAAAGCATTTTCAAAAGATAGAAGTAGCGTTAAAAATTTAGTATTCATATCTGATTTTCAACAAAATGACAAGCCTTTTAATGTTGTTAAGGATAGCTTGGTCACTTATAAATTTGTACAGCTAAAACCAGAAAACACGTCTAATGTTGCTATTGATTCTGTTTACATTTCTAAAGTTGATGTCGAAAATTTGGAGTTGACAGTGACGTTAAACAATCAAGGAAAAGCGATTGAAGCACTTTCTGTGTCACTTTATAACAATGATAATCTGGTCGCAAAAAGTTCGGTTTCTATAGATAATGAAGCCACAACTGTTTTTACAATCCCTTCAAATTCGGCCTTTAGTGGTCGCATTTCAATTGACGATGTCAACCTTCAATATGATAACAGCTTGTTTTTTAATATCAACGAACGTGACTTTATCAGTGTATTGGCAATCAACGAAAGTGATGATGTGTTTCTTCAAAAATTATTCACAGATGATGAGTTTAAATACGGTTCAGTAGCGTTTAACTCGCTCAATTATAACGACATCGAGAACCAGAATTTAATCATTTTGAACGCCTTAAAAACCATTCCAAATTCATTGACGATGGCTTTAAAATCGTTTACTGATGATGGTGGAACTATTTTAATCATCCCTTCAAAAGAATCCAACTTATCATCTTACAATCAGTTATTTGCGAACAATTCATTGCCAAGTTTCAATGCTTTGAACACTAATGAAAAAAGAATTACAAGCATTAATTTTTCGCATCCTTTATTGGCAAATGTATTTGATAAAAAGGTGAACAATTTTCAGTATCCAAAAGTAAATTCGTTTTTTCCAATAGGGAATTCCAATGGATCTTCCATTCTAAATTATGAAGACGGTTCGCCATTTTTAACACAATCCAATAAAGCATATGTGTTTTCTGCTGCGTTGGACGAAGACAATTCAAACTTCAAGAATTCACCTTTAATTGTTCCTGTGCTCTATAATATCGGAAAACAAAGCTTAAAACTACCTCGCCTTTACTATACCATTGGCAAGGAAAATAAGATTGATATCAACACACAATTACAACAAGATGATATTTTGACCTTGGCCATCGATGACACATCCATCGTACCTTTACAGCAAACCTATACCAACAAAGTAGAACTTACCACTAACGAATATCCTGATAAAGCTGGTGTGCTGCAAGTGAAAAACAAAGATAAAACGCTTCAACAGTTAAGCTATAATTACAATCGCACTGAAAGCCGTTTGAATTATTACGATGTTTCATCATTAGACGCTGTAGATTCCAACAATTCCATCGCAACGACCATCGAAGACATAAAAAGTGCAACGAATGTTAATGAGCTATGGAAATGGTTTGTTATTTTTGCATTGGCTTTTTTAGTTATTGAAATGCTCATCTTAAGATATTTTAAATGAATGTACTCCTGAAATCTGCGACTATCATTGATTCCAAAAGTGATTTTCATAATCAAACACTTGACATTTTAATCGAAAAAGGAATCATCACTGAAGTATCAAAGCAGATAAAAAACCCAAAAAACCACAAAGAAATAAAGTTAGACAACCTCCACGTATCGCAAGGCTGGTTTGATAGTAGTGTAAGTTTTGGTGAACCAGGCTATGAAGAACGTGAAACCATTGAAAACGGATTAAAAACCGCTGCACTGTCTGGTTTTACGTCAGTTTTAGTGAATTCTAACACAAATCCTGTGATTGACAGTTATGCTGATATTTCATTTTTAAAAGGAAAAGCTAACGGAAATGCGGTATCACTTTACCCTGTTGGTGCACTGACCAAAGAAAGCAAGGGAGACGAGTTGGCAGAATTGTTTGATATGAAAAGTGCAGGAGCTGTCGCTTATTGCGACTATCAAAAACCAATTAGCAACCCAAATTTGATGAAATTGGCATTGCAGTATGCAAGCAATTTTGGTGGTTTGGTAATGTCATTCCCACAAGAGTCAAAAATTTCGGGAGCTGGTGTGATGAATGAAAATGTGACAAGCACGTCGCTCGGACTCAAGGGAAACCCATCTTTGGCAGAAGAATTACAGATTGTTAGAGACTTGTTTTTATTGGAATATACTGGTGGACAACTTCATATTCCGACCATTTCAACCGCTAAATCGGTTGCATTGGTTAGAGAAGCCAAACAGAAAAAATTAAATGTCAGTTGTAGTGTCGCTATTCATAATTTGATATTAACCGATGATGAACTTAACACTTTCAACACCAATTGCAAGGTCTTACCTCCTTTAAGAACACAAGAAGATTGCGATGCACTTATTGAAGGCTTAAAAGATGGCACGATTGATATGGTAACGAGCGACCACAACCCTATTGACATTGAACATAAAAAAATAGAATTCGACCACGCCAAATTTGGAACCATCGGATTGGAATCGGCTTTTGGTGCGCTCAATAGCGTTTTCACCATAAAAAAAACCATTGATTTACTAACCAAAGGCAAAGAGCGTTTTGGCATTGAAACGACACCAATAGCAATTGGGCAGAAAGCCAACCTGTCGCTTTTCAATCCGAACATCGATTATACGTTTACAAAAGAACACATTCACTCTGCCTCAAAAAATTCAATTTTTGAAAACCAACAGCTTAAAGGAACTGTCTATGGTATTGTGGCAAATAATCAATTGATATTAAACTGATATAATGACAGAAGAAACCATCCAAGAAGGAAAAACCTTGGCGATAGTGAGCTATCTCACACTTATTGGAACACTCATCGCTTTTTTTATGAATAATGAAAAAAGAAACCCTTTTACAGCGTTTCATACCAGACAGGCTCTTGGTTTGTGGCTTTTAGAGATGGTATTGGGCTTCGTTGTGAGTGGTTTTGATAATTGGATGATAACCTATTCATTTTGGATTTTCTTTATTGCTTTGTTTTTATATGGTGTTATTGGAGCAGCAACTGGAAAATTAAGCTCTGTACCTGTCTTGGGACCCATTTTTCAGAATGTATTTAAGAATATGAATAACTAAAAATGGACAGTTCTTTATTTCACATCACCAGACCTTCAACATTAAAGGAAAATGCACCATTATTGATTATGTTTCACGGTTTTGGAAGCGATGAAAATGATCTGTTTTCGTTTGCATCAGAATTACCTGAAGAATTGTTTATCATTTCAGTAAGAGCGCCATACGCGATGCAGCCTTACGGAAATGCTTGGTATGCCATTAATTTTGATGCCGATATGAACAAATGGAGTGATGACGAACAAGCCAAACAATCAAGAGATTTGATTGCCAAGTTTATTGATGAAGCCTGTGCAACCTATCCAGTTGATAAAAATAATGTGACACTTTTGGGCTTTAGTCAAGGTACTATTTTGAGCTATGCAGTAGCACTCACCTATCCTGAAAAAGTAAACAACGTCGTAGCTTTGAGCGGTTATATCAATCCAGATATATTGCCTGAAGATGTTGAAACGAAAGATTATTCACATCTTCACTTTTATTGCTCTCATGGCAGCGTTGACCAAGTGATTCCTGTAGATTGGGCTCGAAAAGCGCCAACGTTTTTAAAAGCGTTGAATATCGACCACAAGTATTCTGAATTTCCTGTTGGTCATGGTGTAGCACCACAGAATTTTTATGAGTTCAGAACTTGGTTGGAGAAAAAGATTTAATTGATTGGATACATTAAATATTCCGACAACTTAAATTTCAATTCCTTTCCATCCACCAATTCATAGGTTAGCAACATTTCTCCCCAATGTTTTCCATCAGTGAAGTTTGCAATCAACCATTTATGGTTCAATAATTTGATACTATTGATAAGTATTTTGTTATTGGTCATCGATACATAAGGTACAATTGGGTGGTCATCCCCTTCATAATTATTGAGTTTGTACAATTCGTCTTTAATAAAAGGAATCAACTCCAGTGAATTGTAGCCTTGGTCATCAAAATAGCTAAAAGCATCATCATTATATTCGAGATTGAATAGTTTTAAGTCAAAATTTTGATCCTGCAACAGTACTATTGAATCTTGATATCTTTGCTCACGCTCTTCAAACTTGGTAAACTTGGACTCGTAAGATTCGAGTATATTTTTTGAGTTGACATATTGAAAAATCAATAGCAACACAACAAATATAAACAGGTACATAAAAATTTTGTTTTTCATAAATGTTATAAGGTTAATTGTAAATTATCGTACGCTAAAAAAACGTTGTTTGGTAATTTTTGTTGCACTTCGTCGTGAAATCCAAAATAATGACTGATATGTGTTAAATAAGCTCGTTCTGGCTGCACCTTGTTGATGAAATCCAACGCTTCTTCTAGATTGAAATGAGAAATATGCTGTTCTTCTCGTAAAGCATTTACAACCAAAACCTTAACACCTTTCAACTTTGCTACCTCCTCATCATCAACCGTTTTCATGTCTGTGAGATAAGCAAAATCATTAAATCGAAATCCGAACACTTGCAATTTATAATGGTAACCATTTATTGGAACCACTGATAAGTTTCCCAATGTAAAAGGTTTGTTTTCTATCTCAATGGGTCTAACTCCAGGAGCTCCAGCATATTTATTTTTGGTTTCAAAAATATAATCAAAACGCTGTTCGAGAGCATTTAAAACGCGTTTATGTCCATAAATTGGAATATCTCCTTGCTTAAAATAAAAGGGTCTGATGTCGTCCAAACCAGCTGTATGGTCGGCATGTTCGTGTGTAAAAACGATGCCATCGAGCTTGGTGCATTTGGCATTGAGCATTTGTTGTCTAAAATCTGGTCCACAATCAATCACATACACAAATTCGTCCCATTCTATCAATACCGAAACGCGTAATCGCTTGTCTTTTGGATTGGTACTCAAACATACAGGATGCGTACTTCCAATCACTGGAATTCCTTGTGAAGTCCCTGTACCTAAAAATGTAATTTTCACCTGTATTTACTTTGCAACAAAAGTAAGTTTATTTTTTTGTATGAGTAAGCAATTTGATACCTTTGTATTCTATTTAATCTCAAGCTACAAATGGAAATTACCCTAAAAGGAGACAAGGAATTTGAAGAAATTCCATCATTGAAAACCAAAGCTCTTCGAATTAATCTAAATGAAAACATTTATGGAACCTTCGCCGAAATTGGTGCAGGTCAGGAAACTGTTCGTCATTTCTTTAGAGCTGGTGGTGCTTCTGGGACGATTGCAAAGGCAATGTCTGCTTACGATAAAGACTTTAGTGATGCCATTTATGGTATTGAAGATGATGGTCGTTATGTGACTGAAGCACGTTTACGCAAAATGCTTCATCACGAAATTGACCTTATTGAAGAACGTATCACAAGGGACAAGCATCCTAATAAGATGTTCTTTGCATTTGCAAATACAGTAGCGACCATCGATTTTGCCAAAAAATACAAAGGTCACGGTTGGGTCGGTGTGAAATACCAGATTGAACCAGACCAAGATTATAATGAGATTATCCTTCACCTTCGTTTTAAAGAGAATGACGCACGATTGCAGCAAGAAACTTTAGGCATTCTTGGAACCAATTTAATTTATGGCGCTTTTTACAAGTATGATGTTCCAAAAAAACTATTGCGCTACTTATACGACCATCTTGACAAAGACCAAATAGAAATTGACACGATTAATTTTTCTGGTCCTGTTTTTAAAGATGTTGATAACCGTTTGATGAGTTTGCAATTGGTTAAAAACGGAATGACTGATGCCGTTATGTTTGCTCCTGATGGAAATAACGTATTGCCAGCAAGAGTTCTTTACAAAAAGAATATTTTGGCACTTCGTGGTAGTTTTAGGCCTGTTACCAAAGTGAATATCGATATGTTTCAAAAATCTTACGATATGTTCATTAAGGAAAATAAGGTGGATGAAGACAATACGCAAGTGGTGTTCGAAATTACCTTATCTAACCTTCGTGCTGAAGGCGAAATTGACGAACAAGATTTTATGGACAGAGCCGAATTGCTTTGTTCATTAGGACACACTGTATTAATATCCAATTTCCAGGAGTACTATAAATTAGTGGAATACTTCTCTCAATACTCTAAAAACAGAATGGGCTTGGCAATGGGTGTCAACAATTTGGTTGATATTTTTGATGAGAAATATTACCGTCACTTAAGTGGTGGCATTTTGGAAGCATTCGGTAAATTGTTCTTTAAAGATTTACGAGTGTACCTATATCCTATGGAAAATGAAGATGGTTCTATTACCAATAGTGAAAACCTTAAGGTGCATCCTCGTATGAAAGAATTGTACAAATTCTTTAAATACAACGGAAAAGTAGTCGATATTACCGATTATGATAAATCAATTCTATCGATTTTCTCACGTACAGTATTAAAAGCGATTGCCGAAGGCAAAGAAGGTTGGGAAGCAATGTTGCCAGAAGGTGTCGCCAATGTCATTAAAGAAAAAAGCCTCTTCGGTTGTGAATCGGAAGAGATTTTTCATAAAGAATAAAAGAAAAAGCGACCCGTTGGTCGCTTTTTTTATGCTAATATTTGTTCGGTATGCTTTTTAGCTTTGACATCGTCTATGACTTTTTCAATAATACCGTGTTCATCAATCACAAAGGTGACACGATAAATGCCATCAAACGTGCGTCCCATAAACTTTTTTTGTCCCCAAACATCAAAGGCTTTGATAACAGCTTTGTCTTCATCTGCCAATAATGGATATGGAAAATTGTATTTCTTTTTAAAATTAGATTGCTTCTTTTGGCTGTCAGCGCTCACACCAATAATTTCAAAACCTTTATCTTTTAAATCCTTATAACTATCTCTCAAGTTACAAGCTTCAACGGTACAGGTTGGAGTGTTAGCCTTCGGATAGAAGAACACCACTAATTTTTTTCCTTTATAATCTGAAAGTGTTACTGTATTGCCTTGTTCATCTTTTGCTGAAAAATTTGGTGCTTTATCACCTGCTTTTAATTTCGTCATTATCGTTTTAATTTTTAATCTTTGTAAAAATACAACTTATGAACAAACAAGAAAAGGTCGATTTTGTTATATCTACGTTAAATGAGCTCTATCCGACAATTCCTGTGCCATTAGAACATAAAGATCCTTATACACTTTTAATAGCAGTGCTCTTGTCTGCTCAAAGTACAGATGTGAGAGTCAATCAAATCACACCTTTATTGTTTGCAAAAGCTGACAATCCGTATGATATGGTAAAGCTGTCTGTTGAAGAAATAAGAGAGATCATCAAACCCGTTGGCCTGTCTCCTATGAAAAGTAAAGGCATATATGGGTTGTCAAAAATACTGATTGAAAAACACAATGGCCAAGTGCCAAAAACATACGAAGATTTAGAAGAACTACCAGCTGTTGGCCATAAAACAGCTGCCGTTGTGTTATCTCAAGCTTTCGGAATTCCTGCATTTCCAGTTGACACACATATACATCGTTTGATGTATCGATGGGGTTTTTCTAATGGAAAGAATGTGGTGCAAACCGAAAAAGATGCCAAACGTTTATTCCCAAAAGAATTATGGAATGATTTACATCTTCAAATTATATGGTATGGCCGCGAATATTCACCAGCCAGAGGTTGGGATTTGGAAAAGGATGTAATTACCAAAACGATTGGAAGAAGTTCGGTGTTGAATGATTACTATGCAAAAAAAAAGTCCTGATGAGCTAACTTTCAGGACTTTTCAAGTTTAGTTTAGAAGTGCTTCAAACTTCAATTTATTACAATGTATAACACTTAAAGCCTTAGAATAATTCAAAAGAAAATCAACTGTCTCTTCTTTTGGGTTTAAATTAATTTGGGATTCCGGAATTTTTTCAGAGTAAAGTTTTGCCATTTTTAGAATTTAGTTTGATTATAATCCTAATAACGCAACAAAAACTTGTTTATTGTATCATATTATTAATTTGTCAAAATAATATTCTTCTGATCGATAACCTTCCTTAAATTAATGAGTGCATAACGCATTCTTCCCAATGCTGTATTGATGCTCACACCTGTTTTATCGGAGATCTCCTTAAAACTCATATCCTGGTACATACGCATTACCAATACATCTTTTTGATCGTCTGGTAATTCTTCTATCAGACGTCGCAAATCGTTTTCAACTTGCTCTTTGATAATTTGCTTCTCCGCGTTCAGTGACGAATCACTTAATACAGAAAAAATACTGAATTCGCCAGAATTATCAAATTTTGGCATTCGGTTGTTCTTTCTAAAATGGTCAATCACCAAATTATGCGAAATACGCATTACCCAAGGCAAAAACTTACCTTCTTCATTGTATTTCCCATTCTTTAAAGTCTTGATGACCTTTATAAAGGTGTCCTGAAAGATATCTTCAGTGATATCTCTATCGTACACTTTAGAATAGATAAAACTATAGATTTTTTGTTTGTGTCTGTTAATCAATACAGAAAGTGCGCTTTCATCGCCTTGCAGATAATTGCTAACTAAAACAGCGTCTGTGATAAGTTCGTGTTTCATAATCATTACTTTAATGGCATAGAAGAAATCTTCTTGCTTGGGGTTAATTTTTTAAAGTAATATTATGATATAGGCTACTATGTTTTAAGTGATTAAGATTCAAATATAACAACAATCATTCCTAAAATGCAAGATTTTGCGTTAAATTTTAACAATTTATTGCACATTGCCTTTTTTTATTAGCTGAAATAGTTAATGTATCTTTGCATTCTTATATCCAAAAAATCCTATGAACAGTAAGCTTTCAGAAGTAGATCCTAAACATAATATCATCATCAAGGGTGCCAATCTTCACAATCTAAAAAATATAGATGTGGTGATACCTCGCAACAAATTGGTGGTGATTACAGGGTTATCTGGTTCAGGAAAATCGAGTTTGGCTTTTGACACCTTATATGCTGAAGGCCAACGTCGTTATGTAGAAAGCTTATCGAGTTATGCACGTCAGTTTTTGGGACGACTCAACAAACCAAAGGTGGACTACATCAAAGGCATTGCACCAGCCATAGCGATTGAACAGAAAGTAAATTCGACCAATCCACGATCAACGGTTGGCATAACCACCGAAATTTATGATTATTTAAAGCTGCTATTTGCCAGAATAGGAAAAACGTATTCTCCAATCTCTGGGAAATTGGTAAAAAAGCACACCACTGCAGATGTGCTCAATCTTGTAAAATCATTTGGTGATGATGAGAAATTGTTGCTCCTCGCTCCTATTGTTTTGGAAGAAGGCAGGACAATGGAAGACAAACTGAAAGTCTTACAACAGCAAGGATATGCTAGAATTCAGTATGGAAATGAAGTGTTTCGTATTGAAGAGGTTTTAGAAAAGAAACTTAATAAGGACATCTTCCTTGTGGTCGATAGAATCGTCGTCAAACACGAAGAAGATTTTTATAATAGATTGGCAGACGCCATAGAAACCTCTTTTTTTGAAGGCAAGGGTACCACAATTATCGAATCACTATCAGATAACAAACAGACAACATTCAACAACAAGTTTGAGTTGGATGGTTTGACGTTTCTAGAGCCAAACGTTCATTTATTTAGCTTTAACAATCCTTATGGTGCGTGCCCTAAATGTGAAGGTTATGGTGATGTTATTGGTATTGATGAAGATTTGGTGATTCCAAATACAGCCTTGTCAGTTTACGAAAACGCCATTTTTCCTTGGCGTGGCGAAAGCATGAGTTGGTATCGCGACCAATTGGTTAATAACTCTCATAAATTTGATTTCCCTATCCATAAGCCTTATTTTCAATTGAGTGATGCTCAAAAACAACTCATTTGGGAAGGAAATCAATATTTTGAGGGCTTGGATAGTTTCTTTGCCGAATTGGAAGCCAAAGCTTACAAAATTCAAAACAGAGTGATGTTGTCTCGTTACAGAGGCAAAACAAAATGTAATAAATGTCACGGAAAACGTTTGCGACCAGAAGCCAATTACGTCAAAGTTGGTGGTGTAACGATTACCGACTTGGTCGAAATGCCTTTAGACAAACTCGCCAGCTTCTTCAATAATTTAGAACTCAACGAATACGATTCAAAAATTGCTGAACGTTTATTGAAAGAAATATCCAATAGACTTTCATTTTTATCAAATGTAGGTTTAGACTATTTAACTTTAAACAGACGTTCCAACACGCTTTCTGGCGGTGAAAGCCAACGTATCAATCTAGCAACCTCTTTGGGAAGCAGTTTGGTTGGTTCCATGTACATTCTAGATGAGCCAAGTATTGGTTTGCACCCAAAAGATACCGAAAAATTGATTGTCGTCTTAAAAGCATTGCGCGATTTAGGAAATACGGTTATTGTTGTAGAACACGACGAGGATATCATGCAGGCAGCTGATGAAATCATTGATATCGGACCAGAAGCTGGTACTTTTGGCGGTGAAGTCGTTGCAACAGGTACTTATCAAAATATTTTAGTGTCCAACTCTTTAACTGCCAATTATCTGAATGGCAGTATGGAGATTGAAGTTCCTAAAAAACGTCGCTCTTCAAAATATCAGGTAGAAATTATTGGTGCTCGAGAGCACAACCTCCAAAATATAGATGTTACCTTTCCTTTGGAAATGTTAACAGTTATTACTGGTGTTTCTGGAAGTGGAAAAAGCACCTTGGTCAAGAAAATTCTCTTTCCCTCCATCCAAAAGCATTTAACAGGGTTTAGTGATAAAGTTGGGCAGTTTACTGAAATTAAGGGAAATTATAAAAACATTCAACATATCGAGTTTGTCGATCAGAACCCAATTGGTCGTTCATCACGCTCCAATCCTGTGACTTATATCAAGGCTTACGACGATATAAGGGCATTATTTGCCAATCAAAAATTGAGCAAAATCCGTAATTACCAAGCCAAACATTTTTCGTTTAATGTCGATGGTGGACGTTGTGAAACCTGTAAGGGAGATGGTGAGGTAACCATCGAAATGCAGTTTATGGCCGATGTACATTTGGTCTGCGAAACCTGCAATGGCAAACGTTTCAAAAAGGAAGTTTTAGAAGTGACCTTTGAAGATAAAAGCATCGATGATATTTTAAATATGACCATTGATGACGCTGTGGCCTTTTTTGATATGCACAACCAATCCAAAATACAGACCAAACTGCAGCCCTTACAAGATGTTGGCTTGGGATATGTAACGTTAGGTCAAAGCTCTTCTACCCTTTCTGGTGGTGAAGCTCAACGTATCAAACTGGCAACTTTTTTAGGCAAAGGCTCAAAAAGTGACAATGCCTTATTCATTTTTGATGAACCGACTACAGGCTTGCATTTTCATGACATCAAAAAACTATTAAAATCCTTTCAGGCGTTGATCGCTCAAGGACATTCCGTAATCGTCATCGAGCACAACCTCGAATTGATCAAATGTGCCGACTATATTATTGATTTAGGTCCTGAAGGTGGTGAACGTGGAGGTAAATTGGTCGCTCATGGTACACCAGAAGAATTGGTAAAAAACAAGAGTTCGATTACAGGGAAATACCTGAAGGAAAAACTTTAGGCAATCCATAATCGCCTACCATCTGTTGTCCGCCTTCTTTTAATAAAACAAAAATGCCATAAATCCAACAATAACTGCTGCAAACGGAAGTACGATGGACAAGAACACAAAACTGATGATGTTGCTTTTGATAAAACTCAAGAAATAACCCTGTTCATAAAATCGTTTGACTCCTAAAAAGAGGTAGAAGAAAGTGGACAACATCACCAGAACAATAATCCAAACAGGAAATTCGTCCCACAATAAACTGGCAAGGGTTAAGATGCCAAATACTATAAACAAGAAGGCGAAAAAGTAAAAAGTAAAAACCAAATGGTGTGCAAAACGTCCTTTTCGGTAATAAAATACTTTGAGGATAAATGCAAAAATTGGTAATAGCATGAACATCGCAATGGGAATACTGTCATAAAATGCCTGTAAAATGGAGCCTCCACTCTTATTTTTAAAAAATTTGAGTACTTGCTTATACATACGCTTGGTAAACATGCCGTCGTCAGCTTTCATTCCCATGTGCTTATAAATCGATTCATCTGAAGCACCTGCTTGAATCATCGAATCTATTTCGGTCTCATTAAAATTAATTCCTGCTATTCTTCCATTAAATCCGTTATTTTTGGCACTGGTGTTGGCTATTGATGAATCCAAAAGTTTTTTATTCTCTTCAGAAATTCCCATATACTGCTGGCTATCCTTAATTGGTTTTAAGGCCTTTTCCAAAGCTATTGAATCTTGCTTTCTCTGTTGCATCGAATCTCTAATAACCTTGCTCCTTTCAATATCTTCTTTCAAAGCAATATCTATGCTCTGGGTCTGCTCCCTTGAAATAAACGAAAACAAAAAGAAAAATACCACCGAAACAAACAAGTACATTTGAGCTGGGTGCAGGTACAACAAGCGTCGGCCTTCAACAAATCGTTTTGCCAAATACCCAGGCTTCAACATCAAAGGAATAAAGCTCTTGAAAAAACGCGCATCAACCGAAAAATAGTTGCTGATGGTATTGTTGAACAACACACCAAGTGTTAAGTCATCATTCGACTTTTGCCCACAATAAGGACAGTATGGATAATGTGCCTTAAAACGTTGATTACAATTGGAACACTCAATGGTTGGTTTTGACATGGTCAGTGATTGATGATATAAATGTAATAAAAAGAATGAAGCATTAAGCCAAACTCACAAAATACATCTCTACTTCTCCCTTACCCTTGGCCTGTACTTTTCCTCTACCTTCAAAGACAAAATCCGCGTCATCCTTAATATAATTGTAAGTGGCTTCAGAGATGTTCACTTTTCCTACGTCGCCATTGCTCTCTATTCGTGATGCCGTATTTACAGCATCTCCCCAAATATCGTATTGGAATTTTTTTACGCCTACAATGCCTGCAACTACAGGACCTGTATGGACACCTACACGCATCTCAAAGGCATGCTCGCCTTGAGCTTCCTTGTCCTGATGCTGTTTTACAATAAAATCTTGCATCTCCAAGGCTGCCAAAACCGTATTCTTGACCGAAAGATCTTCCGGAACTGGTAAACCTCCTGCAGCCATAT
Organism: Flavobacteriaceae bacterium UBA5534; assembly: GCA_002426015.1. Classification (GTDB taxonomy): domain Bacteria; phylum Bacteroidota; class Bacteroidia; order Flavobacteriales; family Flavobacteriaceae; genus Aquaticitalea. Next base: position 272,380 of record DINS01000035.1, read on the forward strand.
AGGCATCACCAATGGTTTTTATTTTTTCTACATTGTATTTGTCACAAATAGCATCAAACTCTTTAAAACAGTTATTTATTTCTTTAACCAAAGCTGATGCCGTTAGCTTCTCGGATTGTTCGGTAAAACTTTTAAAGTCTGTGAAGAGGATGGAGACCACGTCATAATCCCTTGCTTCGGCTTCACCCTTATGTTTGAGCTCTTCAGCTACTTCGGCAGGTAAAATGTTGAGTAATAGGCTTTCGCTACGGTCTTTTTCTCTCTCGATAACCGCCTTGGCTTTTTTGGTATAATTCCATCGACTATATAAACCACCAGATATCAGGAGAAAGAAAATACCTGCAGCAATAGCTATATTTTTGTTTTTATCTTTTCTTCGAACTTCAGCTTGATGCACCATTTCCATTTTATGCTTTTCAGTTTCTTGTTCCAAGCTATCCGTTAGAGTTTTTTTGTCAAACTCTACTTGCTGAATTTTTTTTGCAGTATCTATGGAGTACAGGCTATCTCTTAAGGCAATCATTTTTTCATAATTCTCTAGAGCTTTACTTGAGTTACCAATTTCCTTATAAGCATAATAAAGATGATGATAAAAATTCTGTTCATGATTGGCTTCTCCAATTGTTTTAACCATTGGCAGAAGGTCTTCATAGGCATTAATGGCTTTTTTATACTCACCTTTGGCGTTGTAATTCCTTGCTAACACGGACATGGCTGTTATAATGGCGCGTTGATTGTCTTGCTTTTTTGAAATATCAATACTACGTCTTATATGGTCTTCCACGTTCGAATATTCGCCCAAACTTTGATATGCTCCAGAAATTAAAATCAAGGTGTTTGCAATTCCTTTTTCGTCATCCATTTTTTCCTGAATATTCAAAGCTCTCTTGTAATTTTCTAAAGCTCCATTATAATCTTCAAGTTTTTCTTGAATGAGTCCTATATTTGAAAGTGATTTTGTAACTCCTAGTTCATCTCCTATTTCTTCTTGTATTTTTAAGGCTTTTTGACAATAATCCAATGCCTTTGTATGGTCTCCAATCAAAGTGTTGACGCGACCTATATTTTTCAATGACTCCGCAATCCATTGCTTATCGTCTTTACCTTCACTTATTTTCAATACTTCGAAGAAGTAATCTAAAGATTCAATGTAATGTCCCTGAATGCCCTTGGATATACCTTGAACATTGAGACCTTTCATTTGAAAACTGCTTTTGGGATGGTCTTTACCATAACTTATTAGCCTTTTTGCAAGAACATAGGCCGAATCTGGTTGATTGAATAGAAACCCTTGGGTGAGAAAACTATTGAGAGCTTCGTATCTGATAGAATCTTGTTTGGTTTTATCCTGCCAAAGCTGCCAATGTGGATTATCATTCGATTGAGAATGCAAAACGGATGAAGTCAACAATAGAATAAAGATGATGAGTCCTTTTCTCATAGTTGGTTGATTAATAGCACTTCAAGATACAAAAAAGTGTTTTTACTTCATAATTTTTTTTAATTCTATGAGATGTTTTTCTTTTCTAAATGTTTTATAATGTTTACAAAATTTAGTGTGATACTCGTGATTTTCCATAAAATCCACTTGAATGGCATTCCATTCCGACCTAGTCAATTCTGGGTTGTAATGTTTCAATTCTAGATAAAGATATTCACTCACGGTATCAAAATGTTTGGTACCTAGATATTCCAAATCGGCATCGGCAAGAATAGCTTCTAAATGGTTTTTGGGTTGTTGTGGAATCTTGGTAGCTCTAATCATTCCGCAAATAGTCTCTATTTCAGCTTCATTAAACCCGTATTCGTTCAATTGTTGTTGCGCAATCGCACAACCTACTTTTTCATGATCTTTTTGCGATTTCACAAATCCTATATCATGGTACAATGCGGCAACTTTAACAAGTTCCAACTCATTCTCTTTAACTTTTTCCTTTTTGGCAATATCAATGGCTTTTTCCAGCACATATAGCGTATGCGCAGTATCATGGTAAGTCAAGTGAGCTGGCAATTGCTCGTTCAATTGCTTAACGACATCTCTATAAATGGTATCAAATTTGGCTTTCATTAATGACCTGATTTTCTACTGATAACACCTCCATTGACTTCCCTTATATTTTGTATGTACATAAATGCTTTGGGGTCAGCTTCAGCAATGGCTTTCTTTATTTTATGCACTTCTAACCTTGTAACTACGGTTACTATAATTTCGCAATCGTCTTTAATATGATAACTGCCAGGCAGATTGCCACGTTCGCCTTTATAAACTGTAATGGGTTTATTGAATTGATTCACTACCAAATCTTTGACGATTTGGTCATTGGGAGAGATAATGGTCAGCGAAATGAGTTTTTCAAATCCATCTACTACATAATCAGACACTTTTAAGGCAGTATAAAACGTAATGATGGAATACATCGCTTTATCCAATCCAAGAAAAAAGGCAATTATCAAAAACAAAGTTGTGTTGATGGCCATAATAATCTCGGTCGTAGAAAACGCAAATAACTTATTACTGTATTCTGCAACGACCTCAAGTCCATCAATCACACCACCACTTCTAATGACAAAACCAATACCCAAACCTACAAAAACACCTCCAAAAACAGCGACCAAAAAGTCATCCTCGGTTATTGGTGGCACATTAAGAAAATGTAAAAGGAATCCCAATATCACTAAACCCAAAAAGGTATGTGCCGCAAAGTTCTTGCCTATCTTTTTATAGCCAATATATACAAAAGGTAAATTAAGAATCAGTAACGGGTACATCACATCTATATGGTAAAACTCGTGTATAAGAATGGAAATTCCTAAAAGGCCACCATCCAAAAAATGATTGGGAATCATAAATGCCTTGATAGCTATGACTGCGCAGCCAACTCCGATAAACTTCAAAAGCAGTGATTTTAACGAAAAAATAGATTCAAGATTTAAAATATCATTGTTTCCGTTCATTTGATTTGAATTGATTAGTGCTACTAAAATAGGATATTTAATACAAGACTCATACATAATTTGATGTTTTATTGCATCAAATTACCAAAAACCATCCCTTTTAAGTCTCAACATGCAACATCTAACCGCTTCACAGCTAACCAATTATCATTTTTGGCACGCAAATTGAATATCCGAAGAAGTATAGCGTAAGCCGAAAAGCATTCAGAAATGAAAAAAGAGTAGGCATAATCTTAAATCCTTATATGATGAAGACAAAATTACTTTTTAGTGCGATGGTGTTAATAGGATTAACATCTGCAACGACCACAGCAACTGCTGCTGTAACCCAAGGTGAAGATTTAAAAACTGCAACACGCTATCGTTATGCCGAACCGATTATGTTCGTGGAGCGAGGTGTTGAATTTATGATCTTTCCTGATGGAAGTTTCGATTTCAATACCAATGTAGGCAACTCTGGTTTTGATAATTATGATGAAAATTACTATTACAGAGGTACCAATACTAGACGTAGTTCTGTAAACGCGACGCAAGGTGCTCCAGGTACTGTGAGTAGAGTGCATTACGCAACACCTCACAATGGTGGTGTTTTGATACAACACGACTTTGATGGCAAAGTAAGACGTATTGGCAATGTATTTATCAATTACGACAGAGTTGGAAAAGTGAAGCGTGTAGGTACAGTATATATGAGCTATAACAGAGGAGGCATGCTTACACAGGTTGGTGGACTACGAGTTACATACAACCGTTGGGGCGAAATCGTCAACTGCTCTGGTGCTGTCAATCCTTTTAACAGTCATTACCAATATGGAGTTGTTACTGGACATGGTCAACAACATTACAATGACTACGACGATGACGACGATTATTACTACTACAAACAAGGTGATAAAGTCAAAAAACAAAAGAAAATCAAGAAATAACATCTACTTATTGTTGAACTTAAAACCCTAAAGTCCTTTCCCCAAAGGCTTTGGGGTTTTTTATTTTAAATTCACAAAATACATCTCCACTTCACCTTTGCCCTTTGCTTCTATTTTACCTCTGTATTCAAAAGCAAATTCTGGTTCGTCTTTGATGTAGTTATATGTGTTTTGAGAAATGTTTACCTTACCAATTTCCCCATGACTTTCCATTCGTGAGGCCGTGTTGACGGTATCTCCCCAAATATCGTATTGGAATTTTTTGACACCTACAATACCAGCCACCACTGATCCTGTATGGATGCCAACACGCATCTCAAACGTGTGTTCTCCTTTGGATTGTTTCTCTTTACCAAGTTCTGATATAAACGCTTGCATCTCTAAAGCTGCCAAAACAGTACGCTTTACTGAATCATCCGAATGGATAGGCAAACCACCAGCAGCCATGTAAGCATCACCAATGGTCTTGATTTTTTCTATATTATATTTCTGCATGATGTTGTCAAATGCTTCAAAGCAGATATTGATATTGGCTACCAAATCTTTTGCGGTCATTTGTTCAGAATGTCCAGTGAAATTTTTGAAATCGGAAAACAAAATAGAAACCATCTCAAAATCCCTAGCGTCCGCTTTACCTTTGGATTTGAGTTCTTCCGCTATTTCAGCAGGTAAAATATTAAGCAATAAAGTATCAGAGCGATCTTTTTCTTTTTCAATGACGGCTTTAGATTTTTTTACATAACGCCATCTGCTATACAGACCACCAGACAAAAGCAAAAAGAAAATACCAGCCACCATAGCGATGTTTTTATTCTTATCCTTTTTACGAACTTCTGTTTGGTGTGCCATCTCCACTTTTGCGTCTTTTGCAACTTGCGCAATACTATCTATCTCTAATTGTTTGGCAAATTCCAAATTCTGCATGTTTTTAATGGTACTTTGGGATTTCAGGCTATCATTCAAGATGTTTAATTGTTCAAAATAATCAAGCGCTTTATTCCTGTCTACTTCTTTGTAGGACGTGTATAAACATTCACATGCGTTTTTTTGAAATTGTATACTTTCCATCTCTTTTGCAATTTTCAATGATTTTTCACATTCCACTACGGCCTTTTTATAATGACCTTGTTTAATATAAAGCATACCAATATTTCTCAAAAGTTCAGAAGTAATTCCAATTCCACCCATCTTCTCCTGTAGCTTTTGGGCTTTTTTAAAATAGTCTAAAGCTTGCATGTAATCATTGTTTTCTCTATAACATTCTCCAATATTGTTCAAAGAAATAATGATGCCTTCCTGATCTCCCAATGTTTCGTCAATCTTTAAGCTTCTTAAAAAATACTCCAAAGCTTTAGAATATTTTTTTTGACATTGGTATGCAACTCCAATATTGTTTAAAGCACCTGAAATGTAAAAGGTATCATTTAATTCCTCATAGAGAGTCAAACTCTTTTTATGATATTCCATCGCTTTAGAGCAATCATCAAGTCTCGAATACACAGTTCCAACTTTGGTATAATAATTAGCGAGTCCTAATTTATTTCCCAATACATTATCAATTTTATAGCCTCTTTGATAGTATTCCAGTGCTTTTGTAAACATGCCTTGCTCTTGATAGGCCTCTCCAATCCAATATAAAGACAATGCAATTTCTTTTTTATCACCTAAATCCTCCATAATCTTTAAGGCTCGTAGATAGCTATTCATAGCGCTTACATGTTCGCCTTTAGATTTTTGGGAGATACCTTGCCAAACCATAGCATTAGCCATAAATAGTTTCTGGTTTTTACTTTCGGCTAATGTATATTGCATTTCTGATAAGATATAAAGAGAATCTGCTGGTAGTCTGTAGTAATTGTCAAAAAAATAACTGCGCATTGCCTTTAATCTGATGGTGTCAGACTTGGTTTCGTCTTTCCATATAACCATAATGGAATCTATTTTTGATTGCGATTGTAAAGAGGTAGCGACCAAACTTAATACAATAAAAATAGTTCTTATTTTCATAGTTTGTTGGTTAACAGTAGTTAAAAATACGAAAAATACAAATGGAAATCTATTGTTTTAGCTCCTTAAGATATCTTTTTCTGAAGGCTTCATAATCTTTGCGGAATTTGGATAGTAGTAACCCCGTGTTAACCTCGTGTTAACCTCGTGTGAAACCCGTGTTAACCTCGTGTGGGCAAACCATAAAGGAGGCTCATAAGTACTCGTATCATAACTAAATATAAAAATAAGCTCATTATCAAACACTTAAGTGTTGGTTTTTATTTTTGGCACGTTGTTTGAATATAGTTTGGTATGTCAAACTTAAAACAAACACTCATGAAAAAATTAGCTTTATTTTTTACTGCAGTGTTCCTCGTAGGAACTACAGTAAGCGCAAAAACCACCAATGCTCTTAAAGATAATTCAGCATCTATCGCCACATCTTATAATTATGGCAATTCCTTCATCTTTACCGAAGGTGGTATTGAGTTTTCTGTGTTTCCCGATGGCCAGTTCGACTTCTATGCTACCAATTATGGTCCAGATGTCAGCGTATCCATCAATACACCAAACGTATCCTTTAGTTTTAACAATGGTTACGATTACAGTCCGTATGTACAATACGACGATTTTGGTGCCATCATTCAAATAGAAAACGTGCCTATTTACTACGATTATTATGGTCGTATCATACAGGCTGGTAACGTTAATATACACTACAACAATTACGGACGTGTAACGCGTATCGGAGGGCTATATGTATATTACAACAACCATCATGTGTTTTCGCATTGCACTGGGTTTATCAACATCTACAACCGAGTGTATGTGTACAGACCTTGGCATCGTTACTATGCAGTACCTGCACGCAACTACTGCATCGTGTATAACAAACCTTATAGACAATATTACAAACCTGTACGCCACCATTATTACAGACCTTATACCAATAATCATAGACAAGCAGTTAGTTACAGCAGTACACGTCGTACCACTAATTACAATTCTGGGCGTCGAGGTGATCTAGCAAGTAATGCTCGCATTAGTGACAGATACCGTCAAGAGGCCTCACCTAATCGAAGCCAAAGTACAACAAGACGAGATACAAGAGACTTAAGTGCCTCACAAGCCAATACGCGTCAAAACTCAAGAGTTGAACGTAATGATAGAGTGACGTCACCTACCAGAACGCAACAAAACACAAGAACAAATCGTAACGATAGGGTGACTTCACCAACAAGAACGTCACAAAGCACACGAACAAATGGCAATGATAGAAGCGTAAGACAATCAACGCCGACAAGAACAGAGCAATCGGTACGTACAAATACAAGAACAAATGTTAATAAAAATACGAGTGTAAGAAAACCAAACAGTACGAATACTCGTATATCTAATAAAGGAAATAATGAAAGAGTTAATAAAAGTAATACAAGACAACCTCAAAGAGCTTCTTCTGGTAGTAATACCTCAAAACAAAGAAGTACAACTACAAGAAGTAAAAGAGGAAATTAATATAAAAACGATTTACACAGTAGTTAGTTTGTAACTAATTACGAATTTTTTGGTTGGTTAGTTGGAAAGTCCTGCAAGACGTATGCCTCAGAGCACCTTGTGGGATTTTCTTATTCCAGTGAAAACAGGAATCTTAATGATTGAAATCTAAAAGCACAAATTCAAATCAACTAAATGCTGCGACTGTACACTATTTTACCTTCAAATACTTCTTAATCAAAATTGAAATATCTTCAGACACATTGAGTTTTAAGATAGATACAACATATACAAAAGTTACCAATAACGACTTCAGCATAATATTGACAATCGGATGGAATGGGAACTCCCAGAAATAGAATAAGCCAATCGACACGATAATAAGAACCAAAACTTTCCCAGTGTCATAGTTAAAAGGCATCATATCAAACTTACGCTTCACAAAATATATTTTGATGGTATTATAAACAGTGATTGCCAAAAAGGTCGCAAATGCCGACCCATTGATTCCAAAACGAGGAATGAACAACATATTCAACAAGACGGTCAAAATAGTGAGGATGACACCAAAAAGCAACACTACTCTATAGTAATCACTATTAAAAAGCACAACATTGTTGCAACCCATCAAATTATCATAAAGCTTTGCAACACCTACCAAAAATACAACCACCAATCCTCCGCTAAACTCCTCTGGAATCAAATGATAAAGCTCATTGATATTCAAAACAATCAATAAAAAGATAAAACCTCCAATAATAAATAAGGTTTGCGAACTTCTGACATATAAATCCTTTAAGGCGACCTTGTTCTTGTCGTTCATATATTGAGCGGTCAATGGCGATAGTATTTGTTGCATCGCTCTCGAAGGGACTACAATAACAGTGGCAATATAAATAGCAACACCATAGTAAGCGACTTTTTCAATAGGAATGTACAACCCAAGCATAAACGAGTCAATATCCAATATAATGGTTGCAATAGAACCTGCAATGATAATCAATGACGAATATTTAAGAATAGAATTGATATTCTCCAGCTTATTGAATTTAAACACCGGAAGCCGAACACTAAACGCATAGAGCATCATAATGAACATCCTCACAATATAAACTACAATTACACCAATGATAAACTGCTCGACATCAATCCATTGTAGGTAAACTGTAAACAAAAGCAGCATAACACCTACTCTTTGAAACACCTCTTTCATTAAGTTGCCAAATACCGTTAGCATCTGTGTTTTAGACCATGCAAAAAATACTTCAAAATAAGCCATCGCAATAGCTGCAACATAAATGTACCATACATAACCCATAACGATAGGGTTTTTTTGTGAAAGCAAACGTCCTATAGCTTCATAAGAAATTGACCCAACGAGTCCAATAGGAATGATAAGCAATAATGGCAAAAACAACATTAAGGTCAAGAAGCTATTGAGTGAGTTTTTGGTCTTAAAAGTCGAATAGAATTTAATGATGGTATTGTGTACGCCAAAAGCCATCAATGGCATCATAATATTTGCTGATGACAAAATAAAAGCTACCAATCCATAATACTGGTCAGATATAAAGTAAGTATATAAAAACAAGGTGTTAAGCGCACCTATACCAAAACCAAGATAGGTCGTAATCGTGTTTTTAAAGGATTGACTGGTAACAATTCCCATTAGATAAGTTCTGACAAGGTTTTAGTTAATGCTTTTCGGCTATAAGGTTGCAATCCTATAGGCTGTGTCGCCAAGGCATTGTTCTTATAGGCTTCAAAATACGTCAAAATTTGCGATTTTAATTCAGATGTTGCATCATAATAAAAATAAGAACCTGTATTGGTTTCTGCAATAATACGCTCCACATCAGAATCTCTTGGGCCTATGGCCAATATTGGTGTATCTGACACCATGTATTCAAACAACTTACCAGGAATTATGGCTTTGGTATCTTCTGAATCAATTTCGACCAACAAAAGTAATTGGGAGGCACGTTGTGCCATTAGTGCTTCATTATGACCAACATAACCAACGACATTGATATGACTATTAGAAATATATTGTTCTATTTCATTCAATACATCATCACTAACAACTCCTATCAACTTTAACTGAAAGCTATGATTGAAAGCTTCATTTTCGGCAATCAATTCATTCAAAATCTGCCATAATAGCTTCGGATTGCGTTCTGATAGTAATGAACCAATATGTGAAATGGTAAATTTATCATCTTTTATGGCTTTTGGTAAATGATAAGTGTCATAACCGTTGGTAATCACTTTTATAGATTGGTTGGTTTTATCTCCAAACTCTTTTTTTGTGTTTTCACTCGTCACAATGATATGGTCAGCAGAAGACAGCACATCTCTTTCCATTTGCTCATGCTTTTTGGCTGAACGGTTGGTCAACTTTAACTTTTTATGATAACCTATGGTCGTCCAAGGATCTCTAAAATCGGCAAGCCACTTCACTCCTATTTGTTGTTTTAGTTTGAGACCAATCAAATGCAAACTATGTGGTGGCCCAGTTGTGATGATGGTTTCAATCTGCTCTTCTTTTATATAGTCTGAAAGAAACTTTACTGAAGGTGTTATCCAAGCTTTTCTTGCATCTGGAATAAAATAATTGCCTCTTACATACAGCATCAATCGTTGAATAAAATTTTGTTTCTTTTCTTTCGGAATGACTCCAGAACTGATGGTTTTCGAATGATTTTTTGATAAAAACTCTGCAAGTCGATACGGTTCTTTTATTGGCTGTTTGATTATAATGACATCTTTAGAAACTTCAGATTGCAAACTCAAATCTGTAATAGGATAACTCGGATTTTCTGGAATATAAACAATAGGCTGAATATCATATTCAGGAAGGTATTTGACAAACTTTAGCCAACGTTGTACTCCTGGCCCTCCGGCTGGCGGCCAATAATACGTGATGATGAGTGCTTTTTTACGCACTTTCTTTGGTTTTATTTTTAAACGCTAAATATATTCCTCCTAAAATCAATAAAGCTAGTATCATTGAACTTGCCAATGCAATAGTCCCTCCTGTTTTGATAACTTTAGGTTCAAATTTAAATTCTATGGTGTGCTTCCCTTCCGGAATTTCCATCCCTCTCAATACATAATTCACGCGGTAGTGAGGTACAGGCTTTCCATCAATAAACGCTTGCCAGCCATCTGCATAATAAATTTCTGAAAAGACTGCAAAACTATTTTTGCTACTATTGGAGTGATACTTTAAGTAGTTAGGCTTGTAGGTTGACAATTTGATGGTTGAGGTTGAATCAACAGCGAATTTTTTGCTTTTTAAATTTTGGGTAGTAATCGCTTTTGCTTTGGTATCCAAGCTATCCAAAGCTCTAATCTCTTCAGTAGCTGAACTCAATTTTTCGAGCTCACTCACAAACCAAGCATTGCCATTGGGTTCTGTATATTCTGTAAAAGCACCAACATTTGTGTTGGATTGGTCACTGGCAATAATATATTTGGTGTTCAGCATATTAAGAACATTGACATTGTTCTTTGCAATATGAAAATCAAATAATTCGTCATAACGTCCCAATTTGGCTGCGTGATAACCAGATAGTGAATTATGAAAATAAGCTGCTTTACCAGGCTCACGAGATGCGACATCAAACACTCTAAAGTGAGTGGTGTCTTTCAAGATTTCCAAATCGGCAGCATTGGGCTGAAAGGGCTTGTTGACCTGAATAGATGACACGAAATTGTCATTATTTACATAACGTCTATCTACACTTACCAGATCAAATAAAATTAAAGCGGCAAAGACAACTACCACTAATGTTTCTGATAGTTTCTTCTTTAAAAACAAAAAGATTGTTCCAGATGACAACAACACCAGTATCAAGGTTCTTAAAGTGTCAGTGGTAAACATAGCTCTTCTGTCATCTTTTAATGCAGTTACAAAGCTTTCCCCATATTCACCATACACCTGTCTAAAATACCCATCATTGCCACCAACAAAGCTGAATGACGATTTAAAAAGCAAGAACAAAATGGCCAATCCACCAGTAATAAGTGCAGAATATTTAAGTGCTTTTAGCTTTTTCTCATCACCTTCAAAGTTATTGAACAAGCGCACTATCCCAAAAATGGCAAGTACAGGGATGCATAACTCTAAAATGACCTGAATTGAACTTACAGCTCTAAATTTGTCATATAAAGGCACATAATCAATGAAGAAATCGGTTAGAAACCCTAAATTTTTACCATAAGACAATAATAATGACAGAATCGTTCCAGCTACAAGCCACCATTTTAGGCGACCTTTTACCAAGAACAACGCAAACACAAACAAAAACAACACGACAGCACCAATATAGGCTGGTGCTTCAACAATAGGTTGGTTTCCCCAATAGGTAGGTGTTGTTTTAGTTTCTTGGATGGCCTCTACCGAACTTGCTCCAATAGACGTATAAAATTTATACATGGCTGAATCTTTACCTACATCTTCACTATTGCCTCCTCCCATAAAACGAGGAATGTATAAATTGAAGGTTTCCAATAACCCATAGCTATATTCAGTAATATATTCTTTATCTAAACCAGAAGTTGGCTTCTTTGGGCTACCATCTGCATTAATGGTCAATTCGCTTTTTCCTCGAGTGCTTTCTTTGACATATTCTTGAGTTGCCATAATATTGGTAGCATTCAAGCCAATAGATAATATAACCGCAACAACCATCAAACCAACAGCTTTAAAATAGTGTGGCAATAATTTTTTACGATAGGCATCAACCAAATACGCAATACCTAGAACGATTACCAACAACATTAGATAATAGGTCATCTGAAAGTGGTTTGCTTCAATCTCCAATGCCATAGCAACTGTTGTCAATAAAAACCCAGCAATGTATTTCTGTCTGAATGTGAGAATGATACCACTCAATACCAAAGGCATATAAGCAATGGCGTGCGCTTTACTGTTGTGCCCAACACCAAGAATAATGATAAGGTAGGTAGAAAAACCAAACGCCAACGCACCTAAAGCTGCGAGCTTAAAATCGACTTTAAGTGATAACAATAAAATGTAAAACCCAATAAAATATAGAAACAGATAATCGGCTGGACGTGGCAGAAAGCGTAATGCTGAATCTACTTTTTTGATATAGTTGTGCGGATATTTTGCTCCCAATTGATAGGTTGGCATCCCTCCAAAGGCACTATTGGTCCAATAGGTTTCTTCACCTGTGGCTTCTCTAAAATCATTTTGTTGCTTGGACATCCCAATATAGTGCTTAATATCACTTTGGTAAATCTGTTTTCCACTTAAAACCGGATTGAAATACAATAACGATACCACAACAAAACCGACAAGAATCAATACGTGTGGCAAAAACTTTTTAAAGGATGTTTGCATGGATATAGTTTGTAAAATTTAAGCGAAAATTACTCAATTTCTTCGTAATCGATGTACTCGCCTACCTTTTTATCTGGAGATTTGGTTTGCTTTGGCATTTTGTCGATTACTGTTTCACCTTCTTTTGGGCGATTTTTTACATCTTCATAAGGTTGTTGGAACTGACCTCCAAAGCGTTCGCTCATTTTTTTTGACATATAACGCACCAAATAAGGCGCAAAAAGTCTCATTAAGATTTTCACACCATACCATACCAACAAGATAATCAAAATGGTTCTCAAAAAACCAATAAAGGATGCTGTTTGCAACATGAAAAAAATATTTTTTCAAAAATACAATTATCAACGTTTAAATTCAGTTATAAATACTTAAAAAAAATATAAAATCTCTATATTTGAACCTAAACGTCATAAAAATGAATTCCACTAAACCATTTCTACCACTATTGTTTTTTGTTATGACTATTGCTGCATTTGGTCAGTACACTGATGTCATTAATTCCAATCGTCCTGGTGTATCTCAAAGTGCTTTTGCAGTTGGCCCTAACGTCATTCAGTTTGAAGCTGGCCCCTATATTGTCAAAGAAGAACACACACCTTTAAAGTACGATGTATCTGGTTTTGGAGTTGATTTTGCAGCACGTTACGGATTGCTCTTTGAACCTTTAGAGATTAGTGTTATTGGGACATATCAAAATGACACCCAAACATTCAACAGTTCATTTATTCCTGTTGAAAATAAACGCTCAAATTTTAAAAATTTTACTATTGGAGCAAAATATTTGGTGTATGACCCATATAAAAATGCCGAAGAAGACAAACCCAATCTTTACAGTTGGAAAGCTAACAGGAAGTTTAAATGGAAAAGCCTGATTCCTGCTGTTGCTGTCTATGCAGGTGCTAATTTTGATACCAAAGACAACCCTTACACTGCGCCAGATGTAGAAGGGTTTAGCCCAAAAGTAGCAGTCATTTCTCAAAATAATTTTAATGGTGGATGGGTTTTTGTCGTCAATTTGATAAAAGACAGAATTGGCTCTGAATATTCTGATTTTCAATATATCTTAACACTTACACATTCATTCAATCCAAAATGGGTTGTTTTTGGCGAAACCCAAGGTATCAAAAGCGATTTTTATGCAGATAATTTATTTCGTTTTGGAGGCGCTTACCTATGGAGCAAAGACTTTCAATTAGATACTGCTTTAACTTTTAATACCAAGGACACACCATCGGTTTTTGGAGTCAATTTTGGAATGTCGTATCGTCTGGATTTTCATAAAGACAAAGTTATTGACAATGGTAATTCTGCCAAAGAAGAAGGAAAACGTCAATCTAGAGGACAAAAAAAGAAGAAAGATGTCGATTTTGATGATGATGGCAATTTATAATGACACTATATGATTACAATTAAAGAAGCGACCTCAAAACAAGACCTTAAGCGTTTTGTTAAATTTCCGTTTAATCTATATAAAGATTCCAATCAATGGGTACCTCCTATTATCAAGCAAGAACTAGAGACTTTTAACAAGAAAAAAAATCCCATCTTTAATGATGCCGAAGCACATTTCTTTTTGGCCTATAAAAATAATGAAATTGTTGGACGTGTAGCTGCTATCATCAATTGGCTCGAGATAAAAAATCAAAATCAAAAAAAGATGCGTTTTGGTTGGTTTGATGTTATTGATGATGTCGAAGTGACCAAGGCACTTCTTGATAAAGTTGCAGAAATTGGTAAGGCCAATGATTTGGACTACCTAGAAGGTCCTGTCGGATTTTCAAATTTAGACAAAGTTGGCGTGATGACCGAAGGGTTTGAACATATGGGAGACATGATAACTTGGTACAATTATCCTTATTATGCAGAACATTTTAAAGAATTAGGTTTTACCGACGAAAAGCTATATTCAGAAAGCCGCTTTCCGTTTGAAAATGTAAAGCCAGAATTTTTCCTTAAAGCACAAGACCTTATAAAAAAGCGCTATGAATTGACAGCTTTAAGTTTTCATAAAACAGAAGATGTCATGCCTTACGCAGACAAGATGTTCGATTTATTTAACGAATCCTATTCTTCATTGTCCTCATTTGTAGCTATTACAGATATTCAAAAAGCCTATTTTAAGGAAAAATTCATCGGTTTTATTAATCCAGAATATATCAAGTTTGTAGTTGATAAAGACAAAAAACTCATAGCTTTTGCTATTGTGATGCCTTCATTTTCTAAAGCCTTGAAAAAGGCGAACGGAAAACTGTTCCCTTTTGGGTTTAGACATATACTACATGCCAAAAAGCACAGCAAAGATGTGGTGTTTTATTTGATTGGTATCCATCCAGAGTATCAAAATAAGGGTGTTACTGCAGTGATATTCAATGAGTACTATGACACTTTTAGAAAAAAAGGTATCAAAAACTGCATCAGAACACCAGAGTTGGAAGACAACCTGGCAATTCACCAAATATGGAAGCATTTTAAACCTGAAGTTTATAAACGACGTAAAACGGTTAGAAAAGTGATTGAATAATGTTATTTAATCTAAAACAAAAAATCCAACTCAAGATTGAGTTGGATTTTTTTATTTTAAATAGAAACTAATATCCTACTGACCCATTGCAGCTGCTACAGCAGCCGAAAGTCTTTTGTAAGTTCCGTTTTCCAAACGTGTTCTGATGGCATCAAACGCATCTAATGTTTCGTTAACATCTTCTAATGTATGTGTAGCCGTTGGAATTAATCTCAACAAGATTAAGCCTTTTGGTATCACTGGATATACAACGATAGAACAGAAAATGCCGTAGTTTTCGCGTAAGTCCTTTACCAAAGCCATTGCTTCAGGAATACTTCCTTTTAAATATACTGGAGTCACACAACTTTGGGTCGTTCCAATATCAAAACCACGATCTTTCAATCCAGATTGTAAAGCATTGGTGTTTTCCCAAAGTTTCTCTTTTAGTTCTGGCATTGTCTTGAGCATCTCTAAACGCTTGCGAGCACCAACCACTAATTGCATTTGTAATGATTTAGCAAACATTTGAGAACGTAAGTTATATTTTAAGTAATCTATAATCTCTTGATCTGCAGCAATAAAAGCCCCTGTACTTGCCAATGATTTAGCAAACGTTGCAAAATACACATCGATATCTTCCTGTACGCCTTGCTCTTCACCAGCTCCTGCTCCTGTTTTACCAAGGGTTCCAAAACCGTGGGCATCGTCAACTAAAAAACGGAAGTTGTATTTTTTCTTAAGCGCTACTATTTCTTTTAACTTTCCTTGTTCGCCACGCATACCAAACACACCTTCAGAAATCACAAGGATTCCACCACCAGTTTGTTCAGCCATCTTTGTAGCTCTTTCCAAGTTTTTCTCTAAACTTTCAACATCATTATGTTTATAGGTAAATCGTTTTCCCATGTGAAGACGTACACCATCAATTATACATGCATGGGCATCTACATCATAAACAATGATGTCATCTTTACTGACCAAGGCATCAATAGTTGACACCATGCCTTGATAGCCAAAGTTCAATAAATAAGCAGCTTCTTTATTAACAAATTCTGCCAATTCTTTTTGTAAAGTCTCGTGAAGGTTGGTATGACCAGACATCATACGTGCTCCCATTGGGTAAGCAGAACCATAATCGGCAGCTGCTTGCGCATCTGTTTTACGGACTTCAGGATGGTTAGCCAATCCTAAATAATCATTAATGCTCCAAGTTATCACATCTTTCCCTTGAAATTGCATTCGGTTGGAAATTTGCCCTTCCAATTTTGGAAAGACAAAATAACCTTCAGCTTGTGCAGCCCATTTGCCTAAAGGGCCTTTATCCTTGTATATTTTTTCAAATAAATCTTTCATCTTCAATCTGTAGTTTAGCGGTCAGATGTCACTTAACATGTTATTTAACAATACGTTATTTAACGATTAGAGTTTCATTTAACTTTAATTAGTTATCATTAGTTGGGGACAAAATTAAATAAATATCTTTTCATAGCATAATTTAATTATAAACTGCTGTTTATAACATTTCTGTTCACAAAAAAATCCTATCACATGCAATCATGTCATAGGATTATTTATGTATCTATTTTATTACTTTATGTATTGAATTGTTTCAATAGATGATGTGCTTTTACTATCAAAAAAGCCTTGCTCTTCCATCCATTTATCACTATATATTTTACTCATATAACGAGATCCATGGTCTGGGAAGATAACAACTACTTTGTCACCGATCTTAAATTCACCTTCTTCATTTAATTGCTTAATTGCTTGCATTGCTGCACCACTTGTATAACCAACAAACAAACCTTCTGATTTTGAAACTTCTCTTGCAGTATGTGCACTTTCTTCGTCTGTTACTTTAATAAACTTATCTATAAGATCGAAATCTGTTGCAGTCGGAATTAAGTTTTTACCTAAACCTTCTATTCTATAAGGATAAATCTCTGCTTCATCAAACTCTCTTGTTTCATGATATTTTTTCAATACAGAACCAAATGCATCAACTCCAA
Organism: Flavobacteriaceae bacterium UBA5534; assembly: GCA_002426015.1. GTDB lineage: Bacteria > Bacteroidota > Bacteroidia > Flavobacteriales > Flavobacteriaceae > Aquaticitalea. Next base: position 289,627 of record DINS01000035.1, read on the forward strand.
TTACTTTAATATTTGGGTTTTGCTCTTTTAAGAATTTTGCTGTTCCTGAAATTGTTCCTCCTGTTCCACTACAAGCTACTAAATGTGTGATGTTTCCTTCGGTTTGTGCCCATATTTCTGGACCTGTAGAGTTATAATGTGCATCAATATTTAATTGATTGAAATATTGATTAATGTATATTGAACCTTTAAGTTCTTCGTGTAATCGTTTTGCTACTTGATAATAAGATCTTGGGTCGTCTGCGCTAACATGTGCTGGACACACATAAACTTTTGCTCCCATAGATTTTAACATATCAATTTTGTCTGCTGACGATTTTGAGCTTACTGCTAAAATGCATTCATAACCTTTGATAATACTTACCATAGCAATACTAAAACCAGTATTGCCTGAAGTAGTTTCAATGATTGTGTCGCCTGGTTTTAAGATACCTTGGCGTTCAGCTTCTTCAATAATGTGTAATGCTATTCTATCTTTTGATGAATGACCTGGATTAAACCCTTCTACTTTTGCGTAAAATTCACCATCAAACCCAGAAGTCATGTTGTTTAATTTGATAAGAGGGGTTTTACCTATTAATTGTAAAACGTTATCAAATACCTGAATATTTTCTTTCATAAATGCTATTTACCAGTTCCAATTTATAAAAATGTAACCTAAAACCTCGCAAAAATACGAGATTTTTTTTAATTAAGCATTAATATTCTCTAGGTCTAATAAAAATGCATACTCTTCAGCATCTTCCTTTAAAGCTTCAAAACGCCCTGAAGCTCCACCATGTCCTGCTTTCATATTGGTTTTTAAAAGCAATTTATTAGTGTCTTTTTTGTATTCACGAAGTTTAGCAACCCATTTTGCTGGTTCCCAATATTGCACTTGTGAATCGTGCAATCCTGTAGTTACCAAAATATGTGGATACTTTTGGCGCTTTACATTGTCGTATGGCGAATATGATTTCATATACTTATAATATGTTTTGTCGTTAGGATTTCCCCATTCGTCATATTCACCAGTAGTAAGCGGAATACTGTCATCTAACATTGTTGTTACCACATCAACAAAGGGAACAGCAGCAATAACACCGTTGTATAATTCTGGTGCTTGGTTTATGACTGCTCCAATAAGTAAACCTCCAGCACTACCACCTAATGCATACAAATGCTTTGGTGACGTGTATTGTTGTTTGATTAAGTATTGTGAACAAGCTATAAAGTCTGAAAATGTGTTTTTCTTTTTAAGTAATTTTCCATCTTCATACCAGTTTCTACCAAGATATTCGCCTCCTCTAACGTGCGCAATAGCATAAATAAAACCTCTATCCAATAAACTTAACCTTATACTTGAAAAATATGGGTCAATTGTATGCCCATAAGAACCATAAGCATAAAGCAATGTTGGGTTGCTACCATCGTGCTGTATTCCTTTTTTATAAACCATTGATATTGGAACTTTTGTACCATCACTGGCTGTTGCCCAAACACGTTCAGATTCATAATTGTTTTTATCAAACTTACCTCCTAGTACTTCTTGTTCTTTTAATACCGTTTTTTCTTTAGTAACCATATTAAAATCGATAGTTGATGAAGGCGTTGTCATGGAATTATAGCCATATCGCAACATAACTGTATCAAAATCTACATTTGTAGATGTATAAGCCGAATACGTTTCGTTATCGAATGGTAAATAGTAATCTTCAGAATTATCCCAACTTTTAATTCTTATAAGATTTAATCCATTAGTTCTTTCACTAATAACAAGGAAGTCTTTAAATATGTCAATATCTTCTAACAATACATTATCTCTATGAGGAATAACATCTGTCCAGTTAGCAAGTTGGGTTGCTGTTTCTGGAGTTTTCATTAATTTAAAGTTAGTTGCATCATTAAGGTTTGTAACTATATAAAAGTGATTATCATAGTGTGAAATACTATACTCTAAACCCCTTATGCGTTCTTGAAACACTTTGAATGGCTCATCTGGAGTATTGGCATTTAATACATGATATTCATTTGTTAATGTGCTATAGCAAGCAATGATAATGTATTTTCTTGATTTGGATTTATAAACCGCAACACCAAACGTATCGTCTTTTTCATGAAAAACCAAAGCATCCTTCTTTGTTGTTGAGCCAAGTTTATGTTTATATATTTTATCTGAACGTAAGGTCTTTAAATCCTTTTTAGTATAAAATAGCGTTTTGTTATCATTGGCCCAAGTTGAAGAACCTGTTGTGTTTTTAATGGCATCAAGCATAATTTCGCCAGTAACCAGATTCTTAACCTGAAGTGTATAATTACGTCGTCCTGATAAGTCAACACCAAAAGAAATCATAGAGTTGTCTGGACTAACACTCAATCCTACTAACTTAAAATAATCATGACCTATAGCCATTTCATTACAGTCAAATAGCAACTCATCGGGATTTTCTAAAGTATCTTTTTTACGTATATATATTGGGTAGTCTTTGCCTGTTTCGTACTTAACAATATACCAATAGCCATTATATTTATATGGTACAGACTCATCATCTTCCTTTATGCGAGCCTTCATTTCTTCAAAAAGAGAATTCTCAAAATCTCTGTATTTAGAAGTCATTGCATCATAATACTCGTTTTCGTCATTCAAGTATTTGATAACCTCTTTGTTTTTTCTATCGTTCAACCAAAAGTAATCATCAACTCTAACATCGTTATGTGCTATAAGTTCTTTAGGTATTTTTTTTGCTTTTGGAGGCAAAACCACTGTTTTTGTCATTGTATTAATCCCATTAAGAAGTTTGCAAAAATAGGGTTTTTATCAGAATAAAGAGAAAAGAACAAAGACTTGAATAGCTTACAAACTTTTTATTAATTTTGACATCTAATTTTAAAACAGCAAGATTATGTTTGGAGATATGATGGGAATGATGAATAAACTCAAAGAAACCCAAAAGAAAGTTGAAGAAACTAAAGAGCGCTTAAATCATGTGCTAGTTGACGAAAAAAGCAACGACGATAAACTGAAAGTCACGTTGACAGCCAATAGAACCATCAAGTCAATATCAATTGATGATGATTTATTGAAAGATAAAGATATGCTGGAAGATTATTTAATTCTTACATTAAATAAAGCCATTGAAAAAGCAACTAGAGTTAATGAAACTGAATTAGCTGCAGTTGCAAAAGATGGAATGCCCAATATTCCTGGATTGGATATGTTTAAATAAAAAAAGAAGCCCTCAAGCTTCTTTTTTTATTATTTAAAATTTTAAACCTTTCAATTCATTCAAAAAATACTCGTGCATATCATTGGTATAATCTAAATGGGTTACAATACGAAGCTTTCCATTTCCCATACCGCTTAAACGTATGTTTTTATCTGCAAGTGTTTTTAAAAATTTAGACTCATCAGCTTTGTTTTCTAACTCAAAAATGATGATGTTTGTTTCAACTTGCTCAACTCTTTTTATAAAATCTAAAGCAAATAGCTCTTGCCCAATTTCTTTAGCTTTTTGATGATCTTCAGCTAATCTATCTATATGATTGTCTAATGCATATAATCCTGCAGCTGCTAAAAATCCAACTTGGCGCATTCCACCTCCTAGTATTTTACGAATTCTAATAGCATTTTCCATAATGTCTTCATCTCCAACTAATACTGAACCAATTGGGCAACCTAAACCTTTGCTCAAACAAACCGACAGAGTATCGAAAATTTGTCCGTAATCTTTACCAGTTTCTGGTTTTGCTACTAAAGCATTCCAAATACGAGCGCCATCGAGGTGGTATCCTAATTTGTGTTCATTACAAACGGTTCTTATTTTTTTAAGTTCTTCAAAATCCCAACATGAACCTCCTCCTCTATTAGCTGTGTTTTCAATTTCAACCAAAGCTGTTAGCGGACTATGATAAAAATCTGGTGGATTAATAGCTTCAATAACCTGCTCTGCAGTAAACATACCTCGTTCACCTTGAAGTAATTTACAAGACACACCACTATTAAATGAAGCACCACCTCCTTCATAATGGTAAATATGTGCATTAGAATCGCAAATAACTTGATCTCCAGGATTAGTATGTAATTTAATTGCTGTTTGGTTTGCCATTATCCCAGTTGGAAAAAACAGTGCTTTAGGTTTACCAAACATGTCTGCAATGCGCTCTTCTAACTCATTTACTGTTGGATCTTCTTTATATACATCATCACCAACTTTAGCACTCATCATAGCATCTAACATGCCTTGTGTTGGCTTTGTAAGCGTATCGCTTCTTAAATCTATTATCATTTTATTTTTTAATTTGAGGTATAACTACATAAATCGGTTCCTATTGGTGAACCATCAGGAATTTTAGGTGATTCTTCAAGTTTAAATTTTTCAGGATGCTCTCTAAATTCTGAAATTAAACGTCCATATTGCGGAGCATACTTATTCTCGTACTTTTTATCTTTAGCATATAAACTTTGTGAAATTTCATAAATAGCATCGTTTGCCAAAGCTTTTACTTGTAAGAATGCATTATCATTAACAGCCAAATTCATTATATATTTAAGCACATTAGCATTAATCATCTGTTGTGCTTCATTTAAATAATCATCTTTATATGTTTTTTTGAATGAATTGTCTATTAAGCTTTTAAAAACATCATCCAATCCAATTTGAGTGTTATCCAAACTTTTTTGTTGAATTAATCTGTTTGCACGTTGAGGATGAAGCAATAAACCTAATGTCATATCGCTAGATGTTGATACAGCACTTAATGGATCAAAAGCAACACCTGTTTTACTTGCAAACGACTCACGAGTACGTGAATAATTAAAAGCTCTAGGAGGAAATAAATTGAGTTTTTCCTTTGGAATAGTTAATGTTTCAGCCGAAATGGTTTTTAAAAGCGCATTTAAAGCCGCTTTCTGTGAATTGACATCAACAACTTTAGTGGTAAATTGATTGTCTCCTTTAACTGCATAATTATAATCTAAACCACCAACAACTTTTGCTGCGGCTTCTGTTTGATAACGATGGAAGAAATACAAAGGCACAAACACATCCTCTAAAACTGAATAAGGCTCATTTGTACGAATATTGTCTTTTGAAAAATTAGAAATTGCTTTTTCTCTAACCTTTAATACATTTTCTAATTCTTCTGAAGCACTTTTACCATTATCCCATAGATGAGCAAAAGCATGTGCTCCACCTTCAGCACGAGCATCAGAATCTGATATAAATCGCAATCCGTCTTGTTGTGCTTTCTCTAAAATATAATTTAGCGCTTCTTTTTCGTTTGTATTCTTATCAAATTGTGTATAAGTATAGGCAACAGTGACTTTATCCCAATTGCCAATTCCTGTAGCATAAGCATTACTTAAAGCGATATTGCCATTAGTTAAACTCACTAAAGGATGTGGATAATCCATAACAGATGCTCGGTTATTTGTGCTTGCTGCAAAATTATGAGCAAAACCTATAGTATGACCAACTTCATGAGCACTTAATTGGCGAATTCTGGCCAAAGCCATGTCTAACATTGGTTGATAATTATCGTCTCGTTCAGCAAATGGTTTGTTGAGCAACGCTTGAGCAATTAAAAAATCTTGACGTATACGTAAACTTCCTAAACTTACATGACCTTTAATAATTTCGCCTGTTCGTGGATCTGTAACACTACCACCATAACTCCAACCTCTTGTTGAGCGATGCACCCATTGTATTACATTGTACCTGCAATCCATTGGATCTGCATCTTCTGGTAGCATTTGCACCTGAAATGCATCTTTAAAACCTATCGCTTCATAAGCTTGATTCCACCAACGAGCACCTTCTAATAAAGCAGAACGTACTGGTTCTGGAGTTCCTGGGTCGAGATAATAAATGATTGGCTCAACAGCTTCACTAATGGCTAATTCTGGATTTTTCTTTTCCAATCGATGACGTGTCACATAACGTTTGGTAATTGATTCTTGAATTGGCGTAGCATAATCCATATATGAAATAGAAATTGCACCACTACGCGTATCAAATTCTCTTGGTTTATAATTATTATTTGGCAACTCAATAAACGAATGATGTTGAATAACACTTACTAAAGATGATGTAGGTGTAACACTTCTAATATTTCTACCTTTAGGTTCACCTTCAAACGTTAATAAAGCTTCAAACTCTACATTTTTAGGGAATGCTTTAGTTCGTTCTAATGATAATGCACTTTTGCTTAAGTCTAATTTATAAACACCTTCATTTTGCGCTTTAAGTCTGTTTGCAACTTCATGTCTATCGACCATTAAAAATGGTGTAAAATCAATAATATACTTACCTTCACTCTGCTCTTCAATTTTAAACCCAAATAGAACTGATTTTGCAAACGCTTGTTCTACACTTTTTTTCTCTAAAGCATTATCTGTTATGGCTCTATAGTCTTGATTTGGCTGCACTAATAAAAGCTTATTTCCAGCTTTAACAAACTTTACAATTCGCTCTGCTCCTAGTTGACCTCTATCTAATCCAATGTCATTAGAACCAACACCACTTGCTAAAGAACTTATATATAAAAACTCTTGGTCTAATTTATCAACTTCTAGATAGATTTTATCTTGAGATTCTTCATAATAAAAATTAAAATAACCTTTATAATTTTGAAGTTTTTTATCTTTTAAAACTTGTGAAAATGAGTTACTTACAACAATAAGAAATACGAGGATACTTGTGATTTTTTTCATAATGGATAATTAATTCATAAAACTACATAAATTCCTTTAAAAATTTAATGAAAAATGGTTTTACAATGAAACATTAAGCTTTACATTTGCCTAAAATTTAAACTACTATGACTACATCTGATCAAATAAAGGATCTTGTAGAACGCCTTGGAGCGTTGAGGAGGTATCTTTGACATAGATGCCAAAACTATTGAAATATCTAACGAAGAAGAAAAAACATTTGACCCAAATTTCTGGAACGATTCCAAGCAGGCTGAACTCATCATGCAATCGCTTCGTGAAAAGAAAAAATGGGTAGAAGACTATACTGCTGCTGTTACTCTTGTTGAAGAATTAGAAGTTTTATATGAATTTTATAAAGCAGGTGATGTTTCAACCGAAGAAATCGATTCACAATTTTCAAAAGCTCTAGACCAAATTGAAAAGCTAGAATTCAAGAACATGCTTTCTGATGAAGGTGATAGTTTGAGCGCTGTTTTACAAATCACTGCAGGAGCTGGCGGAACCGAAAGTTGCGATTGGGCAAGTATGTTGATGCGTATGTACCTAATGTATGCTGAAAAAAACGGTTTTAAGGTAAAAGAACTTAACTTTCAAGAAGGTGATGTTGCTGGTATAAAAACAGTAACCCTCGAAATTGAAGGCGATTTTGCATTTGGATGGCTTAAAGGTGAAAATGGAGTACATCGATTGGTACGTATTTCGCCTTTTGATAGCAATGCAAAACGCCATACTAGTTTTGCATCTGTTTACGTGTATCCATTAGTTGATGATACAATTGAAATAGAAATCAATCCAGCTGATATAGAAATAACCACTGCACGTTCTAGTGGAGCTGGTGGACAAAATGTAAACAAGGTTGAAACCAAAGTACAGTTAACGCATAAACCAACTGGTATTCAAATTTCATGTTCAGAAACACGCTCACAACACGATAATAGAGCTAGGGCTTTACAAATGTTAAAATCGCAGTTGTATGAAATTGAACTTCAAAAACAATTAGCACAGCGTGATGACATTGAGGCAGGTAAAATGAAAATTGAATGGGGAAGTCAAATACGCAATTATGTGATGCATCCATACAAACTAGTAAAAGATGTAAGAACTGGTCACGAGACTGGCAATGTAGATGATGTGATGAATGGCTATATCGACGAATTTTTGAAAGCCTATCTAATGATGATGGGACAAAAACAAGAAGACAACAACAACTTATGATTACTATTTACCATAATAATAGATGCAGCAAATCGAGATGTGCTTTAGAATTACTTGAAAATTCTGGAAAGCACTATACAATCATAAACTATCTTGATGATGTACCCACAAGAGATGAACTCAAAAACCTCTTAAAACTTCTAAAATTAAAGCCAATAGAACTTATTAGAACAAACGAGGCACTTTGGAAAGAAAATTACAAACACCTCAATCTTTCTGATGCCAGGCTCGTTACTTTAATGACAAAACATCCTAAACTAATTGAGCGACCAATTGTTATTAATGGCAACAAGGCTGTTATTGGTCGTCCTACAGAAAAAGTTTTAGACATTTTATAAGTTTTTTCTTTAACAGAACTTTAACCAATAGGCATTAAACCAAGCCTTATTTTTGCAGTCTTAATCTGAATACTGGTTAATTTTTGTTATATGTGTTTAAAACTCACTAAAATACTTTTCATTCTATTAATTATCAATAGCAGCCCATCTTTTGCGCAAAAGAAAGATGAAGCTCAAATAGAAAGAGAAAAGTTAATCCAAAAACTTGAAGACGATCAAGATGAACGTAACCAAGAGTTTGTAAACGAGTTGAAGGTTGATGATTTTCAAAAAGAAATCATCAAGCAAAAATTACAATCCTATTATCACGAAAAAAAAACAATCTATTTTTCCAATATCAAATATTATGAAAAAGAAGAGCAGCTCAAAACATTGGATGCCACTTATTTTTCAGATTTAAAAGAACTGGTATCGGAAGAGGTTATAAAATCTATCCAAGACTTTGTGAAAAATAATAAGGAGGAACTCAAAAAAAAGAAAAAGAGAAACAAGAAAAACAATTAATAACTTATGGCCAACATCTTTAAACTATCACTTGCATTTTTTATATTCAATATAATCAATATACATGCCCAAAGCGACATCAAAATAACAGGAACTGTTATGGACAAAGATGTCAATCAACCTTTAGAGTATGCGACTATTGCTTTCTTTAGCAAAAAAGAAAACAAGGTCGTTACTGGTGGAATCACTGACGAAAAAGGTAATTTTAGCATCAACGTCCCGTCTGGAACTTATGATATTACTGTCGAGTATATTTCTTATAAAACCAAATCAATACCTAATAGAACACTTAACAAAGATACCGATTTGGGTATTTTGGGTATTGGGGTTGATGTTGAGTCGTTAGGCGAAGTCTCTATCATTGCAGAGCGTACTACTGTAGAAATTAAACTCGACAAAAAGATATATAATGTAGGTAAGGATTTGACCGTAAGAGGCGGAACCGTTAGTGATGTTTTGGACAATGTTCCTTCTGTTTCGGTAGATGTTGAAGGTAATGTATCCTTAAGAGGAAATGAAAACGTTACGATTCTTATTAACGGTAAACCTTCTGGATTGGTCGGACTTAATTCGACAGATGCTTTGCGTCAGCTGCCAGCTGAATCCATTGAAAGAGTTGAAGTCATCACCTCACCTTCTGCACGCTATGATGCGTCAGGGACTGCGGGAATTTTGAACATAATTCTTCGAAGAAGCAAATTGCAAGGTCTTAATGGCGCTATTACAGCAAACGCAGGTTATCCAACGACTGCTGGTATTTCTGGAAATATCAATTACAGAACTGGTGATTTTAACTTCTTTAATACAACTGGATATAGCTATCGTGAATCTCCTGGAAATGCTTTGACTGAAACAGAATATTTTAACGGAGACGACCCAAGTACGTTCTTGAATGAAAAACGTGAATTTGACCGTCAAGATCTTGGATTTACAACCAATGTTGGTGTAGAATGGTATATCAATGATTCTGCATCGATCACCACATCTTTAGTCTATAGAAATAGTGATGAAGAAAATACCTCGACCAATACCATTGATAGAGTGGCTGCTGACGGAAGTCTTATTTCACGTTCACTTCGTATTGACCCAGAAAAGGAAGAAGATAAAACGATACAATACTCGTTGAATTTTGACAAACAATTTGGTGGTAACAGCCAACATAAATTGACCTTTGATTTTCAGTACGAGACAAGCGATGAAAGTGAAAAATCATCAATTTTAGATAGTACTCCTGAACGAGTCCAAACGATTGAATCGCAAGATCAAGTACTCTTACAGTCCGATTACGTACTTCCTATAGGAGAAAGCAGTCAGTTTGAATTAGGTTATCGTGGTGACTTTAGCGAATTGGATACCGATTATACGCTGGAGTTTGATGAAGACGGTGAATATGTTCTTGACACTGATGTCAGTAATAATCTAATCTTTAAACAACAAATTAATGCAGTTTACTCGCAATTTGGAAGCAAGATTAAGGATAAATTTTCCTATTTATTGGGTTTACGAATGGAATCCACTCGTATCACAATTGACCAATTAACAAGTAATGATTTTGACAAAAAGAATTATCTCGGTTTATTTCCAACAGTGAACCTTGGTTACGAAATCAACGAAAATCAAAGCATTCAATTGGGATACAACAGACGTATCAGTCGACCTCGATCACGTTTTATCAACCCATTCCCATCAAGAAGTAGTGCTTCCAACCTATTTCAAGGAAATCCTGATATTGACCCTAGTTATTCCAATCAAATTGATTTTGGATATTTAAATAAATTTGGAAAAGTTACCCTAAATTCTTCTATTTATTATTCTAGAGCGACAGATGTTTTCACATTTATTACTGAAGATACTGGTGATACAGTCATCATTGGTGATTCGGAAGTTCCTGTTATTAAACGTACACCTATTAATCTTGCAACAAACGACCGTTACGGTTTTGAATTTACATTGACCTATAGGCCAACCAAAAATTGGAATTTGAATGGGAATTTTAATCTTTTTAAATCGATTACTGAAGGTTTTTATAACGGAACTGATTTTGGTGCAGACAACTTAAGTTGGTTTGCCAGAATCAACAATAAATATACCTTGCCTGGAAACATCGATTGGCAAACTAGAATATTTTATGGTGGACCAAGTGAAGATGCTCAAAATAAGCGTAAAGGAATGTTTTCAACAGATTTGGCATTTAGTAAAGACCTGTTTAAGGAGCAAGCCTCTATTGCATTCAATGTAAGCGACGTTTTCAATAGCAGAAAACGAATCATTGATTCGTTCACTACAACATTTGATAGTTATTCAGAGTTTCAATGGAGAGAACGTAGTTTTAACTTATCATTTACGTATCGTTTTAATCAACAAAAGAAACAACAACGAGACAGAGGACAAAATAATAATGGTGGTGGAGAAGATTTTGAATTTGAAGGATAATAAAAACCAATCATATATAAAAAAAGGAAGCCAAATGGCCTCCTTTTTTTATATAGTTAATAACACAAATTAATGTGTTGATGCTTCACGTTTTGCTTTTTTCTCTTCTCTGATTTCCTTAAGACGTTCAATCAATGAACCACCTATCCAATAAGGAATGACAAAGGTTACTAAAAATATCATTAACCAAAAACCGATGGTCAAAATGGTCAAAAAAGCTAAAAATCCTAAATATTGGTCAAATTCAAACATAGTGAGAGTTCTTTTTTATATGTAGCAAAGATAATAGAAACGAATTTGTTACACAACACCAAAAGCGACATTTATTAACAGGGTTTTCAAGAACTATAATCTCAATCTCTCGGATTCGACATACTTCTTGAAATTATCGAGAATAGCTTGCCAACCATTTTTTTGCATGTCAACTGGATTCTGATTTTCAGCATCAAAAGTTGTGGTGACTTTCGTTTTGCCTCCAAGATCTTCAAAATCAGTCTCTGCCACTCGCCCATCGAGCATGGTATAAACAATTCGTTTTTGGTCCTTGACTTCATCATAGATGGCTTCAAAATCAAACCCAAAGCTTCCATCCTTGGCCTCCATTCTCGAATTCATTTTTCCACCAACCCTTAAATCATTTTCAGCTCTTGGACAATGCCAGTCATCAGAAGCAAAGTTCCATTTGGTGATATGCTCTGGTTGTGTCCAATAGTCCCAAACTTTTTGGGGTTTGGCATTAATGGTGGTCTCTATGGTCACTTTTGTTGTTTTCATGATATACTTATATTAAATTATTCCAATGCTTCACAATAAAATCCTTTTTGCTTGATTGTTTGTATGATTTCTTTGGTCTCAATGCTGCAATTTTCAATCCGTAAAATCTTATCACAATCTTCTAAATCAAAATTAATAATCGAATTTGGAAATTGTAAGCTCAAGCACTTCACTATTGAATCTGCTATTGCTTTGTTTTCTACATTAGTTTTAAACACTTCGACCATAATGATTTATCAACCTTTATAGGCATGCTTTAGCTTTTCAATATCCAATTTTTTCATCGTCCAAATGGCGTTGAACACGCGATCAGTTTTCTCTTCATCTGGGTCTTTGATCATTTGTTCCCAAATGCTCGGAATGATTTGCCACGAAACTCCAAACTGATCCTTCACCCAACCGCATGGCTGTTGGCTGCCATTTTTGGAAAGTGTTTCCCAATAATAATCCACTTCTTCTTGGTCTTTGCAAAACACCATGAACGACAAGGCTTCATTAAATCGAAATTCGCCATCCATACCAGCATCCATAGCCATAAATGTTTGGCCCAATAACTGAAATTGTGCATGCTTTACATATCCTTCTGGTGCAACTTCGCCTTTTGAATATTTGGCAATGCCTTCTATATGTGATATTTTGAAGACTTCGGCATAAAATCGTATAGCATCTTCGGCAAGGCCTCGTTGTGGTCCCATAAACAAGAATGATGGACTTATTTTTGGTGTAGATTTATCACCTTCTCGTAACATCAACTGCCAACTCAACCCAAATTTATCTTGAACCCAGCCATATTTACTGCTCCAATCATAACAGTCCAATGGCATTAGAATCTGTCCATCTTTTAAAAGGTGGTTCCATAGCTGTTCTTCTTCGGCTTCTGTATCGCACATAACAAAAAAGGAAACGGATGGGTTCTTTTTAAAAACCGGACCACCATTAAGACCCAACAATTTGTAGTTTTCTATATAAAATTCGACAGTCATGACCTTTCCAGCTTCTTGCCTGTGGATGTCTTGTCCAACTTTTGGGTACTTTGTGATATGCTCAATTCTTGAATGTTTGAAAATCGACGTATAGAATCGTGCAGCTTCTTCGGCGTCGGAATCAAACCAAATGCATGGTGTAATGTGTTGTGCTGATGATTTCATAATGCTATTGTTGCGGCAATTTGCTCATATCTGAATAAAATACTTCCCATTGATGACCATCTAAATCTTCAAAGCCGTGTTGGTACATCCATCCATGGTCTTGTGGTGCCATATAGGTCTTTCCTCCTGCTGCTACTGCCATTTTTACTAAAGTATCTACTTCCACTTTAGTTTCCACATCAATGGCAATCAATACTTCAGTTACCTTTTTGGCATCAGAAATGGGTTTCTTTGTAAAGCCTTGAAACATGGGTTTGGTGAGCAACATCGCAAAAATATTCTCGCCTATTTCCAAACAAGCGGCTTTTTCGTCTGTAAATTGCATATTGAACGTAAATCCAAGCTTCTTGAAGAAGTCCATCGACTTGTTTAAATCCTCTACTGGAAGATTTACAAATATTTGCTTTGTCATTGTGTTGTTTATTAAGTGTTATGATTGTTCTGACAATTTTTTTACAATGTTTAGAGCCTTTGGAAATGATTCTTCAAAATAATCTTTGTGCTCATCTGTGCTGTCTAAAGCTACGTTTACTGTTGTAATGCCATTTTGCTCGCTCAATTGGTAGTCTTCTATACCACCACTCCACGAATTGGCCTTGTCATCTGGAGGGAGTTCTTTTCCATCCTTTAATATACCAAGATGTTTAAAGGTCATTTGTTTGTTGGGAATTTTTTTGTCAATAATGCTGTACATCCCACAATCGGAACCATCGGTAAACCAAACGGAGTTTCCTTCGTTCCAGTCAGTTTTAACGTCTGAACCTTCAGCAAAGGCTTTTGTCCAGGCTTTGTAGCTTTCTTTTCCCCATAAAACATTCCAAACTTTTTCCTTTGGGGCGTTTATCTGTGTTGTGAATTTTAGTGTTTTCATTGTTTTAAGCTGTTGGCCATTAGTTTTTTGACTTTTTGGCTTGTTAATCATTTATTGAAACTATGACATAGAATGTAGCCCTACCATATTCCCTTCAGTATCAAAAAATAGTGTGATAAACCCATACTCGTCAATGGACATTTTTGGCTTAAAGATTTTTCCTCCCGCTTTTTCAACACGTAGTTCTTCTGTGATGCAATCTTCGCTTCCAAAATAGATAAGGGTAGAGTTTGTTCCTGCTTTTACCCCTTCCATCTTTACCAATGCGCCATTCGCTCCATAGCTTTCCATATCACCAGGGAAACTTTTCATCTGCATCGCATCGTCTGTTGGGTTGGACAATTGTTCAAGTTTTACATCCAAAATCGTTTCGTAAAATTTTTGGGCTCTTGCCATGTCATCTACATAGATTTCGAACCATACAATCGGTCTTTTTATTTTCATAATTGCATCATTTTAATGTTCTTATTAACTCTCAACGTTTTTCTCCTCCAAAGTTAAACATCAATTCTCGTATTTGGGATGTGTATTTACGTCATTCTAAAGGGTTGATTGCGACAGAATAATTGTTTAAATTTGTTAGTAATTAAAAATCAGTCATGAAAAAGGTTTCTATCTATGTTCCTAAAGGCCACTATAGTATAGTCAATATTGAAGGCGCTTACCAAATGCTCAATTGGGTGAACGCTTATTATGAACAAATTGGAAAACAGCCCTTGTTTACAGTTGAATTGGTAGGTATAGAAAGTGTCTCTACACAAACCAATGGCTTGTTTAGTATTAGTCCGCAAAAGCATATCAATGAAGTTAAAAAAACGGATATAATTATCATTCCTGCCATTCATGGCGATTTGGAAACCAATTTAAAAAACAATGCCGAATTACTTCCTTGGCTCACCAAATGTTACAAACAAGGAACAGAGTTGGTCAGCTTTTGTTTGGGTTCATTCTACATAGCTGCCACTGGATTGCTCGATGGAAAACCATGCTCCACACATTGGGGTTATGCCAATGAATTTCGTGCGAAGTTCCCTAAAGCACTTTTAATGGACGACAAAATTATGACCGAAAGCAATGGTATCTATACAAGTGGTGGCGCCTATTCGTTTACCAATTTATTGATATATCTTATAGAAAAGTTTGCCGGTCGCGATGTCGCCATCATGGCATCCAAAGGTTTTATGATTGATATCGATAAAAACAGTCAATCGCCATTTATAGTCTTCACAGGACAAAAAACACACGAAGATCAGGAAATTTTGGACGCGCAGAAGTATATAGAAAAAAACTTTAGGGACAAAATCACGGTCAATGAACTCTGTAACAGCACTAATATTGCACGCCGAACTTTTGAGCGACGCTTCAAGAAAGCCACCTCAAACACCGTTTTGGAATACATTCAGCGTGTAAAGATTGAAGCAGCCAAGAAAGAACTGGAACAAGGCCGTAAAACCGTCAGCGAAGTCATGTACGACGTCGGTTATTCCGATACCAAAGCCTTTCGCGATGTATTCAAAAAAATAACCGATATGACACCTATAGACTATAGAAACAGGTATGCCGTAGAATTCATTTGATGATTGTTTGCTCTAATACTATGGTAGGTGAACTTTTATTAATAAAATGATTTTACCTATGAACAGATGTTGATAAATCTTTCTTTAAAAGAATAAATTATAGCATTAAAATTTAAACATATCACTTACTTTTGGTTGTAATCTAATACTTCAACATGCGAATAGAATATGATATAAAGCTAGGTTTTAAAGATGTCATGATAAGACCAAAACGTTCTACGCTCAAAAGCAGATCACAGGTTAATTTAGAACGCGAATTCAGATTTTTGCATAGTTCAGTCGTTTGGAAAGGCATCCCAATCATGGCTGCCAACATGGACACTGTAGGCACTTTTGAGATGGCTTTGGCTTTATCAAAACATCAAATTTTTACAGCCATCCATAAGCATTACGCAGTTGATGAATGGCATTCTTTTTTTGAAAATGCCCCAAGTAATATTACTGATTTTATAGCTATCAGTACTGGAACTGGGAAAAATGATTCCGAAAAGTTAAATTCTGTTTTTAATCTTCATCAAGATCTGAAATTTATCTGTATAGATGTTGCCAATGGCTATTCTGAACATTTTGTGAATTTTGTAAAACAAACTCGATCTCAATATCCAGACAAAGTGATTATCGCTGGAAATGTAGTGACTGGTGAAATGGTTGAAGAACTTTTACTTGCTGGTGCCGATATTATAAAAGTTGGCATTGGTCCAGGTTCAGTGTGTACTACAAGAGTTAAGACTGGTGTTGGTTATCCGCAATTATCAGCTATCATTGAATGTGCTGATGCTGCCCATGGTCTTGGTGGACAAATCATAAGTGATGGTGGTTGTACAACACCTGGTGATGTGGCCAAAGCATTTGGAGCTGGAGCCGATTTTGTGATGTTAGGTGGCATGTTTGCTGGACATGACGAAAGTGGTGGCGAACTTATTGTACGTAATGGGAAAAACTATAAACAATTTTATGGTATGAGTTCGGAAACAGCTATGGATAAGCATATTGGAGGCGTTGCCGAATATAGAGCTAGTGAAGGTAAAACCGTTGAAGTACCTTATCGAGGGAAGGTAGAAACAACACTCCAAGATATTCTTGGTGGTGTACGAAGTACTTGTACTTATGTTGGGGCGCAACGCCTAAAGGAATTGACAAAACGTACCACTTTTATACGCGTTGAAGAACAGGAAAATAGAGTATATAATGAATAACGCTTTTTTAAAGCCCTTTCATCAATAAAACTGCTGTAGCTGGATTTGTTGCCAACGGCACATCGTGGACATCACACAAACGCATGAGCATTAAAACATCTGGTTCATGTGGATGCTTTTCTAACGGATCTCTAAAAAACAAAACCATATGGCATTTACCCTCTGCGACACGAGCAGCTATTTGAGCATCGCCCCCAAGTGGTCCAGACAAGAGTCTTGTGACTTCAAAACCTGCCTTTTTTACTTTATTACCAGTGGTGCCAGTCGAAACAAGCGTAATTCCTTTTTGATGTAGGATCGTTTTATGCTCATTTAAAAATTGAACCATTTCGGCTTTCTTTCCGTCATGAGCAATGATAGCAATTTCCATTATAATCGTTTGGTGTGATAAGCCACTAGTCCTTCTATCGGTCTTCTAACAAAATTGCCTGTTTTAAAACCCATTTCTTCAGCTACTTCTTTGATTTCGCTTTGAGAGAAAAAAGCTATGGAACCTGCAAAATGTACTGGTACTTTTTCAATTTCATTCTTAAATTGTAGAATCATGTTTTTTGCAAAAAGTCGAATACCTTCCTTTATCATATTTTGAATGTAAACCGAGTCTTTGTTCAAGAACATAAATTCTGCAAAACTTGCCAAATATGCATTTGGACTTGGTTGCTTGTAAAGATTGTATTTTATATAGTCAGTGTCCATATTATACTTGTCGCCAAATGACACTTTGATGGCTTCTGGCATATGATTGAAGTAATAATCGCGTATCAACTGTTTGCCATAATAGTTACCTGAAGCGTCATCCATTAAGGTATAACCCAATGATTTTACACGCTGAACCAAATGTGTACCTGTATAGTAACTGCAGTTTGAACCTGTTCCTAATATACAAACAACTGCAGCTTCATCGTCATGATTTAAGGTTGCTCTCACTGCTGCCATGGTATCTTCAGTGACCTCGACTTGTGCGTTGATAAAGATGTCTTCAAGAACATTTTTTAATAGAAGTTTTGGGTTTTCGGTGCCACAACCAGCTCCATAAAAGAAAATATGAGTGACATCTCTTTTGTGTGCCATTAATTCCTCGCTTTTTCTGATAATCTTATAGAGTTTTTTTTCTTTAAGAATTTCAGGGTTTAAACCATTGGTTCTTATTTTTTCAAGGAGTTGCTTTCCATTATTATCTACTGAAATCCAATCGGCTTTTGTTGAACCACTATCGACTATTAATATCATAAGTATTAAAATAAAATTCCGTATAAATTCGAACTATATAAATATAGTAAAACTTATACGGAATGTATATTGAAAATTATAAAGAATGAATGTGTTGTGCTAATTCGACAAGTTTTGTAGAATATGCAAACTCGTTGTCATACCATCCTACCACTTTAAAAAAGCGAGAGTTTAACTCTATAGATGCATCAGCGTCAAAAACACAGGTACGAGTTTCTCCAATAAAATCAGTAGAAACAACCATTTCATCAGTGTATCCAACAATACCTTTCATTGAACCTTCAGAAGCATCCTTAAACGTTTTTTTGATTTCATCCAATGAAGTTTCTTTCTTGCTTCTAAAAGTTAAATCAACTACAGAAACATCTGCAGTAGGAACTCTAAAGGCCATTCCCGTCAACACACCATCTAATTTTGGTATTACTTTTCCAACTGCTTTTGCAGCTCCTGTTGATGCAGGAATGATGTTCAACAAGGCACTACGACCTCCTCTAAAATCTTTTTTGGAAGGTCCATCTACTGTCAATTGTGTGGCAGTAGTTGCGTGAACAGTAGTCATTAAACCTTCTTCTATGCCGAAATTGTCATCCAATATTTTTGCCATTGGAGCTAGACAGTTTGTGGTGCACGATGCATTTGAAACAATTTTATCTGATGCTTTTACATCTTTATGGTTTACTCCCATAACAAACATTGGTGCATCTTTACTTGGTGCTGAAATAACTACTTTTTTGGCTCCAGCTTCAATGTGATAATGAGCAGACTCCATAGTGGTAAAAATACCTGTACAATCTGCGACAACATCTGCTCCTACCTCATTCCATTTAAGGTTTCGAGGGTCTCTTTCTGCAGTTACTCTGATTGTTTTTCCGTTGACGACCAGATGACCGTCTTTCACCTCAACAGTACCATTAAATCTGCCATGGACTGAATCATATTCCAATAAATATGCTAAATGGTCGACTTCCAATAAATCGTTGATTGCAACCACATCGACTCCTGGTTTATTAAGGGTTGCTCTAAATACTATTCTTCCTATTCTCCCGAATCCGTTGATTCCTAATTTTAAGTTTGACATTTTATATTATGTTTATTTTTATTATTTATCTTTTTACCAATATCCCAATTGGTAAACTATTAAGTTGTCATGATATCTGACACTCTTAACAATTCTTTATTGATTTTTGACTTTCCTTTGACTGCTTGTTGCAAAGGTGTCAATGCCATTTGGTCATTAATAAGACCAACCATATAATTGGTTTTTCCTTCTAATAAACTTTCAACGGCTTTTACACCCATTCTACTTGCCAAAACTCGATCAAAGCATGATGGCGAACCACCTCGTTGCATATGTCCAAGCACTGATACCCTGACTTCATATTCTGTCATATTAGCTTCAACATAATCTTTGAGTTCAAAAACATTCTTACCGATTTTATCTCCTTCGGCTACAACAACTATACTCGACGATTTACCAGATTGCTTACTACGACGCAAGGATTCCAACAAACGCTCTAATCCTAAATCTTCTTCAGGTATTAATATCTCTTCAGCTCCTGCTCCTACACCTGCATTTAAGGCAATGTGACCAACATCTCGACCCATAACTTCGACAAAAAATAATCGGTTGTGCGAACTTGCTGTATCTCGAATTTTGTCAATACAGTCAACGACTGTATTTAAAGCTGTATCAAAACCCAGTGTATGTGAAGTCCCGAAAATATCATTATCGATAGTTCCTGGAATACCGATTATTGGGAAATTGTACTCGGTATTGAAAATAAGGCCTCCAGTAAATGTTCCGTCGCCACCAATTAGAACCAGAGCATCAATATTGGCTTCATTTAATTTTTGAAAGGCAATGTTACGACCTTCAGGAGTTCTAAATTCTTTTGAACGTGCCGATTTTAAAACGGTTCCACCTTTATTGATGATACCTTTAACACTTCGTGCATCCATTGACTTAAAATCACCTTCGATCATGCCTTCAAAACCACGATAAATACCAGCACATTCGATATTGTGATATGCACAAGTTCTGACAACAGATCTAATGGCTGCATTCATTCCTGGAGAGTCACCTCCAGAGGTCATGACACCTATTTTTTTTATACTTTTTGACATCTATTTTTTCTTTGAATAAGTAAAGCTAATAAACATATATTAGAATTATAGTGGTATTTGAGATAATTTAACAGACCAACAAAAACTCAAACGTTTTCGTTAATAAAAAGATGGAAAATAGTTGAAAACTGAAGAAATTAATTCTCTTTTTTGTCTGTTTTTTTCTTCATTGTGATGTAATCTGGCATGTGCTCATCTTCGTTTTTAGTTGCCTGATCATCTTTCTTTTTAGTGTCTTCTTTCTCTTTTTTGTTCTTGCCAGAAAAGATGATTTGAAGTAATTCTTTAAACGTATCAAACTCTACATTATAAGACAAACCAACACCTTGGGTATAACCAATTTCTTCACCGAAATTTCGAATGTTATTTTCTCTGTTAAAAAACTTTGCAGTAAGTGTTCCGTCTTCGTTAAGAAGCACATCAATTTGCACATCACCAGCAATGACTGTTTCATTAACACCTCCAACTGGCACTCCAACTTTACCGTTGATAAGGACTCGATCACTTATTTTTGTTTTTAATGTTAAACCTACTTGGCTATCAGTTCTGTAGTCTGTAGTAACTTCTCCTGGTTTTAAATTGATACCAACTTGCAGTTTACCGTCTTCATTGGTAAAGAGGCTATTTACCAAGCCATTTACTCTATCTGCAATTGTACCATAGGCTTGCTGACCAAAACTAATATCGCTGGCAAATGAACCGGTTGCCAACAAATATAATGCTTGATTTTCCCTACTTTCTTTGGATTCCAATCGATATTCTAACTCTGACTTGATTGTTGATTCAACTCTTGGGAAGCTGAATGTAAAATCTGGAACTGGTTGCTCCAACTGTCCTGTGAGGTTAATCTCAACATTTACATCAATACTTCGGCTAGTAGGATTATCTAACAACATTGAAGGGTTTGCGTTTGTTGTGTAAACTGCTTTTAAGTTGAGTTCTGCATTCAGAGGGTCTCCATTCCACTCAATTTTCCCTCCTTTTTCAACAATAAATTCCTTCTCAAAAAGACCTCCATATTTAAAATTATAGGTTCCGCTATACACCACAAAATCGCCCCACATTTTAAATTTGCCATTCGTATTGATTTCAAAAAGCAAGTTTCCTTCACCTCGACCTCTCATTGAGCTGCCCAGATTTCTGTCAATTACTATCTCTATATCTGCATTTTGATTAATGTCCAAATCGAAATTAAGCTCAAGACCACCAACTTTATTTTCTATGATAGTTTCACCTCGCAAACGCGCTGCTTTTTCTTCTGGACTTAAAAAATGAATATATGAGTTGTCACCAAAACTTTCGGTATCACTTAATGGTATTTTAAACACCGTTCCAGGTTCTGTGCTTGCATCAACCTTGATGACCAATTGCTCGGTTGGTCCATAAATACTCGCAACGCCTTTGATAAATCCTGTTCCATAATACAATGCGTCTTCGGTATATTCGGTATTGAGTACTAATAAACGGTTGGTGTCTATGTCGAGCCCAAGTCGCCAATCGGAAAAATTATTATGGCTTATGTAACCGTTTAAATTAGCTCTTGAAAAGTATTTGGAATCGGTAAGTATGACATCGTTGAAAATAAACCTCTGGTCTTTTAGCTTTACTTCTGAATCAAAATCAAAGCCATAATCCACATTGAGCTCTGCAATGGTCAAACCTGCATTATCGAGTACCAAATCACCGTCAATTTTTGGTTTCTTAAGGCTTCCAGAAACTTTTGCAGTACCTGAAGCCAAGCCTCGTATATTGGTTATAACTTCTGCGCCAAAGACATTGAGTGGCGCCAATTGAAATTCATCAAAAATCACATCGAGATTAATACTCGAATTTTTCGGGCTTACATCTATATTCCCTTTTGCAATAAGTGATTTGAGATTATCATTTTGTAATAAAACATCTACTCTATAGTTTGTGAGCGATTGATTGCCTATAATATCTGCTTTTAAATTACCTAACTCATAATCATTGAATTTGAACTTGCCTATTGTAACATTAGAATTAGGCACATAAACTCCATTTTGCTGTAATATTTCTAGTTTTCCGTTGACATTACCAGCAAATCGCATGCTGTCGAGTCGAGGTGTGATTTTGGTTAAATCGACGTCCTTAAAGTTTAATTTGATGTCTTTATAGGTTGAATCTTTGACAGTGCCAGACAGTCCTATCTCTTCCTCAAAATGGTTCATAACAATTTCTTCGATATCAAATTGTTTGAACTCTCTATCGAAAGTTATTTTGTTAAGTTTATTTCTTTTCTCATTAATCTGCCACGTATTTTCTTTAAAAGTAACGTCCGATTTTTTAAAGCCAATAACCGACTTGTTTTCTTTATTGATGGTATAAAACAAACTCAAGTTGAAATCATCTTTATTTTGATTTCCTCCCTTAAATTCGGTTTTAATGAACAAGGTGTCTCTTAAGGTGACGTTGATAAGGTCAAACTTGGATATGTTATAAAAATTGGTGTTCAATGAATCGATTTCGACATATGTATTGAATAGTGGGTTGCTATTATCTATTTTCAATTCAATATTATTGGCAAAATAATCTTGCAATTTGATTTGAGGTGATTTAAAAGTTAGGTTAAATCCTTTTTCGTCACTTTCTATTCGACCTTTAACAAAGGTGTTTTTACCAAGCTCTAACTTGTGGTAAAACACTTCGACTATCTTATTATAAATGGTGAAATTGAAATCGATGTATTGGTCTGTATCTATTTTGTAAGGTTTATAATTAGTATAAATGCTTCCAACAGAATTTTCTATCAGTTTCCCTACATCTTTAAATTTGAAGTTTCCGCTGACAGATCCTTCAATGATATCTGGCGAATTGACATTGATGACTCGTTTGTCTTTTTCAAATGTTGAGGTGATATCGAAATCTTCAAAATAATAAGCATCGTTCTGATTGATATAGGTCGTGTTGGTAAAGGTCAAACTACCATAAGCATCATCAATCCCTGATCCTTTCATGCTCATCACTACATTCCCTTTGAATATAGAGATACTGTCCTTCTGAATAAAATTAAGAGCTCGTAAATTGGCGTACTCGACAAATGCAGTAAAATCCAATGCCTTGACATCTTTTGATAAATCGGCCAATCCGTTAAATTTAAACTTTAAATTTTCATCCTTAGATTCCAATAATCCGTTAAAAACGTTATTACCCAATTTGCCAGAAACTTCAACATCTTTATAGGCATAGTCATTGTAATCTAATGAAAAAACATGTCCAGAGATATTGGTGTTTAGGTTCTTCAAAGTAAAACCTTTCCCATCTACATCAAGATTGAACGAGGTCAGCTTCACAATTGGATCGTTAAGTAAAACACCTAAATCAAACTCATTAAAAATAACTTTACCTTTATAGTTGGCATCATCAATATTATCAATATGCGACAGCAACATGTTGGTGTCGATATGACCGATTTCTGTATGTATATCAAGGTTGGCATCTATATAAGTGGGTGTTATTTTTGCTTTACCATTAATAGAAAAATTGCCAACTTTACTGAATATCGTTGGGATGGATTCTCCAAGAATATTCGGTAAAAGAGATTTTAAATCATAGTAATTAGAAGATAAGTCATCAAATCTTCCATCTAAAGCAAAGTTATTTTCTCCACTATTAAAAAGATTCTTAAAATTGATATCTCCATAAATTCGGGTTTGTGTACTGGTATTCAATTTTAAATTATTGGCCTGTAAATCGTTTAGCGTTCCGCTAATGTTTGTACTAAACTTGGCGTGTTCTTTGGTACCAAATTCATTATAAAACGTATTGAGCTCATCCAATAAAATATCTGAATTTGTGAAATTAGCCTGTACTTTGACCTTATCTTCAAAATACTGAAAATCTTCTCTGTTATAATCAAATCTGACGTTTCCTTCAAGATACGAATTGGCAGTTTTAATGGTGAGGTCATCAAAACTCATGTGGTCGAGTGTATATTCAAAGTTGGTAATCATGTTTTTAACAATCAGACCACGACTATCCTTAAAAGCAAGCGTATTGATTCTGGCACTCACATCACTTCCATTAATCAAAAAATTGGTCGCATTGATGTTGAGTTTATCAAATTCTATGATTTTTGGAGTTTCTTTATTTTCATCCAGCATCCTAAAAGTCCCATCATAAATGGACACGTCACTTGACGATAATAAAAAAGTACTCTTTTCTTTACGAGGGTTATCTTCATCAAATTTGGCTATAAATACATTTAAACTGCTCTCTTCTTCACCTTTATAGGTTTTGATGTTAAACGTCAAACCCATAATGTCGATATCGCCAAAGTTTAATTTGCCATTGTAAACGTTTCTAAAACTCAATATGGATGTGTTGAGCTCGTTGATATTGATAAGCGTATCTTTTTTATAATCCTCTATATAAATATTCTTCAGTTCGACATCGCCATTAAATTGAAGTCCAACCTGACCAATATTGATGTTGGTTTTGTAGTCGTCATTAATACGTTTTGTGACTTTTTTGCCTATATATGTTTGAACTGAAGGAATAGAAAGTACCAACACCAAAATGATGAAAAGCAGCAAAAGTATTGCTGCAATTTTAGATATTATTTTGAAGAATTTTTTGATACGTTTTAAAGTTATAACTTTGATGTCAAAATTAACAATTATTGTGCCTAAAATTTACTAATGGCTTCACAAAATATTTATATTCTTGGTATTGAGTCGTCGTGTGATGATACAGCTGCTTCTGTAATGCTTAACGGAACCATTTTGAGCAATGTTGTGGCAAGTCAAAATATTCATATCGAATTTGGAGGTGTTGTACCAGAATTGGCATCGCGTGCTCATCAGCAAAACATCGTTCCTGTGGTGCACCAAGCTCTTAAAAAAGCGAATGTCGATAAATCGCAATTGAGCGCCATTGCCTTTACCAAAGGACCAGGACTAATGGGCTCTTTGCTTGTTGGAACTTCCTTTGCCAAATCGTTGGCTTATGGTTTGGGTATTCCTTTGATAGACGTTAACCATATGTCTGCCCATATTTTGGCTCATTTTATTGATGAAGAAGGTTTTGAGAAGCCACCTTTTCCATTTTTAGCGATGACGATTTCTGGTGGACATACCCAAATTGTGAAGGTGAACCACTATTTTGATATGGAAGTGATTGGCGAAACCATTGATGATGCCGTTGGTGAAGCATTTGATAAAAGCGGAAAAATACTTGGTTTAGGTTATCCTGCTGGACCCGAAATTGACAAACGTGCAAAACTTGGCAATCCGAAAGCTTTTAAATTCACAAAACCTAAAGTAGATGGATTGAATTTTAGTTTTTCGGGACTTAAAACTGCGATTTTATATTTTATACAAAAGGAAACGAAGGAAAATCCAAATTTTATTGAAGAAAATTTGAATGATATTTGTGCTTCTATACAATATACTATCATTGGAATATTGATTGATAAGCTCAAAATAGCATCCAAACAAACAGGAATAAAACATATAGCCATTGGTGGAGGTGTGTCTGCTAATTCTGGAATACGTAAAGCCTTAAAAGATGGTGAAACAAAATTTGGGTGGACGACTTATGTGCCTAAATTTGAGTTTACAACAGATAATGCCGCTATGATAGCCATTGTTGGGTATTTAAAATACCTAGAAGGTGATTTTGCAGAACAAAATGTGATTGCTTCTGCGAGGTTGAAGATATAACTTACTAAAGCAAGTTGTAAACAATCAATTCTTAAAAACTTAATTTTTTTTCTGAAGATGTAAAGGTCTTTACTTTTAAATTTGACTCTAAAATCATAAAAACCTAATTATGCTTAAAAACCTACTATTTATTTCTTTTGTTTTAATCGCTGGAACCACATCAGCCCAAAATGATTTTGAAAGTCAGTTGGACTCCATTCAAGATGAAACACAAGCAACAAAATTTATTGAAACCTACAAATCCAACAAAGGTCAAATAATTACATTCAACAAAGAGAAACACAAAAGCCCATTAGCTGATGAATTATTCTCTTTGGGAAAAGGTGGAAAAAAAAGTATCAAAACCGATGTTGACAAAACCTATTACAAGATTATCGACAAGCACGAAATTCCATACTATAGAGTCAGTTATGTCTATCTTGATGGTACTAAAAAAACGAATGAGGAGATTGATGACATACGTCAACGTATCATTAAAAAATACAATGAAGGTTTTCAGTTTAAAGACCTTGCAAAGATGTATTCTATGGATGAGAATGCCAATCGAGGTGGTGATTTAGGTTGGTTCACACATGGCGATATGGTTCCAGAATTTGAAGAAGCTGTTGTTAATGCGCCAAATAGTGTTGGTGATATTTTTACGGTTGATATTCTTGAACGTCATTGGCATTATGTGGTTTTAAAAACGCACGACACCAAGCTTATTGAAGAAATAAAAGTATTAAAAGTGACCGAAACCATTAATTAATGCAACTGTTTTTTAACCCAACCATTGATGAGCACACCTCGCAATTGTCGTTTGAATGCGATGAAAGCAAACACATAGTAAAGGTGCTGCGCAAATCGGTTGGTGATGAACTGCACATAACAAACGGAAAAGGCTGGCTTTTTGTAGCCGAAATTTCGTTGGCCGACATCAAAAACTGTATTGCAACCATCACTTCAAAAACGTTTCAAGCCAAACGAAGCTATAAAGTTCATTTGGCTGTTGCACCTACTAAAATGAATGATCGATACGAATGGTTTTTAGAAAAAGCTACCGAAATAGGCATTGACACCATCACTCCTATTATTTGCGATCACAGCGAAAGAAAAGTTATAAAAAGAGATCGCTTTGAGAAGATTTTACAATCGGCAATGAAACAATCGTTGCACTATTATATGCCACAGTTGAATGATGTCATTCAGTTTAAAGAATTTGTAAAACAAGAATTTACTGGCCAAAAGTTTATCGCACATTGCGAAGAAACGGACAGAAAATCACTCAAAAAGGAATTACTGCCACAACAAGACGTCACCATCCTTATTGGCCCTGAAGGTGATTTTAGTGTTAAAGAAATTGAAATGGCAATTAAAAATAGATATATTCCTGTAACTTTGGGTACAACCAGATTACGAACCGAAACAGCAGCAATTGTTGCTTGTCATAGTGTTGCATTTACCAATGAATAATATGAAAGCTTGCTTTATAACTTCTCTTTTTTGTCTTTTTTATATGTTCTCTTTTTCGCAAGACATTGCAGTTTTAAAATATAAAGGTGGAGGTGATTGGTATGGCAATCCAACCTCTATCCCAAATTTGATTACGTTTTGCAATATGAATATCAACACCAAAATCAATGCAAAACCAGAAACTGTAGAAACAGGCAGTAGCGATATTTTTCAGTATCCATTTATACACATGACTGGTCATGGCAATGTGTTTTTTAGTGATGTCGATGCAGACAACTTAAGAAATTATCTCATTTCTGGAGGCTTTCTCCATATTGATGATAACTATGGCATGCAGCCATACATCACCAAAGAACTTAAAAAGGTGTTTCCCGATAAAGAGTTGATAGAATTACCAAAAACCCATCCTATCTTCAACATTGCATACAAATTCCCTGAAGGGTTGCCTAAAATACATGAACACGAAGGTAAAAGGCCTCAAGCATTTGGAATTTTTCACGAAGGACGATTAGTGTTGCTTTTTACTTATGAAAGCGATTTGGGAGATGGCTGGGAAGATGAAGAAGTGCACAACGACCCGTTTGAAGTGAGAGAAAAAGCCTTAAAAATGGGAGCCAATATTATAAAGTATGCTTTTGAAAATTAAACACCAGAACCAATTAGTGTTGAAAACTGCCAACTTATTTTATGCAACTCACACATTATAATACCAACTTCAACAAACACACCTTTCCAATTACAATAGTCTGTGATAATATTACCAATGCACCAAATATTGGTAGTTTGTTTAGAACTGCTGATGCCTTTGGTGTAGAACGTATCGTTTTTTGTGGCCAAGACATTACGTTAGGCAGAAAAATGACCAAAACATCACGAGCTACTGAAAAAGTAGTTCCTCACGAACTAAAATCGGACATAATAAATACTATTGAAAGCCTCAAAACTGAAGGCTATTTTATAGCATCGCTCGAAATCACTTCAAACAGCAAGCAACTTCATACCTTTCAGTTTCCAACACAACAACCAATAGCACTGATAGTTGGTGATGAAAATTTTGGTGTTTCTGACACTGTTTTAAAACTATCAGATGCACTCATTCATATCGATATGTTTGGTCAGAATAGCAGTATGAATGTCGTACAAGCAACCACAATTGCACTTTATGAAATGACAAAACAGCACATTCAAAATGTAAATCAATAAAAGCATAGCTTTATAAAATTCTATTATATTTACGTATGAATTCAAAAGAAATAGCCAACGGGATTTTGCGAGCACTAGGAATTATCCTCGGTATATTTCTGATTTTATACTTCCTTTATAAAATCCAATCTGTGATTGTTTATATAGCCATTGCTGCTGTGGTATCTCTTATTGGCCGACCTGTTGTGTTGTTTCTTCGTCGAAAACTGAAATTCAACAACACATTGGCTGTCATAGTAACCATGTCGTTATTGGTTAGCCTATTGATTGGCTTAATCAGCTTATTTATACCTCTAATCATTGAACAAAGTCATAATTTAGCTCTTTTAAACATTGACCAGTTACAAGCCAATATTCAATATCTATACGAACAAATGGTTATCTATTTTGAAGCCAATCAGATTGATGTAGAGCGTACATTGCAAGAGTCTAAACTTTTAGATAAAATCGATTATTCCATCATCCCTAATTTCTTGAATGGCATTGTTAGTGGGTTTGGAAGCTTTACCATAGGCTTGTTTTCAGTCCTGTTTATCTCTTTTTTCTTTTTAAAGGATAGCAAATTATTTGAAAACGGGATGATGACTTTTATTCCTGATAACAAAGAATCTCGTTGGAAAAATTCATCTGCAAAAATCAAGGATTTACTTTCAAGATATTTTGTTGGCCTTCTCTTTCAGGTTCTGATACTCTTTTTCTTATATACAATAGTACTTGTTTCATTTGGGGTTCATAATGCATTGGTGATTGCTTTTTTATGCGCCTTGCTCAATTTAATCCCTTATGTTGGGCCATTGATTAGTTCAATTTTAGTGATCGTTCTGACAATGACAAGTTTTCTTGGTCAAAGTTTTAGCGATGTCATTTTACCGAAAACCATTTATGTGTTCATCGGATTTATTATTGCCCAACTGATAGATAACTTTGTAAGCCAACCCATTATCTTTTCTAAAAGTGTAAAATCTCATCCTTTGGAAATCTTTTTGGTGATCATTATTGCAGGCATCTTGTTTGGTATTGTAGGCATGGTCGTCGCTGTACCAAGTTATACAGCAATTAAAGTGATCTTAAAAGAATTTTTATCAGAAAATAAAATAGTCCAACGCCTCACTAAAGATTTATAAATTACTTTGAATAAGCAGCTTTTAAATATTGATGTTCAAGAATTTATAAATGACAACTTAAACTCTGATATCACTAAACTGCTCTTAAAAGGAACGACATTCAAATCGATTGAAACAATTGAAATCATCGAACAAATAGAAGCCAAAAACAAGTGTAAAACCAAACTTCCAACATGGTTTAATTCTAAGCAGATTTATTATCCCAACAAACTTAATATTGAGCAAACATCATCCGAAATTACTGCTAAATACAAATCAAATTTAATCGATGGCGATTCTATAATAGATATGACTGGAGGTTTTGGAGTGGATTGCTTTTACTTTTCAAAACGTTTTAAAAATGTGACGCATTGCGAAATCAATGAAGAGTTATCAGCAATAGTGTCATACAACTATAAACAATTATACATTGAGAATATAAAGTGTCATTCAGTTGATGGCGTTGAATTTTTAAAACAAACACAGCAAAAGTTTGACTGGATTTATATAGACCCTTCCAGACGTCATGATAGTAAAGGGAAAGTGTTCTTTCTAAAAGATTGTTTACCTGATGTGCCAGCCCATTTTGATGTACTATTCAAACATTCCAAGAATATCATGATAAAGACTTCCCCTTTGTTGGATATTTCTATTGGTATCAGTGAATTAACCTTTGTAAAAGCTGTTCATATTGTTGCAATCAACAACGAGGTCAAAGAACTACTTTGGATATTACAAAAAGAATACACTTTAGGTGTTTCAATAGAAACCGTCAATATCAAAGGTGAACACTATGAGCGCTTCAGTTTTAAAATAAACGATGAGAATGACAACAATATTAATTATAGTGAGCCTCTCAACTATTTATACGAGCCAAATTCAGCTATTTTAAAATCTGGCGGATTTAGTTCGGTTGCCAAACAGTTACATCTTTTCAAGCTCCATAAACATTCGCATTTATATACTTATGATGTGAAAATAGATTTTCCTGGACGATGTTTTGAAATTAAGTCAACACATCCATACAGCAAAAAGCTTTTGAAAAATTTAAAAATCAGTCAAGCAAACATTACCACTCGTAATTTTCCTGAAACTGTCGAACAAATTCGTAAAAAATTCAGTATCAAAGATGGAGGCAGTGATTACCTATTCTTCACAACTAATCTTAATGACGAGAAAATCGTTCTAGTTTGCTCAAAAACTAATTAGGTAAATCTTCAGGTTCGGCATCAGTCAATTGATTGTTTGAATCAATAATCAAATTCAATTGTGTACAAGAATCCATTTGATGTACCACTTTTTCACCAGATAAACTGGTATTGGTGACCACAAAAAGTGTTTCACCAGCACTAAATGATTTCCAAGAGGAAATGGTGCCAGGAAGCACATTGTCTTCAGATTCTAAAAGTGTCCCATCAGTACTGTATATCTTAAAATCGAATGGAATGGTGCCATTATTGGCAATTCTCGCTTTAGGATCCAGTCCAACACAAGTAGTGTTTTGTGCAGCATCTTCAGTTACACTTTGGTTAACAATCAATTGATCTTGAAAACTGTCAGTTGGTTCAACTGAACAATTATAAAAAGAGGTCATAACAATTGCTAAAGCAATAGCTTTGGTTAAGTTGGTTTTCATTTGATTTGGGGTTTAAATGAAATTATGTGAGCAAATATATGTTAAAATGATTACGAAACAAGCAAACTACTCGATAAAATGTTTAATATATTCGACAAAATACATGTTTAGAAATTAAAAATCGACGAAATACACGCAAAATTTAAAAATAACTAATTGAAAATTATAGTTTTAATTAAAAAGCTCTACTGCTTCTTATAAAATGTTTGTAAGTTATTTAGCTCAGCTCTATTGGGGTAAGTCCAAGAACTTCCAAAACATTCAATCTTTTGAACAACTATTTCATTAACTTATATGTACAAAAAAACCCTCTAATTGAGGGTTTTATGTGAGCCCGATAGGATTCGAACCTATGACCGCCTCCTTAGAAGGGAGGTGCTCTATCCAGCTGAGCTACGAGCCCGTAACTCTAAAAATGTCGGGGTGGCAGGACGACTGACCGTTCTGCGTTTCCCTTATTTTATAAGGACTTTAAAAGTTGAGGTTATTAGCACTCACCGAATCACTCAACTATTAATAAGAACTTTTTGCTTGTGATTGCTTTTCTAAAGCGGTTGCAAATATAAAACGCTTTATGTTACAATACAACCTAAATTTAAACAAATTTTATGAGGATTGAAAGTAATTTGTAACTATTTGATATACTGTATGACCTCTTCCATTTCTATACCAGAATACTCTGAAAACTCCTTGACGGTAACAAATTGATGAGGTTCTTTATCAAAGTAATTTCTGATGTCCTGAAGCAGTTTACGTCCATAACGTTCACTTCTGCCTGTAATAAGCTGAATGTCCTTTGGATATATGCAAACTCGTTTATTTGGGGCCATAATACTCTATCTATACTTGATCCATACTTAAAACATACTTCATTCTTATGTGATGGTGATGATGATGCGTTGTTAAAATGTTGACAACCCGATAGGGTTATCAATATTTTAATGACGTTTTTGTACTTATCGGAATGGATGTACAAAAACGGAATTTCATTTTTTACAACCTGCCATAAAGTTAGTTGATTTGACCTATTAATCAAAAAAACGAATTATTATGGCAAGACAAACCGGAATTATTAAACTAAAAGGAACTATCGGCGATATTTCCTTTTACAAAACCTCTGATGGGCATTTAGCCCGTACAAAAGGTGGTGTTGATGCAAACCGAATAGCAAACGACCCAGCCTTTGTAAGAACGCGTGAAAACGGCTCTGAATTTGGACGCGCTGGCAAAGGTGGCAAACTGTTGCGAAACGCTATCCGTATTCTGTTGCAGAATGCCAAGGATAGACGTGTAGTCTCACGATTGACAAAAGACCTCGTTGCTATTGTTAAAACAGACACGACCAATGAAAGAGGGCTGCGAACTCTACAGGATGGCGATTTAAACCTTTTGGAAGGCTTTGAATTCAACTTGAACGGGAAATTAGGGGCTACACTTTATGCGCCCTTTACGAAAGCCTTTGACCGTGTTTCTGGGGATGCTACATTAAACTTGGATTCGTTTTCTCCAACGCTCCGTATTGCAGCTCCAACTGGAACAACCCATTTTAAGGTGGTAATGGGTGCTGCCGAACTGGATTTTGAGAATGAAACCTCAACATTTGAAAATGATGAGACTGCCATTTTACCTTACACCGCTGCTGATACTGCCGCGATTGCCTTAACCGCCTCATTGACTGCAAACTCAACTCTTCCTGTTGTACAGGTGCTTGGTGTTGAGTTTTACCAAGAGGTAAACGGGCAAATGTACGAGCTTAAAAATGGGGCTTACAATGCACTTTCTGTTGTTACCGTAGATACACCTTAACAATGGAACTGGAACTTAACAGAGCTTATTATAAAGAGGGTACAAATGGTACTCTCTTTTGCTCTGGTAATTACCTCTGCCACACCATTGAGTTACCCTGGAAAAATAACAAGCGAAGTATTTCTTGTATTCCTGAAGGTGTTTATGAAGTTGAACCACGATTTTCTAAACGGTTCAAGCATCATTTGATTTTGAAGGATGTAAAAGGTAGAAGTTTCATTTTGTTTCATCCTGCCAATGATGCCTTAAAAGAGCTGCAAGGGTGTATTGCTCCAGTAACGTATTTGAGTGGCATAGGAAAGGGCATTTACTCTAAAAATGCTATGCAAAAACTGTTGTCTTTGGTGTATCAAGCTAAAGACCGAAAAGAAACCATTTTATTAACTATTAAATCACAAAATTATGAACATTGTAGAACGTTATAAAAAACCAACTCCCAAATTTTTTAAAATTTTACGAAACATTGGCATTGCATTGGCTACTGCAGGTGGTGCTATCATAGCTGCCCCAATTAGTATGCCGGCTCTTGTCGTTACCATTGCTACTTATATGACCGTTGCCGGAACTGTGGCCACCGCTGTCAGTCAAGCGGTTGTTACTGATGATGAAAACACAGAAACTGATGAGGTTGACGATGGATTATAACACCAAATCTGCCATTATTGGTGGTACTTTCTTTTCATCAATAGTCAATATTGGTGTTGCCGATTTGATTACTACCATTGTTTTGGCTGTTGTTGGTGCAATCGTGAGTTTCTTTGTTTCCCTACTGCTTAAAAAGTTGATTACTTTTCTCGGGGCAAAGTGCCGTAGGTGGAAGTGATTATTGATGTTTAGCGGCTGGAAAGATAAATAAAGGGCATTTTCTAAAAAATGCTCTTTTTTTATGTGCGGTGTTGAGGTGGGTAAATGGAAAGAGCGATTCCCTGATAAGGGATTGAGCGAATGTAATGCATCCTACCGCAGACACTTGGCAAACATTAATAATTGCTGTAACC
>DINS01000035.1:323705-357801 GCA_002426015.1 Flavobacteriaceae bacterium UBA5534
AAACTGGGTTTTGGTTTGTGGGGAATTAAGCTGTTTTTTTATAAGTAATTACACACTCTCTTATTAAATAAGCTTCGCAATATCCTAAATCAATCATCTTATTTAAAATGTAAACAAAGTCTTCTATCAAACTTTGACTTTCTTTAATTTCTTGTATATGGTTATTAAAAAGTACTTGAATCAATTTAACTGCATTTGACGAGTCTAAACTCTTGTAAGTGCTATCATCCTCTTTTAAATTTGCCACTATTAAATTAATTCCTGATGGAAGAAATTTTTTTTCTCCAAAAGTGGAAAAAACTGAAATTATATGTGGCAAAGATTGGGTTTTAAAGTAATCTACAAACTCTTTATACTGGGTTTTATAATTGACAAACCCTTTCCAATTATTTGATTTTATTGACCAAAATCTTTCATTAACATCTAACAAAAGTTCTTTCACAAAATAAGACTTACTTGATTCTTTAACTTTATTGAAAAGATATTTCCATAATTCCCAAAAATGATTTCTGTAACTTTCTACATCATTATCTTCATTAATTAAATCATCAAACCTTGTAACAGCTGTATTAAAAACACCTGTTATAAGCTCATACAAATCTTTAATACTATACGAATTCTTAAATTCATTATTTAGAACAGGATAGCATAATTTATCTATTAATAATTTGCTAAAATTTATATCATTAAGTAGAAGTACTTCATTAAAATAAAAACGTAAGTCAACAAGAATTGTATGATTTGTTTTTCTTGATTTTTTTGAACGAGAATATGACAAATCATCTTCTACCTTTAAGTCTTCTAAAATTAATTCACATATTTTCAGAATATAATTTTGAAAGAATTCAATATTCACATTTGAAGTTATAAGAAGTAAAGAATTGTTTAAAAAATGTGGCTCATATGATTCGAAAGACAAAGAAGAAGTTTCAGGTAAATCACTTTCTATTAATATGCTTTTAATAAATTCAAATTCCTTTTCTCTGTATTCTTTTGTTTCTTGCTGGCTACGATAATGATTTACCCTATTTTCACTATAGAATTTCGCATATCTTATTAGTACAACAACTAGTTTTCGGGCTTTTTCTGGTAACTCCTTGCTAAAAGTATTTCTGAAATATTTTTGAAAATCTCTTATTTCGTGGTCTGCCAAATGACTAATGAGTAAGTATGTAACAAGTACATCAAGGTCTTTCTCATCAACAACACCTTCACTAAATTTATATAATAAATGAATAGATTCAATTGTTAATTGTTTTTCCAATATATTATACCCATACAAGCTACTAAAACTACCTCTATCGTTCGTTTCTTTTATTATTTGTTCCAGTGCATCAATAATAGTTTCAATACAATACTTTTTTTGAACTTTACTTAATTTTTCATAAAATAAATTTAAGCCCAAAACAGATAATGTTACAGGTGAATCCCACATTGTATTCTCAATTTCATCTGAAGAAAAGTGTTTGAAAATAGTCTCCCATTCATCAAATGACATTTCAGATTTTTTTTCTTTTACCTGTCTTAATGAATGAGAATAGTGTAAAGAAAGATTATCATTCTCATTTTCTTTTGTAAAAGCTTCAACTGCATTGTAAATTGGTTGTGGATAATTAACCTCTAACTGAAAAACCCCTTTTTCTTTATCAACAATAGATGCCTTGTATTTTCTCACATCCATTTCAGTAATGGTCTTTTCCCAAAAAATATCATTCCCACAATTTTCATAAAACCCATCAAATATTGTTTGCAATTCTTTGTTAAGTAAACCGTTGTTTATTTGATAATGAAGTAAAAATTCTCGAAGACCACGTTGATATCTTGTTCTGTGTGGAAGTCTATTAAATTCACCTTTTTCTTTTTGGGCATAAGAAATTCTTTGATCATATATTGCTGTGGCGGAATGTTCTCTTGTTGCTCTATGTGTATCCCACTCATAAAACTCTCTAACTCTTAAAATTGGTAAAATGGTATCACCTAATGCTTTTGAATAAGCTATAAATACACTGGTTAAAACACTAATTATTGTAGCCGAATTTGAATTTTCTAATAAATAATTGGTTATTGTTTTTAATAATTTGTTGTCAGGAACTTCAAATCGAGCAATTTCTAATAAATATTTTTCAAGGCTAATTAAAATGGATTCAAGTAAATAATGGGTTACTGTTGTACCCCTGTACGCGTTCCATAGATATTCATTCCCATAAATCGTATTTTCATTGCCATCATTCAATATGATTTTAATTTCCTTTAACTCATCCTTAATACTAAATTCAGAGTCTTTGTATGAAGATGTTATATAATTAGTAAAATCACATATAAAAACTATTGCCTTAATGGGATGATATTGCAGTAAATTATAAACAAAAGTTTTATAAATCCCAGACGGAAAAAAATCGAATCTAGTCTTTGTTATACCCCAGGCATCTTCTCTTTCTTTACGTTCGGGAAAAGAAAATCCAAAAGGTCCTTCTCTTTTAGGTAGACTTTCAGGTGGTATACGTTTCCAATGCTTATTTGCTATTTGGATTAATGTATCAGGCAGCTCTTTAATTAATGAACCATTCCTAACACCTCCAAAAGCTTTTTTAATGACTAATTCACTGAATCCATTTAATCTGCCATACTCATCTGTATTGGAACTACATTCTTCAATGAATTTCTTTAATTCATCTTTACAATAAGGTGCAAAACCAAAAAGCATATATACAAAGCTTGTCTTTTGATAGTCATTTTTTGATGAATAGCCCCAATGGTCACTTCCATAGTACATTTCTTTTACATAATGAAAAACCAATATATTTGCTGCTTCTATCTCTTTAATAGAACAAAGCTTAAATTGGAAAAGAAATTTATATTCCCAGTCCAGTAAAAAATTTGAAATAGACTTCCTTATACTTTCTATTTCTGAAATATTTGAAGATAAAAAGCATAACATTTCTTCCCAACAAGAACCTACAGGAAATAAAATATCTTTAGAGTTTTCTTTGTTAAAACTATACTCCCTACAAGTAGTTCTTATAAGCAGAATGCACCTATTAAGAAACATACAATTGTTTTCCAATAATTTAGAAGAGAAATGTTTGAAAAAAGAGCTACAATCATCCGACCTAAAAACAGCTGTAAGTATTTCATCTGTCCAGTATGTAGGAATTGAGTCGTCTTTTAATGTCAAAGAAATTAAGTTTGCTACTGTATCAATATCATTTGTAAGTAATTCTTCAATCCATAATCTAAAAGCTCTTCGTAAAGCTGGTTGGTTACCAAGTTGATTAAATAATTCCGCTTTATTAGAAAGTTTATTTTCAGTTGAGGTTATATACCTTATTAATGCCCAATCTTCTAAAATATCGTGAGAAGGTGAAAACTGAAATTTATTACTATTTCTAACTATTATATTATCACTTTCCAAAAGCTCTACCGCTTCATAATCTATTTTGTCATCTTCAGGTTCAAAAAACAATCTCATATTAATTGCTCTTCCTACAGCTATGTGCATAAAAGTGATTCCTCTTTTTCTTGGAAGACCGTTTTTTGATACAGTTGAATTTTCTATTACTTCATTCCACAATATCTCTTTAAACTCTGAATAACTAATATCACTCGATATGTTTTCGCTTTCTTTTATTGCAGATACTGTAAAATCAAGATATTTAGGACTTCTTAAGACTTCATTTATTTTGCTGTTCGAAAGTAAATGGTTTAGTTGAGGAAATTCATTTCTTATTAGCTCTATTTCATCATCATTTAAAAGAGGTATATCAACAACATTTATCTTTTCAGAGTCAATACCGAACTTTTGCTTAATCACATTAACCGCATAAGACCTACAGGTCATTAAAAGTTTTATACCCTTATTTTCAGAAATAATTGATAATAATTGTTTAAAAGCAGAATCGGGTTGTGCTTCCAATAATTTTTCTGCACTATCAATTACAATAATTTTATTTGGAAGTGTTGATATTAAACTAAATAAATCGATTAAACTATGGTTTATTCCAACTTCACTGAATACTTGAGCTAAAGAAGTCTTATTAAGTTGGTCTGCCTTAAAAATTATAGGGACTGTATCAGATAACTCTCCTCTTAAAATGTCTTTTACAATCGAAGATTTGCCTACACCAGGATAACCTGTAATAATTGAAATATCTGATTGATTTAAAGATTGTATTATTGACTTTTTAATGGTTGCCCTATCTATATGAAAGTCTTTTATGGTGTTTTTGAATGGCTTTAAAAGTAGTTCTCCATCTTGGTGTATTTTTTTAAATGAAGAATAGGCGTCATAAGATATAGATAAATCAAAATACTTATACGGTTCAAAATTCTTTAAATCATCATTTGAAATACTACCTCCATTTCGATTATATGTAGCAACTTCGTTAAGAATCACACTCCAAATTTCTTTAGGGGTAGTTACTACATCTTTAGACTTTGATAATTGAATAAGATTAAGCGTATAGGTTTCATCTGTACTGGCTTCAGCAGTAAAATCATAAGCCAATAAATGAAAGCATTTTAAAAACTGGAATAACTCTTCTTCAGTAATAGTTTCTCCTTTAGCTAGTGTTAGACTTTCTTCAAAGATATCAAGAGCAGCTTTCTTTATTTTCACTCTATTAACTTCAGAGAAGAAATCTTCTGAATTACTCTGTTTATAAGCTATTTGGCATAAATAAGCTATATGATTTTTATCATTATTAGTTAGGCTAGATTTTATAAGGAACATTTTATCATTTTGTTTATCAAAATGACTGGTATTATTAAAATCATCCCAAAAAGCTTTTATTACTTCTAAAAAAACTTCATTCTTTGACGAAATAGGAATATTATACTTTATTTGAGAAATTACTCTTTTGGAAATGTTATTTTCTTCAATCTTAAAGAACAAATCATCTGTTTGATATCCTTTATTTTTATTTTGAAATCCAATTTCAATAATTTTACCATTAGGAAATGAAGGAATAACACCATTAATCATCATTTGTAATAAAAATGATGATTGCACATAGTTTTCATAGTCAAAACCGCCTCCACCTGTTTGAAATACACTTGCTTCTCCAGCCATTTAATTTACTTTTTCTATTATTCCAAGTTTAAACTCTTCCAAAATTTGAACAGCATATTCTAAATCCCATTCTTTTTTACTTACCCATTGTTTTGC
The DNA here is from genome assembly GCA_002426015.1 of Flavobacteriaceae bacterium UBA5534. Taxonomy (GTDB): domain Bacteria; phylum Bacteroidota; class Bacteroidia; order Flavobacteriales; family Flavobacteriaceae; genus Aquaticitalea. Next base: position 328,870 of record DINS01000035.1, read on the forward strand.
AATTGCTGAATTTTTGGCATCTGATACATTATCGTTTAATGTGTTTAAAATTCTGTTTCTAATTGCTTCAGATACATTTAAAAACTGACTTGCTTTTCTCCCCAAAACTCTTGCGGCTATTTTAAGTTGATCTAAATCATCGTCATCGGGAAAAGTGTCATTGTGATGTTCTACTATTTCATCAAAATTCAAGTCAAAATAATATTCGATGATTCTTAAAATATCGTATAAATCACTATCGCGTTCTTCAGGTCTGTCGCTCCAGGCAATTAGTTTTAAAATGACCATTCCTGGTAAGGACGGAATTTGTACTGACTTTTCTTCTATGTGTACTGTTTCAGGATTTTGCAAAACCTCACTGAAACCTAAAACGTGTAAATCGGTATAACGTTCATTGAAATTGATTGTAAAATTTTCTTCGATTTCTCCAAAAGGCAACAAGTCTATAGCAACATTAAATTTATCGTTGTACAGTGTCCAAGGTGCTTCTACTTTGTTAAAACCATAGCTACTCAATTCTTCTACAATTGTTTCAAACTCTTGTAGGGAAGCTATCATTATTGCAAAATCTATATCTTTTGTACCTCTACTTGGTTTTATCCCTTCCTTTAACAGTTCTAAAGCTATTGCACTTGCACCTATTAAATAATAAGGTACATTTAGTTTTATCATCACTTTATCAATACAGTCAAAAACTTCTTTAAAATATGGTATTGAAAGCTGTTTATATGTTTGGTTGGATGTACTCATCAAAAATTAATTTTGCTGTTTCTTTGCTTCTTTTATCATCATTAATCATTAAATCGGTATAGACTAATTCTGCTGGTGCTATATTATTAAAGTCCATTGTCCAAAACTTATCATATACCCAAATATTACCCTCATCATCTGGTAATAATCTATAATTTATCATTAAATCTCTTGTCGTTTCGTTGGTGTACAAAGTGAAATTTTCAGGACGTAGATGATTAGTCATAATATCTCCTGCAGGTTCGCCTCCCCAAACCGTTTTTTCAGTGTTTAATTGTAATGCTCTCCAGTCTTGATTTTTATTTTGAAATCTAAAACGTTGCTTGAATATAGTGGGTTTTAATGTTTGCTCAAATTCTGTTATCCATTTGTTTAACAATTCTTGATAATTGTTAATTACATATTCATTTTTATTTAGTTTTAAGATGAAATTATTCTCCAATAATCCATTTATAATCAACGGAATATTACCTAACGCAACATTGGTAATATCAGCAATTTCTCGTTGCGTTTGGTTTATAAGTAGAGGATTCAATAAAAAGTGAAATACTACTTTTAATCCTGTTTTTGTAAAAGCTCGATTTCCTTTTTCTTTTTGATTTTTGACAGTTTTATTAGTATCGACATAAAGGAAAATATCTGCTTTATTAATGTACACATTACCGTTACCCTCAAGATAATTTACTTGATTTTCTCGCAATTCTTTCTTTACTTTTGGATATAACCTTTCCGCCACTAGTAAAAAGTTTTCAAACCTATTATTGTATTCAATAATATTAAATAACTGATGGTTTTTAACGTCTTTCTTAACTTCAACAACCATTAAAATATTTTGATTGTTTATTATTAAATCTAATTCTCCATCGATACCAATATCATTATTGTAATCCATATTTTTCCAGTTCCAAGTTATTGGAATATCTTTTTCTAAATTATGAATTGCTTTATTTAAAATATCTATTTCATTCATTATTGCCAACCTTTTCTGTTCATTAATTTTAAACGTTCATTATTCGTGAACAAACGTAAAACGTGAACAAATATATAAAAAGTATTTGAGAATAAGTAGGGTAGTAAGAAAATAATAGTTTGCTTTTGGTAATTAAGTTTTGGCAAATTTTGAGTTTTTTGCCAAAGTTTAATTTGCGATTTACTACAAATTGTGTTGTTGATTGCAAATAAAATATTATTAACGAGGGTAATTTTTAAGATTTTTTGCCCTTATTTTGAAAACGAAGGTAATATTTGCCTTGGTGTATTAATGGGAAATTATCGGTGTTGTGTCGGTGTTGTGCGTTATTTTCTCTTATCAACACTTTCCTTATCAAATGCTATTAAATTGAATAGTTGGCGCATTCTGGAACGAACTCTGTTTCCATATCGTTCTTCCAATTCCTGGGCGTTTAAGTTTGTAGTTGCATGAGTTCTAATTTTTCGCTGAAGAAACAAATCGTAGCGAGATAAGAGGATTTCGCCCATCACATTACAGTCCTTTCCAAAATGCCTTCCAGTTGTTTCTACGCCTAAATCATCAAAACAATAGAAATTGCTGTTGCCGTATTCTTGAATGGTTTTGTAGCCAATGTTATTGAAAGCAAATGTGATGTTTCTTGCTGGAATTAGTTCGTAAGATTTTTGGTGTGGTACGATGTGCTTTAATAATTTCATTAAACTGGTTTTGCCACAACCTACTGGACCAGATAACAAAACACCTTTGTTAGGGTCGATATTTAATTTTGAACAGGCTTCAAAATCGCGAATGAAATAAATACACAGCTTGTAAAGGACAACCTCATCTTCTTCATAAATCTTGAAGTTTTTGCCGAATAATAGTTTTCCTTTTGCATCTAGATAGATAAGTGTGCTTTTGAAATCATATTGAATACAATTGTCTTTTAACTCGCCAAGTTTGTATTGTACTCCTTTTTCGATGATTATGTGAGGTTGATTTGTGTTCATACTTGTATTTATGAGATTGCTTCACTTTGTTCGTAATGACGATGAGATCCTGAAACAAGTTCAGGATGACACAATGTGTCAAAGAGGTTCATTGTAGTTTTTGTTTTTAGTAGTCTTAAGGTTGTCCGAATTTGGGACACTGCTATTTTGTTTTAAATCATTTTCAGAATCGTTAAAATCTATTTTTTTTAAATTTTTCTGTTTATTACTGTTTATGTTTTCTATAGTTTGTATATGTTTATATATAGGTACCAGTGCTTGTCCAGTACTTGTCTCGATTTGAGTAGAGTTGTGTCCCACTACTTGTCCAGAAGTTGTCCCGAATTTGAACATCTTAATTTTGCTTCCTCTATACGGATTGTGGGATGGGAAATACACGATATATTTCCAATGATTTAATTCCTTGATGCATCTGTGATAGGTAGATTTTGAACCTATTTTAGATAATTGCATAACCTCATCACGGTTTATATAAAACTCTTCCAAAAATCGATTTAAATTCCATAACTGAAATAAGGCTATGTATAGGCTTATGTGGGTTGGGTTTAATCGGCTATCTTTAGAAAATTGGTTGAAAACTGCGTTGAGATGTTTGATATAGTTTATTTCTTGCATAAGTTGACTTCTCGATACAATATTGTGATACAAAATCACTCGAAGTGACGTTGCTATTAATTTTGATGAGATACTGAAACAAGTTCAGTATGACACAGGTGTCAAAACTTATTATGAATGCGATTTTCTTCCATTACTTTTAGAATTTCTTCGTAGTCGTAATAGATNNGTAGTGATAATTGTTGCTGCCATAGTAAAGTTTTAAGCCCCTTATAATCCCCCAAAGGGGGATAAAAGGATGTTAATGATTTTTAAAGAATAACTACCGCCTCGAACTCTCATTCTCGGCAGCAGCTATTAATGATTTTTAATTAGATCCTGGAACAACGTTTCGACTGCGCTCAACGTGACAATTCAGGATGACAAAAAAACTCTCACAGATATTTCGCTGTGCTCAATATGATAGTGAGAGTTTTACAGTGATTTGACTTTCGTTTGGCAAATATGAAGTGAATTGGTAAGCTTTATTCACAACGGGGACTGTGTTGTGAACGATTTTTAGTAATCGGCATCATCCATTCTTTTTAAGAGGTTATTCTTGAGAGAATCTATAAACTTTGTTCTTTCAGATTTTCTGATTCTGATTTCTAGAAACGTACGTCTGTACTGACCTAAATTGATATTGAATACACTTTCTAAAAATTCTGCGATGGTTTTTAAATCTACAGCACCGTTATTAAAAACTCCTTCTGAATGTATGGCATAAAGAAGCTCTGTTAAGGCTACTTTTGAGCCTGTCCATGTTAGGTTGATGTTGGGTTGGTGTTGTGATGGTTTTTGACTTAAATTATTATTAGTTTCAATCAGTTTATCTTCTATATAAACTTCTAATAAATCGTGAGCCATAATTTTTGCTACTTTATAACTGTGAAGTGTAGCAAACTGTAAGTCTGATTCGAAATATAACGAGTCTAAACTTAACTTTATATCGAAATCACCTCTCACAAAGTATTTATAATCTAGATATGTACTGCCTGTTCTATAGTATTTATAGAATTCTAATTCGTAGTCAAAAAACTGTTTTAATTTTTGCAGTTCGTTTCTATAATACTTTCTTACAATTCTGCGACCTCCTCGTGGCTTTTTGGTTTCAATTTTATAAATTTTGTTGTAATAGATTAGCTTTGAAGTAAATTGAGGTCTTATCTCTCGAAAAAAACGAATTTCTTCTTCTTGGGATTTAAACTTCCTCTTGGAAATATCTTTTTTTAATTCCTCGACAGAGGTTAAGATTATTTTTATAGCTTTTTCACAAATCTCTATAGCATCATCAATTTCTAGATGTATAAAGTTTAATTGGTCATTTAACTTATTAATTTTTAATTGATATTTCATTTTTATAGGCCAAACCCTCAATTTTTAATTTGAATACCAATCAAAAACTTTCTAAACTTTAAGAAAATATAACTGTAGGGTTTTATCTTTTTAATTTTCAAGTAAATTTAATTCGGAACGGATGAATTGCTTTTTTTTGATTATTGTAGAATCTGCTTTTTTTAACAGACGTTCTTTATCTGTAAAGTAATACTTATACTTTGCTGTTGTTAAGTCTATATCATAATCGTCAAAATCTTTTCCACTTATATCTACACCCGTTTTAAAGGGAACTGGTGATTTTAATACAGAGATATGGTACTTATAACTTAAATTTAAATATTGTTCACCTCCAACAGCTAGTTTATAACGGTCTATTTCTAGAAGTGCTGGATAAATGATGAGCTTATCACCTTCAAATTCCATTTCTAAATCAAGACTCTCTATTGGGGTAACTTCTTTTTTGTTTTTAAACATAAATGTCTTGGCTAAATCTCTAAAAGCAGGACCATCTAATACCATTATATTTCTGGCTTTTAATGCAGCTACTCCTTTAAATGTTTTTAAATTGAAATTAAGATGTTTGTCTAGTTGTGATGAAGCCTTTATGCTAAAATCTGCTTTTCCTACAAAAGATTTTGTTATGGGAAACAGCGTATCTAAAACAGGCATAAGATTTTGAATTTCATTCATTTTCACCTGTCTTAAATGTAGATTAAAATCTAGGTTAGCTTGTTGGTTGCTTTTTGCTTCATAATCTATATTTCCTTCTACATTTGCTGCTAATGTTTTTAGTTGAAGCTTTTTAAGCTGTAAGTGGCCATTCATTAATTCTAAACCTCCGTGAACATCTTCTAGATGTAATCCTGCAAATTCTATATTGTCAATATCTGTAATGAAACTGAATTGAAGATTTTTAGGAATTTTAAAGGCTTGTTTTTGTGAATAAACAGAATCGTTTGTGTTTATTTTTTCTTCCTTTTCGGTCTCAACATTAATACCAGAAAACATTCCCATTAGCTCGTTGGCATTAATATTGGTTGATGACAATTTTAAATTAGCTGATACCGTTTTGCCATTTTTAAACCCTTCAAGATTTTTTACAGCTCCTGTAATTGTAGCATTAGATTCTCCATAATTTACTACAGCATTATTCAACGTCACATTATCATTATTTAAAGATAATTTGGTGGCTGGCATCTGTATAGGTAAATGTGATTCTGGAAAAGAAGCATATAGATTATTAAACCCAACATTTCCATTAACATCCCATTTTTTATTCGGGTTTTGATTTAGTATAAAACTATAATTTCCTTGTTGAATACCTACCCAATATTTGCCTTGACCGACAGCAACACTATCGATAGTGAAACTTGATGAAATGGCACTTAAACTTCTGTCTTTTTCAGGTGTTAACCCTAGATCGACCTTGGCTTTTCTTACCAGTAGGAATGTTGTGTCTTTTTTTGTTTTATAACTTAAATCGTTTATTGAGGCATTTACATTTAAAACGGTTTCATTTTTTGATTTTTTTTCAAAATTAATAAGTGCATTTAGTTTTTCTGATGAAAACTCTAACGCTTCCTTAATCTCCATTTCAGTTTTTTCGAGTTGTAAACTTCCTGATAATGGGTGAGCATCATCTTGGTTTTTATTGAAAATGGCCGTAAGATTTTTTGATTTTATATACGCGCCTTTGGTAGGTGCACTAATATTTAGATCATTTACAACTACTTTGCCTTCTACATTTACATTGTTGTAATCTTGAGCTTTAAGTTCTTTTAGATTAAAACTTGTTTTAAGGTCTGCTAAAATGTTTCCTTGAGAAGTAATCTCTTTATCGATGGGGAAATTTTGGTATAACTTTGTAAAATCAATATCGGTGTTTAATGCCATACTAAACACCGCATTGGGATGAAGAATGTTGTTTCCTTTTCCATTTGCATTTAACTGTAATCCTGTTCCCTGAATGTTTAACGTTTTAACTTCTACATTAGAGGGTTGCGAATTGTCCATAAAAAAATCTCCCTGAAGTTCTACATCAAGGTTGTCAATGGTTCCCGGAAACTCTTTATACTTTAATGCTCCTTTATTTATTGTAAGTACTGAACTAATTTTTGGGTATTTGCCATTACCATAAATTCCATTTGTATTTACAGTTAAGCTAACACCTCCTTGAGTTTCTATACTTTTTTTATTGAGAATTGTAGATGGGATAAGCTCGATGAAATTTTTTAATGTATTGCTTTTGAGTGTCGCTGCTAAATTTACAATTACTTGTTTTTTTTCAGGTTCGGGTTTTATAGTTCCTGCTGTTGCAAAATGAATATCATTAATTGACAAATCACTTTTTGAAATGGTCAAAAGCGTATCTACTTTGTTGAAAGTAACCTCGCTATTTACACCTATGTTACGAATTTTGAAGCGTTTTTCTGGAACTTTATACAATGAAACCAACTCATTAGTGGAATTGATATTTAAGTATAGTTCATTGTTGTTTTTACGCGCCTTTATAGTTGTATTGAAACCTTCTGCTTCATAGTTTACCTTTGAGATACCATCTTGATATAAAACATGAGCTTTTTCAATATTAAATTTTCGTAGGTTAATATTATTGATGTTAAGTGAAGATACTGTGTCTGTATCTTCCTCATTGATTGCTGACGTTTTTAGAATATCAAAATTGTAATTTCCTAAACTATCCATCTGGATATTAATATTAGGTTCTTTTAAGGTTATTTCATAAATATCAATATTATCATTTTTTAAATACTGATACAAATTAAAAGACACCCTAGCTTCTGAAAAATTTGCTAAAGTGTCTTTGCTATTAAAAAGGGAATTAGGGAAAATTGAGCCTTCTTTTACTTTTAAACCAAATCTTGGAAAGCTAGAAAAGAATGTTAATTCTACACTTTCTATTTCTACACTTCCGTTGATATTTTCATTTAGAATTTCGACTATTTTTGGGGTAATCTTTTGCGGTGTAAATATAAAATTTAGCAAAATTGCTATTATCATCAATACAACAATGACAAAAGAAATAAGGAATAACCCAATTCTCTTGGTAATTCTATTTACCCTCATAAAAAAAATCAACTAAAATTATTAAAACAAACGCAGACCTACACCCAACTGTATTTGGTGGCTATTTGCCTCTTCACCAACATCACTGATATCTGAAAAGCCCCATACGTAACGAGCAGATATTATGACAGGATGCAAATTTAATTCTAATCCTGCTACCGCAGAAAAATCTGTGTCTTTAAAAAGCTTTTTTCCATTTGCTAAAACCGTTTCATTACCATCTGCAAGAAAACTAAATTGAGGCCCTGCATTTATTGTTATCAAACCTCCTGAATTTAATCTTAAAAGTAAAGGCACACTAATGTAGTTTAGCTAGCGTTTTATCTTTATCGAAAGCGTCACCAAATACATCTGAAAATTCGTCTGTTACTTTAGTGTTTGTTTGATTGAAAAGCACTTCTGCCTGAATACCTATAAAATCTGAAAAATCATAATAGGCAAAACCACCTACCTGAAAACCAAGCTCAAAACTATCATCATAACTTTGAGAGTCAATTTTTGTAAGATTTGCTCCTGCTTTTGCTCCTAAATGAAATTGCGCGAAAGATGTATTATATGCAGCCAAAGAAAACAATACACTTAAAAATAGGATTTGTTTTTTCATAAAAGTCATTTTTTTAATTTTAGTAAAGCTATTGATATACACTTACATTCTACCTTTAATTATACAAAACGGTCTGTTTTTTATACCAAATCAAAAAAACTCTATTCTCAAGAATTTATTAATGCCACCTTATATATTGTTTGTTTCATTGATTTGCCTGGTAAATTTATATTTTGAATTTTTTCAGTAATAAATTTATCGGAAGATGAAAGTTCAGCATGAAACGATGAAGACAAAAGCAATGAACAATTATATACATTACATAAAGACTGAATTCTAGCTGCCGTATTAAGGACATCACCATGAAAAACGATCTCGGTTTTAATATCTCCCACCATTGCCATTGTTACTTTACCAGTATGAAGTGAAGCCTTAAATTTAGGTACACACCCATAGTTTAATTCGAAATGATTTTCTTTCTCTTTTAGACTATTAATAAACTGATAAAATAACATAATACATTTTTCATTATTAAAATTATCTCTACACCTCCAAGTAATCACAGCTTCATCCCCAACAAATTGATATATTTCAGCATCATAATCTAAAAGAATAGAAGATAAAACCTTAAAACATTCTTGAAGCATTAAACTATATTTTACATGTCCTATTTTTTCTGCTATTGTTGTGGAAGATTTTAAATCTAAAAACATGAAAATACGCTCTTCTTCTTTGGGTCTTATATACCTACCTACTATCAAATAATTAAAATAACTAGGACCAATATTTTTCCTTACCAGCAACATAAAATCTGAAAAAGAATTGATTATAACAGCACTTATAAAAAGTGACTTTACACTAGAATTGACTACATCTCCTGAAAAGTTTAATTCACCAAAAACATAATTACTATAACCTAATACCACCATCACATAAGACACTATGAAAACTAATAAAAATCCAAAAACCCTAAAAAGAAAGCTTTTAATAAAAGAAGCTTGTTTTATTAATTTTGGATAAACAAAACTATTTAAGACACCAAAAAGAATCCCAAAAGAAACACCTAACGCAAAACAAACCAAAAAGATATTGTATTTGGTTAACCCTTTATATTCATAGATTTTAGCAATGTAAACTTCATCTATATCTTGGAACTTAAAAAAAGCTAGAAGTGTTAGTGAACAGATCCAGATAATAAAAGTCATTAAAAAATCTGTAAGCCTGTATTGGTTTTTTAGTTTCACTTTATGTTAGCTATTACATTAAAAAGTTTAGAGCACCGAAGACCTATTTTTTGTATAAACACATTAAGTTAGTTAGAACATAATATGAACGCCAAAAGAATGCTTTTAACTCTAAATATATTTTGAAAGTTTCATGTCCCTAATTTGATCTTTAACAGGATGGTATAACCATCCTTTTGCTTCAATATTATTTGAGGTTTGCTTTTTCTTTTCAATTAGAGAGAAAGACATATACTCTATATATTTTTGCATCAACAAGAGTTCTGATAGCGTTTCAAAATTTGAATTAATTTCATTTTGATATAAAAAATATCTTTTTTCGTATTCTAACCAAATATTTTCAAGCCAATTACCTTTGGGTTTAATTTTTATTGGTGGTACAGGTTCATAATTAACAGGAAACGCTTTAACCGTGACTAGTAATACTATTTTAATTTTTTCAACCTCATTAGAAATTAAACTATATANNGATAGGTTTATTCTTATATACTATTTTTTTATTATAAATATCAAAACAAATCGTATCCGCGTTACAGGTTTTGTAAATTTTGTCATGGCTTAAATCACTACCATTACCTGTACCAACACTACTTCTAAAAGGCTCTTTATCGTTTTTCATTACTTTACATTTTTACTTAAAACATATTTCTATTAAAAATCTTCAAGCATTAATTCGTCTATAGTTTTATTTGTTCCTTTTTTATTTGACCACTTTTTTTCTAAACTTCTAAAAATAGCATATACAATAGGCACTACTATTAAGGTTAGAAAAAGAGAACTCAATAAACCACCAATAATAACCCAAGCTAAACCATTATTTAATTCGGCTGCAGCACCTGAAGCCAATGCTATTGGAACCATACCAATAACCATTGCTATTGTGGTCATTAAAATAGGTCGAAGACGCGCATGATTTGCTTGAATAAGTGCGTTATAAGTATCTATACCCTCTGTTTCTCTATGTTTTGCAAAATCTACCAAAAGAATAGCATTTTTACTTACAAGACCTATAAGCATTATAATACCAAGAATTGTAAAAACGTTTAACGCATTATTTGTTAAAGCTAGTATTAACAATGCTCCGATGAAAGATAGCGGTATTGAAAAAAGCACTATAAAAGGATCTATAAAACTATCGTAAAGTGCTACCATTACTAAATATACTAGCAGAATTGCTGCGATTAAAGCTACTCCTAGACTACCAAAACCTTCACTTTGATTTTCCATATCTCCACCCCAAACATAGTTGACACTTTGAGGTTTTTTTATTTTAGAAAATTGTTGTTCCCATTCGGCTGCAATTGTTCCTGTTGGTCTACCTACAGTTTGACCTTGAACTGTTACCGATGCACTTTTGTCTCTACGCTCTAACACACTTGGGCCCGAGCTCTCATTAACATTTGCAAATTGGTATAGTTTTATTTTTTCTCCGTTGTCATTTAAGAATGTAATATCCCTAACATCATCAATGTTTGATTTCCCATTATCTGCGTAGGCAATATTGATATCGTATTCATAACTACCATCTCTATATTTAGTATCATTATTACCAGATAATGCTACTTGCATAGATGATCCAACATTTTGCAATGACAAACCAAGAGCTGCCATTTTATCTCTATCTACCTCTACTAAAACTTCTGGGTTTCCCGTTTCAACAGATAACTTTATACCTGTTGCACCAGGTATATTTTTAAGTTTATCTGCTGCTTTATTTGCAAAGACCATCGCACTGTCTAAAGTATTACCTGTAACTACTAAAGCCAATGGGGCATTTTCTGCAGACCCCATAAGACCAACAGGCACGGTTTTAATTTTAACACCAGTAGTTAACTCCTGTATCTTTCTTTTTATTTTAGCAGCATAGACATAAGAATTATCGCTTCTTTTGCTTTTATCTATTAACGTAACTGTTATTTCTGATTTATAAGAGGTAGCTTGACTTGTACCAACGCCATCACTACTTTGGCCTACGGTTGTTACAATGCTTTTCACTTCATTTTGCTGGCTTAAAAATGCTTCAACTTTTTGGGTAACAAAATTTGTTTTTTCTATTGTAGCATCTTTAGGCAGTTCTAATTGCACCAAAAATTGTCCTCTATCTGTTTTTGGGAAAAATGCTGTACCAATGTACCCTGTTGGAATTAACGCTATTGAAGCTATAAACATGAGCAAAACAACTGCCAATGTTCGTACTTTGTGTTTTAAAGACCATTTTAAAATTAAGGTTACATAATCTGTAAACTTATCTAGACCTTTTTCAAATCCCAAGATGATTTTACCAAACATATTTTTTCCTGTGATATGTTCTAACTTTCCATATCTTGAAGACAACCAAGGTACAATGGTAAAGGAAGATAACAGTGAAAATAATGTTGCAATAATAACTGTTACACAAAACTCTGCAATAATATCTGTAACAAGCCCACTACTTAAAGCAATAGGTAAAAATACAACCACAATTACTAGTGTAATTGCTGTTACTGTAAAACCAATTTCTTTGGATGCATCATAAGAAGCTCTCACTTTATTTTTACCCATTTCCATATGGCGGTAAATATTTTCTAATACTACAATAGCATCATCAACCAAAATACCAACAACCAATGAGAGCCCTAACAAACTCATTAAATTAAGCGTATATCCCAATAAATAAATCCCGATAAATGTTGCTATTAATGATGCTGGAATGGATATCATTACAATAATTGAATTCCTAATGCTATGTAAAAAGAATAGCATAACAAAAGCCACTAAAACAACCGCTAGCAACAAGTCATGTATTACAGAATCTGCTGCTGCAAGTGTAAACTCGGTAGAATCATCAACAATATTTAGTTTTAAATCTATATTAGCATAATCACTTTCAAGGCTGACAACTTCTTTTTTTATGGCTTCACTTACCGCTACCGCATTGGCATCCGACTGCTTAATTACCTGAATAAGGATCGCATTGTTTTGATTAATTCTAGAAATTTTTTCGACTTCTTTTTGTGAGTCTTGTACATCAGCTACGTCAGACAATCTAATTTGTGAACCTTCGGGTGAAGCTACCACTAGGTTTCTTAATTCACTAATTGTTTTAAACTTACCTGATAGCCTTACAATCATTGTTTTTTCCCTAGTCTCTATATTTCCTGTTGGAAAGTCAAGATTATTTGCCATAATGGCTTGTTGTACCTGCGGGATTGATAAACCATAAGCATTTAAAAGATTGGGGTTTAAATCAATTTTAATCTCTCGTTCTTGACCACCTATTAGGTTTACTTGTGCTACTCCATTAATTCTTGATAAAATGGGCTGTATCTTTTTGTCCATTACATCAAAAAACTCAACATTATTCATTGACGATGTTGCACCAATAGAAATAATAGGCAAATCACTTAACGAGAATTTGTTTAAAGATGGTGGATCAATATCTTCAGGCAAATCCTTTAAAATAGCATTTATTTTTCTTTGTGCATCATTTAGAGCATAGTTTACATCGGCATCATTATTTAATGTAACCGTTACTACAGATAAACTTTCAAAAGATTTAGCTTCTAATTTTTTAATATTTTCCATTGAAGATACTGCGTCTTCAATTTCTCGGGTAACTGTATTTTCTACTTCGCTAGGTGATGCCCCTGGGTAAGTCGTTGTAATAGATACTACATTTATACTAAATTTAGGAATAAGATCATACCCTAGTTGGGTGTAACTAAACAACCCACCTAAAATTAATACCGTGAATAAAACAATGACTATACTTGGACGCTTTATTGAAATTTCTGCTATTTTCACGTGATATTATTTAGATTGATTGTTACTATTTGCTTTGTTCATAACCTTAACTTTGGTTCCATCATCTAAATTTATCTGACCATTGGTTACTACTATATCGCCTTTACTTAAACCATTAACTATTTCTACGGAATTTTCAGTTGATATCCCTGTTACTACTTTTGTTAATACAACTGTGTTATCTGGTTTTAAAACAAAAACTTGTTGACTACTCATACTACCAACAAATGCTTTTCTGTTTATACTTAATTTTTTACTTGATGATGTTTCAAAATTTACTGAACCATACATACCTGCTTTAAGCATTGTATTTACAGTATTTGTTACTTCTAATTCTACTGGAAAGCTTAAGGCTTCGTCTGCCTTTGGGGCAATAAAACTCACTATGCCTTTAAAGGTTTTATCTGGTATTGCACTTACCTTAATATTTATGGTATCTCCTTGTTTAATGGTAGCTATTCTATTTTCGCTAATCGATGTTTTAAATTTTAAGCTAGAAATGTTTACTATTTCAAAAAGACTAGTCCCTGGACTTACCACTGTTCCTGGTTCTACAGTTTTTAAATTTATTATACCATTAATAGGTGCTTTAATGGTAGCGTCTCCATAAGAGATTTTAGATTGGTTTAATGCTGCTTCAGCATTACTCAAGTCTAGTTTTGCTTTATCGACATCTTGCTTTGTAACACCTCCTGATTTAAAGGCTTCGCTGTATCTGTTATAATTGGTTTTAGCATTTTGATAAGCTGCTTTTGCTTTTTCAAGGTCTACTGAAATTTGGTCTGCCTTTACCAATGCTAATGGTTGACCAATAGATACTCTGTCGCCTTCTTTTACAAAAACCTTTAGTACTCTTCCCGATTGTTCTGCAGACATTTGCAACTCCTGTAATGGGGCAAAAACACCATTGCTCTTATGGGCAGTGTTTATTACAGCATATTTTACAGTATCTACCTCTACGTTAACAAACTCATTCTGTTGTGCTACTATTGCTGTTTCTTCTTCGTTTTTTGATTTGTTTTTATTTAAAACAAAAACTATGATTGCTAGAGCAGCAAGCGTTATAATTATAATAACTAGATTTCTAGAAAGTTTTTTCATCTTTTTTTTTAATTTAATAATGTATTAAGTTCCCCTTTAGCTTTTAATAATTGTAATTCAGCTATTTTATAGTTGAGTTGCGATTGATTTAAATTGTTTTTAGATTCAATAAAAGAGTTTTGCGCATCTAATAAATCTGTAAGTGTCGCCAAACCATTGTAATAGTTATTAGAAACATCTTCTAAAACGCTTCTTGATAATGCCACATTTGATTCTTGGTTTTGGATGTTGATTAGGCTTACTCGAATTTCGTTAATGGCATTTCTAAAGTTTAATTCAATAGCCAACTGCGTATCTTTAATATCCGTTTTTACAGCTTCAATATCTATGTTTGCCTGTCTGACTTTTGACCTAGTTAAAAACCCATTGAAAATCGGAATTTTTAAGTTTAAACCTACTGAAGCCACTTCGAACCAATTGGCATCACTACTACTTCCTCCAAAAATTGGGAAATCATTACCCAAACCCTGATAATTATAATTTGCACTAAAAGATAACGAAGGGTAATACTCTGCCTGAATGGCATTTTTTTGATAATTCAACAAAGCTTCCTGCGTTGTTAAAAGTTTATATTTATTAATATTTTCAACATCAATCTCTTCATTTTCACTTATCATTTTAGTGATTTGAAAATTTGGTTCTGGAAGTTGTATTTCATAATGAATAGGATAGCCCATCAAAAATTTTAATGTATTCTTCTGCAGCGTTAGTGCATTTAATGCTTCTTGCTTCTTTGTTTGAATATTTGACAGCTCTACATCTAACCTGTCTATATCAATTTTTTTTGCCAACCCATTTTCATATTTACCTTGAAGCACCTGACGAACTTTTTGGGTATTTTGAAAGCTGCTGTCTATAACATTGAGTTTTGCCTGTTCTATATAAACCTGATAGTAGTTTGTTGCTACTTTTTCAATAACCTCATCATTGGTAAGCTGCTGATTTATTCTGTAAAATTCTCTAGATGATTTTGCTGCTTTTAATCCTGTAAAAATAGATTGATCAAATAAATTTTGGGTTAATTGGGCACCAATTGTACCATTCCATTTTTGACCAAATTCTGCAAAAATTGTAGTACCTGGTTGCCCTAATATTTCGCCAGGAAGTGCGCTTTTTTGTAATAACGGATTATAAGTAAGCCCACCTGTACCAGAAAGTTGAGGTAACAAATTGGCTCTTACTTCTTGTATTTCATATTCCGCGTTTTCTACATCTAGCTTTGCTTTAATGGCTTCTGCTTTATTATTAAGCGCATAGTCAATAGCACTCTTTAAAGTCAGTTCTTCTTTAAAAAGTTTATTGCTATTATTTTCTTGCGCATATAAAACGTTTACTAAAAGACCTAAAATAACTAGGAACGTATAGGCTGTTGTTTTTTTTGCTTTTATCATCATATATTTATTAAAAAGGATTGAAAGAAACACCTAGATTTATATAAGGTGCTGTTGTGGGTTTAAACTCTAGTAAATAATTATTGTCACTAAATGATTCGCCTTTTTCGGAAACTCTTGACCTTATGACATTTAAAACACCTGCTTTTGCAGTTAACACAATTTTATTTTTTAATAAATACTCGTAAGTGATACCAGATTTTATATGTGTCTGTCTAAATTCANNTTAAAATATGTATTTGAAGTACCCAATTCTGAACCAAGCGATACGCGTCCTGTTTGTCCCAATTGTGTTTGCAACATGATTTTTGCTGGTAATACCATATCTAACCTCCATTTTCCATTAAAAATTGGTTTTGTATAAGTAACTATTGGAAATACTGGAAATGGATTTGTAGGATCTATCGTAGCTCCTAAACCTATGGTTAACACACTTTTTTTATCTGCTTTTAAAACATAAATTGCAGACACAAGTCCCTTAATCCTGCCAAACATTTCGCCACTAGCATCTGCAATTAAGCTAGCATTATAAATAATTGGTTTTTTGTTTAAAACTGAAAAATAGGTTATACTAAAAGCAGAAGACAGATAATGTAGTTCTGGATTTGATACTAAACTAGTGTTAGAATCATACTCAAAATTCTGATAATTATAATACCCCGAGTAAGTAAGTTTCCACTTTTTCTTTTTTAGTACATCTAAATTAATATTAACACTAACATCGTGAGTGTTCTCAATTTCATTTTTGCCTAAATAGTTTTCTTTAAAATATGTTTTAAAATTTGTAGACCCATAATTATTATAACTAATATTGAGCTTTCGGGTTTGAGAAAACTTTTCTGCTAGCGACTTAAAATATAATTCTTGCTTAATTTGCATAGAATCATTGCTATTAGACAAATTTGATTCTTGAGCAAAAGCACTCACAGTAAATAACATTAATAAAAAGATGGTTTGTATATATTTCATACTCAAAAAGAAATTAAGCTGCAAACCTAAAGCTAGTTCTCTCCAATAAATTAAAAATTATACGAAACCGCCTATTTTTTATACAAAAAAAGGCGCAATCATGCTGCGCCTTTTGCTATTAACCGTGTTCAACACTATAAGATTATAGTGCTTTTGGATACGATAGTTAAATTTAGGAATAAACCTTACCGAGTTTTCTTTTTTTATATGAAACCTAATTATTCTTATACAAAATCACTATAATTAAGTAGGAATATTTGGTTTTGTATAAAATAAAAGCCACTTGGTATAATTTAGATATAGCACCAATGAGTAGCAGATTTTATATTTTATCTTTGACATAATTAATCATGATCTAATGAATGACTTAAATAGCAATATTTTTCTCGACTTTTTACTTTCTAAAAAATATAAGTTTTTGAGACATTCCTCTGTGCTATTATTTCTGCTTGTGTTTATATTTAGTCGTCATGATCCCGAAAAAAATACATTTGTTAATTCTTATGTGTCTTACTTTGTGCTTTTATTCGCTTATTTATGTATAGTAGTTATGCTTTATGTAAATATGTATATTTTAGTTCCTAAATTTCTGTATACTAAAAAGTATATTGCATACTCTATAGTATTAATTTTATGGGTATTTACAGGTCTTATTTTTATTTTAGTATTTGGTGAGTTTTTTGAGAAAAAGACTCCCACTAAACAAAATATTCAACTATCAGGTGCTATTGAAATTGGTATTTCTCTCATCCCTTTTATTTTATCATCAACTACCATTAAATTATTTCAAAGATGGGTCAAAGATAGTAGTCGAATAAGCGAACTTGAAAACCAAGCTCTGAATAGTGAATTAAAAGCTCTAAAAAACCAAATTAACCCTCACTTTTTATTTAATATGTTAAACAACCTGAATGTATTAATAAAAAAAGACCAGGAAAAAGCATCTTATATCACATTAAAGTTATCTGATTTTTTAAGACATCACCTTTATGAAAATAGTGATACCTATGTCTCTTTGAGCTCTGAAATACAATTTTTGGAAGACTTTCTAAATTTAGAAAAAATACGCAGAGATGATTTTACATTTAATATTAGCTGTTGCAACCGCCTAGATACAGAATTAAAAATACCCACTAATGTATTTAGTGTGTTTGTAGAAAACGCAGTAAAACATAGTTTGGACAGTGACAAACCATCAAAGATTGACATTAGCTTTAAAGCAGAAGAAAGCACCTTAATATTTGAATGCATCAATACAAAGCCTGAATTTCCATATAAAGAATCTGATAGTAGTGGCATAGGCTTAAAAAACGTAAAACAAAGACTGGAATTATTATATGATGATAAATTTTCTCTTTCTATTATTGATGAAGATAAAACTTATAAATTGAATTTAAAACTACCGTTATGAATTGTATTGTAATAGATGATGAACCTTTAGCAAGGGAAGCTATTCAAGATCTTATTGAAGGTCAAAAAAATCTAACTTTTATAGGTTCTTTTAATAATGCTATAAAAGCAGAAAAATTTATGACCGAAAATGAGGTTGACTTAATTTTCCTTGATATCGAAATGCCACGGATTAACGGTTTAGAATTCGCAAAGAAAATAAGTAAAAACACTATGGTTATTTTTACTACCGCGCACAAAGAGTATGCTTTAGAAAGTTACAACCTAGATGCTATAGATTACTTATTAAAACCTGTGCTACCAGCAAGGTTTGAAAAAGCTATTGAAAAAGCATTTGCCTTTTATAAGCTTTTAAAATCTGAAAATGGCATCGTTGAGAAATTAACTCAAAACTTTATATTTATTAAAGCTGAAAGAAAGTATTATAAAATACTTTTTGAAAAAATACTCTATATAGAAGCCTTAAAAGATTATGTTATCATTCATACTTTTCGTGATAAGGTTATCACTGCTATGAACTTAAAAACCATACACTCAAAACTACCAAAGGATATTTTTATAAGAGTGAGCAAATCCTATATTGTAAATGAATCTGCTATTGAATGTTTTGACAATAACACGATTTACATTAATGAAAATGAAATTCCTATTGGTAAAGTATATCAAGAAAATTTCTACAATCAGTACTTAAATGAACCTTTATGAATTTGACTTAATTATCCGTTGATTATTATGGTTTAATTTATCTCTTAAAATGTTCATATCATCACTTACTTTCCTCTCGATTACCCTTGCATAAATTTGGGTAGTTGCTATTTTAGTGTGACCTAATAATTTTGAAACGGTTTCTATTGGTACGCCATTACTTAAAGTTACTGTAGTAGCAAATGTATGTCTTGCTATGTGGAATGTTAAGTGCTTTTCTATTTCTAATTTTTTAGTAACCTCTTTAATGTACTGGTTCATTTTTTGGTTAGAATAAACTGGCAATAACTTTTGTGTTTGAACGCATCGAGGATGGTTCTTGTATTTTTCGATAATTCTTAAAGCAGCATCTAAAAGTGGTACACGAACTTTGGTTGCTGTTTTCTCTCTTCGTGTGCTAATCCATTTGCTACCATCAATACCTAAAACAATATGTTCTTGAGTTAGTGAGAACACATCGCAATATGCCAAACCTGTATAACAAGAAAACACGAAAATATCCCTTGCAATTTTATGGGTCTGTTTCTCCAGTATTGAAGTTTCTAAAGTATTGAGTTCTTCTTCGGTTAGATAATCCCGTTCCACTTTATCAAAATGTAGTTGGTAATTTATTGCAGGGTCTTTTTCCAACCATTCCAACTTTACACCCAATTTACAGAGCTTTTTAAAGCGTTCTATATGTTTCATTAAGCCATTATTGTTGAGGTTGGGAAGTTTATGTAAATACTGCTCAAAATCGATTACAAAGGCATAGTTAAGCTGCTTTAATTGTATGTCTTCAACTTTGTATATTTTCTTGACAAACTTTTTTAGATAGTTTTCAGTCGTCCTGTAGTTTTTGAGTGTTCCAGGTTTAAGAACTGTTTTCATTGTCTTGTTATGATAGCTTACCAACTGTAAAAGGGTTCTATGCTGTTCGTCTGTTCCCAGATAACGGGATTTAACTGTGGCTACAGTTATTAGTTTTCCTTCTCTCTGAAGTTCACTATAACTATCGTAAAGTTTGTTTCTAACTTGTTGGATGTAGTTGTTTAAAGCTCTTGCTTCTGTGGTATTGCCTTTTACTTTCCCTTTGTTTTTGTCCCACAGTTTTTGCGAAACATTTCGTTTTAAACTGATTTCGGAACGTTTACCATTAACAGTAATACGAACAAAGATTAAGGCATTGTCTGTCTTTTTGGAATTTAGGCGTGTAAAGAATGTTACGCCAAAGGTGGTTGAAGTTTTCATCTTGAAAGTGTTTTGGTTGAACAAAATGTTCGTAACACGAAAATCAAATCACTTTCAAAAAATTCTTATGTCTTGGTGAGCTCACCGAATCACTCACCTATAGACTCACTTTTGTTTTAAGCGGGTTTATTTTGCAAAAATAGCCAAATCCTTTGTTTATAAGGCATTCGGCTATTTTTTGTTGTTTTTTGGTTTTATTTAAAACCTTTAAAAGTCGGGGTGGCAGGATTCGAACCTGCGACCTCCTGCTCCCAAAGCAGGCGCGATAACCGGGCTACGCTACACCCTGTATAAAAGTTCGTTAGAACTTAAAATTTTAATTTTCAAAACTTAACCAATTCCAGTTGCTTTTGAATCAAATAAATTTGGTTTTGTTAATGCGGAGAGACGGGGACTCGAACCCCGGCGACAGTTACCCGTCGACAGATTAGCAATCTGCTCCATTACCACTCTGGCACCTCTCCTTAATTTTATGAACTTATGCAATAAATTTGCGGTTGCAAATGTAGTCTATACTTAACAAGAAAGCAACTATTTTATTTTGTTTTTTTAATTTTTATTCGGGATACTCTATCCGCAAATGGTAAATGTTTGCCAACTTGTATTTTAACACTTTTTTTATCGATTGGATTTCTTTGAATGTAATGTTTGCATTTAAAAATTGACCTTCTTCTATCTGTTTGCTTATTATCGTTTCAACAAACGCATCAATTTTGGCTGATGTAGGGTCTTTTAAACTTTTTGAAGCGGCCTCAACACTATCGCACATCATCAATATAGCGGTTTCTTTACTGAAAGGTTTGGGCCCTGGATAACTAAAGGCCGATTTATCTGTCTCGGAAAAATCGCTTTTTTCCTGCATATAAAAATAATACACGACACTGGTACCATGATGGGTTCTTATAAAATCAATGACCCTATCTGGAAGATTGTACTTTTTTGCTATTTCAATGCCATCAATAACATGGGCCGTAATTATTCGGGCACTTTCTTTCGATGAGAGTTCGTCGTGCGGGTTAATGCCCGTCGATTGATTTTCGGTAAAATATGTTGGGTTTTTCATCTTACCTATGTCGTGATATAAAGCACCTACGCGCACCAACATGGCATTTGCACCTATTTCATGGGCAGACGCTTCGGCTAAATTGGCCACATTTAAGGAATGGTGAAACGTTCCTGGCGCCTTGTTGGAAAGCTCTTTAAGTAATTTGGAATTCGTATCTGAAAGTTCCAAAAGTGAGACATCAGAAACCAATCCGAAAATTTTTTCATAAACATAGATAAGAGGTTGCACAAATAAGGTTGCCAAACCACCCAAGATAAACCAAATAAACATTTCCCAACGTATGGTTTCCACACTTCCTTCATGTATCACAAAAAAAGCAAAATAGGCCACAATATACACCAAGGTTATCTGCCCTACCGAAATAAACAAATTTGCCCGTTTGTAAAGTTCAGAAACCGTTAATATGGTTACAATGCCGGCAAGTATTTGCAAAAACATGTATTCATAACTGTTTGGCACAATAAACCCTAACAGCAATACGGTAATTACATGTGCAAACAGACCTAATCGCGCATCAAAAAAAGCCTTGAATATTAGGGGCAAAATACAGATGGGCACCACGTAAACAAACTTCGAATCATAGTTTACAACCAATGTGGTTATAAATATCATCAGTAAAACGTTAAAAAAAATGAAGGTTACCTTGGTATTGTTTTCATACACTTCTTTTCTATACTTCCTTAAAAACAGAAACAACATCAACAATGCCAATGCCACCAATAAGGTGTAGGCAAACACGATCCAGTAATAACTGGATTTGCTCCACACCTGCGATTCAAATTCAAGTTGGAGCGATTTTAGTATTTGATAGTTGTTAACATCTACAACTTCCCCTTTCGCTATAATTAAAGTGCCTTTTTCAACACTGCCCCGGGCATAGGCAATTTTGTCCATGGCTTCTTGAAGCGCTTTTTCAGTAAACGATTTATTAAAGGTTAGGTTAGGCTGAATGATATCGAAAAACAACGAAAAAAAATCGGTTTTAAACCCAATGGAATTGGTTTTGGAAAGCACTGTTTCAATTACAGGTATAATGGCATCCTGTTTTACAATATCAGAAAAAAAACCGTCTTGCTTCTTCACGCGGTTATCCAATAGGGCAATGATCCGTTTTTCTGAAAAATCATGATTTTCATTGGAAATACCAAAGGCATACAAGGCTTCAATTATTTGCTGCCCGGTTTTGTACAGGTTGTTGCGTATGTTTTTAGGAATCGTATCCGAAAACACCGTTCTAAACTGTTGGGCATAAGCGTTTTCCACCTTGGGTTTAATACTTGGGTCGATGTCGAAATATAAAATGGAATTATCGGTAACCGTTTGTTTTTCGGCTGTTATCTCTGCATCCGATTTTAAGATGGCAAAGTTAAAAGGCGCCAATAAATTTTCAGATTGCCACGGTTTCCCTTTTTCAAAATCGTACTTGAATTTTCCGCTTTTCGGAAACATATATACAATCAAAAACGTTGCACCAATAAACAACAGCCCTTTATATATTAAGGAATGGTTTCTGTACAATTTATTAATAAAGTTATCCATTTATAAAGTTAATGAAGCCAAATGTAATAAAATTATAAGCGATTTCCATTTTTTATAATGATTGAATGGTTCAGGTTTCTGCCAAAAAATCATTATTTTCGCGGGTAATAAGTTTAATCGTTTTGTAATGAACAAAGAAGTCGTAATTGTTTCGGCCGTTAGAACGCCCATAGGAAGCTTTATGGGCACGCTTTCAACGGTTCCTGCACCAAAATTGGGCGCTGTGGCAATAAAAGGCGCCATAGATCGTATTAATTTAGACCCCGCTTTGGTTGATGAAGTGCTAATGGGCAATGTCGTTCAGGCAGGAACAGGTCAAGCTCCAGCCAGACAAGCGGCCATTTTTGCGGGTATTCCCAATACGGTACCCTGTACCACCGTAAATAAAGTATGCGCCTCTGGCATGAAAGCCGTTATGCAAGCGGCTCAAAGCATAGCGGTGGGCGATGCCACTATTGTTGTGGCCGGAGGCATGGAAAATATGAGCTTGATTCCTCATTACTTATATGCAAGAACCGGTACAAAATTTGGACCTGCCCCATTAATTGATGGGTTACAAAAAGATGGATTGGTGGATGCCTACGACCAAAACGCCATGGGAGTATGTGCCGATGCTTGCGCCAAGGAACACCATTTTTCTCGTGAAGCACAAGATGCCTTTGCAATACAATCGTACAAGCGTTCGGCGGCAGCCTGGGAAGCTGGTAAATTTGACAATGAAATTATTCCTGTTGAAGTGCCCCAACGTCGTGGTGAACCCCTTATCTTTAATAAAGATGAAGAATTTACCAACGTTTTTTTAGATAAAATTCCGCAATTAAAACCAGTCTTCTCTAAAGATGGCACCGTAACGGCCGCCAATGCTTCCACCATAAACGATGGCGCAGCGGCCCTGGTGTTGATGAGTAAGGAAAAAGCCCTTGAACTGGGTTTAAAACCTCTCGCTACCATAAAAAGTTATGCCGATGCCGCCCACGAACCGGAATGGTTTACCACAGCGCCCGCCAAGGCACTCCCTAAAGCTTTGCATAAAGCAGGAATAACCATTAAGGATGTCGATTTTTTTGAGTTTAACGAAGCCTTTTCGGTGGTTGGACTGGCCAACATGAAACTCCTGGGGCTTAACGACAGCAACGTAAACGTAAATGGTGGCGCGGTTTCGCTAGGGCATCCCTTAGGCTGTTCGGGCGCAAGAATTATTGTTACGTTATTAAACGTATTGCAACAAAACAATGCCAAAATGGGCGCTGCAGCCATTTGCAATGGTGGTGGCGGTGCTTCTGCAATTGTTATTGAACGTTAATCTATATTATTTTTTTATTGTTATTATTTATTGGTTATGAAGCTTAAGAACGAACATTTCATCACATCTCTAGAAACATTTTCAAAATAAATGCATAAAATAATTAATAAAAATAGCCAATAAACAATCGTTTATGCACTACGGAATTTGTAATTTAAGCATTGTACCCCTTAGAAATGAACCTGCCGACACAAGCGAACTTGTGTCGCAAGTTTTGTATGGTGAAATTTTTAAGATTTTGGAACAACGTAAAAATTGGAGCAAGATTAGACTTTCTTTCGATCAATACGAAGGCTGGATAGACAGCAAACAATATATTGAAATTACCGAAGACACCTATTTGCAATTGGAAAACGGCCCCTTAAAACTATCGCTGGATTTGGTCGAGTTTATTGAAGATAAAGAGGCCCAATTATATCCTATTTTATTGGGTTCAACATTAAACGGCCTTTCCATTTTAAACCACAGGTACGATGGCCACTTTGCAACTTCCATAAATGCAAAAGAGAACATTGTTTCTACGGCATTTCTATACTTAAATTCGCCTTACTTATGGGGCGGAAAAACACCTTTTGGAATTGATTGCTCGGGGTTTACACAAATGGCCTATAAATTAAATGGCNNGATTTGGCGTTTTTTGATAATAATGAAGGGGTGATTACCCATGTTGGCATTATAATGAAAGACAACTACATCATTCATGCCCACGGAAAAGTGCGCATTGACCGCCTGGACCATTCGGGTATATTTAATGTGGACAAAAAAATGCACACCCATAAATTACGGGTAATCAAAAAAATAATTTAAGCAAAAAAAAACAGCCGCAAATTACGGCTGTCTTCCTATATAAAAATAACTTTTTTAGTTTCCTGCTTCTAGAGCTTCCACTTTGGCTTTCATTTCGTTATGTTTTGCCGTTTCACCAATAATGCTATAAATATTCATTAAGGTTTTGGCGGCACTTATGTTTTTGGAATCAATTTCGAGTGCCTTTGTTAAATAAGGAATGGCACTTTTATAGAGTTCCTGGCGTTGAACCCTTAATTCATCGTACCTTAAATCGTCTTTTTTGGAAGTCCCCAAACCGTTCATTTCCTTGATGATGGATTCCTCCTTTGATAAAATTAAGGCAGAAAGGTTGATATAGGCATTAATGTACTTGGGATCCAATTCAATAGCTTTCTGATAATAGGCCCGTGCTTCCTCTGGATGCCCGGATTCGCCAGAAATAACACCTAAATTATATTGCAATTCTGGGTTATTGGGATCCATTTGGGTTGCTTTTTCCAATAAATTTTTAAACTCCTCTGTTTTGCCCATTTTATAATAAATATTTGCTTCGGACAATAGCAGGTTTATATCATCTGGACTTTCGGCACGTGCCGCTTTCATGGCCTCTAGTGCTTCATCATCTTTTCCTTGGCTTACATAAATTAACGCTATGTTTTTAACAATTTCAGGTTTTTTTGATTCGGTTATGCGCTCTCCCGGTTTAATATGGCTTTTAGCTTTCACGTATAGATCGCGTGTGCTTTTATCCAAAACTTCTTCTTCATTCGTTTCTTTGTTGATGGCGAAGTATTGTTTTTCAATGCCAGTATAGCCTAAATCTTTAAGTTCCTCATAAATAGATAAGGCCCTGTCGTACTCCTGAACATTTACAGCGGTAGCGGCTGCATAATAAAGAAACACGGTATCTTTTGTGCTAAGGCGATAGGCTTTTTCAAAATATTTTGAAGCAGAGGAATAATCTTTGTTTTCATAAAATTTATTGCCTTTTGTTAAAATACCATTCACCATGGTTTGCTTTAATTGGGCAATCTCGGTGCCGTAGCCGCTGGTTACTTTTTTTAAATCTTCCAAGGCAGTTTCAATATCGTTAATAGAAGCGGCGCCACCGGCATATAATGCTTGTGCATGCAAATAATGGTATTGATCTTTAAGTTTATCATCCATAGATGACATCATGGTTTCGGCTTGCTTCAAAGCTGTTTTTGCTTCGGCATAATTGTTCCCTTTTAAAGCTTTCTCAGCCTCTTTTAATTCCTTCTTCTGCGCGAATGAAAACGCACTCAGTGAAATGGCTACAGCTATGATAATCTGTTTTTTCATTTTTTGTAATATTTAATTTGTACTATTTATTTAAAGTTCTGTGTTATTTTCAGCACTAGTATCAAGAGTTGTGCCAGCATCCAACCCATCGCTATTTTCAATACTTTCTGAAGCATCCATTTCATCTTCATCATGCATTACCTTGGCAACGGCCGCTATGGAGTCGTTGTTTTTAAGGTTAATGAGTTTTACGCCTTGGGTCGCTCTTCCCATAACCCTTAAATCCTTAACTTCCAACCTAATGGCGATGCCCGATTTGTTGATGATCATTAAGTCATCGGTATCGGTTACACTTTTTATGGCCACTAAATTTCCTGTTTTTTCGGTAATTGAAATGGTTTTAACGCCTTTTCCGCCACGGTTGGTAATTCTGTAAACCGGTTCGCCATCTTCGGGGTCGTCAATGTACGAACGTTTTCCGTAGCCATTTTCAGAAACTACCAGTACCGATTCCTCTTGCGGGTTTTCAATGGTAACCATGCCAATAACTTCATCGTTTTTATTGGCAAGGGTAATGCCCCTTACGCCCGAAGCGCTTCTACCCATTGGGCGGGTTTTTGCTTCTTCAAAACGAACGGCTTTACCCGATTTTAGCGCCAACATCACTTGGCTTTCCCCTGTGGTTAAGCGCGCTTCCAACAACATATCGTCTTCTTTAATGGTAATGGCGTTGATACCGTTGGTTCGTGGACGGGAATATTGCTCCAGCAAGGTTTTCTTAACCTGACCCTGTTTGGTTGCCATAATGACATAATGACTGTTTATATAATCCTCATCCTTAAGGTCTTGGGTACATATAAACGCTTTTACAGCATCATCCTGTTCAATATTGATTAAGTTTTGAATGGCGCGCCCCTTAGAGGTTTTACTGCCTTCGGGAATTTCGTAAACGCGCATCCAGAAACATTTTCCTTTTTGGGTGAAAAACAACATGTATTGATGGTTGGTACCAACAAATAAATGTTCCAGGAAATCCTCGTTTCGGGTGGTAGAGGCTTTTTGCCCTACCCCGCCCCTGTTTTGGGTTTTGTATTCGGACAGGGAAGTGCGTTTGATGTATCCCGCATGTGAAATGGTGATGACCACCTTCTCATCGGCAATCATATCCTCAATGCTTAAATCGCCTCCTGCATATTCGATGGTTGAACGACGCTCATCGCCATATTTTTCCCTCACTTCAACCAGTTCGTTCTTGATGATTTCCATACGACGCTCTTTTTTCTCCAAGATGTCTTTTAGGTCGATGATGAGCTTCATAATATCTTCATACTCTGAACGCAATTTATCCTGCTCTAAACCAGTAAGTTGACGCAAACGCATCTCTACAATGGCCTTGGCCTGAATTTCAGAAAGTTCAAAACGCTTTATTAAGTTTTCCCGCGCTTCATCAGCATTTGAGGATGCTCGGATAATGGCTATAACCTCATCAATATTATCGGAGGCAATAATCAAACCTTCTAAAATATGGGCGCGTTCTTCCGCTTTGCGCAACTCGAAGGTCGTGCGCCTTACCACTACGTCATGGCGGTGTTCAACAAAATAATGAATAAGTTCCTTTAGGTTCAGCAACTGCGGACGACCATTGACCAACGCAATATTATTTACGCTGAACGACGATTGTAAGGCCGTATATTTGTATAATTTGTTAAGTACAATATTGGGTATGGCATCGCGTTTTAGCACGTAAACGATGCGCATGCCGTTTCTGTCCGATTCATCGCGAATGGTGGCAATGCCCTCCAGTTTTTTCTCGTTTACCAAATCGGCCGTTTTTTTGATCATTTCCGCCTTATTGATCTGGTAAGGAATTTCGGTTACGATGATACATTCGCGCCCTTGCACTTCCTCAATATTGGCTTTACCACGTATGACGATACGACCGCGACCCGTATGGAACGCCTCCTTAACGCCATCGTACCCGTAAATGGTACCGCCCGTTGGAAAATCGGGGGCTTTTACGTGTTTTATCAATTCATCAATTTCAATACCGTTGTTTTCAATATAGGCAATGGTGCCGTTTACAACCTCGGTTAAATTGTGCGGTGGCATGTTGGTTGCCATTCCCACGGCAATACCCGATGCACCATTAACCAAAAGCCCCGGAATACGCGTTGGTAACACGGTGGGCTCTTGCAGGGTATCATCAAAATTCAGTTTGTGGTCCACAGTTTCCTTGTCGATATCCGCCAGCATATCCTCAGAAATCTTGCGCATACGTGCTTCGGTATAACGCATTGCCGCAGGACTATCGCCATCAATCGAGCCAAAGTTACCTTGGCCATCTATCAACATATAACGCAAACTCCACTCTTGTGCCATGCGCACCATGGCATCGTAAACGGATGTATCACCGTGTGGGTGGTATTTACCTAAAACCTCTCCCACGATTCTTGCCGATTTTTTGTGCGCTCCAGTAGCCCTAACCCCTAATTCGTGCATACCAAACAGTACGCGTCTGTGTACGGGCTTCAAACCATCTCTTACATCTGGTAGGGCACGTGACACAATGACCGACATTGAGTAGTCAATGTAAGCCGTTTTCATCTCATCTTCAATATTAATAGGGATCAATTTTTCTCCTTCTGCCATAAATATTTTAATTAAGTTTTTATGTGTTTTTCAAAACATGCTAATATACGCATTTCAATAGTCATGGTAAGTGTTTTCAAGCTGTTTTTTCGTGTTTTTTATTAACAATTATCGCTGCTTTTTTCGTTGATAAATAAGCCTTAAAAAACTTTGATTTTATAAAGTTTTTTTTGTCAATTAGCAACTTTCATAAGTGATTTTTAATTTTTTTTTAAAAGTTA
>DINS01000004.1:0-1004 GCA_002426015.1 Flavobacteriaceae bacterium UBA5534
GCAACTTGCTTACCATTATCAACGGCTTTAAATGCAGCTCTTATAGCAACTTCAGTTTTTCCAAAGCCAACATCGCCACAAACCAATCTATCCATTGGTCGTTCGCTTTCCATATCAGCTTTAATATCTGCTGTAGATGACATTTGATCTGGAGTATCTTCATACAAAAACGATGCTTCTAACTCCAATTGCATATAGCTATCTGGTTTATACTGATAACCTTTTTCTAGCTTGCGTTTAGCATACACCTGAATTAAATTAAAGGCTATTTCCTTAACTCTAGATTTTGTTTTCTGCTTTAAGGTTTTCCAAGCATTACTTCCAAGCTTATAAATTTTTGGAGGTTTACCATCTTTCCCATTAAACTTGGTAATTTTATGCAACGAGTGAATGCTTAAATACAGCACATCACGTTCGCCATAAATAAGTTTTATAGCTTCTTGTTTTTTGCCTTCTACATCAATTTTTTGCAAACCACCAAAACGTCCTATTCCATGATCGATATGTGTTACATAATCTCCAATATCGAGGTTTGTCAACTCTTTTAGAGTTATAGCTTGCTTTTTAGCGTAACCGTTTTTTAGATGAAACTTATGGTAACGCTCAAATATTTGATGATCTGTATAACAAGTAATTTTATTGTCGTGATCTATAAATCCTTGAAACAAGGATAATACTATTGTTTTATAATGTACATCTTGCTCAACATCTTCAAAAATATCATGAAAGCGTTTAGCTTGTTGTTCGCTTACACAAGCAATATAATTGGTGTAACCTTTGTCGTGAAACGTGTTAAGGCTTTCAATTAACAAATCAAATTTCTTATTAAAAGATGGTTGAGGAGATGTGTTGAATTGAATTGTTTCACTATTAAAATAGCTTGAAGTCCCAAACTCAACTAATGTATATTCTAATAATTGTCGTTTAAGCAATTCTGAATTGCAAAATAATTCGTTAGGAGACGCATGTTTTATGTCTTTTGAAAGTGTTTTAAAAGCGTCTTC
>DINS01000004.1:1080-7917 GCA_002426015.1 Flavobacteriaceae bacterium UBA5534
TCGTTTACAAAATCGATTGATAGATTATCGTTTAGGGAAATTTTAAGTGTATTGCGTTCAAGTTCCTTTCTTGTTACCACCTTTTCAAACAAAGCGTCTGGATAGGTAACAATAATGGCTGGCTTTTTACGAGAATTGATTCGGTTTAAAACTTCAGCTCGCAACAACACGTTTGCATTATCGGTTTCTTCAATTTGATAAGGACGACGATAACTTCCAGGATAAAACAATACATCTTTATCGTTAAGCAATAATTCTAAATCGTTAAGATAAAAAGCCGCTTCTTCTTTATCGTTAAAAACCAATAAAAAAGGTGTTTCAGATTGCTTAAATGACTCTGAAATAACAAACGATAATGATGACCCAACAAGTCCTTTAAGATGTGATTTACTTTGATTTTTGGCAATAGCAATTTGCAGATTTTGCATTTGCAAAGTCTGTGCATAGATTTGCGAGAGATGTGATTTACTCAAGACAATTTATTTTGTGCAAATATAAAATTTTGTGATAGAGTTTATTGATAAAAAGTAATATTAAAATTATTTTCAATCCGAATTTTTTATTCCTGTAATATTGTCTGATTGACCCTACTTTATAGATGATTTATATTTCAAAAGATAAAAAAAATATGTAGGTTTGCAGAACCTTAAAAACAAGAAAACTATGTCAATTTCAGATTTATTTGATAGCGGATTTAAAAAACGTAACGAAGACCATTTTGCAGCAATCGTAAGAGTTGCCATGGATGATGGTATTATTACTGACGAAGAAAAAGCGTTTTTAGACAGATTGGCTCGAAATTTAGATATTAGTGAGGGTGATTATAAATTAATTTTAAAAGATTACCAATCTCACCCTATTAATCCGCCAACATCTTATGACAGACGTTTAGAGCGTTTATATGATTTAGCTCGTATGGTTTATGCAGATCATATTACAGGTGAAAGTCAAATTACTTTATTAAAGAAAATCGGTATTGGACTTGGGTTTTCACCAAGCAACGTTAAATATGTGGTTGACAAAGCAATGACTCTGGTAAGTGATGGAGTCGACTTAGACACCTTTACTGAAGAAATAAAACACATGAATAGATAACAAAATCTATTTAGATTAACTTTTATATCAAAAAGCCTTTTCATTCAGAGTTTCGAAATTGAAAAGGCTTTTTTCTTACATTTTTTTACTCCTTTAAACCCTTACCAAATATAGATAGTACGGAAAAACCGTAATTGAATATAAATTCTTTGTACGAATTTTAACATATTTATTGAATTAGCTCTTTTTTAAACTTTGTAAATTTATAATCTCCCTCAAGATTGGTTTTAATAGCAAAAATTAATTATTAATTTAAAACCTTTTTTATGAAAACAACACGCAACACGCAACACGCAACACGCAACACGCAACACGCAACACGCAACACGCAACACTCAACACGCAATCTGAAACTCATTCCCTTACTCTTTTTGGTATTGCTTTTCATTAACTCTTGTCAAAAACAAGATGACAATGAAATTAAACAAACTTCCGAAAGACGATATCATCTTACAAGAGTTAGCCCGAAAGACTTTGAAGCTAACAGCATTCTGAATAACAAGATCGCTGATATCAGTAAAAGTATCAATATGAAAAAAAACAATACCTATGCTAGGTATGAAAATATAGAGTTTTACCTTAACCTTAATGAAGCTACTTATATTGAATCTTTGGACGGCTCATATCATTCATATACATTTGCTATATATAATGAAAATTATAGTTTTGATATTAATAACATTGTCTTATCGCTTAATTCAGATGGAACTTATGAAGCAGATCTAGTAACCTACTCCCTAACAGAAGATGAACGCTATCTTATTGATAGCGGTATTGAAATTGAGCTAATAGATAAAATGTCCATTGAACCATTTGACATTGAACAAATCAATACATTCGGTAGAGGTGACGTAGGCAGCACATGTAATGAATTGGTTTATATAGGTCAAGAAGATTGTAGTTGTCATGATATACATGGTGCAAATGGTTGTACACATCCAAACGATATTTTTGAATGGCAAGAGGTCGATTGTGTAGGTGGAGGAAATGGCACTAGTGGCAATACAGGAAACCCTAGCGGCAACCCAAGTGGAGGTAATCCTGGCTCTACTGGTGGTAACTCAACGCCTAACCCAAAGGCTACATCACTCACCAATCCAGATGGAAGCACTTCTTCTGCTCAAAATGTAATTGACGCTTTGAATCTTTTGTTGGGAGAAGGTGATTCTTTTGAATTTGATGGCTCTTTAACAAGTAGCGAAACATTGAATTTTGATAACGTAGCAGAATTTGAAGAATTTTTAAATTCAGTACCAGATTATTATAGCCCATCTCATTCTAGTACTTTAGAATCTAATGGAACCGTCCAAAGAGATAATATAAATTTTGATTTTAATGTCCCTTTATTCAGTTATGGGGTTGAAATGGTTGTAGAAAAAGAGGTTCCTGAATTAAATACATGTGACTGTATAGAAATAATTGATGTTTCAACAAATTTATATGGAAATACAACATTTATCAGCTATGAAGAAAGTGGTGATTATTGGACTGAAATTTCTACTGCTGCAAATACAATTAAAGTGTCAATAAAAGGAATACTAACTACAAAAGTAACTATAGCGGGTTTTCCATTTAAAATTTCAAGAATCTATACATTTTATGTGCTATACAATTATTCAACTGGGAACATTATTGATTATGGTTTTACAACATTCTAAACACAAATAATTATGAAAATCACTAGTTATCTTCTACTATCTTTTTTAATTCAGAAAAATGATGTTTATAGAAAAGAAATTGATGTATTAAACGATTATCCTGAGCAAGTATTTTTTATCTATACTTATATTATATTGTTAATTATTGGAGTAGTATTACTATTAATATTATATTTTAAAACTCTTAAATATTTAAACCTAAAGATTAAATATCTTAAGAAAAAAATAGAGTCTGAAACATAGAAAAAACAAAACCCCTTTTACAATGACAAAAGGGGTTGTTTATTTGTTTGGAAATAATCAAATGCTCAATTACAAATCAAACTTAATCCCTTGTGCTAAAGGTAAGCTTGTTGTATAATTTATGGTATTTGTTTGACGACGCATATACACTTTCCAAGCATCAGATCCAGACTCGCGTCCTCCTCCAGTTTCTTTTTCACCTCCAAAGGCTCCACCAATTTCTGCTCCTGATGTTCCAATATTTACGTTTGCTATTCCGCAATCCGAACCTTGTACTGATAAGAATGCTTCCGCTTCACGCAAATTATTAGTCATAATGGCTGATGACAATCCTTGCGCAACACCATTTTGAATTTCTAATGCATTATGTACATCTCCTGAATATTTCAATAAGTATAAAACTGGAGCAAATGTTTCATGCTGTACAATTTTAAATTCTGGTTTTGCTTCAGCAATTGCTGGTTTTACATAACAACCGCTTTCATAACCTTCGCCAGATAGAACACCACCTTCAACAATAATAGTTCCACCTTCTTCAACAACTTGAGTTAATGCATTTTGATACATTTTTACTGCATCCTTGTCAATTAATGGTCCAACATGATTTTTTTCATCTAGTGGATTTCCAATACGTAATTGTTTGTAAGCATCAACTACAGCATTTTTAACAGTGTCGTACATGCTTTCGTGAATAATCAATCGACGAGTTGATGTACAACGTTGTCCTGCTGTACCAACCGCTCCAAATACAGCTCCAATAACAGTCATTTTTACATCAGCATCTGGTGTTACAATAATTGCATTGTTACCACCTAATTCAAGTAAAGATTTTCCTAAACGTCCTGCTACTTCTCTAGCAACTATTTTTCCCATTCTTGTACTTCCTGTTGCAGATACTAAAGGTATTCTTGTATCTTTAGTCATCATTTCTCCAACTCTATAATCGCCATTAATTAAACAAGAAATCCCTTCTGGTAAATTATTAGCCGCAAAAACTTCTGCTGCTATATTTTGACAAGCTACGCCGCACATTGGTGTTTTTTCGCTTGGTTTCCAAACGCAAACATCACCACAAATCCAAGCTAAAGCCGTATTCCATGACCAAACTGCTACAGGAAAATTAAATGCTGAAATAATACCAACAACTCCTAGCGGATGATATTGCTCATACATTCTGTGTCCTGGACGTTCAGAGTGCATTGTTAATCCGTGAAGCTGACGAGATAAACCAACTGCAAAGTCACAGATGTCTATCATTTCTTGAACTTCTCCTAAACCTTCTTGGTATGATTTACCCATTTCATATGAAACAAGTTTTCCTAAAGCTTCTTTTTTCTCTCTTAATTTTTCACCAAACTGACGAACAATTTCTCCACGCTGTGGTGCAGGCATAGTTCTCCAAGTTTTAAAAGCTTTGGTTGCAGCATCCATTACCTTTTCATAGTCCTCTTTGGATGTGGTTTTCACTTTTCCAATCAATTTGCCATCGACAGGTGAGTAACTTTCAATAATGTCTCCATTAGAAAAATTGTTAGATCCTGTTGAAGTCCCTTCATTTATTGCTTTCACTCCTAATTGTTGAAGTGCTTTTTCTATTCCGAAATCGGTAGCAACTGCTTCCATGTACTTGAGTTTTAAATTTGTATTAATTTCTGCGAAGATAACAATAATATATCGCTTTAAAAATCGAGAGCTTCTTAAAAATATATTAACTTTAAAACATCATTCAATATAAACATTCATTTTTTTTATGATGAATTT
The DNA here is from genome assembly GCA_002426015.1 of Flavobacteriaceae bacterium UBA5534. Taxonomy (GTDB): domain Bacteria; phylum Bacteroidota; class Bacteroidia; order Flavobacteriales; family Flavobacteriaceae; genus Aquaticitalea. Next base: position 5,838 of record DINS01000004.1, read on the forward strand.
AACGTTGTACAGAAGTCTAACCGATTCATAAAAAACGTATTTTTATTAACAGGAAAACGCCTACTTTTCTTTTCGTCGTAATCATCATCAAATACCTCAATACTATGTCTCTAAAAAAAATCCTAACGACTGTGCTCATCCTTGCGTTAATCGTTTCCTGTAAAAAGAAAGAAGTCGAAGAAGAAACCGACAACCTATTTAAATTCAGAGAATATATTAGTTACACAACATCTGGAGTGGTGTCAATTGCCGATCCAATTGTAATTAATTTAGCTACTGATGTAGAAGGTTGGGAAGCTGGTAAAGAGATAAAAGATGCTATTGTTGCTATAGACCCTTATGTACAAGGAAAATTAACTGTTGCCAATGCTCATGCACTAACATTTACTCCAGACGAACACCTTAAACCAGATACAGAATATACGGTTTCGGTGAAGTTGAGTAAAATTTATAAAAACTTACCTAAAGGGTTTGAAACCTATACATTCAAATTTAAAACCATCACGCCAAATTTTAGTGTAACAACCAATAACTTACAGTCTTACAGTAAAAATTGGCAATACTTGGAAGCAGTTTTAAGAACTTCAGATATTGTATCGCTAAAAAATGCAAAGCAACTGGTTGAAGCCTATCAGAATGGAAAAAAATTAAAACTGCAATGGAATGACGCTATTGATAATGCAACGCTTTTTGAATTTAAAATAGATAGTATTAATCGCCTTATTGAAGATAGCGATATTTTAGTGAAATGGAATGGAAAAGCTATAAACGCTGATAATGAAGGTGAAAATAAAGTAATGATTCCTGGCATTAATAACTTTACAATTGTTAATGTAGAAGTGATTCAAACTCCAGAGCAATATCTATCCATCAATTTTTCTGACCCTTTAAAAAAGCAACAAAATTTTGATGGATTAGTGACAATTCAAAATGCTAAAAACCCAAAATATATTGTTGATGGTAATGTACTAAAAGTATATCCAGATAATAAATTAGTTGGTAATGTTTTAGTTGACGTCTTTCAAGGTATAACTAATACAGATGGCTTTAAACTCAAAAAACCATTCTCCGAAACGATTTCTTTTGAAGAGTTAAAACCTCAAGTGCGTTTAATAAGTAACGGAACCATATTACCAAATTCGGAAGAATTAAAATTCAATTTTGAAGCTGTTAATTTAAAGGCTGTTGATGTAAGAGTTATTAAAATATTTGAAGATAATGTGCTTCAGTTTTTACAAGATAACGACCTACAAAGCAATAACGAAACTGCTATAAAACGTGTTGGTCGTCGTATTGCAAAACAAACCATAACATTACAAAATGATGGTGTTGAAAATGATGGTCGTTGGAAAGCATACAGCATCGATTTATCTAAATTTTTTAAAGCCGATCCAGGTGCAATATATCGTATAGAGTTGAGTATTAAAAAAGAATATTCTTTATTCAATTGTGATAATTATACCAATATTGATAATGCTGAAGATGACTATTATGAAGATTATTATTACGAAGATGATTATTACTACAACGAAAACTATAATGAAAGTTACACAGAAGATGACGATTTAAGAGAAGAAGAATATTGGGATAATCTAACTTACAGATATAGAAACTCAAACTATAATTGGAGAGAACGCAATAACCCTTGTCATGATGCTTATTATAACGAAAACAGAATTGTATCTCAAAACCTATTGGCTTCTAATCTCGGAGTCATTGTTAAACAAGGTGCAAATAACGCATACTATTTTGCTGTCACTAATATTTTAAACACTAATCCAGAATCTGGCGCAACTATAAAGTTGTATAATTTTCAGCAACAAGAAATCAATAAGATAACAACTGATGGTGAAGGTCTGGCAAAAATAAATTCAAACAAATATGCTTCGTTTGCCATTGTTACAAAAGGAAAAAACACAACATACATAAAATTAGCCGATGGAAATTCTCTATCNNCATCCTGTAAAAATGGAAATTACAGATCCTAATGGAAAACTGATTTACAAAAACGTCACGACCGATAATGTCAATAATTTTTACCGATTCACAGTTCCTACATCTTCCGAAGGTAAAACAGGAA
>DINS01000004.1:8000-317422 GCA_002426015.1 Flavobacteriaceae bacterium UBA5534
AAAGTAGATTTTGAAAACGAAATACTAACAAGTAACGAACCACTTAAAGGGACTTTAGATGTAAAATGGCTTCATGGAGCTGTTGCAAAAAACCTTAAAGCTGAAATTAAGGCAAAATTCAGTACGTCTTATGCTGGATTTAAAAATTATAAAGATTACGAATTCACAGACCCAACTCGAAGTTTTTCGTCAGAAGAACTTAATGTTTTTGAAGGAAAAGTAGATGAAAACGGAATCGCAAAAATCAATAACAAATTAGATATTGGCAAAAATGCGCCTGGACTACTAAACGTTCAGTTTTTGGTACGTGCATTCGAAAATGGAGGCGACTTTTCTTTAGATGCATTTACTAAAACTTACGCTCCTTACGAGTCTTTTGTTGGGCTTCGTTCACCTAAAGGGAATATGTATGGTTCGTTTTTTACAGATGAAAATCAAACCTTTGATATTGTAGTTGTAGATACTCAAGGCAAACCTGTAAAAAGAGATAATCTTGAAGTTAAGGTGTATAAAGTAGAATGGCGTTGGTGGTGGAACTCTTCTTACGATAATTTATCAAGCTATGTGTCGAGCAATTATCACAGACCTTTTTTAGATAAAAAAGTGAGTACTGATGCTAACGGAAAAGGAAAATTCACATTAAAAATCCCTGAAAATGAACGTGGTCGATACCTTATAAGAGTAAATGATCCAAAAAGTGGTCATGCAACAGGTCGTACTGCATATTTTTATAAAAACTGGTATCAAACGTCACCTTCATCAGATAAAGAAGCTGCTAAAATGCTTGTCTTTGCTGCTGATAAAGAAAAATATAATGTAGGCCAAACAGCTAAAATTACGTTCCCATCTGGCACAGAAGGCAGAGCATTAATTAGTATTGAAAATGGTTCTGATGTTTTGTCTCATAAATGGGTAAAAACCACAAAAGGAGAAACAACAGTTAATATTCCAATTACTGCCGAAATGGCTCCAAACGTATTTATTAATATTTCATTATTGCAACCTCATGCAACAACTGCTAATGATTTACCATTGCGTTTATATGGTGTTATTCCTATTCTTGTAGAAAATCCAGGCACAAAATTATCACCAGAAATTAAGATGCCTAGTAGTCTTCAACCTGAACAACAGTTTGAAGTTGTTGTATCTGAAAAAAACAAAAAAGCAATGACTTACACTATTGCTATGGTTGAAGAAGGCTTGTTAGATTTAACACGTTTTAAAACTCCAAATGCTTGGGATGCGTTTTATGCTCGTGAAGCTTTAGGCGTGAAAACTTGGGATGTTTTTGATGATGTTATTGGAGCTTATTCTGGTAGTATAGACCAAGTATTTGCAATTGGTGGAGATGGAAGTGCAGCTGCAGGGAAAAACCAAAAAGCAAACCGATTCAAGCCAGTAGTAACATATTTAGGACCTTTTAAACTGGAAGCTGGAGCTAAAGCAACACACAAAATAAAAATGCCAAATTATATTGGTGCTGTTAGAACAATGATTGTTGCTGGTGATGCTAAAACTGAAGCTTATGGAAGTGTCGATAAATCTGTTGAGGTTAAAAAACCACTTATGGTCTTGGCAACCTTACCTCGTAAGTTAAGTCCAGGTGAAAAAGTAACACTTCCTGTTACTGTTTTCGCAATGGAACCTAATGTGAAAAATGTAAACATCAGCTTAAAATTAAGCAATGGAATTGAAGTTGTTGGTGATAGAAGTAAATCGCTAACCTTTGCAAGACCAGATGAGCAAATGGCATATTTTGAATTAGATGTTAGCAAAGCTAATGGGTTTAATACTGTTGAAGTAATTGCCACAGGGAATGGTGAAAAATCGACTTACAAAGTTGAGATTGATGTATACAATCCTAATCCAATCACATCAAAAGTATTAGAAAAAACAATGGAAGCTAATGCAAATGCTTCATTAGATTTTTCAACTTTTGGTGTTGTAGGAACCAATTCGGCAACTGTTGAATTTTCAACAATGCCACCAATGGATTTTTCAAGACGACTTCAGTATTTAGTACAATATCCTCATGGTTGTTTGGAGCAAACCACATCGAGTGTGTTCCCTCAATTATATTTAAACGATATTTTTGATTTGCCATATAAGAAGAAGCAAGAAATAAAATCGAATATCGAAAACGGAATAAAACGTTTGGGTAATTTTCAACATCCAAATGGTGGTATGAGTTATTGGATGGGTGAAAATACAGCCAATGACTGGAGTACAAGTTACGCAGGACATTTTATGATTGAAGCCGAGAAAAAAGGATTTGTATTGCCATTAACCTTTAAAAGCAATTGGTTAAAATACCAAAAGCAAGCTGCTCAAGATTGGCGACCAAGCTATAAAACTTACAATTCCGATTTAGCACAAGCCTATCGTTTATATACATTGGCATTGGCTGGAAATCCAGATTTGGCATCAATGAATCGCTTAAGAGAATTTAGTGAAATTTCAAATGAAGCCAAATGGCGACTCGCTGCCGCTTATGCTTTAGCAGGACAAAAAGAAGCCAGTAACAAAATATCGAGTACAGCAAACATCAATTTTACACCTCCAAAGTATAATTATTATACCTATGGTTCGGTTGATAGAAACAGAGCAATGGCTTTAGAAACCATGATCCTGACTAAAAATTCTAAAATGCGAGAATTGGCGCAATACATTGCTAAAGATTTATCGAGCGACCAATGGATGAGCACACAAACTACGGCCTATAGTTTATTGGCAATGGCAAAAATGGTAGAAGCTAATGGAGGAAAGGCTATGAAGCTAACGTATACTTTTAATGGAAAAACCGAAACTATCGATACCAAAAGTGCAATTGCACAACGAGAATTATCTGTAAAAGATGGAAGCAATTCATTTTCATTTAAAAACAATTTAGATAATGTTGTGTATGTACGTGTGCTTAATTCTGGGAAACTACCTTTAGGTCAAGAAATAGCAGAGCAACGAGGTTTAAGTGTTTCTGTCGAATATAAAGATTTAAAAGGCAATAAGATTGATATCAATAAACTGCAACAAGGACAAGATTTTGTAGCAACTGTAAAAGTGAGTAACCTCAAAGACGAAAACGTAAATGATGTGGCATTAACACAAATATTCCCTTCAGGATGGGAAATTGTCAACACACGTTTTACCGATTTTGGAGACAATACTACTAGTCAAGCACGATTTACAGATATAAGAGATGATAGAGTTAATTTTTATTTTGATTTGAATAGACGAGGACAATATGACACTAAAACCTTTAATGTTATGTTGAATGCTTCTTATTTAGGAACCTATTATTTACCAGGAATTCAAGTAGAAGCCATGTATGATAATGAGTATTTGGTGCGTACTAAAGGACGTTGGGTTGAGGTAGAGAAATAATCTACCTCTTCAACGTAAAATGCCCTTTAAATTCTTGCCCATCAATATTAATAACATACCAATAATCGGAAGTTGGCAACGGTTGGTTTTTAAACGTACCATCCCAAGAAAATCTGGTGTTTTTTGATTTGATGAGCAATCGACCATAACGATCAAAAATATAGACTTCAGAATGATTATAGAACTCGATACCTTTTAAGTCAAAAGTATCATTTTCGGTATCGCCATTAGGCGTAAAAAATTTAGGAATCCAAAAGTGTAAGTAGTCTTCAGTTGTACTGCCACAACCATTTCGTTCCCTAACATAAACTGTATATAATCCACCTTCAACATTAAAAAACGTCGGATTCAATTGATATATCAAACCATCTAAAGAATATTCAAAATCGCCTGTATTTTCAGTAGTTACGACAATGGCATTCCCATCAGAGACAATAGATCCTATGATTGGGATTTCGCGCTGTGATACCATTATGTTTTTTGTGGACGAGCATCCTTCAGCATTGGTTACAGTAACCGAATAAAGTCCTGCTTCATTTACAGTAATCTGTGACGTTGTATCTCCTGTGCTCCATAAATAAGTGACGTTTTGAATGTTTGCATCTAACGTTATTGCACCATTTTCGCAAAATGAAAGCTCCTCATCTTCAACAATAGGGCTAGCTCCGTAAGTAATGGATATGGCTGTTCTTGTGGGAGAGGCACAGTTACTATTAATGACTTGCGATACAGCTTCGGCATAAAAAATTCCGGAAATAGGTGAAAAAAAAGAGGAGCTTTCGGCCAAAAGCAAATTGCCTCCTATTGGAGCATCGTACCAATTAATACTTGTATCAACGGCTTCCGCAACAGATATCGAATTTGTTTCGCCAGCACAATTGATGACATCACCATTACTTATAGGAGGCTCTGGTTGTTGTACAATAAAAACAACAAACCCTGCTGAAAATACAGCACATTGTGGATTATTTAGATTTACAATATCTTCAACAACTCTTACTCTATAATATTTGGTAGCAACTACGTTATTGAGTGCCAGTGTTTGATTTGTAGCACCAGCTATATCAGTAAAAATGGAACCATTATCACTATCCTGCCACTGATAGTTATGGGAAGAGAACACTGAAAAATCTGGAATCACTGTTAATGTGGTATTAAAAGGCGTATTAGATGAACAGGTTACAATATTATTCTCATTGTTATCATCAACAATCTCTAGATTGTCGCCGCAGGCTTTAAACACAATATCATCAATGGCTAAATCATTGCCACAGCCTCCAATGCCATTATTGACCATTTTTAAAATAATAGATGTCTGACCTGGCAATGTTTGAAACGTCAATCCGAATTGCTGCCAAACTGCTGTTGCTGTCGATGCAATATCTCCAGTATCTCCCGAAGCCAACAGATTGCTATCTGTAACATCCCAAATCTGAAACTTAACATTGATTGGGATTCCGTTCCCATTACATCCATTAATTGGCAAAAGATTTAACAACCATGAAGAGAATTCATAAGATGTGTTTTCACAAAGCCCACTGATGGTCTGCCTGTAAAATTCGCCAGCTGTAAAATCTGCATTTACAATCAAACTTCTTCCGTTGGTATCGTCAGGAGTATGGTCTAACGTATCATGCCACCCAAACCAATTGGTAGAGCTCGAAACCGTATAAAACCCATCATTTGGTGACGAATTTGCAAACGTATAGGTTGTCGTTCCAGGAGGTAAAGCCACATTGGTTGTTCCTGCTCCAAAGGTTTCTCTAATAATTGGATCGCCAGAATTTCCATTACAAAACCCAAGCTGTGCAAAAGCATTTGGAATACTTAAGCATAATAAAACAATCTGAATACTTTTTCTTAACAATTTCACGTTTTAAAAATAAGCATTATACCTTAAAAACACTGGTAATGTTTTATATTAGTAGAAAGAATTACTCGAAATTTTGAATGTAACCATTTTTCGTTAACTTAATTCTAAAAAATGAGGGCTTCAGAAATATTAAATAAAACAAATCATCGCGATTTTGAATACCCTAAACGTCCTTGGAAGTTTTATCAAGAATGGAATAAAGCAATTTTTTTACATTGGGAATTAGATGCCAAAACTGTTAGCCCATTTATTCCAAAACATGTTGAATTGGATACAATAAATGATAAAGCTTGGGTGAGTTTGGTTGCTTTTGATATGAATCATATTGGCATTAGAAACATCCCTAAAATACCTCACATATCCGATTTTCACGAAATTAATATTAGAACTTATATTAAGTACAAAGGCAAACCAAGCGTCTATTTTTTAAGTATGGAAGGCAGTAAACGGTCTTCCTGTAAGGTTTTAAAAGCAATATCCAAATTTCCGTATGAACGTTCCAAAATGAAACGAACAGATTTTAGTTATGAGTCTCATAATTCAATCTCAAATAATAGTTTAGAACTTATTTACAGATTACAAATTGAAGCCACAAAAAAAGACGCTACAGATATATGGCTGACAGAACGCTATGCTGTTTTTCAAGATTATAAAAACAAACTTATTGAATATGATGTCCATCATATAGAATGGCCAATGCAACCCGTTTTAATAAAAAACCTAGAGTTAAATTATCCAAAATTTAATCACCTTATTAACAACCAACCCAATAGAGTACACTATTCTGAAGGTGTAAAAGTGCTAACTTGGGACAAAAGAAAACACAAATTATGACCTCTAATTTTGAGCCTTATTATGCTGTTATTTTTACTTCAAAACGAACTGAAGGCGATAATGGCTATGCAGAAATGTCACAGCTTATGGATAGTTTAGCCAAAAAGCAAAAAGGGTTTATAGGTGTTGATAGTGCTCGAAACGATATAGGAATTACTGTTAGCTATTGGAAAAATTTAGAAGCCATTAAAAATTGGAAACAACAAACAGACCATTTAATGGCTCAAAAAAAAGGAAGGACAGATTGGTATAGTTGGTATAGTGTGAAGATTTGTAAAGTTGAACGCGAATATGAGTTTGGACATTGAAACGAATTATTAATTACATTAAACGCAACAAAATCAAATCTGCCATTGTATTTATACTTCTGGTAATTTACTATTTCTCATTGCCAAGGCAACTTTTTAAAGACCCAACAGCAACTGTTATTACAAGTTCTAATAATGAATTGCTTGGTGCTATGATTGCTAAAGATGGTCAATGGCGATTTCCTCATAATGATAGTATTCCTGACAAATTTAAAACTTGTATTATTCAGTTTGAAGACGAATATTTTTATAAGCATCCTGGTTTTAATCCTGTTTCAATATTTAAAGCGCTTCGTGATAATATAAGTTCTGGAGATGTAAAACGTGGTGGTAGTACATTAACACAGCAAGTTGTTAGGTTATCAAGAAAAGGTCAATCACGAACCTATTTTGAAAAATTTAAAGAACTCATTTTGGCAACTCGATTAGAATTTAGAGCCTCAAAAGAAAAAATCTTGTCTTATTACAGTAGTAATGCACCTTTTGGAGGTAATGTTGTTGGTTTAGATGCCGCTTCGTGGCGTTATTTTAACAGAGATGCCAACGAGTTGTCTTGGGCAGAAAGCGCAACACTTGCAGTATTGCCAAATGCTCCAAGTCTTATTTATCCTGGTAAAAATCAAGAACGACTATTAACCAAACGAAACACATTACTTAAAAAACTACTTCAAAATAAAATCATTGATTCCTTAACTTATGATTTGTCTATTGCTGAAGAACTACCTCAAAAGCCCTATGCATTGCCGCAAATTGCGCCTCATTTACTGCAAAAAGTAACACAATCATACTATGGAAAACGAATAAAAACAACGCTTAAAAAATCACTCCAAGAGCAAACCAACAGGATTGTGAGCAATCATTACAATCAATTAAGTCAGAATGAAATTTACAATATTGCTGTTTTAGTATTAGATGTAAAAACCAGAAACGTCTTGGCTTATGTAGGTAATTCACCAACAGATAATGAACATCAAAAGGATGTTGATGTGATTGATAAGCCCAGAAGCACAGGAAGTATTTTAAAACCTTTTTTGTATGCTGCTATGTTAGACGCTGGAGATATTCTGCCAAACACATTAGTCGCAGATGTGCCTTCACAATTTGGAAGTTATAACCCAGAAAATTTTGATAAAGAGTATGATGGCGCTGTTCCTGCAAGTAGAGCGTTATCACGTTCGTTAAATGTTCCTGCTGTGAGAATGTTGCAGGAGTTCGGGTTAGATCGTTTTCATCATTATTTAGAGGCTTTAAAACTCAAAGATTTAAAATACAATGCTAATCATTATGGTTTATCTCTTATTCTTGGAGGTGCAGAAAGTAACCTTTGGGATTTATGTAAAAGCTACGCGGCTTTGTCTTCTACTTTAAATCATTTTAATGATACATCAAGCGAGTATTTTACAAACGAATTTTGTGAACCCACTTTTTTAGCTGATAATGATATCGATTTTGGTAAAAAAACTTCTGAAAAAACACTTTTTGATGCAGCATCAATTTATCTAACTTATGAAAGTTTAAAAAATGTTAACAGACCTGAAGGTGATGAAAATTGGGAGTTTTTTGATAGTTCTAAACAAATTGCCTGGAAAACAGGTACTAGCTTTGGTTTTAGAGATGCTTGGGCAATAGGTACAACAAAAGATTTTGTGGTTGGAGTATGGGTTGGTAATGCAGATGGCGAAGGCAGACCAGGTTTAGTTGGAGTGCAAACAGCAGCCCCAATTTTATTTGATGTTTTTGATGTGTTGCCAAATAGTAATTGGTTTTCTAAACCATTTGATGAAATGCAGGAGGTAGATGTTTGTACCAAAAGTGGTTATAGAGCTTCTGTAAACTGTGAAGAAAAAGAGCAAAAATTTATTCAGTTAAGCGGATTAAAAACACAGCCTTGTCCTTATCATCTATTAGTTCATTTGGATAGAAATGAGCAATATCAAGTGAATTCTTCTTGTGAAGATTTAGGGAATATTACTCATAAAACTTGGTTTGTATTACCACCATTAATGGAATATTATTACAAGTCTAAAAATCCATTTTATAAGTCATTACCTCAATTTAGAAGTGATTGTTTAGGTGACAATGCCATTAGCATGCAGTTTATATATCCAAAAGAAAATAATTCTATCTTTTTACCTAAAGATTTTGATGGAAAGCGAAACGAATTGATTTTAAAAATAGCACATTCTAAACCAGAAACTATTGTGTTTTGGTATATTGATGAAACTTTTATTGGGACTACAAAAGACATTCACGACATGGCAATTATTCCAAAACAAGGCAAACATTGGATTACTGTTGTTGATGAGTTTGGTAATGAAGCGAAGCGACAGATTGAGATTTCTCGATAATTATAAAGTTGAACCTTTAAAATTAGTATTTTTGTTCACTAACCTTTCAAATTTATATTATGTACGATACAATTAAAATTTTACATTCTTATTGGGCTTATTTGGTGCTTTTGGTTTTAGTCCTTGCTACCTTCAATGCGTTAATTAAATTCTTCGGAAACAAAGAATTTCATGCCAAAGATTTCCGGATTTCATTGTTTACCTTGATAGTGTCTCACATTCAATTAATACTCGGGATTATTTTCTATTTTGTATCTGATTATTTTGGTTTGATTAGCGAATTAGGAATGGGAGAAGTCATGAAAAATGCAACCATGCGCTCTAATATTGTTGAGCATCCATTGACCATGATTCTTGCAATCGTCCTAATTACAATTGGGTACTCTAAACATAAAAAGAAACTGACCTCAAAGCCAAAATTTAAGATGATTGCTATTTTTTATACGTTAGCATTGATTTTAATCTTGGCAAAGATTCCTTGGAACACTTGGTTGGCATTATAACCCAAAAAAGCGCAAACCATATGGTTTGCGCTTTTTTTATGTCTTTTGATATTCTTATTCTGTAACTTCCTTAATCAAATAAACGTATACAGGAAAGTGGTCACTAAAACCATCTGTAAAACCACCATCAGCCCAACTTCTTAAAGGGTAACCTTTATAACGCCCTCTTTTGTTGGTGAGATAATATTTGTTGTAAATAAATGCTTTATAAAATCTGTAAGATGAATAATCTTGCTCCAATAAAGGTTTGGTCATCATAATTTGATCAAACAAACTCCATGCATCTCTGTAGGCTGTCGTTCCCAGCCCATCTTTATAATAATTAATGTATGGGTTGTAAATTCCTTTAATATCTACATCTTCTTTATCTGCTTGAGCTTTTAAAACGTCTTTTACACTTTCATTCGTTGGGTCATCATTCAAATCTCCCATAGTGAAAATTTTAGCATAAGGGTCTAAAACTTGTAAAGAGTCGATAATGTGCTTATTCAATTTGGCAGCTGCAACACGTTTAGAACGGCTTCTTGCCTCACCACCACTTCTTGATGGCCAGTGATTAACAATCACATGTATTAAATCGCCATCTAACTTTCCAGTTACCAACAACTGATCTCTGGTATATACACGATTTCTTGTGAGATCGTCAAAAATTTTAAGTGTATGGCTGCTTGTACTGATAGGTGTGAACAATGCTTTTTGATACAAGAGTGCTACATCAATACCTCTGTTGTCGGGCGATTCATAATGCACAATTCCATAATCCTTGCCTAATAGTAAAGGGTCATTGACTACATCGACAAGCACATTTCTGTTCTCAACTTCACAAACACCAATAATTGCTGGAGAATTCTTTGCTTCATCAGCACCAATATCAGCAATGACTCGTGCCATATTGTGTACTTTTTTCTTATAAATTTCTTCTCTATTTGTATTCAACTCCATGATAGGAGTGGCTTCATCATTCTTCGTCGTATCATTAATTGTGTCAAATAAATTTTCTAAATTATAAAATGCTACTGTATGGATTTTAAAACGTTTTGCTTCTTGTGACCAAGTGTTTAAGGCAAACAATAGACAAACTACTGTTAGTAAGGATTTAATGAATTTCATTTTTTGTATATTATATTTTTGTTATGTTAATACAAATGTTACGCCAAAAGTAGATATTTATTATAAATAATGTAAATTTGCAGGCTTTAAATAATTATTATTTAATGCAAAAAAGCTATTAACTTTAAAATTAAGTATGAAAAAAAGTTTTTTAATTTACTTATTCGGAATTTTTTCTGTCTTTACAGCAGTTGCACAACAGACTGTGGTAAAAGGAAGTGTCTTGGATGGCACCACAGACGAACCTATTCCTGATGTAACAATTACTATTGAAAAAACCTTACAATCGACACAAACCAATGCTGCTGGTCAATTTAGTTTTACAACTAACGTCCCTTTAGGCGAACAGGTTTTGGTGGTTGAAAAAAGAGGCTATGTTACTAAACGATACCCTATAGTTGTTAATGAGGGTAAAACGGTTGACATTAGTGGAATGATGCTAGACGTTGACATTTCAGATTCAGTAGATCAGTTCACTATCACATTAACTGATGACGAATTAAACGATGATACTGGTGGCGCAGATAACATTTCTGGTTTGCTACAATCGTCACAGGATGTGTTTCAAAACACAGCTGCATTCGAATTCAGTTCTTCCTTTTTCAACGTTAGAGGTCTTGGTTCAGAAAACGGTACTGTTTTAATCAATGGTATCGAGATGAATGGTGATTATGATGGTCGTCCACAATGGAATAATTGGGGAGGATTAAATGATGTCGTCAGAAATCAAGAATTAGCAACTGGTTTAGCTCCTTCAAATTACACTTTTGGAGGTGTTTTGGGTTCTACAAACATTAATACAAGAGCATCACAATACAGAAAAGGTGGTCGTTTTACCTATTCATCTTCTGACAGAAGTTATACCAATCGTATCATTGCAAGTTATGCCACTGGTCTTATGAAAGGTGATTGGGCTATAACTGCTGCAGTTGGAAGACGTTGGGGAGACGAAGGGTTTCAAGATGCAACCTTTTATGAGTCCAATTCGTTTTTTGCTTCAATTGAAAAGAAAATCAACGACAAGCATAGTATCAACTTCACATCTATTTATGCGCCTAACAGAAGAGGGAAGTCGTCCCCAAACACTCAAGAGGTTTATGACCTTAAAGGCATAAAATATAATGAATATTGGGGTTATCAAGATGGTGAAAAACGCAACTCGCGTGTTAAAGAGGTTAATGAGCCTATCATAATGCTTAACCATTATTGGGATATCAGTCCTAAAACGATGTTAAACACCAATGTTGCTTATCAATTTGGTAAAATAGGTAATAGCCGATTGGATTATCCAGGAGGTGCAAATCCTAGCCCTGCTTACTATCAACAACTTCCAAGTTATCCTTTAGCTGATCCAAATGGTCCAGATTATGCGCAAGCTTATTTGAACGAACAGGAATTTTTAACTGATGGGCAAATCGATTGGAACAGAATTTACGATGCTAACCTTACAAATAACATTGCTGGCCTTAATGCGGCTTATGTACTGTATGAAGACAGAAATGATGACAAGCAATTAACTGCCAACACCATATTAACAACAGATATCAATGATAATATTACCATAAACGGATCGGTTAATTACAGCCATTTAAAATCAGAGAATTTTGCTGAAATCATGGACTTATTGGGAGCACAAGGATACTTAAATGTTGACTCGTTTGATAACGTTCAGTTTGATTTACAAAACCCAAACCAAATTGTTGGTGAAGGTGGTAAAATCAAATACAACTATAACTTATTTGTGAATACGCTTTCTGGTTTTGCTCAAGCTCAATTCAAATATAATAAAGTAGATTTTTATGCAGCCTTAAGTGCTACCAACACAACTTACCAAAGAGAAGGTTTGTTTGAACATGAGTCTTACATTGGTGAATCGGCAGGTAAGGGTGAAAAATTAAACTTTACTGGTTTTGGTACCAAAGCAGGTTTTACATATAAAATCACAGGTAAACATTTATTGGATGTTAATGCTGGCTATATCACAAAAGCACCTTCTTTAAGAAACAGCTATTCAAACTCAAGAGAAAATAATCGTATTGTAAGAGGATTGTCTGAAGAAAAAATATCAACAGCAGATGCAAGCTACATCTTCCGTTCTTCTATAGTGAAAGCAAGATTAACTGGTTACTATACAAAAGTTCAAAACGCCAATGAAATTTCGTTTTATTATGCAGACGGTTTAAGTAGCCCAGATATTGATGAAAACGATACTTCTGCTTTTGTTCAAGAAATTTTACAAGGTATTGACAAAAAGCATTTTGGTGCAGAGTTTGGTATCGAGGCCCAAGTAACACCAACTATTAAATTAAAAGGAGTTGCAGCAATTGGTCAATATACCTATGACAATAATCCAAACTTGGTTTTGACATCATCTAGTTTCAATACACTTGAAAATAGAGTCGATTTTGGTGAGGCCAATATGAAAGACTACAAATTAGCTGGAGGCCCACAAACTGCATATTCAGTAGGATTTGAATATCGCGATCCAGACTATTGGTGGTTTGGTGCAACAGCCAATTTCTTTGACAATACCTATGTTGACGTAAGTCCGTTGACAAGAACCAAAAACTTTTATTTAGATGCTGACGGATTGCCTTTCAATGATTACGATCCAGAAATTGCAAAACAATTACTCAAACAAGAAAAATTTGATGACTATATGAATATCAACCTTGTAGGTGGTAAATCATGGAAAATAGATGACTATTTTGTAGGGTTCTTTGCTAGTGTGAGCAACGTATTGGATGCTGTTTACAAAACCGGTGGTTTTGAGCAAGGACGTAATGCAAATTATAGAGAGTTACGTGACGATGCAAGTAATGACACAAGAGTTTTTGGCCCTAAATATTGGTATGGTCGTGGTGCAACTTACTTTGTAAATGTGTACTTTAGATTTTAAAAAAAATAATTATGAAAAATATAATATTAACACTTATGAAAACGAATAAAATTTTAACATTTTTCGCGATTGTATTTATAGCTTTTGCTTTTACATCGTGTGTACAAGACGACGATTTCACAGTGCCTAATAGTTTAGGAACTGAAGAAAACACCAAGTTGGCAACTTTATTAGCTTCTGCTACAGAAGTTGATTTTGCCTATGTTAAGGGTTTGTATAATTCAGATCCAAATAACGATGGTAATAATAATGATGCCATCCCTTTTGAAGTTGTAAACGACATATACGTAAAAGGTTATGTGTCTTCAAGTGATCAAACTGGCAACTTCTTTAAAGAGTTTTATATTCAAGATAGCCCAAGTAATCCAACAGGTGCTTTAAAAATCATTTTAGAGCAAGTTGATTCTTATAATCAATTCAATTTTGGTCGTGAGGTTTACATTAATTTAAAAGGTCTATTTATCGGTGAAGAACGCACAGGAAATGGGATATATACCATTGGTGGAGGTACAGAATTTGACCAATATGGAGGTACTGTTACGCGAGTTAATCAAAATCAAATAAGAATTAATATTTTGCGTTCTGAAGTTACTGAAGAAATCGTTCCTGCAACGGTTACCTTTTCTCAAATTACTGATGACTACGTCGGGACTTTTGTTGAGGTAAATAATGTTGAATTTGCAGACAACTTAAATGGATTGCGCTATTTTGATCCTGTTCAGGTTTTTGATACACAAAGAGCAATGCAAGTTTGTAATGGCGCTAATTATTCAGTGATGTCGCTAGAAACTAGTTCTTTTGCAACTTTCAAAGATCAATTATTACCAACTGGAAACGGTTCAATAAAAGCTGTTGTAAGTAAAACTTTTGATGGTAGCACTCATGTATTGGCTTTAAACAATGTATCAGATGTTAATATGGAATCTCCAAGATGTACTTTAGCTCAAACTATTTTTCAAGAAAAATTTGATAGTGCAATTGATGGTACTAATTTAGATTTGCCAGGATGGTTAAATGTTGCCGTAGCAGGAACTCGTGTATGGAGAGAAGAAGTTTACCAAGGGAATGGTTACGCAGAGTTTAATCCTTTCGGTTCAGGCAATGCAAGTAATATAGCTTGGATGATTACTCCAAGCATTAATATGGATACATATGATGATGAAACCTTAACCTTCCAAACTGCTCATGCCTATCCTGATGCTGGACACGACCCGCTAGCTGTTTATATCTCTACTAACTTTAATGGAGTTGCTGCCAATATTAGTACTGCAACTTGGACTCTTTTAGATTTCTCAACAAGTTATGAATTAAATTATGGCTCTTGGAATACTTTTAGAGATTCTGGAGATATTGATTTATCATCTTATACAGGTACAGCTTATATTGCTTTTGTTTATACCGGAAGTGATACTAATAATCAAAACATGACATTAAGAGTAGATAATATTGCTATTTCTGGTCAATAAAAAGTAAATAAATTCAAACAAAAACCTGTTAGCCAACACTAACAGGTTTTATTTTATATACTCATAAAACAATGACCTTATTTGACCAACTTTTCTTCAACGCATTCAATTATTTTAAAACAAGCACGTTTAAAAAATCGGCGAATGATCTGGCCAATTTATATATTACGCTTGTACAAGCATCATTATTGCTGCTTTTAGGTGTGTTTTTTGCAGAGTTTTTCAGTCAGATGAATGTAATGATGATGAGTACTACAAAAGCTTGGGCATTGTTTGCTATCGCTGTCTTCATTCTTTACTTTAAAAACTGGATTCAATATAGTGGCAAAAAAAGAAAAGTATTGAATGCCAATCAAAACAAAAAAACCACCTACAGTATTTGGGCTTTATTACTTATCCCTTTTGTTTGTATTTTTCTTTCCATATTGATGTTGAAAATCTTCTAAAATAAAAAGCCCTATCAAAATGATAGAGCTCTTCAAAGGTTAGTTAGTTATAGTTAGTTGTTATATTTACTGTGCCTGTGGCCCTCCAGCAGTGATGAGAAACTCCGAACGTCTGTTTAATTGGTGTTCTTCTTCTGTACAATTAGTTCCACAATTTACTTTAGGCTCATTTTCACCTTTACCAACTCCAGAAATTCTACTCTTATCAATACCTTTTGAGATGACATATTGAACAGTTGTTTTTGCACGTCGGTCAGACAAACGTTCGTTATAGGATGCCGAACCTCTACTATCAGTATGCGATGTTGCACTAATGACAAGATCTGGATATTTGTTCATAATCTGAACTAACTTATCCAATTCAAACGCAGCTTGCGAAGTGATATTGGATTTGTCAAATTCAAAATATATTGGATTAAGCTCTATTCTATCAGCAGCTATAATCTTATCGATAGGATCTAATGCTATTGTCACATTTACTTCTTCTTCCTCTGTTCCCTTAATGGTTACTTTTCTACTTTCATAACCATCCATGGTCACTTCCAATTCAGAGTTTTTACCACACTCTACAATAAATTCAGCAGTTCCATCAGAATCAGCTACTTTAGAAAGCACCTTATTGCCTTGGTCATCATATAAGCTAACCATAGCAGCATTAACTGGTTTTCCTGTCTTAATATCTGTAACTGTTGCAGTAATCAACACATCACATAGTGGTTGCAATTTTTTGATGGCGTAAATATCATCACTTCCCAATCCGCCTTCTCTGTTAGAAGACACAAAACCTTCTCCGGTAGCTTCATCAATATGAAATGCAAAATCATCAGCATTCCCATTAATAGGAATCCCAATATTGCGAATAGGAGCCATTTTGCCGTCGATTTCTTTTGTATGGAACACATCTAGGCCTCCAAGCCCCAAATGTCCATTAGATGAGAAATAAAGCGTTCCATTATCACTGATGAATGGGAACATTTCTTGCCCTTCAGTATTTACTTTTTGACCGAGGTTGACAGCTTCACCTAATGAGCCATCTTCATTGATTGCAACTTTATAGATATCAAAACCACCATAACCGCTAGGCATGTCTGAAGCAAAGTACAATGTTTTTCCATCACTACTTACCGATGGGTTTTTAACAGAATAGTTTTCACTGTTTAATGGGAATCCTTCGACATTATCCCATCCAGAACCTGATTTTGTCGCTTTAAAAAGGTGCAATACACTATATCTTATTTTTGAGATGGAATCTTTTTCATAAACGTTTTCAAAGAAACTTTCTCTTGAAAAATACATGGTATTGCCATCAGGACTAAAAGACACCACACCTTCATGGTATTTAGTGTTGATTTTTGAATCTAACAATACTGCTGGCTGATAAGTCCCATCTGAATTTTTGGTCAGTTCATAAATATCCAAAAAAGGTTGCTCATTCCATCCATAGTTTTTTCTACTGGCATTTCTTGCCGATGTAATATATAGTTTCCCATTTTTAAAGGTACCTCCAAAGTCAGAAAACTGTGAGTTGAACCCTAAATTCTGAACATTGAACTTTTTGCCTTTTTCTAAAATTTTAGGCAAATAATCTGGGTTTTGCTTGAATGCTACAGCTCTGTCGTCGGCAGGACGCATCGATGCAAACTTTGCCATTTGCTGATTAGACTCTTCATATTTGCCATTCGCTTTTAGCATTTGAGAGTATTTATAAATCATTTCAGGATTTTGAGACCCTTCTAATGCTTTAGCATAGTAGCGTTCGGCTTCAACAGTATTAAAAACGTTATAATACGACTCTGCTAATTGGCCATATACATAAGTATCGGCTTTGCCATCTTCAACCAATTTGGCATAGTCTTCGGCTGCTTCAACAAATTCAAATCGTGCAAAATGCTTATCGGCTTTTTTGGTGTCTTTGTTTTGAGCAGTTAAGCTGAAACCACTCAATATTATAAATGTAAAAAGTATATTTATTTTTTTCATAATGTTTAGCTTAACTGGTTAGAAATATCTTGGTGAACGTGAAACTTTTTTCGGGAAATTCAGATCAAACAATAGCAAGAATTCATGTGATGAAGATGCATATTTTTTGATATCTGATGTAACACTATCATAAGCATAACCTATGCGTAGTGACGGTGTGATTGCAAAATTAACCAATCCAGAAAATGAGTCATCCAATCTGTAGGATGCTCCTAGTTCAAATTTCTCAAAGAATAAAGCATTTAGGTTAACGTCAAACGATGTTGGTGCATCAAATGAAGATTTCACCATAAATGAAGGTTTTAATTTGGTATTAGCTGATACTTGAAAAACATAGCCACCCGTTACGAAATAGTGCGTGGCTTCTGATCCCAGCTTATTGCCATTGGCATCTAAATGTACCGAATTTAAAATATTCGGAACAGAACCAGCTAAATAATAGTTATCTGTATAGTAGAAAAATCCTGCTCCAATATTTGGCGTGGTACTGTTAATGTTTTCAGAAAAGAATGGGTCAGTTGGATCAATGGTTGCTAAATCGGCTAGACCAATATCATGAAAGGTTGCACCTGCTTTTAATCCGAAAGCCAAACGATGCTCACCACCTAAACGTAAGGTATAAGAGAAATCGGCATAAGCATTTGTTTCTTTAACAGGGCCGTGTTGGTCTGCAATAATCGATAAACCAACGCCTACTTTCTCTCCAACTGGTAAATGCCCAAAAAATGTGCCTGTTCTTGGAGCGTCATCAATACCTGTCCATTGTGTACGATATAAAAGTCCAAAAGATAAATTCTCTCTTGAACCAGCATATGCTGGGTTGATGACATTCATATTATACATATACTGTGTATATTGAGGGTCTTGCTGTGCTTGCATCTGTGTGGCGATGAGCAATACAATTATAATATATAGTTTTTTCATCTGTTATTGTTGTTTTTTTAGTTGTCAGATGGAATTTGCACAATAATCATTTGGTGATTATAAAATGATTATTGTGCTCATTTCATTTGTATTAGTTGGTTAATTTATTTATTAATGTAAACCCAAGCGCTTTTTTGTTTTCCGCCATCATACTCTACCGTATAGAAATAAGTTCCTACTGGAAGTTCATCTCCATTGTTGCTTTGTCCGTGCCATTCGTTAGTATAGTTGTTTTTAGAATACACCAACGTTCCATTTCTATTGAAAATCTCAAGTTTAGTAACATTAAAACTACTTAAATCGAAAAAGTCATTTTGACCTGGTGATACTCCAGGAGAAATTCCTTGAGGGAAAATACATTGTTCTAATTGTATCACTTCAATATCGGCAGATGAGCTACATTGAGTGCCATTAAATACCACCTCAATAGTATAAGTTCCAGCTAATAATACTGGTAATGCCAATCCTGTTTGGCCAGTAATTGGAACACCATCTTGTAACCAGTTTATAGTGACATCACTTTCTGCATAGTTTTCACCTGTCGCTGTAATAATGATTGGTACTGTTGCATTAGGACACACTTCATAATCAAAATCGGTTGTGAAGGTTGTATTTGGCAATTCATCTACAATCAGATCAAAATCTATAACCGAATAACAATCAAAAGCTATGTTGCTCTCAATTCTTGTCCAAATAGTTTTCGATGTACTGTTGTATAGGGATGACGTATCAATTGGATTGGTTCCTGCTTCAGCATCAGCTTGTGTTTCGTAATAAGTCACAGTAAATGTGTTGGCATCTTGGCTACCTAAAACATTAGCATCATGTGCTGCCAAATCAAAATCGGTAAATCCATCGTAATCATCATCACATTCATTGATATCTACACTGTTGGCTGTTGGCTGTGGTCCAGAAATAATTAATTGGAAACTTGACGTAGCACTACAGAATGCCGCATCAACATCAGAGAATCTAACATAGATTGTTTGCGGATTGCTCACATTATTGTATGGCGATGTCAATGGGTTAATGTTTTGATTTGCTTCACTTTGAGTAAGGTGGAACGTAATATTAAACATAGAAGCATCTTGCCCATTAAGGAAGTTGAAATTAGCAATATGACCTTGAAGATCAAAGTTTTCAATTTCATCAGCCGAAAGGTCATCACATGTAATGATAGGATCTATTGGCTCTAATTGAGCCTCATCACCAAAAACAATGACCAATGTATCTTCTGCCTCAGCTCCACAATTCTCATCATAAGCAATCACTTTATAAGTACCGCTTTCTGTTATTGTTAATGTTGCAGACGTTTGGCCAGTGATAAGCCCATCATTTAAAAACCATTCATAAGAATCTGCAAATGGAGATGCAGCAACCAAATCAGTTGATGGGATACCGCAAATATCAAACCCTTCACTAGAATCTAATGTTACTTGTATATCAGAAGTAATATTTCCTGCTCCTGTAGCTCCAACATTAGTTTGCGTTACTTGAATGATTCCAGCATCCTGATCAAAATTAGTAACTAACAATAAATAAATTTCTCCAGCAATAGCGTTTTGTAGAGTCACACTTTCAAAAGCTTGTGCTGAATAACTACAATCGACAATATTGCCAAATGGATAAAAATTAGGATTAGTTGTGTTGTTAGGACAGCTAGGACAATCGACTTCAAGTCCTAGAGTACAAAAATCAGTGTCAGGAGTAAAAGGTCCCCAAAGCACATAATCGACATCTAACTCATCACCAATAGGGTTATCATTGGCGTCAAACGCTGTATTTTGAACAATCTCTATCAAAACTTCCCCTGACGTTCCAATTTCTAAAACACTGTATGTAGGATTTGGAATTGTACCCAAACAGGCCACTGATGAGTTATTTGGCATATTGACCACATTAGGAGTATAGAGAATATCACCTCCTGCACTACAATAATTATTGGCTTGAGTACAAGCAATATTTGTAGGTGCTTCGTATGGTGTGATACATAAATCGAAGGTTGTTGTCACAGGGTTTGCGCCTCCAGAGAACACTCTAATAAAATAAGTGTTACCAATGGTCAATTGTGGTGTTATACTTGATAGATTAGCAGATTCACAAGCTAAAGGAACAAGGTTGTCACAAGTACCTCCGTAAATTGCATGATCAATATTAAAAGTGTCACTTCCTGACATATTAGCCAAAGCAATCAATTGAAACTCACTCTCTGCAACAAATTGAAACCAAATATCATCATTTGGATTACCTGTACAGGTACCTGATGGTACTCCAGAGGCTGTGGCTTCTATTAAAGATCCAGGTGTACTCTCTGCACAAATAAAACTATCATTTACCACTGCAACCGTTGCGTCACATGGGTTGTCATTATCTGGTGGACATGCCAATAGTTGGAAAGCCGGACTATTAATAACACAGTTAACATCTTGGTCATTTGAAAGTGTTACAACTACAGGAGTAACAAAAGGGAATGGTCCAATTTGATAAACGCCTGTTGCTGGAACTGGTGTAGTCAAGCCGTTAATATTATTCGAAATCGTTAATGATGTCGCATCACCTAAACTGGTTACGTTGACATCGATTAAAAACTGGTCACCATTGGCGCAATCATCAACCACAGCATATGTTGCTGTAGGATTGATACAAGTTGCACAACTAACGGTTACATCTATTGGTGCATATCCATTGGTTTCACAACTAAATACACCATCTGAATTTATGTAAAATGAAATCGTATCACCAGTTGACTGATACGTTAAACCTGATAAGTCTCCACCATTGCCATAAAACAAATCTGTTGGAGCAACAATAAAGCTGCCATTAGTATCAATGACTACAAGCTCATCCCAACCTTGTTCAACAAATCCAGAATTAAAGTTTAAGTTAAGTGGTGTGCCATCGTTACTTGTGAACGTAAAGACGACTGGGTTGGTTGCACCTCCATTTGAATAACAATAATTCAAGGTTTGTGGTCCAACAGAACAATCCACAACAAAATCCTGGCAGAATTCTTGGGTCAACGTTGGGCTTGTCAATACACAATTGGCATCATTATCATTAGTTACTGTAATAACAACATCTGTTGTATTGGCATAAGGTCCAAAGTTAAAGACACCTGTCACACCTGTAGTTTGAGGTGTACTGCCTTGATTATCGGTCATTGTTATCGATGAAGCAGAACCTAAACTTGTTAAGTCAACTTCAACAAAAAATTGTGGTGCAGTTGAGCAATCACCATTTACAGAATAAGTTGCGACTGCATCTGTACATGTGTTTTCTGTAATGGTTAAATTATATGGGATACTTTGTGGCGTTGGCCAAGTAGAAATGACTATATAATAAGTTGTTCCAGCGGTTACTGGAAGTATGATTTCTCTAATCCCAGATCCTGAATTTGCAACTCCATTTGCACATGCAACGCCAATATCGGCACAACTGGTATATACAAACAATCCTGACCATGTGCCTCCTGGTGTCAACGTAATTGTAATGGATGTATCTGCAGCTGGTGTGTAAGAGTAAACAACATCGTCTCCTCCTAAATAACCACTCGTAGAGCCACAGTTAGTTCCAGGGCCACCAGAATAATCGTCTCCATAGTTTGCTGTATTATCATCGGTTACATAAGGAAGGGTTGTGACAACCAGTGGGTTGCCGCAGGTTTCTCCTGGACCGCTTATAGAATAATTCAATGGTCCAACCCAGCCACTATATTCGCCTGCCCCACAATCAGTTCTAACATAAAACTGATAATCAGCACCTTCCGTTAAATTCATTATTTCAACAAAATTAGTAGAAATTGGAGTTCCAGAAGTTGCATTAGTTGGCGCTGGAGTCCCTGCTAGTTGATTTACAAATTCCCAATTAGATTGAGGGCCGCCTGCTGTCCATCCGAGGTTGACAGTCGTTGCGACGATACTATTTACCGTTAAAGCTGCTGGTTCTGGACAAGAAACATCATATATCGAAACCAAATCGAAGGCCACACCATTATCTTGTACTGTACCATCAGAACCAAACGCAAATCTAAAAATCACATTGCTTTGTCCTGCAAGTCCAGTTAATGCGTGTCTAGCTATACGCCATCCGTTAGAACCATTATTTGTTACTGCCACTCTTCCTGTCCATCCTACTTGTTGGCCACCTGGATTCCCATTGATGGTTCCATCATTGAACCAGTTATTAGGATCGCCTAAAGCTCCGACATTTTGCCAAGTGCCACCAGAATTAATTGAGGACTGCAATACCATCCCATCCCAGCTAAACTCTGCATTCCACCAAATACGAAATTCGATGCTAGGCGCTGTTAAAGAAGTTAAATCAAAAACAGGGCTTTGAACAAACGAATTTTCATTCGCATTGTAATTACCTGTTAGATTAGTCGTCCAAGCATTTGCTCCAGAGGCAGCACTGTTAATGACATTAGCTGCTGGAGTTCCTAAAGCCCATGTTCCATTCGCACCATTTGTTGCAACCCATCCTCCTGGACCTGCTTCAAAGTCTTCAGAATAAGGATACGTTGTAATTTGGGCATTTCCATACCAACTAAAAGAGAAAGTCAGTAAAACAATTAAAAGTGTAATTTTTTTCATTTGAATCTTTTAGGTTAATTAAATCATACTATTAAAATCATTATAATACATTGATTACAAATGACTTGTGTTATTAGGTTTGTTATTTTAAAAAAATGTTGGGGTTTGTTGCATTCTATATGAAAAACGTACAACTAACCGAAGATAAAAAAAATGATAGTTAACAAAGTATTAACAATACTATAATAGATAAAGTGCATTTTTAATCGACAAAAAGTGCTGGGTTTTAACAAATGTCAAAATGACTCTTTTGATAATTGGATATATACAGGAAAATGGTCGCTAAAGCCTCCTTTATATTTTTTCCCAACATACGTTCTATAAGGTTGTCCTTTAAATTTACCATTATATTGCGTCAAGAATTTTTCGTCAAAGATGTCGGCTTCAACAAACTTTAACTCGTTTGGCTGAGGCACTACAAGATTACGTGTTAATAGTATTTGGTCAAACATTATCCATCTAAAATCGTGATTGACACTACCTCTACTATAAGACCAAACAGATTCCATCGTATTAAATAATAAGTTGTCATTTTTTAATTTTGTAATGCTTGCGTTGTTTGGGTTATCATTAAAGTCGCCCATAATGATAATTTTAGAATCAGGATTCTTTACCTTGAGTTTCATAATAATTTCAGAAGCCCTATCTGATGCAAGAAGTCTTTTATATTCGGTAAGATCTGATCCTTCGTGTCTTGATGGCCAATGATTTACAAGAATGTGTAATTTTTCATTGTTCAAATATCCCGTTACCAATAAAATGTCTCTTGTATAGTCCCTTTCCCCTGACTCGTCTTCAATATAAATAGGAAAACTTTCTGATGTTTCAACGGTAAACTCATCCTTATTATATAGTAACGCAACATCAATACCTCGCTCATCTAGCGAATTATAGTGCACAAAACCGTAGTTATAAGCTTTTAGCTCATCACTTTCTATTAAATCCTTTAGAACGACATCATTTTCAACTTCGGCCAGCCCTATCAATGTAGGTGGTTTGTTAGCCGATTTAAATCCTATTTGTGAGATAACTAATCCTAGTTTGTAGATTTTTTTCTCATACCGCTTTCGATTCCACAATTTTGCCGAAACAGGCAAAAAATCATTGTCATTTGTTAATCTGTCTTCAAAAACATCAAATAAATTTTCGGTATTATAAAATGCAATGGTATAAAGTGTTGATTGAGAATTCACGAAATAAATTTAAGTTTTAAAAATACTAAATCGAGTGCATTCAATTATGTAACTTTGTGTGTTATTTAAAAAATATGATCGAAAAGAAAGATATAGAATTAGAAAAAGCAGTATTGATTGGTGTAGTTACCAAAGAACAGGACGAGGCCAAGTCGAAGGAGTATTTGGATGAATTGGAGTTTTTGACATACACTGCAGGTGGTGAAGTAATCAAGCGGTTTATCCAAAAAATGGAAATGCCTAACCCAAAAACCTTCATTGGAACTGGCAAAATGGAAGACGTACGTCGCTTTATTGAAGAAAATGAAGTGGGAACAGCCATTTTTGATGATGAACTATCTGCAGCACAAGAACGTAATATCAGTAAAATTCTAAACTGTAAGGTTCTGGATAGAACTAATTTGATACTCGATATTTTTGCTCAAAGAGCACAAACCAGCTATGCAAGAACACAAGTAGAACTGGCTCAATGTGAATATTTATTACCTCGTTTAAAAGGGATGTGGACGCATTTGGAGCGTCAAAAAGGTGGTATTGGAATGCGTGGTCCTGGAGAGACAGAGATAGAAACCGATAGACGTATCGTTCGAGATAGGATTTCGTTGCTTAAAGACAAAATAAAGACAATTGACAAGCAAATGGCTGTGCAACGTGGCAATAGAGGGCAAATGGTTCGTGTAGCTTTAGTAGGATACACTAATGTTGGTAAGTCAACCTTAATGAACGTCATTAGTAAAAGTGATGTGTTTGCTGAAAATAAGCTGTTTGCTACTTTAGATACTACAGTTAGAAAAGTTGTTATTGGCAACCTACCATTTTTAGTAAGCGACACCGTTGGATTTATTAGAAAACTACCAACACAACTGGTTGAGTCTTTTAAAAGCACTTTGGATGAAGTCCGTGAAGCAGATTTGTTATTACATGTTGTAGATATTTCACATTCAAACTTTGAAGAACATATAGCTTCTGTCAATAAAATACTTGACGAAATTGATAGTGCAGACAAACCTACCATTATGGTTTTTAATAAAATTGATGCCTATGAAGCGGTTCCATTTGATGGCGACGACCTAATTGCTACAAAAACAAAAGCCAATTACACACTAGACGAATGGAAAAAAACATGGATGAATAAAATTGGAAATGATGCCATCTTTATATCTGCACTCAACAAAGAAAACCTTGAAGCGTTTAAGAAACGTGTCTATGATGAGGTAAGGGCTATCCATGTATCCCGTTTCCCATACAATCACTTTTTGTATCCAGACTATGAAGGCGATGATGAATAAAACAGAAAAGCATCCAATTGTGGATGCTTTTCTGTTTTATTAAAAAGTTATTGATTTAAAATTTATAACTCAAACCAACAGTATAATATGTTTGTAAATCGTTGTCGATATTATCAAATGTTGGTTGCTCACCAACAAAATCAGCTGGTAATTGCCCTAATGCATAATTCAAGGCTTCTTGTTTGTTGCTTCTTAATCCGAAGTCAAAACCAACACCTATCATTTTCCACAATGTATAGCTGAATGAGTTATTCCAAGTCCAGTTAGAATAGTCTCCGCTTTTATAACTTTGGAACATTGACAGGTTGGTCTTAAAGTTGATGTCTCCAATTTGTCTTGTGTAATCAGCAACAATTTTTGCTCCTAAAGACGATTCAAAAACCGTATCACCTTTACTGAACACAAAATTGTAGTTCAAAGGATGAATCACAACAATTAAATCAGTAATTGGTGTCCAAGTAACACCAACACCCAAATCTAAATAACCTGGATCATTAAAATTGTTCAATAAAGTCGTTCTATATTCCAACAATGTCGATGCTGCTAACTTTTCAGTAATGTTACAGCCGTAAAGAGATGTAATATTGAACACATCTGTTGTTGGATTAAAACTATCATCATCCAAATCAGTGTCTTTATTATCCAACTTTACCCAATTAAGATTTGTATTTAATGAGTTTCTCCAAAAAAACTTTTCTTGGATTAAATTAGCATACCCATTAAAAGTGATTCCAATACTTCCCGAAGAATTATTTGGAGCACCTTGAGAATACCAATTATTGAAGTTAGACAAACTACCTCCAATGGTACCAAAAGCACCTACCCTCCAACCAGGAAGTGCATCTATTTGCGCTTGTAAAGCATTAGCTTCAGCTTGTAGGGCATCTGCTGCTGCTTGCTTTTCTGATTTTTGTGCTTGTAATTCTTCTTTGGTTTGAGAAAAACCAAATGAAACAGTTAACATAAGAGTAACTGCAAAAAGTAATTTTTTAGTCATTTTATTAAATTTTATATTATGAACTTTTTAGTAACAGCTTGCAAATATATGCGTTAGGTGAATTTTATGAAAATTTTCTTTCAATTATTTGCGTTTGTACAAAGGTACCGAAGAGCATGCTTCCCCATACATAATAGACCTTGCTATTGGTTTTAATTTTTGAGATAACAGAATGTAGGCATTTGCTGGAACGGGTTTATTGGAGCATCCTTTTATGATTAAAGGTTTGTCAATAAATTCAGAAATATCCAAATTAGTAATGACATCCTGAAAAATTGAGGTTTCCAATTGTTCTAAACTTCCAATAACAATTTGTTTAGCAAAAGGCTGCAAATGCATTGTTAATAGCATAAAAGCCCAAGCAGGCACAATCGCATCTGAAGTGCAGGTCATGGCAACGTAATGGTCTTTATATTGTGACCAATCGTGCTCATTAACATAATCTCTGAAGTCTCTTTCGCGCAAAACCAGCCCTTCATACAACCAGTCTTTTATATCGAAAAGTGTGCGTTGGCCTTTAGGATAATAATCTTCAAGGTCAACCACAATAAGTTTACTGTTTGCTACTCTATTGACAATTTCGTCTGCCATGTCACAAAATTAAGTTTTTTATTGATATCCTTCTGCTTGAAGTTTAAATAGTTCGGCATATAATGATTGATTTGCCATAAGGTCTTGATGTGACCCTATCTCCAAAATCTTGCCTTCATCTAAAACCAAAATTCTATCGGCTTGTCGAACTGTACTAAAACGATGCGAAATGATGATGCTGGTTTTATCTTTGGTAAGCCCAATAAATCTTTCAAAGACTTCACTTTCGGCTTTAGCGTCTAATGCAGAAGTGGGCTCATCTAAAATCATGACTTCAGCGTCTTTCATGTAAGCTCTCGCCAAAGCAACTTTTTGCCATTGTCCGCCCGAAAGCTCTTGTCCTTTATAAAAACGCTTACCAAGTTGTTGGTCGTACCCCTTTTTCAATTCTGAAATCACCTGATTAGCCAAGCTCAATTCGGCTGCTTTCTGAATTTTTTTGTCATTATTCAGTTCGTCAATGTCTCCTATGGCAATATTTTCCCTAACCGTAAATTCATAGCGATAAAAATCTTGGAAAATGACACCAAAGAATTCTTGATACTCATCCTTTTTGAAACGGTTAATGTTGATGCCATCCAATAGGATTTCACCAGAAGTTGGTTCGTAAAAACGCAACAGTAGTTTGGTAAGTGTTGTTTTTCCAGCGCCATTTTGACCAACAAATGCCATTTTTTCTCCAACTTCTATATTAAAACTGACCCCTTTAAGAATTTCGTGGTCTGAATCAGGATAAGAAAAATGAACGTTTTTGAATTCAAATCCCGATTGAATTTTTTCTGGTAATGGCATGTCTTCAGAATGTTTTGGTTCTATCGAAATATCTATGAACTCGAAATAATCTTTTAGGTATAAAGCGCTTTCGGTAATACGCGTGAATTTTGAAAAGAAATCTTGAAGGTTTCTTGTCAATCTATTGAATGCTCCAGATAGAAACGTCAATTCACCAAGAGTGATGACTCCAGAAATGACTCGATAAATGATAAAGATATAAGCACCATAGTAACTCAAGGTTCCCAAAACATTAAATAAAAAGCCCAATGCAGAACGTTTAACTGCTAGTTTTTTATTTAAATCATAATATTCGTTGGAAAGATTCTTGAATCTGTCCACAATAAAATCTGTCAAACCAAACAACTTAATTTCTTTCGCTGTTTGATTATTGGCGCCAATAAATCGCAAATAATCCAATTCTCTTCGTTCGGCAGTCCATCCTCTCGCCAACGAATATTGTTGTTGGCTGAACCAAATCTCATTTATAAATGAAGGAATAATACTCAACACCAATAAAATGATAAGATAGGGTTCAAAATAAATCAATCCTGCAACCAAGGTTGCTATTGAAATTAAACTTTGAACTTCTCCTAGCGCGTTGGACATCAAACCCACGCGACCAGCCGTTTGGATTCTTGCACGTTCCAATTTATCATAGAACTCTGAATCTTCGAGAAGGCTGATATCGATTTGATTGGTTTTTTTAATAATAGTTACAGAAGATTCAATAGAATAGGCGTCACCCAACAAACTGTCTGTTAGCGAAATAGCTCTGCTAACCAAATCAGAAAGAATGATAAGACCAAATTCAATGGCTACGTAAGTCCAAAGATGTGTTAGGTCAGAAACTTCGGCCTTGGATTGAAAGATGATTTCATCAATGATGAGTTTGCCAATCCAAAGAATGATCACTGGAAGCAAAGCCCCAACAAGCCTACAAACTGAAGATAAAAGGAACAGTTTTTTGTTGGTTCTCCAAATTTCCTTAAAGAAACGAGGAATGAACACTAAAGCACTAAAAGATTTTTTTAAACTGGTTTTGCTATCATCTTTTAATGATTTTGGGGTTTCTCTGGGCATTAAATTTTATTAAATTATAGCATTCCTAGTTCTAATTTGGCCTCTTCGCTCATCAAATCTTGGCTCCAAGGCGGATCGAAAGTGATCTCTACTTCTGCAGATTTTACATCGTTCAATGATTTTACTTTTTCTTCTACTTCCATTGGTAAGGTTTCTGCTACTGGACAGTTGGGAGTAGTTAAAGTCATTAAAATCTTAACATCATAATCTTCATTGACAAATACGTCATAGATTAATCCAAGCTCGTAAATATCAACAGGTATTTCTGGGTCATAAATAGTTTTTAAAACCTTCACAATTTTTTCGCCCAATTCGGCTGTATCTATAATTTCACTCATGTTACTGTAATTGTGTTTGGTATGCTATGGCATACATTTTTAGTTGTTTAATCATACTCACCAATCCATTGGCTCGTGTGGGTGACAGGTGCTCTTTTAAGCCAATGTCGTCAATAAACGTGGTGTCTGCATCAATAATATCTTGCGGTTTTTGATTAGAGAACACTCTTAATAAAATAGCGATAATGCCTTTGGTGATAATGGCATCACTATCTGCAGTAAACACAACTTTATCATCTTTCATCTCTGCATGAACCCAAACTTTACTTTGACAGCCTTTAATTAGATTGTCTTCTGTTTTGTATTGTTGGTCTATAAGAGGCAATGTTTTACCTAAATCAATCATATATTGATAGCGCTCTTCCCAATCTTCAAACATTGAAAATTCATCAATAATCTCGTCTTGTATGGCTTTAATGGTCATTATATTCATTTACTGCAAAAATACAATTTATCTATTGTTTTTGAGCGTTTTCAGCCATAGATAATAGTTTGTTGACCAATCTTTCTATAGCTTTTGGTGGATATCCATGGTCAAAACCATTGCTTTGAATTGTTGTGTCTTTTTTTTCAATTGAAAGACTTGCATGTGCTGCGCCATCGTACAATCGTTTTGATGTTGGTGCTTCTAAAGTGGGTAACGATTCAATATCTATTTCTTTTAAAAGCACCATCAATTCAGTCCAATCTTTTTCAGTGCAGATATAAGTTTCTTTTTCAACTAGATTTCTATCATTAGATACCATCAAAGTATCTTTGGTGGCTCTAATTTTTTCAAAAAACCCTCTTGAAAGTGCATTGTATGTAATGCTGATTCCTTCTTGTGTCACATCTGAGATGGTCCCAATTGGTTGATGTGGTTTTAAACCACATTCATTATTAATCATTAATAACACCATTAAACTTATCAAAAATTTCATTGTCGTTTTTTATTATATGAATGCAAAAAAGGAGCCAAACTATTCTCTTTCTTTTAAATGACTACACTCCATAACTACTTTGCCGTCATTACTCATTAATTGCAGTGTTTCATTTTCAATTTTATATGAAGTTATCAAATTTAGGTTTTCTAAAAACAGTTGTTCAGTGGCCATATCATCGCACATCATTTTGGTGGATGCAATTTTATGTGTTTTAAACGTATTGCTTCCTATCTCAACATTTCCAAAAAACTTATTGCAACTTGTGCTGCCTTGAACTTGACCTTGTGGTAAAGTAACCGTCAGTGTTGGGTTTCTTTTGAAATCAGACTTATTATTAATGTGAGTGACCAACCAAGAACCTTGATCGATGGTCAATGCTGATTTGTCAATTTCTACTTTAGTTTTTTTAAGCACATCCAATAGTACAAACGCTTCTGATAATTGGTCGGCTGCAGGATTTTCGACCTTAACTACACGAACTTTTAATTTATAAGTATAACCTGGTTCAAAATCAAAGCCTTCTATATTGCCATAATAATTATACCATGGGTCTGATTCGTTTTCCTTTATCTGAAAACATTTTTGCGGTGAAACACCGACACAATTGACCATAATATCATTGATAAAAATTGTTTTCTCGTCTTCTTTAGCACATGAAAAAAACAGTAAAACGCAGACTGATAGGATTCCAAATTTTGAATTCATAAATAAGTATTAAAATGTAAAGTAAATATATAAATTTTATGATAGCATGATCTTTGCTTTTTTAACACCTTCAACCATTGCGTCTATTTCTTGTTTGGTGTTATAAAATGCAAATGATGCTCTTACTGTTCCTGGAATTTTATAGAAATCCATAATTGGTTGTGCGCAATGATGTCCTGTACGAACAGCGATTCCCATTTTGTCTAAAATTGTACCTACATCATAAGGATGAATCCCTTCTAGATTAAAAGAAATTACTGAAGTTTTATGTTTGGCTGTTCCGTAAATTTTTAAGCCTTCTATTTCAGAGAGTTTTTGTGTTCCATACTCTAAAAGCTCGTGTTCATATTTTGCAATATTATCAAAGCCAATTGCATTCATATAATCTATTGCTGCACCAAATGCTATACCACCACAAATATTTGGAGTTCCGGCTTCAAACTTATGCGGTAAAGTTGCGTAAGTGGTTTTTTCGAAAGTTACCTCGGCAATCATTTCGCCTCCTCCTTGATAAGGTGGTAATTTGTTAAGCCATTCTTCTTTACCATATACCATACCAACACCTGTTGGTCCACACATTTTATGAGCAGAAACCACATAAAAATCCACATCTAGTTTTTGAACATCTGCTTTTATATGCGGACTTGCTTGGGCTCCATCTATTAAAACTGCTGCACCAACATTGTGTGCTTTAGTTATAATACTTTCGATTGGATTTATTGTACCTAATGCGTTTGAAATATGATTTACAAAAACCAGTCTTGTTTTGTTTGAAAGGAGTTTGTCGTACTCACTAATTACGAGCTCTCCTTCTTGATTCATTGGGATGACTTTTAAAATAGCTCCTGTACGCTCACAAAGCATTTGCCAAGGCACAATATTACTATGATGTTCTAAAGCTGAAACTATTATTTCATCTCCTTTTTTTAGTAATGAAGAAAATCCGTTTGCTACTAAATTAATCCCATGAGTTGTTCCTGATGTGAAAATGATTTCATGAGCAAATTTGGCATTAAAATGTTTTTGAATTTTTTGTCGGGCTTGTTCGTATTTATCGGTAGCTTCTTGACTTAAACTATGAACTCCTCTGTGTATGTTGGCATTGTAATTTGAATAATAATCTACAATAACATCTATAACCTGTTGTGGTGTTTGAGATGTTGCTGCGTTATCAAAATACACTAAAGGTTTGCCATTAACTTTACGAGAAAGTATTGGGAAGTCTTTTCTTATGGTTTCTACGTTGAACATAGTTGCTTTTTAATAGCCCAGATTGAGGCAATTGTTGGAGCTCTTTTGTGAGCAAAAAGCGACTGCCGAAAGCTGGAAATAGCTTCAAATAATTTTATAAATCGAACCCAATATTTACACCAAGTTTCGTAGCTATAATTTTAGTGATACGTTGTTTAATTTCAGGGATTTTAACCGAACTTAATACATTATTACTAAACGCGTACATTAACAATGCTTTGGCTTCTTTTTCTGGAATACCTCGTGAACGCATATAAAACATGGCGCTTTCGTCTAACTGCCCAATAGTACAACCATGAGAGCATTTTACATCGTCTGCAAAAATCTCTAATTGTGGTTTAGTATTAATACTTGCTTTGTCGCTTACTAAAATATTGTTGTTTGCCTGAAATGCATTGGTTTTTTGAGCTTCTTTATTGACCAAAACTTTACCGTTGAAAACACCAGTTGAAGAATCTCCAAAAATACCTTTATAATCTTGATGGCTTTCACAATTGGGTTCAATATGGTGCACCAAAGTATTATGGTCAACATGTTGTTTGTTGCCAATAATGGTCACGCCTTTTAAAGTCGAATCTATTCGCTCTCCGTTTTGGTAGAAATTAAGATTGTTACGCGTCAGTTTTCCTCCAAAAGAAAAGGTATGTAGTGATGCGACACTTTCTTGTTTTTGATTGATGAAAGTATTGTCTATCAACGACGCGTTTTCGTTATCATTTTGAATTTTATAGTAATCGACGATGGCTCGTTTGTTGGTGTAAATTTCTGTAACAGTATTGGTCAAAACTGGGTTGTCGGTCAAACTTTGGTGGCGCTCAATAATTTGTACATGAGAGTTTTCATCAACGACAATCAAATTACGTGGCTGCAACATCAAAGCTGATTCGTTCCCTGTTGAAAAATGAACAATCTGTATTGGTTTTGCTACTAGTTTATTTTTCGGAATATGTATGTAAGCTCCTTCTTGTGAGAATGCTGTATTCAAAGAGGTTAAACTGTCTTTTGCAGCTATTTTGTTGAAATAATTCTCAATAAGAATTCGATATTTTGGTTTGTTCAAGGCAGAAGACATCAAACAGACATCGATACCATCGTGTGTTGTTTGTGATAAATGTGATGCATATTTACCATCTATAAACACAATTTTGTAAGTATCTATATCGTGAATAAAGAATTTTTTTACATCGTTATACTCTACAGTATTTTCGTGTTTTGGAAACACACTATAATCATGCTTTAAAATACTATTTAAAGATGTATACTTCCAAGCTTCTTCCTTTTTTGAAGGAAACCCTTGTGTCTCAAACTGTTTGATGGCTTCACTGCGTACATCATGAACTGGCGAATCGATATCCACTTGGTTTTCGAATGCCATAAACGATGCTATGAGTTTTTCTTTTAGTTCCATTTTTTTAAGTCTTCAGTCTATAGTCTTCAGTAGCATTTTTTGACTGCTCACTGCTAACTGACGACCGGTTACTGTTGTTATGCGTTTATTTCTTCTTTAATCCAATCGTACCCTTTTTCTTCTAGTTCGTGCGCTAGCTCTTTGCCTCCAGACTTAACGATTCGTCCATTATACAAAACGTGTACAAAATCTGGAACGATATAATCCAACAAACGTTGGTAATGTGTTATAACAATGACTGCGTTGTCTTTGCTTTTTAGTTTATTGACTCCATTAGCAACAATACGAAGCGCATCGATATCTAACCCAGAATCGGTTTCATCTAGTATTGCTAATTTTGGTTCTAACATTGCCATTTGAAAGATTTCATTACGCTTTTTTTCTCCACCGGAAAAGCCTTCGTTTATGGAACGTGATAAAAATTTTCGATCAATTTCCAATAGTTCCGATTTTTCACGAATCATTTTTAGCATTTCATTTGCTGGCATGTCAGGCAGGTTTTTTGCTTTTCGCGTTTCGTTAATGGCTGTTTTCATAAAATTGGTGACAGATACGCCTGGGATTTCAACAGGATATTGAAATGACAAAAAGATGCCTTTGTGAGCGCGCTCTTCAGCTGCCAATTCATCAATATTTTCGTCGTTGAGTAAAATTTCACCTTCAGTGACTTCATACTCTTCTTTCCCTGCAATCACAGATGCCAAGGTGCTTTTACCAGAGCCATTTGGCCCCATAATGGCATGTACCTCACCTGCTTTGACTTCTAAATTAATGCCTCTTAATATGGCTTTATCTTCAACACTTGCGTGTAAGTTGCTTATTTTTAACATACTTATTTTGTTCCTAATTTTATAATATCACTATCTTCTGAATTGACTTTTGACACTTTTATAATTTCTATAATTTCAATTCTATTGTCCCAACCTTCTTCGTTTTCAGGCTTTTTGGATATTTTTACCTTTAAGGTTACTGCAACCTCATCGGTAGGTTGGTCCTTTAGTGTTTCTGATTGAATGATCAATTCTTCTAATTTTTCGTTTTCAACAACACCAAACAATTCACTCTTGGTTTGAAACACTGCTGCATCTGCATAGTAGATGAAATTCCCTGAAAGTTCTTTTATATCTGATGATACTTCCTCAATGGTCTCATCTATTGAGGTTTCCGTTTTTGAATCTTTTTTACAGCTTACAAAAGCCATCACTACAAAAAGAAATATTAGTACTTTTTTCATAACTGTTATCCAACTGAACCTTCTAAACTGATTTCCAATAATTTTTGAGCCTCAACGGCAAACTCCATAGGAAGCTTGTTTAATACATCTTTACTAAATCCGTTAACGATTAATGCAATCGCTTTTTCGGTATCTATACCACGTTGATTACAGTAGAAAATTTGGTCTTCGCCAATTTTACTTGTTGTTGCTTCGTGCTCAATTATTGCTGATTTGTTTTTTGCTTCTATATAAGGAAATGTATGGGCTCCACATTCATTACCCATAAGTAAACTGTCACATTGTGAGAAGTTACGTGCATTGTCAGCTCGAGAACTTATCTGTACCAATCCTCTATAGGAGTTTTGTGATTTTCCTGCCGAAATACCTTTAGAGATAATGGTCGATTTGGTGTTTTTGCCCAAATGAATCATTTTGGTACCTGTATCGGCTTGCTGATAATTGTTGGTGACTGCAATTGAGTAAAATTCACCAACCGAATTATCGCCTTTTAAGATACAACTTGGATACTTCCATGTAATGGCAGAACCAGTTTCTACTTGTGTCCAAGAGATTTTGGCGTTCTTTTCGCACAACCCTCTTTTGGTTACGAAGTTGTAAACGCCACCTTTGCCTTCAGCATTTCCTGGATACCAGTTTTGAACCGTTGAATATTTGATTTCGGCATCGTCCAATGCAATCAGCTCGACAACTGCTGCATGCAATTGGTTTTCATCTCTACTTGGCGCTGTACAGCCTTCCAAATAACTGACATAACTGCCTTCATCCGCTATCACCAATGTTCTTTCAAACTGACCTGTCCCTGCTTGGTTAATTCTAAAGTAAGTTGATAATTCCATTGGGCAGCGAACGCCTTTTGGGATGTAGCAGAAACTCCCATCACTGAAAACTGCCGAATTAAGCGCAGCGTAGAAGTTGTCTTTTTGAGGGACGACCGTTCCGATATATTTTTTTACTAATTCTGGATGCTCTCTAATGGCTTCGCTTATCGAGCAGAAAATAATTCCTTTTTCTGATAATGTCTTTTTGAACGTAGTCGCCACAGAAACTGAATCGACCACAACATCCATTGCTACACCAGCCAATTTCTTTTGTTCATCAAGAGAAATTCCAAGCTTTTTAAACGTTTCCAATAGTTCTGGATCGACTTCGTCTAAACTATCATATTTTGGTTTGCTGTTAGGTGCTGAATAATAAGAAATCGCCTGAAAATCTGGTTTTACATACTTAACATTTGCCCATTCAGGCTCTATCATTTCTTTCCAAGCTCTAAATGATTCTAATCGCCAATCAGTCATCCATTGTGGCTCTTCTTTTTTAAGCGAAATCGCTTTTACTATGTCTTCATTTAAGCCAATAGGGAATGTATCTGATTCAATATCAGTATAAAAACCATATTCATACTCTTTGGTTTTTAATTCTTCTCTTAAATCGTCTTCGGTATATTTGTTCATTATTTTACATTATTCGTTCAATTCCTTCTTATTGTGAAGGTTGACATGGGTTTAAAGTGAAAAACTTTCACCACAGCCACAAGTGCGATTGGCATTAGGATTGTTAAATACAAAACCTGCCCCATTTAAACCTCCTGAATATTCAAGAGTTGTCCCAATTAGGTATAAAAAGCTTTTCTTATCGACAATGATTTTGACACCATTATCTTCAAAAACCTTATCGTCTTCTTTTTGCTCTTTGTCAAATTTCAGATCGTATGATAAGCCAGAGCAACCTCCACTTTTAACGCCAACGCGAACAAAGTCGCTCGTTGAGTTGAAGCCATCTTCACTCATGAGTTCAATGACTTTCTTTTTAGCTGTTTCAGATACTTTAATCATATGTTATATAGATTTTGTCTAAATAAGACTGCAAATATACAATATAAGTCCTGTTTTACCATAGAACCTAACATTATATTAGCAAATGATTGGATAGTATTCTTTAATGATAAAGATTAAAAATTAATCGGATGAAGGCCAGAATAGTTGTCTAAGAAATTAAGGGCTAACTAAAAAGTTGAAATCGGGACATTTTTGTTTTCAATACGAATAATTCCCTCAAGACAGTTTGAATGTCTTTATTGGTAAATAATTCCTCATTGAAATCACCATGAGAATCTGTTGTTATTTTGGTATTGCAAGTCGAACAGACTAACTCTGTTTGTTTAAGTCCTTTTAAATTTGGTCGGTACAGATTATGACCAAACACAGAACAAGACAACTTACTTGATGCGTCAGTTTTCATTAGGTTAATAAGATTTG
This sequence comes from Flavobacteriaceae bacterium UBA5534, assembly GCA_002426015.1. GTDB lineage: Bacteria > Bacteroidota > Bacteroidia > Flavobacteriales > Flavobacteriaceae > Aquaticitalea. The sequence continues at coordinate 44,706 of DINS01000004.1, forward strand.
GGGCAACTAACTTAAGCAAATAGTTTTAGATCGGCGTTAAAACGTTGATTTTTTCGATGAAATGCGGGTTTTGAAAAACTAACTTAGCTATTAAAAAAACGGATATTTGTTTAAAAAGTACCTATTTTTGCACCATGATAGAAGATAAAAACCAAGAACGAACATCGATTAGCGAACTAGGCGAATTTGGTCTTATAGAGCATCTTACCCAACATTTTGAAATTAAACAAACCTCTACTGTTAAAGGGATTGGTGATGATGCAGCAGTTTTAGATTTTAAGTCGAAAAAGGTAGTTGTCACCACCGATTTATTGATTGAGCGCGTGCATTTCGATTTGAGCTATATACCTTTAAAACATTTGGGATATAAAGCCATCATGGTTAACTTATCAGATGTTTATGCGATGAATGCTGAAGCTACACAGGTGACCGTATCTATCGCTGTCTCTAATCGTTTTCCTTTAGAAGCATTGGAAGAATTATATGCAGGAATTGATGTTGCTTCAAAAATTTATGGCATTGATGTCGTTGGTGGCGACACCACTTCATCAACTACTGGATTGATTATTTCGGTAACCGCAATTGGACAAGTTGATGAAAAAGATGTTGTCTATAGAAATGGCGCCAAACCAAATGACTTATTGGTAGTTACTGGAGATTTAGGCGCAGCTTACATGGGACTCCAAGTATTGGAACGTGAAAAAGAAGTATTCAAAGTCAACCCAAATAACCAGCCCGATTTAGATTTATATACCTACATCATTGAGCGTCAATTAAAGCCAGAAGCTCGTAAAGATATTATCAAGCTTTTGAAAGATTTAAATGTAAAACCTACATCAATGATTGACATCAGTGATGGATTGTCTTCAGAAATTATTCATTTATGTAAGCAAAGTGGTGTTGGCGTTGAATTGTATGAAAATAAAATCCCATTAGACCCTCAAGTGATTTCAACTTGTGAAGAATTTGACATTGATAGTACAACAATTGCTCTAAATGGTGGTGAAGATTATGAGTTATTGATGACGATTTCGCAAGAAGATTTTCCAAAAATAAAGGCCAATCCAAACTTAACGGTTATTGGTTATATGACAGAAAAAGACAAAGGGATGAATTTGGTAACTAGAGCAGAAACTCTAATTCCATTAATTGCAAAAGGGTGGAACGCTCTTAACGATCAAAAATAAGTGCTTTGGATTGCTTTTTTAGGATGCGCCTTTTATGGATACGTTCTAATACAGAATTTATTTCTTTAAATTTTGGGGTTAAAGGTGTTAATTCGCCTTTTCCATTCGTTGTCATTTGAGCATGGCAATGTGTGCATTGGTACTCATTAACATGGTATGTAATTTTCTTGGAAACTACATATTGATGCCCAAAAACAGTACAATAAATGTTTTTCACTTTAGCTATTAATTTTTCGTTATTATTTTAGAGGGTTTTAAATATATTGAAAATCAACTAATAAGCCTTAAATAATCAAGAATATATCGATGAAGTGAACGTTTTTTGCTTTAAACGAGACATTCTTCTTATATAAATATCCTCTAAAATGGTATTTATCTCCCTGTATTTGGGTGTCAGTTCGATAAGATTCCCATTACTGTTTGTGGTTAATTGTCGTTTACAACATTTACAGGTGTACTCTTTAACATGTGAAGTGACTTTTTTCGTAACCTTATATTGGTGTCCAAAAACGTTGCAATATAATCTTGAAGTTGGCTGTGGGTTAGTAAGTTTTTTCATGTTTTAAAATTTGGGTGTGTTAAACATAAAAAAAAAATCAAAATAAACGTCAAAAAGCTTTTATTTTTCGATAAAACGAATAATAATGTAAGTAAATTCTCTCGTATTTTCAATATGACTCATGTGTCCGTCAGAAAACTCTACAATTTTAACCTCTGTGTTTTGGGTCTGTTCTATTAATGTATTGTATTCTAATACAGGATCTTTACGGCCAATAATCATCAGTTTTTTATAATTTGATTTTTGAAGAAGATGAACCCTGTTTTTTCTGATTTTCATACCCTCCAATGCCGCAATAATTCCTTGAAGTGGTGTTTTGAGTGCTTCCTTCTTCACGCGTTCTATATCATCTATCAACAATTCTCTATTTTCTGGTGCAAATAAATTTGATACAGACATACTAATAAATGCCTTATAATTTTGTTTGACTGCCAAAATGGCTCTATCTCTATTTTGCTTTCGCTCTTCAGTATCTGGCATAGCCGAAGAATTCATCAAACACAGCCCTCTCATTTTGTCTGCAAACAATTCAGCATAAGCTAATGCAACATAACCACCCATTGAATGGCCAATGAAGGTTGCGCTATCAACTTTTAAGTGTTTTAAAACTGCCTCTACCGTTTCTGCCATGGCTTCCATGGAATGAATGTAACCCAAACAACCTGTTTGTCCATGTCCCAATAAATCAATACAAACGACTCTGTTGCTTTTACTCAATTCAGGTATCAGATGAATCCACATGGAACTGTTTTCCAAAAATCCATGAAGCAGCACAATCGTGTCTCCCTTTCCCTGATCAGTATAAAAAACAGGAATGTCTTTGTAGTGTAAAATCATATTGAAACTAAATTCGGCAAAGATACGTTTTAGTATTCAGTTTTGAATTGACATTTAAAGAGATAAAATAGCTGTGGAAAATTAAGGCTCTACAATAAAGCAGAATTATGGATTCATCAAATCTTCAATTTCATCGGCTTCAATAGGAATATTGCGCATCAAATTAAAAGGCTCGCCTTTTTTCTGAATAACCACATCATCTTCCAATCGAACACCAAAGCCTTCTGCAGGAATATATATCCCAGGCTCAACGGTAAACACCATATTGGCTTGCATTGGTTCGGTCAAAATTCCGTAATCGTGTGTGTCTAATCCCATGTGATGGCTTGTGCCATGCATAAAAAACTTTTTATACGCTGGCCAGTCTTTATCTTCATTTTTGACATCTGCCTTATCTAAAAGTTTTAAGCCTAACAATTCTGAAGTCATCAATTTACCAACCTCAACATGATAGTCTGCCCAATCTGTCCCTGGAACCAATAACTTTGTAGCTTCATTTTTAACTCTGTTTACTGCATTGTAAACTTCTTTTTGACGTTTGGTGAATTTCCCAGAAACCGGAATAGTTCGTGACATATCACTAGAATAATTGGCATATTCTGCACCAACATCAAGAAGTATTAAGTCGCCTTTTTTACATTGCTGATTGTTCTCAATATAATGCAATACATTGGCATTGTTTCCAGATGCGATAATTGGTGTATAAGCAAACTTTTTAGAGCGGTTTCTTAAAAACTCATGCATGAATTCCGCTTCAATTTCATACTCCCAAACTCCTGGCTTAACAAAGCCTAAAACACGTCTAAAACCCTTTTCGGTAATATCACAGGCTTGTTGTATTAAGTCTAGCTCAATCTTATCTTTTACAGAACGTAAGCGTTGTAAAATAGGGTTGCTTTTTGCCACGGCGTGTGCAGGATATTTATCTTTCAGCCATTTCGTAAAACGGTCTTCGCGTGTTTCGGTTTCAACCGATGCTCTATAATGTTCGTTCGTATTAATGTACACCGTGTCGCATTGCGTCATCAACTCAAACATGATCTTTTCCATGTCCTTCAACCAATACACTGTTTTGATACCAGACGTTTTGTAAGCGGCCTCTTTTGTTAATTTTTCACCTTCCCAAACAGCAATATGTTCATTTGTTTCTTTTAAAAACAAAATTTCACGATGCTTTTCTTTTGGGCAATCTGGAAACAAAACCAATATACTTTCTTCTTGGTCAACACCACTTAAATAAAAAATATCACGATGCTGCTCAAAAGGCATCGTACTGTCTGCACTTATTGGATAAATATCGTTCGAATTAAAAACTGCAAGACTACTCGGTTTCATTTTAGCAGTGAAATTTTTGCGGTTTTTTATAAAGAGCTTGTTGTCAATTAAATGGTACTTCATTAGATGTTTTTTTTAATATAAATATGTTGTTTGTTTAAATTTGATGTTGGTTTTATCGATAAATAACTATATTTATCGACGAAATACAATATTATTTTTAATCTCAAATTAAAATTATGAAAAAAACTACATTAAAAACCACTCTGTTAACCTCAATGTTTTGCCTAATAATGGCGACTACCTCATTTGCCCAAGAAATGATGTATGAGGTTCCATTGAGCGATCAAGTGCAATTTTCAACTCAAATTATTGAAGGTAAAGTTATCTCAAAAAAATCGTTTTGGGATGTTAATCGCCAAAATATTTATACAACAAACACTATAGAAGTCTATAAAGTTTTTAAAGGCAGCCCACTATCTACAATTGAAATCGTTACAAGAGGAGGTACTGTTGGTCTTGAAGCAGAAATTGTAACACCAAGTTTGCAGTTAGATATTAATGATTTTGGGATTTTCACATTAGAAAACAACAATTATAATTTATATGATAATTCGAGTATTAGATTTAAGCCATATAGTGAAGCCCAAGGATTTTATAAATACAACACCTATACAAACGCTGCAGTAAATCCTTTTAAGGTCAAACGAGGCATTACTGCCTTTTATGATGAAATCGAAGCGTTGACAAATAAAAATTACACTAATATAAGTGATTTTGATGTAGAACAGTTAGTGACGGCTTCCAATGCCAACAGAAATGTAAATGCCATTACAAACTTTTCGCCTACAACGGCTACTGCTGGCACTGAAACCGTACTGACCATAAATGGTTCGGGTTTTGGCGCCACTAAACAAAATATTGGTTTTGCAGATGCCAATGACGGTGGAGGAACTTTTGTTTTTGCTTTAGCATCACAAATACTGAGTTGGAATGATTCCCAAATAACCGTTCTAATTCCAACACGAGCAGGAACAGGACCAATTGCTATTATCAACTCTGCTGGTACAGCCATTATATTTCAGTCTAGTTCTAACCTCAATATTACATATTCACAACTTAATGCCAACTTTGATCCAGATGATACTGGCACTACATATGGAACACATGCTTATATAACACAACACTATAATCAAAATACAACTGGAGGTTATACATGGCAAATGCATACGGACTTTGATGCCAATACTGCCGCCAATGCTTCTTTTATGAGGGCTTTTGATACTTGGCGATGTGAAACAGGTGTGAACTGGACTATTGGTGCCGTTAGCGCTATTGATGTAGCAGCAGACGACGATGTAAATATTATACGTTTTGATAATGGTGCCGAACTAGGCGTAGGAACATTAGGGGTCTGCACTTCGCGATTAGGAGGTTGTTATACTGCCGCTCAACCGACAAATCAAATGCAATGGCTAATAACCGAGCTCGATATTGTATTTAATGATTCTACTAATTGGCAATTTGGCCCTGCAAATGCTAACGGAGCTCAAATAGACTTTGAAACCGTTGCGGTTCATGAACTTGGACATGGACACCAACTTGGCCACGTTATTGATACCAACAAAATAATGCATTATGCCATAGGAGGAGGGACAAATAATAGAACTTTAAGTGCCAGTGATATTGCTGGCGCCAACGATGTACAAAGTAGAAGCACTACATTGATGCCTTGTAATGCGCCAGTAATGACAAATTTTGATTGTGCAACATTATCTGTTGGTGATGATTTTGCTTTAGATGAAAGCATTATGATGTATCCAAATCCCGCTAAAAATAGTTTAAGCATTAAAAATGATTCATACGTTACATTAAATACTGCACAAATATATGATGTTAGAGGCCGTTTAATAACCAATGTTGACTTGGATCAATCAAGAAGTACTAAGGTGATTGACATAAGCCATCTTACTTCTGGTATATACCTTGTCACCTTAAGTTCTAACGAGGCGTCTATAACCAAAAAATTAATTGTCGAATAATTACCTCTTTTATAAATAACAAAAAGGCGGCCAAGAATTCTTGGCCGCCTTTTTAGATAAATAAACTCTTACTATTTTTTCATGGCATTCTTAACAGCTCCAATAATGGCCATTAAAACACCGCCTCCAACGCCTCCTCCGGCAACACTGCCTAGTATGCTTGTTAAATCCATACTTGTTGATGCTTCAGCAGCTTCAGCGCCACCAAGACCCAACATTCCTAAAAGTTGTCCACCTAATCCTCCTCCAAGAATCCCAACAATAGAATTCAAAACAGTTCCCATAGATAGGTTTTTCATTAATGAGCCAGCGATGTTTCCACCAACTGCACCGCTCACAAGTTGAATAATTAACGGTAAATACTCTTCCATTTTTTAAGTTTTTTATTAGTTATACAAAACTAAAATAGTTAATTTATTTAATTAGTGTTATTATTTTAAAATTTAAAATGAATATTATCTCTATTTATAGTTAAAATATTGTTATAAATCATTTGATTAAAATCAAATTTTGATGGTGTTAACTTTATCATTAATTTTCAAAAATATAAAAGCCATCCTTATGAATGTTTCTAAAATCCTTCCTCTAGCATTAAGTATCACTTCCTTTTTATGTTTTAGCCAACAACCTTCAACTTCTTCAACAATTGTTGAGGAAGTGCTTAAACAAAAGGAAATATTAACGCAAAACTCTATTGTAAAAAATATTGCCTTTAATAACATTGGCCCAACAGTAATGAGTGGTCGTGTTACAGATTTAGCAGTAAATCCTGAAAACCCAACCGAATTTTATGTGGCTTATGCCTCTGGAGGGCTGTGGCACACCATAAATAACGGAACAACATTTACGCCAATTCTTGATAATTCTAACACACAAAATGTTGGTGATGTTGCTGTCGATTGGAAAAACAAAACTATTTGGGTAGGCACTGGTGAAAACAATGCGTCACGTTCAAGTTATGCTGGAATTGGGATCCTAAAATCTACTGATAATGGTAAAACTTGGCAGAATGTTGGCTTAAAAGATTCACACCATATTGGTCGTATTCTAATCAACCCTAACAATCCTAACGAAGTAACAGTTGGAGTAACTGGTCATTTATATTCTGCTAATAAAGAGCGTGGTATTTATAAAACTACAGATGGAGGGAAAACATGGAATCAAACACTGTTTGTTGATGATATGAGTGGAATTATTGACCTTCAACATGCTCCTAATAATTATAATATAATGTTTGCTTCGTCTTGGACAAAAGACAGAAAAGCTTGGAATTTTGATGGTAATGGTAACAATTCTGCTATTTACAAAAGTACTGATGCTGGACAAACATGGACTAAAGTGTCTACCGAAAAAAGTGGTTTCCCAATAGGTAATGGCGTTGGTAGAATTGGACTTGCAATTTTTGATGACAATACTGTGTATGCAATTCACGATAGTCAATTCAGAAGGCCTGATGAACCTAAAAAGAAAGATTCTGATGCTCTAACAAAAGACGACTTTAAAACTATGTCTGTAGATGCGTTTTTAAATTTAGATGATAAAAAGCTAAATGGGTATTTAAAAATGAATGGTTTTCAAGAAAAATATCGTGCAGATAATGTTAAGCAAATGGTAAGAAGCGGCAATGTAAAACCTATTGACCTTGCTAAATATCTTGAAGATGCAAATTCATTATTATTTGACACTCCTGTTGTTGGTGCAGAAGTTTATAAAAGTACAGATGGAGGAAAAACTTGGTCTAAAACTCACAAAGATTATTTAGACGATTTGTATTATAGCTATGGTTATTATTTTGGTCATATTTATGTAGCTCCTAATAATCAAGATCATATTTATGTGTATGGAGTTCCTATTTTAAAATCAAAAGATGGAGGAAAAACATTTACTTCAATTGATGCAGAAAATGTCCATGCCGATCATCATGCCCTTTGGATTAATCCTAAAAACCCAAATCATTTAATTAATGGAAATGATGGTGGTGTCAACATTACTTATGATGATGGTGAAAACTGGATAAAAAACAACTCGCCATCTGTTGGTCAATTTTATGCTATAAATGTTGATAACGAAAAACCTTACAATGTTTATGGAGGCCTTCAAGATAATGGCGTTTGGGTTGGCGCTAATAACGCCAGACAAGATGTAAGATGGCACGCAAGTGGTCAATATCCTTGGGAAAGCATTATGGGAGGAGATGGTATGCAAATACAAATTGATAGCAGAAACTCTAATATTGTTTACACAGGTTTTCAGTTTGGTAATTACTTCAGAATTAATAGAGAAAAAGATGAGCAAACCTATATACAACCAAAACACGAATTAGGCGAAAATCCTTATCGTTTTAACTGGCAAACACCTATTTTATTATCACCTCACAATCAAGATATCTTGTATTTAGGAGGCAATAAACTAATGCGCTCCATGAATCAAGGTACCGATTTTACAGCTATAAGTGATGACCTTACTAATGGTGGAAAAAAAGGAAATGTTGCTTACGGAACACTAACATCTATTAGCGAATCACCTTTTCAGTTTGGATTAATTTATACAGGGAGTGATGATGGGTTAGTATATATAACTAAAAATGCTGGAGGAAGCTGGACAAATATATCTTCAACATTACCTAAAGACCTTTGGGTAAGTAGAGTCATTGCTTCACAACACAAAAAAGAACGTGTTTATGTGGCTCTAAACGGTTATCGTTGGGATGATTTTTCGGTGTACTTATTTGTTAGTGATGACTATGGCCAAACTTGGAAGAGTATTAGCAGTAATATTCCAGCATCTCCAGTAAATGTTATTAGAGAAGATTCTAAAAATGAAAATTTATTATTTGTTGGAACAGATAATGGTGCTTATGTATCTTTTGATAGAGGAAACTCTTGGGAAGCATTTAGTAAAGGCTTGCCAAATGTAGCTGTTCATGATATTGTAATTCAAACAAACGCAAACGACTTGCTATTAGGAACTCACGGAAGAAGCATTTACAAAACTAATATAGAAAGCCTACAACAAATGAATGCTTCTAAAATGAATCAATCTGTTGTGCTCTTTAATGCTGAAAATGTTCGCCATTCTAGTCGTTGGGGAAGCTCGTTTGGAAGTTGGTCAAAACCATTTACGCCTTCTACTTCTATTTCATTTTACACAAATAGTTCAGGTTCAAAAACCATCAAGATTTTATCTGATAAAAATTCTGAATTAAATGAAATTAAAGTTAATGCAGATAAAGGATTTAATAGTGCAGACTACGATTTGTCTATAACTGAAGCTGGAAGAAAAGCTTTGTTAAAAGAAAACTCAAGCGTCGAAATCAATAAAGCAGATAATGGAACATACTACTTGCCAAAAGGCGTTTACACAATTCAAATTGATGACAAAAAAACAAAACTTGAAATCAAATAATATACTTTTTTAAGGCTTTTACAGTTATATAACAAAACTCTAAACATATGAAAATCCTAAATCTTTTACTCATAGTTTGTGTTGTTACAGTATCATCTTGCGCAAGTGACACTGGTGATACAACACCAGATGAACCACAGTTAATTATCAAGCTAAAATTTGATCCTACTCAAGTCAGGTTGAACAATCTAGGGCAACCATCAACTATTCCTGCTGGAAATGCTGCTCAATCACCAACCATAAGACGCATGAGTGCAAACTATATTGAATTTGCTCCTTCTCCAACTACACTATTGGGTCAAGGTGAAATTATTTTTAATGGTCCAGAAACCACTGCTGGAGGAAACAATGCTATTAACTTTCAAAGCGCTACGTTTGCGGGTAACGATGAGGTTTTTTTAAGCATTCCCTTAAGTGAAGTTGCTAATGGTAACTACGATTGGGTTCGTGTGTCATTGGCTTATCAAGAAGGTGATATAACTTTTAAAGCTGCAAATGGTAACGACTATTCTGGTACCTTGGCAAGTTTTGTGGGTTACAATACCTATATCACAAGTTTTAACCTTAATGGAAGCACTTTTAATGTCAACGCTAATCGATTGCAAGGCTTCTGGGCATTTGAAGCATTAGGGTTTGCATCACAAGGCCAAGCTCCCGAAGGAGCCACAACCGTTCCTAATCCATTGTTTAATTCATCTCCTATTCCGCAAGGTTCTTGTGTTGTAACAGGACAGTTTGCAAACGGATTAACAATAACAGGTAACGAAACCCAAGATGTCGTTGTAACACTTTCATTCTCAATCAACAACAGTTTTGAGTGGACCGAAGTAAATGTCGATGGAAAATACGAACCAACAGCTGGAGAACAGGTAGTTGATATGGGACTTCGAGGTTTAATTCCCATCGTTGGAAATTAATAATTCATTTTGTTAATTAAAATCATTCTAAATATTCATTATTGAATCTATTTTTTGGCATTCAACCGTTTGAAGCGTATCTTTGTGTGATATAAACTAACTTCAAAAGATGAGCGGAATTTTAAATTCTTCGATTGGAAGAAAGTTTGCCATGGCGCTTTCAGCATTCTTCCTAATGTTTTTCTTATTACAACATTTTGCAATTAACGTAACTTCAGTGTTTAGTGCTGATACGTTTAACGAAACCTCCCACTTTATGGGAACGAATCCGTTAATTCAATATGTATTACAACCAATATTGTTATTTGGTGTAATTTTCCATTTTGTAATGGGATTTGTATTAGAAATCAAAAACAAAAAAGCACGTCAAATTTCTTATGCCAAAAACAATGGAGCAGCAAATTCTTCTTGGATGAGCCGCAATATGATTTGGAGCGGATTGGCAATTTTGGCTTTTATGGGTCTTCACTTTTATGATTTTTGGTTCCCAGAAATCAATACCAAATTTATCGAAGGCGATATGTCTGGATTATTGGCAGATGGAAGTGGTTACAGGTATTATGAAGAACTACAACATAAGTTTGTTGATATTTGGCGAGTTGCTTTATACTGTATCGCATTCGTCTTTTTAGCATTGCACTTATTACATGGTTTTAACTCGGCATTTCAGTCGGTTGGAGCCAACAATAAATATACAAAAGGGTTGAAAGGCTTTGGAAAAGCTTACGCTATTTTAATTCCACTAGGGTTTGTAATCATTGCGTTATATCACCATTTCAATCATATTTCTTAAGACTTATAGACTATGGCTTTAGATTCAAAAATACCAAAAGGTCCAATTGCAGACAAATGGACCAATTATAAAAATCACATCGATTTAGTAAATCCTGCTAACAAACGTAACATTGATGTTATTGTCGTTGGTACAGGATTGGCAGGTGGTTCTGCAGCCGCAACGTTAGCCGAGTTAGGATACAACGTTAAGGCATTTTGTTTTCAAGATTCTCCAAGACGTGCACATTCTATTGCTGCGCAAGGAGGAATTAATGCTGCAAAAAACTACCAAGGTGATGGTGACTCAACGTATAGATTATTCTATGATACTGTAAAAGGTGGTGATTATCGTTCGCGCGAAGCTAACGTATATCGTCTTGCAGAAGTATCAGCAAATATTATTGACCAATGCGTTGCTCAAGGTGTTCCTTTTGCTCGTGAATATGGCGGATTATTAGATAACCGTTCGTTTGGTGGTGTTCTTGTTTCAAGAACATTTTATGCTGCTGGACAAACAGGGCAACAATTATTATTAGGTGCTTATTCTGCTATGAACCGTCAAATCGGTCGTGGTAAAATAAAAATGTACAACCGTCACGAAATGTTGGATGTTGTTGTCGTAAATGGAAAAGCTCGTGGAATTATAACACGTAACTTAATTACTGGTGAAATCGAACGTCATTCAGCACATGCTGTCGTTCTTGGAACTGGTGGTTATGGAAACGTATTCTTCCTTTCAACAAATGCGATGGGAAGTAACGTGACAGCAGCTTGGAAAGCACACAAACGTGGCGCTTACTTTGCAAACCCATGTTACACACAAATTCACCCAACATGTATTCCGGTTTCTGGAGATCATCAGTCTAAATTAACATTGATGTCTGAATCTTTGCGTAATGATGGTCGTATTTGGGTGCCTAAAAAAATGGAAGACGTTTTAGCTATTCGTAACAAAACACTAAAACCAAAAGATATCGCTGAAGAAGATAGAGATTACTATTTAGAACGTCGTTATCCAGCTTTCGGAAATTTAGTGCCTCGTGATGTGGCGTCTCGTGCTGCAAAAGAGCGTTGCGATGCTGGTTTTGGGATAAATGCAACTGGTGAAGCCGTGTTTTTAGATTTTGCCGCTGCCATTCAACGTTATGGAAAAGAGCAGGCTCACGTTAAAGGGCTTAACGAAAATGATGCTGCTTTAGTTAAAAAATTAGGTCAGGAAGTTATCAAAAACAAATACGGAAACTTATTCCAAATGTATGAGAAGATCGTCGATCAAGATCCATACGAAACACCAATGATGATATATCCTGCAGTTCACTATACAATGGGTGGCATTTGGGTAGATTATAATTTAATGACAACTGTTCCTGGCTTGTACTGTATTGGTGAAGCTAATTTCTCTGATCATGGTGCCAACCGATTAGGCGCATCCGCATTGATGCAAGGATTAGCAGATGGTTATTTTGTATTGCCTTATACAATTGGTGATTATTTATCTCAAGATATTAGAACTGGGAAAATTTCAACCGAAACTCCAGAGTTTGAAGAAGCTGAAAAAAATGTAAGAGATCGCATTAATCATTTAATCAATAACAACGGAACCCATTCTGTTGATTATTTCCACAAGAAATTAGGAAAAATAATGTGGAACAAAGTAGGAATGTCTCGTAATGCCAAAGGGCTCAATGAAGCAATCATTGAAATAAAAGCACTTCGTGAAGAATTCTGGAAAGATGTAAAAGTCCCAGGAACCAATGAGGAGTTTAATGAAGAACTTGCAAAAGCAGGTCGTGTTGCAGACTTCTTGGAGTTGGGAGAATTGTTTGCTAAAGATGCCTTAATGCGTGAAGAATCTTGTGGAGGTCACTTTAGAGAAGAATCAGTAGAAGAAAGTGGAGAACAAAAAGGCGAAGCAAAACGTGATGACGAAAACTTTGCTTTCGTTGCTGCTTGGGAATATAAAGGCGAACCAAGCGAAGCCGTGTTACATAAAGAAGAATTAGAGTTCGTCGATATTGAATTAAAACAAAGAAGTTATAAATAATTAGGAAAGCTATGAATTTAACGTTAAAAATATGGCGCCAAAAAAACGCTAACGATAAAGGAAAACTTGTTGATTACAAAATCAATGATGTGTCTCCAGATATGTCTTTCCTTGAAATGCTGGACGTTTTAAACGAACAGTTAATAAACAAAGGAGACGACCCTGTTGCTTTTGACCATGATTGTCGTGAAGGCATTTGCGGTATGTGCTCTTTATATATCAATGGTGAGGCTCATGGTCCAGATAGAGGCATCACAACCTGTCAGTTACACATGCGTATGTTTAAAGATGGTGACACCATTTTTATTGAACCTTTTAGAGCGACTGCTTTTCCTGTCATTAAGGATTTAGTAGTTGACAGAACTGCTTTTGATCGCATTCAACACGCTGGTGGATTTATCTCTGTAAACACGTCAGGAAATACCATTGATGCAAACGCAATTCCTATTAACAAACACGATGCAGACACTGCTTTTGAAGCAGCTACCTGTATTGGTTGTGGTGCATGCGTTGCAAGCTGTAAAAACTCTTCAGCAATGCTTTTTGTTGGAGCAAAAGTGTCGCAGTTTGCCTTATTGCCTCAAGGAAAAGTAGAAGCTACTGAACGTGTCTTAAATATGGTAAAGCAAATGGATGAAGAAGGTTTTGGTAATTGTACCAATACTGGAGCCTGTGAAGTGGAATGTCCTAAAGGCATCTCATTAGAAAATATTGCGCGCATGAACCGTGAATATCTTAGTGCAAGTTTAAAAGGATAAAAGTTACTGCGAAAGAGGAATCTCATATATATAAATCCCAATACCTTTATTGGGATTTTTTGTTTCTTTATACTTCAATTAAAACTCAAAATGAATAATCCAACATCATATTATATAGAACAAAAAGAGAGGCATCAGCAAATTGTAGCTAAACTCTATAAAAAAATGACTGTGTTTAGCACATTCCGAATTTTAGTGTTTCTAATCACATGTTTTGGAGTCTATCTGTTTTATAGACAATGGCAAATTGCTTCAGTTATTGGAGTTTCGGGCATTGCCTGTTTTGTCTTTCTCCTCACAAAATACACAGATATAAAAGCAAAACGGGAGTTGCATAAAAAGTTAGTCACTATTAATGAAGAGGAGCTAAAAATTGCTTCAGGAAATTTTCATGATAGACCACAAGGCTTGGAGTATCAAAGTCCAGCTCATTTTTATAGTTTAGATATCGATTTATTTGGAAGAGGTTCTTTTTTCCAATTTATCAACAGAACATCCATCAATGAAGGCAGACAACAATTGGCTGATGAATTGACAGCAAATAATACAGAAAACATAAATCAGCGCCAAAACGCTATAAAAGAGTTAGGGTCTAAACCTGAATGGCGTCAGCTATATTCTGCAACAGCAAGCTTAATAAAAGTAGAAACCGAAGCCAAAAATATTATAAGTTGGCTTAACGATTATAAACCCTTTATAGCAAAACCAATGCGTTGGCTCCCTTTAGTTTTTAGCTTAATTTCTTTGGGCTTAATCCTACTTGCCTTTTTAGAACAATTGGACGCTTATGCTGCTTTTTTTTGGTTGCTTTTTGGATTGGCCATTGTTGGACTTCATTTAAAAAAAATAAATGTTCTAGCAACAAATACAGACAAGTTAAAAGACACTTTTAAACAGTATGCCTTGCTTTTAGACCAAATAGAGAATGAAACGTTCACTTCCGACTTACTAAAACAAAAGCAACAACAAATTCAGTCTGAAAACAAAAAAGCTTCTGCGGTTTTTGCAGAATTTTCAAAGCTTTTAGATACGTTCGATAATCGTAACAATTTCATCTCTGCTATTTTTGGAAATGGATTTATGCTCACTGATATTAAAAACAGTTACCAAATTGAGCAATGGATTATCAAATACCACAATAAGGTGAACGATTGGTTTGAAGTCGTTTCCTTTTTTGATGCTTATAATAGTTTAGGTAACTATGCTTTTAATCATCCACAGTATGTCTATCCTAATATTACAGAAAATAAAAATACTATCCATGCAAAAGGTTTAGGACACCCATTATTAAATCCAAACAAACGAATAGATAACGATTTAAACATTGAAAACGAACAGTTTTTTATTGTCACAGGAGCTAATATGGCTGGGAAAAGCACTTTTTTAAGGACGGTGTCTCTTCATATAGTAATGGCAAATGTTGGTTTGCCTGTATGTGCTTCATCTAGCGAATACAATCCTGTAAAACTGATCACAAGTATGCGTACGAGCGATTCGTTGACTGATGATAGTTCTTATTTCTTTTCAGAATTAACACGCTTAAAGTTTATTGTAGATGAAATTGCCAAAGAGCCTTATTTTATCGTTTTGGATGAAATATTAAAAGGCACTAATAGCACAGACAAAGCTATTGGGTCGCGTAAATTTGTAGAAAAATTAGTCGCTTCCAACGCTACAGGAATCATTGCCACACACGATTTGAGTTTGTGTGAGATTGAGAAAGAGTTAGACGAGGTCAAAAACTACTATTTTGATGCTGAAATCATCAACGACGAACTGCATTTTGACTACACATTTAAAGCTGGCGTTTGTAAGAATATGAATGCAAGTTTCTTGTTGAAGAAGATGGAGATTGTATAAAGAAAAAGCCCTTTCCGAAAACAGAAAGGGCTTTTAATTCTTTTAAAGAAAGTAATCCTTAAACCGTAAACGGTTCAATAGATACATAAGACTTGTTGTCTTTTTTCTTTTCAAATTTTACTAGACCGTCAACTTTTGCATGCAAAGTGTGGTCTTTAGAAGAATATACATTCTCACCTGGATGGTGTGTATTACCTCTTTGTCTTACGATGATATTTCCAGCAATAGCAGCTTGTCCACCAAAAATCTTAACACCAAGGCGTTTCGATTCTGATTCTCTACCGTTTTTAGAACTACCAACTCCTTTTTTATGAGCCATTGTCTTAAGGTTTTATATTGTTATACTTAATGGATTGAAATTATTTTTCAATTCCACCATCTAATTTTTCTTGTAAAGCTTTTAATTCGTCCCACTTACCTTCAGCAGCTAATTTAGCTTGTTTTGGCCATGTGTCAGTAACTAAATGTGCTAATCTTGGACTTGCATCTGTTAAAATTGTACTGATAGCCTCAGGCTTCATAGCAGCAACTTTTGCAAATGTATCAATTCCTGCTGCAACTAGTGCTTCAGCAGCTTTTGGTCCTGCACCTTCAATTTTTTTCAAATCGTCTGCTTTTGCAGTCGATTTTTTTGGAGCAGCTTTTTTAGTTTCGGCTTTAGGAGCTTCTACTTTAGCTTCTTTTACTGGAGCAGCTTTTTCAGCTTTAGCTGGCTTTGCTTTTTCAGTTTTTGGAGCTTTAGTAGCACCTGAAGCTACAATACTTTCAATAACGATTTCAGTAAGAGCTTGACGGTGTCCGTTTTTTACACGGTATCCTTTACGTCTTTTCTTTTTGAAAACGATAACTTTATCACCTTTAAGGTGACTTAAGACTTTTGCTCCTACTTGAGCTCCGTCTATAGCTGGGGCGCCTACAGTAATATTGTTACCATCACCAATTAGAAGAACATTATCGAAAGATACTTTCTTTCCTTCTTCTGTTGATAAACGGTGAACAAACACTTTCTGGTCTTTTTCAACTTTGAATTGTTGCCCTGCTATCTCTACAATTGCGTACATAGCGTAACGTTTAAATTAGTTAAATTTTATTATAAAATGGGTGCAAATATACACCTAAATTATGAAACTACAAACGTTTTATGATTTTTGAGGAATATTATGGCTCTTTTTAAATATCTGCATGGATGTTAAAGTCAAAACAACCGTTGATGCCAACCCTTCAATGAGAATAATGAACACTAGAATCCCTGTTCCTTCTTCGTAATTAGAAAACCATTCTGACAAGAGCATTTTTGAAAAATTGGTATCCAAATGAAATAAATAAATAGCCATAAAAGCTGTGAATAATATAGTGGCAATAAATCCGGTCATGAGACCTGTTTTAAATCCATCTACATATGTAAAGGCACTGTCAGAAGATAATTTAAAATATTTAATGGCATAATAGATACCAGCAGCCATAAAAACTCCATTAAATAATCGCAACCAAGGATTTTCGTGCAAATTGAACAGTTTCAGAATCAAGAAAAAAGCAATTAGAGATGCTGTAATAAAAAGTCCATACTTTAGCGCAACCGAAAAAGATCTATTCATAACGTTCGTTTTAAAAAATTAACTGAAAACTAAATTTCGTGAAAATTTGCGTATTTATATAATTTTCAGTCTTATTTTTTCCTTAAAGTCTTAAAATGGATTAGGTTTTCTTATTTTTGTGACAATCTGTAACAAATTGAGTTAACAATAGACTTACATTAAATAAAAACTAATTTTTAAAAACAAACTCACAATGAAAAAATGCTTATTTTCTTTAGCTTCTTTGATGCTAGTTGGTTTTATGGCCAATGCTCAAAAGGTTGAATTTGAAGAGTATGATTTAGATAATGGTATGCACGTCATCCTACATCAAGATAATACTGCTCCAGTTGTCATCACTTCAGTAATGTACCATGTAGGTGCTAAAGACGAAAATCCAGAACGCACAGGTTTTGCTCACTTTTTTGAACATTTATTGTTTGAAGGCACCAAAAACATCGGACGTGGCGAATGGTTTAATATCGTAAGCTCTAATGGTGGAAGCAATAACGCAAACACAACAGACGACCGAACCTATTACTATGAGGTATTCCCTTCAAACGCAGTTGAATTGGGATTATGGATGGAGTCTGAACGCTTGATGCATCCTATCATCAACCAAATTGGTGTTGATACCCAAAACGAAGTGGTTAAAGAAGAAAAACGTTTAAGAGTTGATAATTCTCCTTACGGGAATTTATTGGCAGAAGTTAAAAAGAACATCTTTATCAAACATCCATACCGTTGGGCGACGATAGGCTCAATGGATCATTTAGATGCTGCTACTCTAGAAGAGTTTCAAGCATTCAACAAAAAGTTTTATGTACCTAACAATGCCGTTTTAGTGGTTGCTGGAGATATCAATAAAGCGGAAGTTAAAAAAATGATCAAAGATTATTTCGGCCCTATTCCAAGAGGCGCAGAAGTAAAAAGAGACCTTCCAAGAGAAACTCCTATCACATCACCTATGAAAGCAACAGCTTACGATCCTAATATTCAGATTCCTGCTGTGATTGCTTCTTATAGAACACCATCTTACAAAGAAAGAGACTCTTATGTATTGAACATGATCTCTAGCTATTTAAGTGGTGGAAAAAGTTCGGTGCTTTATAAAAAATTGGTGGACGAGCAAAAACAAGCTCTCGCTGTACAGGCTGTGAATATTAGCCAAGAAGACTATGGTATTTATGCACTTTTCGCATTGCCTTTGGGTGAGGTATCATTAGAAACTTTAGTTGCAGAAATGGATGAAGAAATCGTAAAAATACAATCTGAGTTAATTTCTGAAAGAGATTTTCAAAAACTTCAAAATCAATTTGAAAGCCAATTTGTAAACTCAAATTCTAGTATTGAAGGCATTGCTGGCTCATTAGCAACTTATTATATGTTATATGGTGATGTCAATTTAATCAATAGCGAAATCGACATTTACAGAAACATCACAAGAGAGGACATTCAAAACGTTGCAAAAAAATATTTGAATCCTAATCAACGTCTAATTTTAGACTATTTACCTAAAAAAGATGAACAATAATATGAAAACGATAACTAATAATATGAAAACAAATATAGCTGCGTTATTTATGGTTTGTTTTATGGTCTTTAGTGCTTCTGCACAAATCGACCGTTCACAACAACCAAAATCAGGACCTGCTCCAAAAATTGATTTAAAAGCACCTCAAGAGTTTGTGCTTAAAAATGGCCTTAAAGTTCTTGTCGTCGAAAACCGCAAACTTCCAAGAGTTTCATTTAGTCTTACTATCGACAACAAACCTGTTTTAGATGGAGACAAATCTGGTGTTTCAAGTTTGCTTGGAGCCATGCTAGGAAATGGAACTAAATCTATCTCAAAAGACGCTTTTAATGATGAAGTTGACTTTTTAGGTGCTAACATTTCTTTTGGTTCTTCCAGTGGATTTGCAAGTGGTTTATCTAAATACACAAACAGATTGTTAGAATTAATGTCTGATGCAGCAATCAACCCTTTACTTGTCGAAGAAGAATTCGAAAAAGAAAAAGCAAAACTCATCGAGAACTTAAAATCTGGCGAAAAAAGTGTCGATGCTGTTGCTTCTCGTGTAGGAAACGCTTTGGCTTATGGCACAAACCACCCTTATGGAGAATACACAACTGAAGCTACGGTTAACAATGTCACTTTTGGTGATGTATTAGCTTACTACGACAAATATTTCAACCCTAACAATGCTTATTTGGTCGTTGTTGGTGATGTGGATTTTAAATCTATCAAAAAAGAAATTGAAAATCGTTTTGGCAAATGGGAAAAATCAGTTGATGTTGCAACCAATGTACCTGCTGCAAAACCTAATGAGCAATACACTCAAATCAATTTTATTGATATGCCAAATGCAGTTCAGTCAAACATTAATGTTACTAACAATATTGAGTTAAAAATGAATGACCCAGATTATCATGCTGTGTTGATTGCAAATAAAATTTTAGGTGGTGGTTTCAACAGTTACTTAAATATGAATTTGCGTGAAGCCCATGGTTATACTTATGGTGCTCGCTCTAGTATTGATGCTGACAAATATGTAGGTACGTTTTCTGCGACAACGCAAGTAAGAAATATGGTGACTGACAGCTCTGTTGTTGAAGCGCTAAAAGAGATCAACCGTATTAAGACAGAGCCTGTAAGTGCTGAAGATCTTAAAAATGCAAAGGCTAAATATGTAGGTGACTTTGTATTGGCTCTAGAACGACCACAAACAATTGCTCGTTATGCCTTAAATATTAAGTTGAATGATTTGCCAAAAGATTTTTACTCTACCTATCTTCAAAAAATAAATGCTGTTACTGCTGAAGATGTGATGCGTGTTGCCAACAAATACTTCAAATCTGAAAATGCAAGAATCATTGTTGTTGGAAAAGGAAGTGAAGTATTAGAAAATCTTGAAAAAACAGGAATTCCAATCAAGTATTTTGACACCTATGCAAACCCGATTGACAAACCTGTATTTACAAAGCCTATACCAGCTGGTATAACTGCGCAAACAGTATTGGACAACTACTTTACTGCTATTGGTGGAAAAGACAAAGCAAAAGCGGTCAAAACAGTACATATGGTTGCTGATGTTAAAATAGAAGGTATGCCATTTGCTCCTAAAGGTGACATGAAATATATGGCTCCAAACAAAGAATCAATGGAAATGTCCATTGAAGGTATGGGAGTAGTGATGAAACAAAAGTTTGATGGTACTTCAGGATATATGGAACAACAAGGACAACGTAAAGTTTTAACTGAAGACGAATTAGCTGAAAAGAAAGCAGAAAATACAGTATTTCCAGAACTCTATTATGATGCTGCCAATATTAGTTTAGAAAGCATGTCAACCATTGATGGTAATGATGTTTATAAAATAAAGTTGAAAGGTGATAAAAATGATACCTTTAGATATTATGATGCAAAAACAGGTTTGTTAATACGTGTAGAAGCAACTGTAGAAGCCCAAGGACAATCATTCACATCAACTGTTGATTATGGAAACTATTCGCCTGTAAATGGTGTTCAATTTCCTTACAGTCAAGCTATAAAAACAGGGCCACAGGCTCTTAATTTCAACATCACTAACATTAAAGTTAATGAAGGTGTGACTGACGCCGATTTCAAATAAACATTAGTAATTATTATTTATCAAAAAATCCGAAGTTTCATTGCTTCGGATTTTTTTATGTTTTAGGTCGATGTGATAAAAAGACGCCTATCAAGATAATCACAGAGGCAAATCCTTGCATCAATGTAAAACTTTCACCATCCAAAATCCCCCAAATCAAGGCAACGATTGGCATTAAATAAGTCACAGAGGATGCAAAAACAGGTGTCGAAATCTGAATCAGGTTATTAAACAACACTTTGGCCAATGCTGTACCGAAAAATGAAAGTATTGTGACATAAATTAATGACATCTTCACATTAGGGTTTTCGAACGTAGAGCCAGTAAAAAACCCTGAAAAAAGGAGCACAATTATGGCTGGAATAAAAATAGCGACATAATTACCAGTTGCAATAGCTAATGGCTTTACATTAAAAAGATATTTTTTAATAATATTGACATTAGCTGCATACATGACCGTTGACATAATCACAAAGCCTGCAAACAGATAATTTTGATTAGGATTTAAATCGGCTCCTTTCAATATAAGTAATGCCGTACCAATAAAGCCAATAATAACTCCAAGCATTTGTCGTCTTGTTGACGTGATCTTAAAAATCGCAAAACCCATCAACAACGTACTCAATGGTGTCAATGAATTTAAAATCGATGCTATAGAGCTGTCTATTTCGGTTTCGGCAATGGCAAACAAAAATGCTGGAAAAAAGGAACCCAAAAACCCTGAAAGCACCAACCATTTCCATTGACTTTTATCAATAGTCTTAATGTTCTTGTAGCCTACAGTAAATAAAAAAACTCCTGTAATGATGGTCCTTAAAGCTCCAAGTTGAAATGGCGTCAACCCAAGAAGTGATTTTTTTATTAAGATAAATGAACTTCCCCAAATTAATGATAAAATAAAAAGGTAAAGCCATTTTGTATTTGCGCCATTCATAGTTAAAATCTTCAAAATCACAAAATTCGTTAATTGTTATACAAAAAACGACATTATTTATTAGATTTGTCTTTGAACTCAATACTTTAAATCTATGATGACATTAAAAAATATTGGTCTTGTTGCAGTTGCAAGTTTGTTTATTATGGCTTGTAAAAATGACTCAAAACCAGAAATTAAAACCGTTGAAACAGAAGTTACGGCTGAAGCCCATACATTAGATCCAAATGCAAAATATGCAAAAGCAGAATTCAGCATTGAAGGAATGACATGTGCAATGGGTTGTGCAAAAACCATTGAAAAGAAAATTGCTAAAATGGACGGAGTAAAATCAGCCACAGTTGATTTTGACAAACAATTGGCAATGGTTGAATACGATGAGGCTAAAGTAACGCCTACTTCACTTGAAGAAACCGTTAAGAAAACTGGCGACATGTATTCTGTTAAAGACATGAAAACCGTTGACGCCTTTTCTACTGAAAAACACGAATGTAAAGC
This sequence comes from Flavobacteriaceae bacterium UBA5534, assembly GCA_002426015.1. Taxonomy (GTDB): domain Bacteria; phylum Bacteroidota; class Bacteroidia; order Flavobacteriales; family Flavobacteriaceae; genus Aquaticitalea. The sequence goes on from DINS01000004.1 coordinate 67,002, forward strand.
TGATTGTAAAATGGCTTGTTGTGCTGATAAAGCCGAAAAAACAATGGCAGAGAAAAAAGAATGCAAAGCCGATTGCAAGATGGCGTGTTGTGCAAAAAAAGAAAAAGCATAATTTAGATGTAATTCTGATTGTAAAGCCACTTCAAACGAAGTGGCTTTTTTATCTTAATGGAAACCCTTTCGCTGCCCACCAAGGATGCATCTCAATCACCAATCGGCCTGCTTTTACCATTGGGTCAGCATTGGCTAAACTATCAGCCATTTCTAAGGTAGGCACATTGTAAATGGTGATGCCTCTAATGTCTCCATCATCACCAAAAGGCCCAGAAATATCTGCATAACCCAATTCATACATTTTACCTAGATGCGCCAAATGCAAGGTTTGCAAACTATCGGCTTCTTCTTTAGATTGTGAGCGTGTTGGTCCTTTCTTTAAAAATGCCATAAAATATTGCTGCATCAATATGGTGTCTTGGGTCTTTTCGTCCACATAATCAAAGGTTTGAAAGCCTTTTGAAGTCAATTCATCTTTTAGCTGTTTAGTGGACTTTTCTACTTTTTCTTCAATAACATCAATGTTTTTCTCAACATCTTTTGGCTCTTGTATACATGCTAAAAAAACTGTCATGCAAAGTGAAAGCAATACTGCTTTTTTCATCATTTCCAAGTATTAAATGGTTGTTTGCTTAATTGCGAATTGTAATATTTAATGTCACCCGTGACTTCTTTACCAAGCCATCTGGGTTTTTCAAAAATTTCTAAAGCATGGTTCAATTCAACTTCTGCCATCATCAACCCTTCATTGTCGCCAAAAAACTCATCGACTTCAAACATGTGATTTCCAACCTCGACTTCGTATCGCATCTTGTCAATGATTCCTTGTTCGCAAAGCTCTAAAAGCGCTTCGGCTTCAATTTTAGAGATTTCGGTTTCCCATTCAAATCGGGTCAAACCATCATCCGATGATTTTCCTTTAACAGTTAAAAATCCGATGTCTCCTTTCAATCTTACACGAACAGTCCGTTCTTCGTCCGTATTCAAAAAACCTTGAATAATTCTAGTTTTCGTTTGAGACTCTTCTTTAAAAGCCTCAGATGTAACCAAAAATTTACGTTCAATTTCTATCATATTAATGCCCTCGAAAGTGGGTATCTCATTATTAATTGCTCTAAAATAAGGATCTCAAGATTAATTTTGTGTAATTCTCTTGTATAGAGATTCCTGCCTCCGCAGGAATTCATAAATTTACATCATGCCAAGCGATTTACCAATAAGAAAAATTATTCATGTAGATATGGATGCTTTTTATGCATCTGTCGAACAAATGGACAATCCTGACCTCAAAGGAAAGCCATTGGCTGTTGGTGGAAGCGAAAAGCGTGGAGTGGTGAGTGCTGCAAGCTACGAAGCACGTAAATTTGGAGTACGAAGTGCCATGAGTGGCATGCAAGCAAAACGAAATTGCCCTGAACTCATTTTTGTTCGCCCTCGCTTTGATAGGTACCATGAAATTTCTAAAAAGATTCGCAAAATATTTTACGACTATACCGATTTGGTAGAGCCCTTATCATTAGACGAGGCATATCTCGACGTCACCGAAAACAAAAAAGGAAATCCGAGCGCTACACTGATTGCCAAAGAAATTCGTGAACGTATCTATAAAGAAGTTGGATTAACAGCTTCTGCAGGTATTTCGGTGAATAAGTTTATCGCCAAAGTCGCCAGTGATTACAACAAGCCCAATGGACAAAAAACCGTGAATCCTGAAGAAGTATTAAGCTTTTTGGAGCAATTGGATATCAGGAAGTTTTATGGTGTAGGCAAAGTCACTGCCGAAAAAATGTATCAATTGGGCATTTTTACAGGAAAAGATTTGAAATCAAAAACTATTGAGTATCTCGACGAGCACTTTGGAAAATCTGGCCGCTACTATTATTATGTGGTTAGAGGTGTCCATAATAGCGAAGTGAAACCCAATCGCATTAGAAAATCGTTGGCTGCCGAACGTACTTTTAATGAGAATTTATCTTCAGAGATTTTTATGCTCGAAAAGCTCGAAAACATTGCCAAAGAGGTTACAAAACGTCTTGAAAAAAGCAAAGTAGCTGGAAAAACTGTCACTTTAAAAATAAAATATAGCGATTTTACCTTGCAAACTCGTAGCAAAACCTTGCCTTATTTTATCAGCGATAAGGATGTTATTTTAGAAACTGCCAAAGAGTTGCTTTTTCAAGAAAAATTGAGTAATTCAGTTCGATTGCTTGGCATTTCGATATCCAATTTGAATACAGAATCAACGAAGAAAAAGGTTTCAGAAGAAAAAGTGGTTAGCGTACAGTTGAAGTTTGATTTTTGAGCTACAAATTCACGAATGTTATTGATAATTATTCGTGAATTTGTGACAAAAAGTTATCCAATTAAAAACTACAATTGGTGATTTCCGTAACCCGTAACGTATTTACCATTCCCTTTTCTTGTATTGGCATAGCAGCAAGACTGACCAACATATCACCGAGCTCTAAATAGCCTTTTTTGCATGCGATATCGTTGACATCTTCAATAGTTTCGTCTGTACTCACAAACTTGTCATAATAAAAAGCCTTCACTCCCCAAAGTAAGCTCAACTGTGTTAATATTCGTTTGTTGGATGTAAAAACCAAAATATGAGCACTTGGTCTCCAAGCCGAAATTTGGAAAGCGGTATAGCCACTATTCGTCAAAGTTGAAATAGCCCTTGCATTAATTTCGTTCGCCATATGTGCAGCATGATAACAAATCGACTTTGTGATGTAACGCTTTGTACGAATATGAGGTGGTATTTGTGGCACTTTGATCAATGGTGAATCTTCAACACTTCGAATGATGTTTGCCATTTGACGAATCACCTGTACAGGATAACTCCCAACAGACGTTTCTCCAGAGAGCATCACAGCATCAGCACCATCCATCACCGAATTGGCAACATCATTGACCTCGGCACGTGTTGGTGTCAAACTTGTAATCATTGTTTCCATCATTTGAGTGGCAATAATCACAGGTATTCTAGCTCTTTTTGCTCTCAACACTAATTGCTTTTGTATCAATGGTACTTCCTCTGCAGGAATTTCGACGCCCAAATCACCTCGCGCTACCATCAAACCGTCGCAATACGCAACAATTTTATCAATGTTTTCAACGGCCTCTGGCTTTTCAATCTTCGCAATAATTGGTATTTTATGATCGCTGTGTTCTTTGATCAATTCTTCAAGCTGCATCAAATCTTCAGCATGTCGCACAAAAGACAATGCTATCCAGTCGACTTTCATTTTGATGGCAAAAATCGCATCTTCGATATCTTTTTCGGTCAATGCAGGTTGCGAAATATTGGTGTTTGGTAAATTTACTCCTTTTTTGGAGCGCAATGGCCCACCTTGGATCACTCTTGCCTTTACTTCCGATTTCTTATCTGTAGAAACAACTTCAAAAATCAATTTCCCATCATCCAATAATATGCGCTCGCCTGGTTTAGCGTCTTGAGGAAATTTATCGTATGTCATATACACACGATTTTTTGTTCCATCAAATTTCTTTCCTGTAGCAAAAATTATTTCGTCTCCTTCATTGACAATCACTTCGCCCTTCATGACGCCTACGCGCAGTTTTGGGCCTTGCAAATCGCCAAGTATAGCGGCATTAAAGCCAAATTCGTCATTAAGATCACGTATCATGGTGATACGTTCTTCGACATCTTTATAATCAGCATGGGAAAAATTAACTCTAAACACATCTACCCCTTCCTCCATCATCGCTTTTAACACCTCTTTGGTGCTAGTTGCGGGTCCTAATGTGGCTACTATTTTTGTTTTTTTTCGTTTTAACATTAATTAAAAAATTAAATTGTCTTTTGATTTTATATGTTCTACATCCAAACTGTAACTTGCAATAAGCTGAGGAATGGATTGTAATATGTCTAATATGTGCTTTTCGTCAAAATCCTGGTCTTCGTTGGCTATTTTGATAAAATAATCAACGTTTTTAAACTCTGGCAATAAGTGATAAGTCCTTAAAATGGTATTGCCTATATTGAATAATGAACCCGAACTTTGTAAACCGTCTTCTTCCTTTTTGCACACATTAGCTACTAAATTCCACGTCGTGAATTGTTGTTTGTCTTCCCATTCATATATTGAATACGTTGCGGCAAAATATTTATAATCTAAATCTTGGGGTTTTCTTGCCAATTTTAAATGCAAATGTTGATTGAGAAGATAAGCTAATCTGTAATCTTCTAATCTACAATGAATGGCAATTAGAGAAAAAGAAGTGTCATAAAATTCATCAACAAGTAACTTGTGTACAGCCATAATTATCCGACTATGAGTTGTAAATATAGTATTTTATTGGACTTATACTGTGTGGTTTTTGTTATTCTTAACAGAAGAACATCACGAAAACGTTATAGTTTCTGCAACTTTATTGGATTTTTTTGAGGTCCTTTATTAAAAGGGTCTCGAAATCTTATTTTGGAATGCAAAAAAGGCACGTTTGGAAGCCTTTTCTTCAGCTTTCTTTTTAGAAGTTGCTCTAGCTTTTGCAACAATTTTATTATCAATGGATAATTTTACCGAAAAATGTCTAATTTCATCATTACCTGTATCTTCATAAACATTGTAATCAAAGGTTTTCTTTTCTTTTTGGCACCACTCAATCAACAAGCTTTTATAACTTATGACCTTGCCTTCGAGTGTTTCAATATCTACATGTGCATCAATAACTCGATCGTAAATAAATTTTTCGCAATATTTATAGCCTCTGTCTAAAAAAATGGCACCAACTAAAGCTTCAAAAAGATTACCGTGAATGTTATTGCCAAAATTGCTTTTAGGGATTTTGCTCTCTACAAAATTGATAAGATTTAGCTCTTTGCCCAATTCATTAAGATGTTCCCTACTCACAACTTTAGACCGCATTTTGGTCAAATAACCCTCGTCACCTTCTGGCACTTCACTGAACAAGTAAGAAGCAATGACTGCACCGAGCATGGCATCACCAACAAACTCGAGACGTTCATAGTTTAAAGCAGCACCTTTCTCATCCTTAATGTTCATGGATCGATGTGTGAATGCTTTTACATAAAGGCTTTTGTTTTTGGGTTTAAACCCCAATATTTTTTGAAGTTGCAAAAAAAAATTCCCGTCGCTTTTAGAACGGGAATTTAATATGTTGCGAATGTAACTCATTCGGGGTTTAATCTAGTTTTTTGAATAATACACAAGCGTTATGACCGCCAAAACCAAACGTATTACTCATAGCAACCTTAACTTCTCTTTTTTGGGCTTTATTAAGCGTCAAATTTAGCTCTGGATCAATATTTTCATCAACAACCGTATGATTGATGGTTGGGGGCACAATACCATGCTCCATTGCCAATATAGCAGCAATTGATTCAATAGCGCCTGCAGCTCCCAGTAAATGACCCGTCATCGATTTAGTCGAATTGATATTGATGTTTTTTGCATGTTTACCAAACACTTCTGTAATGGCTTTTAGTTCGGCAACATCACCTAAAGGTGTGGATGTGCCATGTGTGTTGATATGATCAACATCCTCTGGTTTTAATCCTGCATTTTCCAAACAGTTTTTCATTACGGCTATGACACCAATCCCATCAGGGTGTGGTGCAGTCATGTGGTAAGCATCAGAAGACAAACCGCCTCCTAAAACTTCAGCATAGATTTTTGCTCCTCTAGCTTTAGCATGTTCATAGTCTTCAAGCACAATCGCTCCAGCGCCTTCTCCCAATACAAAACCATCTCTTGTGGCATCGAATGGACGAGAAGCTGTTTCTGGACTTTCATTTCTTGTTGACAGTGCATGCATCGCATTAAAACCTCCCATTCCTGCAATAGTTACAGCTGCTTCGCTTCCGCCTGTGACGATAACATCACAATACCCTAAACGAATATAGTTTAAAGCGTCAATCATGGCATTGGCAGAAGAGGCACAAGCTGATACAGTCGTATAGTTAGGCCCCATAAATCCGTGTTTAATGGAAATGTTTCCTGGAGCTATATCTGCAATCATTTTAGGAATAAAGAATGGGTTGAAACGAGGTGACCCATCGCCTTTAGCAAAATTTAAAACTTCTTCTTGAAACGTTTCAAGACCTCCAATACCAGCTCCCCAAATGACACCAACACGTAGTTTGTTAATAGCGTCCAAATCTAATTTAGCATCTGCAATAGCCTCGTCAGAAGCCACCATAGCATATTGCGTAAATCGATCCATACGGCTTGCAAGCTTTCGATCAATAAAATCGGTTGCAACAAAGTTTTTTAATTCGCATGCGAATTTGGTCTTGAACTTTTCAGTATCAAAATAGGTTATTGGTGCAGCACCACTTTTGCCACTAACCAGAGCATCCCAATATTCATCTTTGGTATTTCCGATTGGTGTTAAAGCGCCTAAACCCGTAACTACAACTCGCCTTAATTCCATAAAGTTTTGTTACTTATTTTGCTTTTTCTATGTAAGAGATAGCTTGACCAACTGTAGCAATGTTTTCTGCTTGGTCGTCTGGGATTTGAATATCAAATTCTTTTTCAAATTCCATGATTAATTCAACAGTGTCTAATGAATCCGCTCCTAAATCGTTTGTGAAGCTCGCTTCAGTCACAACTTCGTTTTCGTCTACACCTAATTTGTCTACAATAATCGCTTTTACTCTTGATGCAATGTCTGACATAATCTTTTAATTTTAAGTTTTAATTAGTTGGCAAAAATAAAAAACTTTATTTTAATAAACACCTTTACTTTAAAAATGTGTTTGTAATTTAATAAAATAAAATCGAAGTATTTGAATTTTACCTTCTAATTGTTAATAATTATTCTTTTTTTTGTTTGAATAATTTAGAATCGAATGTCTGTAAATGAAGCGTATTGTAATTTTTGCGTCCGGAAGTGGTACTAATGCTGAAAATTTAATCAAGTTTTTTCACAACAGAGAAACTGGTTCTGTTATTCAGGTATTGACTAACAATCCTCGTGCCAAAGTTTTGGAGCGAGCCAAAAACCTAAATGTTAGTGCGCTTTCTTTCAATAGAATAGCTTTCTCACAAACCGATGATGTTCTTAATATTTTAAAGGCTTCAAAACCCGACTTAATTGTTTTGGCTGGCTTTTTATGGAAATTCCCAGAACATATCCTCAATGCATTTCCCAACAAAGTCATCAATATTCATCCTGCTTTGTTACCAAAATATGGTGGCAAAGGCATGTATGGGCATTTTGTTCACGAAGCAGTAATTAATAATAAAGAAGCTGAAACAGGGATCACCATTCACTTTGTCAATGAACATTATGATGAAGGGGCTATTATTTTTCAGGCTAAATGCATTGTTGAACCAACAGATACGGCTGATGATGTTGCAGCAAAAATCCATGAATTGGAAATGGAGCATTTTCCGATAATAATTGAAGATCTTTTGAAAATGACAGAAACTAAAACCAAACTAAAGATGGATAGAATTTATTCAAATAGCGAAATTCAAAAAAAAATATATAATGTACTTAAGAATTTTTCTGAATCTGAATTAAATAAATTTTGCGATAAGGAATATTCAAAACAGCATTTTAAGACTAGTTTTCCATTGCTTTTGAGAACATTTAGAAGTTCAACTATCGACGAAAAAAGGGAACTCGTTAAAAGAAATGGACTTAATCGATGGACTTGGAAATATTCCATTGAAAGAGGTGATTTTGTTTACGCTCTTTCTACACAATGGTATTCTAAAAATGACCACTATGTTAAAGAATGGTTGACAAAAAATAATCCATAAAATTCGTGTCTAAAAAAAAGAAAAAATACTACACTGTTTGGAAAGGTCATCACACAGGGGTTTTTGAAACTTGGGATGATTGCAAAGCACAAATCAAAGATTTTCAAGGTGCACAGTACAAGTCGTTCGAAACTTTTGACGCTGCAAAACAAGCTCTAAAAGGCAATTACAAAGACTATATCGCTAAAGGAAAATTTAAAAGCGGACTGTCAGAAGCTCAACTAAAAAAAATTGGACAACCTAACTATAATTCCATTTCTGTAGATGCGGCATCAAGTGGCAATCCAGGTAAAATGGAATATCGTGGTGTCGATACCAAAAGTAAAAAGCAACTGTTTATTCAAGGCCCATTTGAAGAGGGCACCAACAATATAGGTGAATTTTTAGCCATTGTGCACGGTTTGGCGTTGCTAAAAAAAAATGAAAGTGACAGAATCATCTACACCGATTCCAAAACAGCGATAAGCTGGGTAAAAAAGAAAACCTGCAACACCAAATTAGAGCGAAATACCAAAAACGAAAAACTCTTTGAATTGGTAGAACGAGCAGTCGCTTGGCTGAAAACAAATACTTACAAAACTACCATCGTTAAATGGGAAACCAAAGCTTGGGGAGAAATTCCTGCGGATTTTGGACGAAAATAAATTCGTTTTTTAGCACTTAAAAACCTTATATTTGCACCAAATTTTGAAACCTCAACATGAGTAAATTGGTAATCGTAGGAACGGTAGCTTTTGATGCTATTGAAACGCCTTTTGGAAAAACAGATAAAATACTTGGTGGTGCAGCAACTTTCATTGGATTAGCCGCATCACAATTCAATGTCGATGCTGCTGTCGTATCGATTGTTGGTGGTGATTTCCCTCAAGAGTATTTAGACTTATTAGCAAACAAAAACATCGATATTTCTGGTATTGAAATCGTAAAAGAAGGCAAAACGTTCTTTTGGAGTGGCAAATATCACAACGATATGAACACACGAGATACTTTGGCAACAGAGCTTAATGTCCTTGCCGATTTTAATCCTGTTGTTCCTGAAACATATAAAGATGCTGAAGTGGTAATGCTCGGGAACTTGCACCCAATCGTTCAAATGGGAGTTCTGGAGCAAATGAACAAAAAACCAAAAATGGTTATTTTAGATACCATGAACTTTTGGATGGATTGTGCCTTGGAAGAACTAAAAGCAGTTATCAAAAAAGTGGATGTCATCACGATTAATGACGAAGAAGCACGACAATTGACTGGAGAATATTCTTTAGTTGTTGCAGCAAGAAAAATTCACGAAATGGGACCGAAATATGTGGTTATCAAAAAAGGAGAGCATGGTGCTTTGTTATTTCACGATGACAATGTGTTCTATGCACCAGCATTGCCTTTGGAAGAAGTTTTTGACCCAACTGGAGCTGGAGACACTTTTGCTGGAGGGTTTGCAGGTTATTTAGCAAAAACAGAAGACTTATCATTTGAAAACATGAAAAATGCCGTTATTTACGGCTCTACATTAGCTTCTTTCTGTGTTGAGAAATTTGGAACAGAGCGCATGAAAGAGTTAGACCATAAAGAAGTACATCAACGTTTGCAACAATTCAAACAGTTGACACAATTTGAAATAGAATTAACATAAACCAACGCGCTCATAATTGAGCGCGTTTTTTAATAGAAACAATACAACATATCCAATGAGCGATGCTTTAAAACATGAATGCGGAATTGCACTCATACGTCTTTTAAAACCATTAGAATTCTATAAAGAAAAATATGGGAGTGCATTTTATGGTGTCAATAAAATGTATCTGATGATGGAAAAACAGCACAACCGAGGACAAGATGGTGCGGGTTTTGCCAGTATTAAATTAGACACAGCTCCAGGCGAACGTTACATTAGTCGCGTACGATCCATCGCACAACAACCCATTCAGGATATTTTTGCCCAAATCAATGAACGTATCAATCAGGAATTTTCTGAACATCCAGAATATACTGATGATGTCGCACTTCAAAAAAAGCACATTCCATATATAGGCGAATTGCTACTAGGGCATGTGCGTTACGGAACTTTTGGTAAAAACAGTGTAGAAAGTGTGCACCCTTTTTTAAGACAGAACAATTGGATGCATCGTAACCTAATCGTTGCAGGTAACTTTAATATGACCAACGTTAACGAGTTATTTGAAGGACTGGTTCGATTAGGACAACATCCAAAGGAAAAAGCAGATACCATTACCATTATGGAAAAAATTGGCCATTTTCTAGATGACGCTGTTGCTAAAAAATACAAGCAATTAAAAAATGAAGGCTTTAGCAAAAATGAATGTACACCATTAATTGCCGAACGCTTGAACGTTGCTAAAATATTAAAAAGAGCTTCAAAAAATTGGGATGGTGGCTATGCCATGGCTGGGCTTTTGGGTCATGGCGATTCGTTTGTGTTGCGCGATCCTGCTGGTATTCGTCCTGCTTATTATTACAAAGATGATGAAGTTGTTGTGGTCGCCTCTGAAAGACCTGTTATTCAAACCGTGTTTAATGTCAACTTTGAAGATGTAAAAGAATTGACACCTGGACATGCTATTATTACAAAAAAATCAGGAGAAACATCCATCAAAAAAATCATCGAACCGACCGAGCGTAAAGCTTGTTCGTTTGAACGAATTTATTTCTCTCGCGGAAGTGATGCCGAAATTTATCAAGAACGCAAGAAACTTGGTAAATTGCTAATGCCCAAAGTTCTTCAAGAAATTGATTATGACACTAAAAATACCGTGTTTTCATACATTCCAAATACTGCAGAAACATCCTTTTTTGGAATGATTGAAACCGTTGAAGATTATTTAAACAAAAAGAAAACAGAGGCCATCCTCGACGGAAAAGGTGGGCTTTCGGCAGAACGAGTGACGCAAATTTTATCAGAACGTCCTCGAATAGAAAAAATAGCCATCAAAGATGTAAAGCTAAGAACCTTCATTACAGAAGACAGCAGCAGAGATGATTTAGTTGCTCACGTATATGATGTCACCTATGGTGTTATCAAACCAACCGATAATTTGGTGATTATTGATGATAGCATCGTTAGGGGTACAACTTTAAAGAAAAGCATTATTAAAATGATGGATCGACTCCATCCTAAAAAAATCATTGTTGTGTCTTCGGCACCACAAATTCGTTATCCAGATTGTTATGGTATTGATATGGCCAGACTTGAAGGCCTGATTGCTTTTAGAGCGATGTTGGAACTCCTAAAAGAGAACAACAAATACCATATGGTTGATGAGGTTTATAAAAAGTGCAAAGCACAAGTACATTTAGAAGATGCTGACGTACATAATTTTGTCAAAGATCTATATGATGAATTTACAGATGAGCAGGTTTCTGATAAAATTGCCGAACTTATAAGCGACACTTCAGTAAAAGCAGAAATTAAAACTATCTTTCAAACCGTTGATAATTTACACAAAGCCTGTCCTAACAATTTAGGCGATTGGTATTTTACAGGTGATTATCCAACTCTTGGAGGCAATCGTGTTGTAAATAAGGCATTTATAAATTTTTACGAAGGGAATGATGAACGTGCTTATTGATTAAAATCCGATTTTTTTACACTTTATCGCAAAAAAAGTGTTTTTTATCTGATAAACGTGCATTTCATCTAATATTTATAAATTCATAAACAAATTACACATACTTTAGTGTCACCATAACATAAGTAGGTTAAGTTCATGGTAGATTTGGGGCAAAAAAAGGTGAACTTCTGTTCGCCTTTTTTTATTATATAAACTTCTGATTTTGTCCAAATTCTTGATTTTCTATCTTCTTTTTGTATTACATAATATTGCATTACAAGGCTAATTTGTGATGTTGGGCGGACTTAAATTTATTTTAGCCCAATTTATAAGTCGTTTGTCTAAAAAATTAATCTATTTAAAACAACTCCTCCTATATTTGTTTCACCATAACATAAGTAGGTTAAGTTTATGGTAGATTTGGGGCAAAAATGCTGGACACTCGTCCAGCATTTTTCATTTTCAATTCCTACTAAAAACGAGAATCTTAAAAATTAAAGACTCCATTCGGTTCCTTTGGAAAGATTTATTTAGGCATAAAAAAAAGCAAACCAATATGGTTTGCTCATCTTTATATAAAAAGAATCAAAGATTACTTTGCCAATGCATAACGCCTTTCGACCTCATTCCAATTAATGACATTAAAAAATGCATTGATATAATCAGGTCTTCTGTTTTGATAGTTTAAGTAATAAGCATGCTCCCAAACATCCAATCCTAAAATTGGAGTTCCTCCACAACCTACGCCAGGCATTAATGGGTTGTCTTGGTTTGGTGTAGAGCAAATTTCCACTTTGCCCCCTTTATGAACACATAACCAGGCCCAACCAGAACCAAAACGTGTTGCTGCAGCCTTACTGAATTCATCCTTGAATGCATCAAAGCTTTTATATTTTGCTTCGATGGCATCTTTTAAGTCTCCTGAAAGGCGACCTTTGTTGTCTGGGTTCATAACATCCCAAAATAAAGAGTGGTTATAAAACCCACCTCCATTATTTCTAACTGCACCATTGTTCATGTCCAAATTCATCAGTATGTTTTCTATTGTTTTCCCTGCTAAATCTGTTCCTTCAATGGCATTGTTAAGGTTGTTTGTGTAGCCTTGATGATGCTTTGTATGGTGTATCTCCATTGTACGAGCATCGATATGTGGTTCTAAAGCGTTATACGCATATTTTAATTTCGGTAATTCGAAAGCCATAATTGTCTGTTTTATAATGTTAATATTTAATTCCCTCAAATTTACGCATAAAACAGCGCAATAAAAAATAATAAATAGTTATGGAGTCATTGATAGTTTTTATCTTGTATCAAAATTCCATTGATGGCAAAACAAGCTTTTTTTACGATTTATAATGCTTCCGCAGGAAGCGGAAAAACCTTTACGCTTGTTAAAGAATATCTTAAGATTTTGTTTAAATCCAATCACCCTTTAGAGTTTAGGACTGTTCTTGCACTGACCTTTACCAACAAGGCAGTTGCCGAAATGAAAGAGCGAGTCATCAAAATGCTTAAAGAGTTTTCTGATGAAAAAAGTTTGACCAGTCCAAATGCAATGTTCGAAGACCTAGTTGAAGAGCTCTCCATACAGCCCCTTGCTTTACACCAAAAATCGAAGGTTTTATTACAGACAATCGTGCATAATTATGCGAGTTTTGATATTTCGACCATTGATAAATTCAACCACAAACTTATCAGAACTTTTGCGCACGATTTAAAATTGCCCCTCAATTTTGAAGTCGAACTCGACACTAATACATTGTTGAGCAAAGCTGTTGACAAACTCATTGATAAAACTGGCACAGACGACAAGCTTACTAAAGTCCTGGTTGACTTTGCAATTGAAAAAGCTGACGATGACAAAAGTTGGGATGTCTCCAAAGACTTTAAAAATATTGCCAAATTGCTCATCAACGAAAATGACATTCCATTTATTGATACCATAAAACACAAAACACTTGAAGATTTTACGACACTTAAATCTCATCTGACAAAAAAAGCTGCAATTGCTGAAAAAGAAATTATAACCATTGCACAAAACACATTGGAGCTTATTGTTAATTATGGCTTACAGTTTGATGATTTTTCGGGCAGCTATTTGCCAAAACATTTTCAGAAGTTGATTGACGGTGATTTTAATGTCAATTTTGGCTTGGCGTGGCAAACCAAATTAATAGAAGGTGGCACTTTGTACCCAACTACTCGTGTGACACCAGACACTGCTTCTACGATTGACTCGATTCAACCTCAAATTTGTAAGTATTTTGAAGAAAGTAAAGCGCAGGTTTTTCATTATAAGTTTTTGAAAAATGCGCTTAAAAATATCACGCCTCTATCGGTTTTAAATGCCATCAACAACAGCCTTAATGAGCTAAAAGAAGAAAATGATTTGCTTTTGATTTCAGAATTTAATTCGATTATCAGCACCGAAATTAACGCTCAACCCGCTCCTTTTATTTATGAACGTATTGGTGAGAAATTTAGGCATTATTTTATTGATGAGTTTCAGGACACGTCACAAATGCAATGGCACAATCTAATTCCGTTGGTAGATAATGCTCTTTCTGGTGAAAATATCAAAGGAGAAACAGGGACTGCCATGCTGGTTGGTGACGCCAAACAAGCAATTTACCGTTGGCGAGGCGGCAAAGCCGAGCAGTTTATAGAGTTATATACCGATAAGAATCCTTTTTTTGTGGAGAAACGTGTTGAAGATTTGCCTGCCAACTATCGTAGCTTTAAGGAGATTGTTAACTTTAATAATTCATTTTTTGGGCATTTGTCCAAAATGGTCTTTTCTGACCAAAACCACCAAACCATCTATGAGCACAGCAAACAAGAGGTTATAAAATCTGAAGAGGGTTATGTAGAACTTTCCTTTTTGGATGTAAAAAACATGGAAGAAGAAGAAGACAAAAACCTGCTTCACTGCCAAAAAGTTCATGATACAATTTTGAAGGCACAAGCCAATGGTTATGAATTGAAAGATATGTGCATCATTACAAGGAAATCAAAGGAAGGCATTGTTATTGCTGAATATTTGAGCAACAAGCAAATACCTGTAATTTCTTCTGAATCGTTATTACTTAAAAATTCGCCTGAAGTCAATTTCATCAATAATGTGCTCACATTGGCTTCACAACCAGAAAACAATGACCTTAAAATTGCTATATTAAGCTATTTGGCCGACTATAAATTGCAACTTGAGGATAAACATTCGTTTTATCTGCAATTGGTACATTTGGGAGTCGACCAATTATTTCAAAGCCTTGAAAAATACGAGTTTAAGTTTAATTTCAAATCATTTTTACAGCTTCCTATGTACGAAGCTGCCGAAACAGTAGTAAGGCAATTTAAATTAAATGAGGCTTCAAATGCTTATCTTCAGTTCTATATGGATGAGATTTTAGATTATTCACAAAAACATAATGCTAGTTTTTCAGGGTTTTCAGAATATTGGGAACTAAAAAAAGATAAATTGAGCGTCGTTTCTCCTCAAGGCAATGACGCCGTACAAATCATGACCATTCATAAGTCGAAAGGATTGGAGTTTCCAGTAGTCATTTTTCCCTATGCCAATCAAGATATTTACTTTGATATGTCTCCAAAAGTATGGTTTCCTGTTGAAAAAGAAAATTTTGTAGGTTTTTCAAATTTGTTTTTAAACCTCAACAAAGAATTGGAGGATTTTGGAGATCAGGGCGTTGAAATGTACCAACACTATCGCTCTGAACTAGAATTGGATACGGTTAATTTATTATACGTGGTGATGACCAGAGCTATTGAGCAGTTGTATGTCATTTCTGAACTGGATTTAGACAGTAAAGGGAGTGAAAAACTAAATTGGTATTCAGGTTTGTTCATCAATTATTTAAAAACCATACATGATTGGGAAGATTCAAAAACCACCTACACCTTTGGTAACGCTAAACGCTCCTCTGTTTCAAAGGAAAAAAACAATACAATCATAGCCAAAGAGTTCATAACTGTATCAAGAGAAGACCATCAATTGCATATTGTAACCAATTCGGGATATCTATGGGACACTGCCCAAGAAAAAGCGATTGAAAAAGGAAACCTTGTGCATAACATCATGTCACAAATCAAATCAACCAAGGATATTGATTATGTATTGAATAACTTCTTGGAAACAGGAAAGATCAATCTGGAGCAATTTGATGTGTTAAAACCCATTATAAACCATATTGTAAATCATATAGATTTAAAAGCATATTTTGAAGAATCACTCCTTATATATAATGAAAGGGACATTATCACCAAAGACGGGGAGCTTTATAGACCAGACCGTGTTGTGGTCGATAAACAAAACAGCGCAGTAATTATCGATTACAAGACAGGTAATGAAAAAGAATTTCATAAATCACAGCTTTTTAAATATCAGGAAGTCCTTGAATATATGGGCTTTAAAGTTTCAAAAAAAATACTTATTTACATAAATGAAGCTATTCAAATAAAAGAATTTTAAATTTGTAAAAAATCAAACAACTCATGTACGGAAAACTGCAACAACACTTACAACAAGAACTAAAAAGCATTAAAGACGCTGGTCTTTATAAAGAAGAACGTATCATTACATCGCCTCAAGGTGCAGAGATCACTTTAAATACTGGAGAAACTGTTTTAAACTTTTGCGCCAACAATTATTTGGGGCTGTCCTCACACCCAGAAGTTGTTCAAGCGGCAAAAGACGCTATGGACACACATGGCTTTGGGATGTCTTCTGTTCGCTTCATCTGTGGCACTCAAGATATTCATAAAACATTAGAAGCTAAGATTGCCGAATTCTATGGTACAGAAGATACTATATTATACGCAGCAGCTTTTGATGCCAATGGTGGTGTTTTTGAACCTTTGCTAGGTGAAGAAGATGCCATAATTTCAGATTCTTTAAATCATGCCTCCATAATTGATGGAGTTCGCTTGTGCAAAGCAGCACGTTATCGTTATCAAAATAGCGATATGAAAGATTTGGAGAAACAACTATTAGCAGCCAATGATAATGGTGCGCGTTTTAAAATTATTGTGACTGATGGTGTGTTTTCAATGGATGGATTGGTGGCACCTTTAGATAAAATATGTGATCTGGCAGACAAATATGACGCCTTGGTTATGATTGACGAATGCCATGCGGCAGGCTTTATTGGCGAAACAGGTCGAGGAACTTTGGAAGATAAAGGTGTTATGGGCCGCATCGACATCATTACAGGTACACTTGGCAAAGCATTAGGTGGAGCTATGGGAGGCTACACAACAGGTAAGAAAGAAATTATTGATATGTTACGCCAACGATCTCGTCCTTATTTGTTTTCAAACTCATTGGCACCAGCTATAGTTGGCGCTTCAATTAAAGTATTTGAAATGTTATCAAAAGACACTTCATTAAGAGATAGGTTAGAAGAAAACACCAATTATTTCAAAAAAGGGCTCAAAAAAGCAGGTTTTGATGTTATAGATGGTGATTCTGCCATCGTACCAGTGATGCTTTATGACGCAAAATTGTCACAGACCATGGCAAGAATGCTTTTGAAAGAAGGAATTTATGTTATAGGATTCTTTTTCCCTGTAGTGCCAAAAGAAAAGGCCAGAATACGCGTCCAACTCTCTGCGGCACACACAAAAGAACATTTGGATAAAGCCATTACGGCGTTCGAAAAAGTCGGAAAATCATTAAATATTATTTAAAATCAGTCCAAACACCTATTTTTAAGGCTAATATTCAATATTTTTATATATTTGTCTTTGTTAATAAAATTTAACAACTTACTTTTGCTTACAATTAACACTTAAAAATTAAATTATTAGAATATGAAAAATCTTAGCAGATTATTTTTCGCTACGTTGCTTTTATTGAGCTTTAGCAACGCTAACGCGCAAGACGAAAACAATCCTTGGGCTATAGGAGTTGGAGTAAATGCGGTTGACTTATACCCAGTTGGAGAAAATGCTCCATTAGGAGATTATTTTGACGAGTACTTTAACTTCGAAGATCACTACAATTTTTTACCATCTCTATCTTCTATTTCTGTATCTAGATATTTAAGCGATGGTTTTACTTTAACTGCCGCTGGAACTATTAACCAAATAAGCAAAGTTGGTGATTCATCAGCTGATGACTTATCTTACTATGGTTTAGATGGTACAATTAAATATAGTTTCGCAAATTTAATCAATTCAAAAACTGTTGAGCCTTATTTAGGTGTTGGTGGTGGTTACACTTGGATAGATGAAATCGGAGCTGGTACCGTTAATGGTACAGTAGGATTAAACTATTGGTTTACTGAAAATATTGGTTTAAGCCTTCAATCTTCATACAAACATGCGTTTGAAGACTATTTAGCAAAACATTTCCAACATACAGCTGGTATAGCTATCAAGTTTGGTGGAAAAGACACTGACAAAGATGGTGTATATGACAAAGATGATGCATGTCCAGATGTTCCTGGTTTAGCAGCTTTCAATGGTTGTCCAGATGCTGATGGCGATGGAATCGAAGATTCTAAAGATGACTGTCCTAACGAAGCTGGTTTAGCTGAATTTAACGGTTGCCCTGATACTGATGGTGACGGTGTTGCTGATAACAAAGATGCTTGTCCTACAGTTGCTGGTTTAAAAGCATTAAACGGTTGCCCAGATGCTGATGGTGATGGTGTTGCTGATAAAGATGATGAGTGTCCAAGTGAGGCTGGTCCTGCAGCTAACAAAGGATGTCCTTGGAAAGATTCTGATGGCGATGGCGTTTTAGACAAAGATGACAAATGTCCTAACGAAGCTGGTACTGTAGCTAACAACGGTTGTCCAGAAGTTAAGCCTACTGCTGAAGTTATGAAAACTTTAAATGAGTATGCTAGAACAATTTTATTTGATACTGGTAAATCAACTTTCAAAAAAGAATCTTTACAAACTTTAGCTTCTATGCAAGCGATCTTTAAAGAATATCCAAAAGCTGATTTCTATATCGATGGTCATACTGATAGTGTAGGTTCTGATAAATCTAACAAATTGTTATCTGAAAGAAGAGCTAACGCAGTAAGAGACTGGTTAATTGCAAACGGAATTGACAAAGATAGATTAACTGCTAGAGGATTTGGTGAAGAAAGCCCAATTGATTCTAACAAAACAGCTGCTGGTAGAACTAACAACAGACGTGTAGAAGTAAAACTTAGATAATTAAGTTTTTAAAATAAATAAGTTGAAAACGCTCCGAAATTCGGAGCGTTTTCTATTTTTATGCTATGGCAAGTTTCATACAAGATGTTATAGCAGATTTACAAAACAAAAGCGTTGACATATCGCAACTTACTTTTGTTTTGCCTAGCAAAAGATCAGGTGTTTTTTTAACCCATGCTCTTTCAAAAACTTTAAAAAAAACACAGTTTGCTCCCGAAATTCTTTCGATAGAGGAATTCGTAGAAACGCTTTCTGATTTAAAATATAGTTCCAATACCGAGCTGTTATTTGAGTTTTATGAAATCTATCTAAAACTAACCCCAAAAGACCAGGTCGAACCTTTCGATAAATTTTCGAAATGGGCTCAATTACTACTACAGGATTTTAACGAAATAGACCGTTATCTAATTCCGACTGAACAGATCTTTGATTATTTAAAAGCAATTAAGGAAATCAATCATTGGTCATTGGCAGAAAACCAAACTGACCATATTGTCAATTATCTTTCTTTTTGGAAACGCCTAAAATCATATTACAATCAATTAAAAGACAATCTTATTACCAAAAAGAAGGGCTACCAAGGCTTGGTCTATAGAGAAGCCGTAGAAGGATTAGAGCAATATATAGCAACAAACTCTCATAAAAAACATGTGTTTGTGGGTTTTAATGCTTTGAACAAAGCTGAAGAAACCATCATTCAAGAATTGTTGCAGCAAGATTTAGCAACCATTTATTGGGATATTGACAAAACTTTTATGGATAATCCAATTCATGATGCTGGTTTATTTATGCGTACTCATAAAGCCCGTTGGCCGTATTTTGAAAAGCATCCCTTTAACTGGATAAGCAATACCTATCAAAGCGAAAAACATATTGAAGTTATAGGAACTCCCAAAAATGTTGGACAAGTGAAACATATAGGTGAATTGTTGGATACTATTCACAAAAACCAAAAATCACTACAGAACACAGCCGTTATTTTGGGTGATGAAACGTTATTGATGCCTTTACTCAATTCCATTCCAAAATCGATTGATACCATCAATATTACAATGGGATTGCCTTTGGCTTCAATCCCCTTGGCATCTTTGTTTGAAGCACTTTTCAAAATTCATAAAACAGATACCAAACAACTTTATTATAAAGATGTTATTTCTATTGTATCACACCAGGTTATACAACCTCTTTTTGAAGGCAATGAAATCATTGATTATATTCAGAATCATAATTTGGTATATGTTTCAGTTGATAAATTAAAAACATTAGCCCCAAACAAAGTTGATATCATCAAATTGTTGTTTCAGTCTTGGGATAACAATCCTGATAAAGCCATTAAGAGTTGTTCTCAACTCATTTTATCAATAAAAGACACATTGAGTGTCGATAAATCAAATAACCTGTTAGCGCTTGAGTATTTGTATCGATTTAATGAAGTTTTTAATGAATTGCAACGACTAAATGCAACTTATCATCATATTTATAGTATCAACACTTTGTTTGGTCTCTATAAAGAACTTTTAAAAAGTGAAACTTTAGATTTTAAAGGAGAGCCATTACAAGGACTTCAAATCATGGGAATGCTGGAGAGTCGTGTGCTAGATTTTGAAACCGTCATTATCTCATCGGTCAATGAGGGTATTCTACCTGCGGGAAAAAGCACTAATTCGTTTATCCCTTTTGATGTGAAGATTGAGAACGGCTTGCCAACCCACAAAGAAAAGGATGCGGTTTATACCTACCACTTTTATCGATTATTGCATCGAGCAAAAGAGATATATATTCTTTACAATACCGAGCCCGATGTATTAAATGGAGGTGAAAAAAGTAGATTCATCACACAATTAGATATAGAAAAGTTGCATCCAATTGAGCACTATGTTGTTTCGCCTAAAGTGCCTTCGATTGTTACTCACCTTAAGTGCGTTAAAAAAACATCGGTTGTTTTAGACAATATAAAACAATTAGCAGAAGACGGTTTTTCACCTTCGTCCTTGACCAATTACATCAGAAACCCTATTGATTTTTACTATGATAAAATTTTAGGAATCAAAAACTATGAAGATGTTGAAGAAACAGTAGCTGCCAATACATTAGGAAACGTAATTCATCAAACGCTTGAAGACTTTTATAAACCTTTGGTAAATGTGTTTATGACTGAAAAACATATTGAAGCCATGAAAACCATGATTGATCAAACGGTTGAAACTCATTTTCAATCACACTACAAAGAAGGTGATATTACTAAAGGTAAAAATCTCATCATTTTTGAAATTGCCAAACGTTACATCCACAATTTTTTGAATAAAGAACTAGAAACCATAAAAGCTGGACATCAAATAAAAATCATCGCTGTTGAGAAAAAAACTAAGATACGGTTTCATGTCCCAGAACTGGATTTTCCTGTTTATTTAAAAGGGACGGTTGACAGAATAGATGAGTGTGATGGTATTACCAGAATTATAGATTATAAGACAGGAAAGGTAGAACAGAAGCATGTGGAAATTGTTGACTGGAACGCACTCATAACGGATTATGATAAATACAGCAAAAGTTTTCAGGTGTTGACTTATGCTTATATGCTCAACGAAGAACAACTGATTTCTGGTTCTATTGAAGGTGGCATAATTTCTTTTAAAAATCTACAAGGGGATTATTTTTTGAGATTTACCAAAAAGGACAAGACAGGAAGAGGTGCCAACAAAATTCAAGAAATCACCCATGGAACTTTAGATGAATATACCATACAACTCAAACAATTAATTCTCGAAATATGCAATCCGGAAATTGATTTTATTGAGAAAATCGTTTAAGCAATTTTTAATACCTGATCTCTACACGTATTTATTTTTTCGAACAATAATTCTTTATTGACGGGTTTAGTCATATAATCATTCATTCCGATGTCCAAAACTTTTTGACGGGTTTCTTGCATGGCATCAGCCGTTACGGCAATAATTGGGATCTCACAAATGACCTTGCCCAATTCACCACTTCGAATAATTTTAGTGGCCTCATAGCCATCCATTACAGGCATTTGTAAATCCATCAAAACAATATCATATACGTCTTTTTTAAGTGCATCTAGTGCCTCATTACCATTATTGACAACCGCAAAACTTATATTTGATGAACTGCTTAATAATTTTCTCATGACCATTTGATTCAATAAATTGTCTTCCACGACTAACACATGCAATGGTTTATTAATACTTTGCTCATCATTTTTAAGAGTATTCTCCTTGGCTTTTGCAACTGCTTTAATTGGTAAATCGATAAATACCTCTGTTCCATTTCCTTCAATGCTCTCAATACTTATTTTCCCTTCAAAAAGCTCTACCAAATGCCTTACGATGGTTAGCCCCAGACCGATACCTCCAAACTGTCGTTTATGATTAAGGCTCATTTGATTAAAACTATCAAAAATATGCTTTTTGATTTCGGGTTTCATCCCAACACCTGTGTCTAAAACATTAAAAGAAAAACGATATTGATCATTGGGTTGAGCTGTACAGTGCAATTTGAATGTAATCCCTCCAGAATTTGTAAACTTTACAGCATTGCTCAATACGTTGTTGATGATTTGGATAAAGCGCTCATAGTCTCCTTCAACCATGGTTGGTATTTTATAATCCATTTCAAATTTGAAGTACAGTCCTTTGTTTTTAGCCTCGTTTCTCCAATTGTTGCAAATCTGATTAAGTGCAATTGAAGGGTTAAATTTTTCTGTTTTTAACTTCAGTTCATTCTTTTCAATTTTTTCAAAATCTAAAATATCATTCACGTTGCTTAATAGACTTAAAGATGCGTTTTTGATAATTTCAAACTGCTTTCGTTGGCTTTCATCAGATTGTGAGCTCAATTGGGCTTCAGCGATTCCCATGATAGCGTTAATAGGCGTTCTCAACTCATGACTCATATTAGACATGAAGTAAGTTTTTAACTGACTTATCTCCTGTGATTTTTGTAATGCTTCAGCTTGTGAATTTTCTTTTTCCAATCGTAGCTTCCTTATTAAATTAGTCATAGATAACGAAAGGAAAATAACCTCGAAGCCAGAACCAAATTTAGCACTGTTCAGGGTGTAAAAATTATTAGGAAGTAAACTCAAGTTATTCATTACAAATCCCAATAAGCCTATAACCAAGAAAAAAATACCAATTGAAAAATATGGATCTATCGAGATACGCTTGTATCGCATTACGGCAACAGTTGTTAGTATCAAAATCAAGCTAATCAATCCATTTAAGTTGCTCAATGGATAAGTCAATTCTAAAGTCTTTGGGCTGACAAAAACCATGACAAACAATAACCCAATTACAATGTATATTGCCTTGAACATTTTATTAAAGCTTTGTAATTTCTTATCTACATTTAAAAAATGCTCGCAGTACTTTAACAAGAATATATTAGACAATAAGGCTGTAATTAGTACAGCTCTGTCATTTAAAAACCCTCCATTAGGAAATACATATTGAAATATCAAGCCATCTAGTGAGGCTTGCATTAAAGCGATAGAGAACACATAAAAACCATAGTAAATAAAGGACTTTTCTTTTAACCCTGTATAAAAAAACAGATAAATGATGCCAGCCAAAAACAATAACCCATAAAAAAGACCAAGGAATAATTGTTGATTGTAATTGACTTTCCAGAACGAAGCTTCGTCATATAAATTAAGCGGAATATTAATGGTTTCGCCATCGCTCTTGAGATATAAGTAGAATTCCTGGGTGCTCTGTTTTGGAAGTTCTATCTTAAAAACACTTGATCGATGTTGAACTTGGCGTTCATCAAAAGGTATTTGGTCTCCGCTCTTAAAGCTTTGCATTACATTGTCCTTTATCTGAAAAAGTTCTGCGATATCAGTAATTGGTCGAGCGGTTTCTAGGTAATAGGTTTGGATTTCATCATCACTGTTTTCCAGTTTAAACCTCACCCAGTAAGCATCAGAAGTAAATCCTACACTATGATTATCAGATTCTAATGGTGAAAAAGTGATAGATTTGTCTTTATATAACTGATTGAAATCTACATTAGATTGAGTAAATTCGGCATATTCGTAAAGTTTCCCTTTACTGTATTGTGGATTAAAGACAGTCGTCTGGGCGGCCAGACCTAAACTAAATAAGCAGGTTATTAGTAGTAAGTGTTTCATAGTTGGGGCTTTAAAACATATACAACTTTACGAAAAAAAAGTGATGTTGGTTTTATAAATGTTAAAAAAACAAAAAAACAGTGCAAAAAACACTGTTTTTTTCAATGGTGGAGAAGATGGGGCTCGAACCCACGACCTTTTGGCTGCCAGCCAAACGCTCTAGCCAACTGAGCTACATCCCCAAAATTTATTTTAGACCACTTAGCACCAAAACAGGTAATGTTGAGCTATTGAAATCTTTTTTCAATATCGTATTATTTTCCCAAAGTTTAGTGAAAAACCCTCTTTTTCTACGTACTACACATAATAAATCTGGATGGATTTCTTTGTAGTTTTCCAAAACCCCTTGAAATGTAGTAGCATTCTCGCTGTAACTTATATTAGATATGATACTTGACAGCTCTTCATTGATGTCAAAATCTCCTTCATTATGAAATGGTGTTTTGACCAATAATAAATTGACAGAAGCCCTGTATTGGTTTTGAATGTCTTTTAAAGGGATTAAAGCATTGTCATTCTTTATGATTGCTGACTTTAAAGCCAATAAAATATTAGAAATTGGTTTATATTTAAATCCTTCCGGAACAATTAGGGCAGGAACGTTGGTTTGCTTTATGATCTTACCAGATGTTTTTCCTAAATATACTTCGTCCTTTATCGAATTAGTACGTGGCTCTATCAAAATCAAATCGATATCTGCCATCTTGCAAACCAACTCTAACGTTTCTACAAGCTTTCCTTTAAAGGTTTTAACGATGACCTCAACGCCCTTTGTGTCAACTTTAGCAACATGAGCTTTTAGAAACTCAAGGCTTTCACGCTCCAAAATAGCATCTACCTTAATCATGGTGCCTGCCTTGGTATAGACGTTAAACACTTGTACAACATATAGTTTTGCTCCAAACTCTTTAGCAAAATCAACTGCATATTGCAAATGGCTTACCGCATTCTTTGATGACCCAACAGGAACTAAAATATTCTTCATGTTCAAAAATTTAAAACTAAATTTACATAGAATTTATGCAAAAGTAAACATTAAATATGATTCGTGAAGCGACTAATAAAGATATTGATGCCATTTTAGAAGTGACCAAATCTTGTGCAAGATATATGATAGAGCATCACATTTTTCAATGGAATGAGTATTATCCCAACCGAAAAGCTTTTGAAAATGATATAAAGCGTAACGAATTATATGTATTGGAACTGAACAATGAACTCGTGGGTTGTGTCGTGGTTTCAACTTTTATGGATCCAGAATACATCCCTATACAATGGCTGACACCAAATAAAAATAATAGTTACATTCATCGTTTAGCAATCCATCCTAAACATCAAGGCAATGGCTATGCTCAACAATTGATGGATTTTGCTGAAAAATGGGCTAAAGAAAACAACTCCATTTCTGTAAGATTGGATACTTTTTCGAAAAACCAAAGAAACCAAACATTTTATGAACTTAGAGGGTATCAACGATTGGGTTCTGTTTTTTTTCCAAAACAAAGTGAACATCCTTTTTATTGCTATGAACTTTTGTTGTAAAAAACATTTAACTTTGTCACTCAATAAAACAATATGGCTTTACTGACTATTATTCAAAACGTTGATATTGAAGATAAAATTAAAAACGCTCCAAATTCGGGTTATGAAATAGGCGTTTTTATAGGAAGCATGTTGCCTTTTGTGGTTTTGGTGGTTATTGCCTACTTAATTTATAGATATAATAAAAACAGGATAAATAAAGATTGATATGGATTTTTTAAATTTTTTAGGCGGAAACGGTTTGTTTCTGATTTTAGGCATCGTGCTTATTGTGATTTACTTTTACAACAAAAGAAAAAACAAATAATCAACGTGTTTTTAACCAACCCGTAATGCTCAATCTTTCTGTATTAACAGGTTTCACTTCGTGTTCAATTATTTGGCTTTCAAAAATCACCACACGACCAGGAAACGGATAGATGACTTTTTCTGTTTCATTTCCATTTTCATTCAAATATAAAACTAATTCGCCTCCATTTTCTGGCAACCATCCATCTTCATTCAAATAACACACAAACGACAGTTTGCGTCTATCGTCATTTTGAAATGTATCGATATGGCGCTTATAAAAAGTTCCTATTGGATATAAGGCATAATGAAACTCTTTATGTAAAATACCCAGAAAACATGTTTTATTTAAATAACCAACGAGGTTATTAATTTTACTAAAAAACAAATCTTCAGCTAAATTTGCTTGTAATTCATCTATCCATAAAATTATATCTCCTCTAATAGATTTTGCTATTACCTCATTCGTTTTATTACCAATTGCAGCTTTTTTAAAAGCATCTTCTTCATGTTTGTCTAGTAATGATTGCCGTAACACAGCAACTTCATTTTCAGTAAAAAAGCCTTCAACTATACTATACTGTTGAGATATAATATCTTCAATAATCTTTTCATACAAAGGATTTTCTACAAAGTTAATATCTTCAAAAAGCTGATTCATAGTTTTATGTCTTATAAAAAGCGCGTAAAAGTAATCTAAAAACAAATTGCTTTTACAAAACGATTATCTTTGCTTTGAAAATGAAAAGACAATGAGTACTATTCGTATAACAAAACAATTTTCTTTCGAAACAGGACATGCGCTTTATGGTTACGACGGAAAATGTAAAAATGTGCATGGGCACAGCTATAAACTATCCGTAACAGTTATCGGAAAACCTATAGATGACACCTCAAATGTTAAGTATGGAATGGTTATAGATTTTAGTGATTTAAAAAAAATTGTGAAAAACGAAATTGTCGATGTGTTCGACCATGCGACTGTTTTTAACAAAAACACACCTCATGTTGAGTTGGCAAAAGAGCTTGAGGATAGAGGTCATAATGTGCTTTTGGTAGATTATCAACCCACCAGCGAAATGATGGTTATTGACTTTGCCGAAAAAATCAAAAAACATTTACCTCGACATATCTCACTACATTCTTTAAAATTACAAGAAACCGAAACCAGTTTTGCTGAATGGTACTCAACAGATAATTAGATAGAAACATTTTCTATATTTACAATATGCAAATCCCAAAAGGAAAAAAAATATATTTCTCATCCGATAATCATCTTGGCGCTCCAACGTTAGAAACTTCGCTTCCTCGTGAAAAGAAATTTGTAGCTTGGCTAGATGAAATAAAACAAGATGCTGCTGCAATTTTCTTGCTTGGTGATTTATTTGATTTTTGGATGGAATATAAAAAAGTGGTTCCAAAAGGGTTTACAAGAACCTTGGGCAAACTTGCCGAAATATCAGATTCAGGTATCCCAATTTACTATTTTGTAGGTAACCACGATTTATGGATGAATGGCTATTTTGAAGAAGAACTTAATATTCCTGTGTATCACAAACCACAAGAGTTTACCTTTAATAATAAAAGTTTTTTTATAGGTCACGGAGATGGTTTAGGGCCAAATGATAAAGGTTATAAACGCATGAAAAAAGTGTTTACAAATCCTGTTTGTGTTTGGCTGTTTAGACGTTTAATTCATCCAGATTTTGGAATGCGTTTAGGGCATTATCTCTCTGTGAAAAACAAGCTTATTTCTGGTGATGATGATGCAAAGTTTCTTGGTGAAGATAATGAGTGGCTTGTACAATACTGCAAGAGAAAACTAGAAGATAAACACAGAGATTATTTTGTGTTTGGCCACCGACATTTACCGATGGAAATTCAACTGAATGACCAATCAAAATACATCAATCTCGGTGATTGGATTAGTTATTATACCTATGGTGTTTTTGATGGCGAGAATTTTGAATTGAAAAAATTCTAAACTTCATTTTCATGGTCTTCCAAATCCTTTCGTAAGTCCAGTTTTCTAAACGAAGGCAACGCAATTCCAGTCGTAACAACAGTAATCAAAGTCATTGTGCCTCCAAAAACAACGGCTGTAACCGTTCCCATTAATTTAGCAGTCAAACCGCTTTCAAAGGCTCCCAATTCGTTTGAAGATCCCACAAAAATAGAGTTCACCGAAGCTACACGACCTCGCATGTGGTCTGGGGTTTTGAGTTGTAAGATGGTTTGACGGATGACCATAGATACACCATCGGTCACACCACTGAAGAACAATGCCACCACAGAAACCCAGAAGATGGATGACAATCCAAATACGATGATACAGATTCCAAATCCGAAGATTGCTGCCAACAATTTCATTCCGGCATTTTTACTGATAGGAATATAAGCAGTCACCAACATGGTCAAAAACGCACCAACAGCTGGTGCCGCTCTCAAAACTCCAAACCCTTCGGAACCCACTTTTAGAATGTCCTGTGCAAAAATGGGCAAAAGTGCTACTGCTCCACCGAAAAGCACCGCAATCATATCAAGTGTAATGGCACCAAAAATGGCTTTTGTATTGTAAACGAATTTGATGCCTTCTTTTAAACTTTCAAAAATCGGTTCGCCAATTTTAGGATTGAGAATCGGCTTTCTTGGAATTCGCAACAAGTTGAGCAATGCGAAAAGTGAAAATCCAAAAACCAAGCATAACGACCAATGCACTCCTATCCAACTGATGGATAATCCAGCTGTTGCAGGTCCTACAACCGAGGCAACTTGCCAAGTGGAACTGCTCCAAGTGGCGGCATTTGGATACAATTTTTTAGGAACGATCAAAGCGATCAAAGAAAAGACCGTTGGTCCAATAAAGGCTCTGACCAATCCACCACAAAACACCAAAAAATAAACTCCGTAAAGTATGGCGTTTGTTGACCAATTCCCGACTATTCTTGGCCACGTCAATAAAAACAGACCAAAACTAATGATGGAAAACCCGATAATACACTTGATAAGTAAGCTTCGCTTTTCTTTTTGGTCAACGATATGTCCTGCAAAAAGTGCGATCAATACGGCTGGAATGATTTCCATTAAACCAATCAAACCAAGTGCCCAAGGATCTTTCGTGATGGAATACACTTCCCATTCAATGATGATGAATTGCATGGACCAAGCAAATACAAGGGCAAATCTCACCAATAAAAAAATGTTGAATTCTTTGATTCGCAGGGCTGCGTAGGGGTCTTTTTTGGTTGGTTTTTGTTCCATCTACATTTATTCCTTAATATCGCGCAACTTCAATTGCAAACTCACATTGCCCTGCCATTCATTTTCATCAATGGAATAAACAGCTTTGAAAGATTTTCTGTTGGTTATCAAATCACATTTGTCGCCCAAATTAAAACCAATGGCGACGATTTTATCTGCTTTTGGTTGGGTCACTGTAATTCGCAAATGTTTATCATCTTCGCCCACACATTTGCCGTAACCCGTGTCCTTCAAATTTTCAGTCATGAAAATTGGGGTCATATTACTTGGGCCGAATGGTGCGAACTGTTTCAGAATGCGGTAAAATTTTGGTGTGATGTCTTTTAAATCAATCTGTGCATCAATCCTGATTTCTGGTGTTAACAAGGATTTATCAATGGTTTTTGACACCTCATCTTCAAAAGCCTGTTTGAAGGCTTCGTAATTTTCGGATTTTAGGGTCAAGCCAGCAGCATATTTATGCCCACCAAATTGTTCGATATGTTCACTGCATGCTTCCAACGCGTTATAAACATCAAAACCAGAAACCGAACGTGCCGATGCCGCCAACTTATCGCCACTTTTAGTAAAAACCAAGGTTGGACGATAGTAAGTTTCTATTAAACGAGAAGCCACAATCCCAATGACGCCTTTGTGCCAATCCTCATGATAAACAACAGTAGTAAAACCTTCCTGTTCTTTATTGTTTTCGATTTGTTGAAGTGCTTCTTCAGTAATATGTTGATCGGCTTCTTTTCTGTCAGTATTAAATTGTTCAATATCAATCGCATATTTCACAGCCAGATTAAAATCGGTTTCCGTCAATAATGTTACGGCGTGATTGCCATGTTTCATGCGTCCTGCAGCATTGATTCTTGGTGCTACGATAAACACAACATCTGTGATTGTAAGTTCTTCCTTTTTAACTTGAGCTATTATTGCTTTAATACCAGGACGTGGATTTCCATTGATAACTTGCAATCCAAAATAGGCAAGGGTTCGATTTTCACCAGTAATCGGTACAATATCCGCACCAATGGCTGTGGCGACCAAATCGAGGTACTCAACTAAATCTTCAGCTGTTTTTCCTTCATTGGAAGCCAAGGCCTGAATTAATTTGAATCCAACGCCACAACCACATAACTCGTCATAAGGATAATTGCAATCGTCACGTTTTGGGTCTAAAACAGCAATGGCTTTTGGCAATTCGTTTCCTGGTCTGTGATGGTCGCAAATGATGAAATCGATGCCTTTTTCTTTGGCGTAAGCGACCTTTTCAATAGCTTTTACGCCACAATCCAAAGCGATGATCAAAGAAAAATCATTGTCATGGGCAAAATCAATTCCCATGTAAGACACACCATAACCTTCTTCGTATCTGTCTGGAATATAAGTAGCCACAGCTTCCGTTCTCGTTTTTAAATAAGAAGACATTAGAGCTACAGAGGTTGTCCCATCCACGTCATAATCGCCAAACACCAGAATATTTTCACCTTCAGCAATCGCTTTCTCGATGCGCTCAACAGCTTTGTCCATATCTTTCATCAAGAATGGGTCGTGTAAATCGTCTAGGCTTGGTCTGAAAAATTGCTTGGCATCATCGTACGTTTCGATACCTCGCTGAATCAATAAGGCCGCTACAATTTCATCAACCTGAAGGTCCTTTGACAGCTGTTTTACTTTTGAAGGCTCTGGTTTTGCTTTAAGTGTCCAACGCATTTTGAAATAAGAGAAATTACTTTTAGAGGTTAGCAATTTATTAAATAAAATGCAACGAAAATGTTATATCTCCTATTTTGTTGAAAGTTTGTGCTGGCTTCAAAATTGAATGAGGCTAGAAACAACATTCAAGTATCAATTAGGCTTGTTTCCCCACATTTTTAGTCAGTCCCAAATACAAAATGATCGCCAATACAATCAGTGTCGCGGTTCGAATTAAACTCAAAGTGACCCAAAGTGATCCTCGGCTTTGTAAATCTGCATTGACATTGGTAGAAAATTCTGTACCTATAATATCCATTAATTCAGGAACAAAATAGAAATTGGTGACGACCAAAATTATAAAATATCCTATTAAAGGGATAGCAATATTTTTTCTTCTATCCGTTTTCCAGAAGAGTAATAAAGTTATGATGAAGAGTATCAAGGTAACAGGATGGATTTTAATCCAGAAAGCGCCAGCATTCAATCCATAATCTCCCTGAAACATGCCCAAAGAAGCAGGTGGTGCGGCATAGGCTTGAGGCCAAACGGCTAAATGTTCGAAAAAAGCAGCGCCTATGATGATTGAAAAAGAAAGGCAGGCGATAGCATAGATAATGTTTTTGTAATTCCTCATTTTTAAGTTGCTTTATTGGTTGGTCAAGAACAAACCTATTAAATAAGCTGTTTTAAAAATTGTAAAAAACAGACATTCATGCATTTAAAGGATGTCCAAAAAAGATATCCTTTTGGTTGTTTAAGTAGGCTTTGGGTGTGGTATTTGTAAAACTCCTAAATTCGTGTATAAAGTGAGATTGGTCAAAATATCCAGCATCCAAGGCGATACTGGTTAAGGATTGATCATTCTGTTTCATCTTCATCACTGCATAATAAAAACGTTCCAGTCTCGAATAGAGTTTTGGCGAGATTCCAGTAGATTCGATAAACTTTCGGTTGAATTGCTTTTCGCTTAAATCAATTTTTTTGGCAATATCATGAACTGGCATCATCCCAATGGATTGTTTGATGATGCTATGTGCCTTAAGGATTTTGGCATCAATGTATTTTTCCTTAAAAATAGAGAGCAGGAAGGTTTCCGTAACCTCAACTCGTTCTGAATCTAATGTTGACTTGCTCAAATGTTCTTCCAATTGATTTATTTTATTTGGATAGATATCCTTTAGGTCAATTCTTTGATTGGGTGCTTCCTTTATGTGAAATGGAATAAAATTATGAATCGCCCAAGGTTTAAAACATACAATCAAAATACCCAAATCTTTAGGGCCAACAAACTTTCGCTTGTGAAGCACAAAGGTATCAATTGCAAAATCAGCACAGCGTTGCAAACTTTTGTCTTTCTCTGAAGAAAAACGGATGTCGTTAGATCCAAAAGTAAATATCATGGAGGTTCCAGGCGATGGAAACACATCCACACAGGTGGTAGCCAACTTGGCATCATTTTCGAAAATAAAATAATAATCCACGTAGCGTTTTAGAGCGCCTTTAGGCTTTATCAGATGATGCCTCATGGGAAATAGCGGTTAGTTAACCACTAAATTTAAGAAAATATCAGGTATTATGATAATAAATTGATGTATTTATTGTCGCAAATTTGCGGAACATTTCCATCACACCACAGTATTTTTCAATAGATAAATCAACGGCTTTCTTGATTTTTGACTCGTCTAAATGGTCGCCGTAAAAATGATACTCAACATTTACAGTGTGGTAATATTTGGGATGCTCCTCGGTGAGTTCGCCATAGGTGTCCATTCTAAAATCGGATATTTTTACTTTCATTTTATCTAAAATAGATACCACATCCAATCCTGAACAGCCTGCCAAAGATGCCAGCATCATGGCTTTTGGTGACAATCCAGAACTATGGCCACCCTGTTCTGGCGAGGTGTCCATCAAAACGGTTTTACCGTTGGGATTATCGGCTTCAAATTGTAGGTTTCCTTTCCAATGAGTGATGACTTTATGGTCCATAAGTGAAGTTTTTTTCGTTTCTTGTCTATTCAAAAATACTACTTAAAAAACAAACATATGCCATTAGTAACACCATTATCTGCTGACCATGATTTAGAGACCAAAGAGTTGGCTGAATTCTTTAATGAAACTCTTGGGTTTTGTCCAAATTCGGTCCTGACCATGCAACTTCGTCCTGCGATTTCGAAAGCGTTTATCAATTTAAACAAAGCCGTTATGGCCAATGAAGGTCGTGTCACTTCTGCTTTAAAACGGATGATTGCTTGGGTGAGCAGCAATGCTACAGGATGTCGCTATTGTCAAGCACATGCCATCAGAGCTGCAGAGCGTTATGGAGCAGAACAGGAACAATTGGACAACATTTGGGAATATAGAACCCATCCTGCATTTTCTGAAGCTGAACGAGCCGCGTTGGATTTTAGTTTACTTGCTTCACAAGTGCCAAATGCGGTTGATGAGAAAATTAAAAAACGTTTATATGAATATTGGAATGAAGGTGAAATTGTGGAAATGCTAGGTGTAATTTCACTCTTCGGTTATCTCAATAGATGGAATGATTCCATGGGAACATCCATTGAAGATGGTGCTGTGGAAAGTGGCAACCAGTATTTGGCGAAACACGGTTGGGAAAAGGGGAAGCATGTTTAATTCCTGCGAAGGCAGGAATCTTGTTTTTTAGCCACGAATTCATGACTGTTTTTTATATCAATTTTTTAACCTTTCTTCTCAATTCCGGCAAAACCTCCTCCTCAAACCAAGAATTCTTCGTCAGCCAAAACCGATTCCGAGGCGAAGGATGTGGCAATGGGAAATACTTTGGAAGATATTCTTGAAAGTTGGCGACCGTTTCCGTTAAGGTCTCTTTTGCTTTCTCTTTTAAATAATACTTCTGCGAATACATTCCAATTAAAATTACCAACTCAATATTTGGCATAAAATCCAATAACTTTTGATGCCATTGTGGAGCACATTCGGGTCGTGGTGGTAAATCACCACTTTTCCCTTTTCCTGGATAGCAAAATCCCATCGGTACAATGGCAAAATTTGATTCATCATAAAATTCCTCGTCCGTCACACTTAACCAGTTTCGCAATTGCTTCCCGCTGGCATCGTCCCAAGGAATACCAGAAGCATGAACCTTCGTCCCTGGCGCTTGGCCAATAATGACAATCTTCGCATCTGGATTGGCTTTCACTACTGGCCTTGGTCCAAGAGGTAAATGCTGCTTGCAAATGGTGCAATGTGATATGTCTTGAAGTAATTTATCCATCAAGATGGTTGATACATTCGTTATTTCTTGCCACCAACCACAATCACAATTTCGCCTTTCGGTGGTTTTTTTGTGTAGTGTTCCAAAACTTCTTTGGCTGTCCCTCTTACTGTTTCTTCATAGAGTTTGGTCAATTCTCGCGAGACTGAAACTGATCTATCTTCGCCAAAATATTCACAAAAGTTCGTCAGTGTTTTAATCAATTTATGAGGTGATTCGTAGAAAATCATGGTTCTGGTTTCTTCAGCCAACAACAATAAGCGTGTTTGTCTTCCTTTTTTTACTGGCAAAAATCCTTCAAACACAAATTTGTCATTGGGCAAGCCGCTATTAACCAAGGCTGGCACAAAGGCAGTCGCTCCAGGCAAACAATCGACTTCAATGTCATTTTCGATACAGGCACGTGCCAATAAAAATCCAGGGTCGGAAATAGCTGGAGTGCCTGCGTCACTGATTAAGGCTACTGTAGTCCCACTCTTAATTTTTTGAATGAGATTGTTTACAGTTTTGTGCTCATTATGCATATGATGCGATTGGGAAGGCGTGGAAATTTCAAAATGTTTTAATAATTTTCCAGATGTACGCGTGTCTTCCGCCAAAATCAAATCGACTTCCTTTAAAACCTCAACGGCCCGAAAGGTCATATCTTTAAGGTTTCCGATAGGTGTTGGTACGATGTAGAGTTTACTCATTAATCAAACTTTCCTTCAATAATTTCCATAAAACGTTCTTCAAACTCTTCTTTACCTTTCCAATTATTATAGTCTGGCTTGATGATATTCTGAACAAAATTATTGGCCTCACTGTAAGAATCTAATGTGCTTATTTGGGAAATAACACGCTCATAATCCTCTCGGCTTCCATCAAACAAATGTTTTATGAAAGCGATTTTGTCATTCAAACCAATTGACAGCCCTCCATTTTTGAGCTTGTCGTTTAATGATTTTTTATGGTTTTCGGTCGATTGCTTGGTTGGTACTGGATCAAAAACTGGCATGTCTTTAAAATCGGCAGTCAATACGTCCAAATCGTGATGTTGGTGTTTTGCTTTTGGAATGGCCTCTTCAAAAATAGCATCAACTTCTTGTGTTTCTTGTGGCATTTGCGCTACAATGTCTTTGATTTTTTCCATTACTGGTTCCATAATACCATCGTCTTCAACCTCATCAAGATTGATATAGATTTTATCTTCTCGTTCAATATTATCGCTTATTTTGTTGTTAAAAGCGGTGTCTAACATCTCGAAAAATGAAGAATCACTCCCAATGGTTGGCATGCCCTGTTCAAAATTTTCGTGTGCGAATTTTAAAACAGACAACTTTTCGTAAAGTGCAGACACTTCGGCATGCATTTTATTAACATCTTCCTTTCCTTTCAACTTCAGAATACGATGTGCAATGCTCACTAATTCTGATTCCAACTTCTTCTTCATAACTTTTTAACTTTAATTCTGATTTATGCTTTTGATTTTTAATAAATTTACGCCACCTTTATACAAACGAAGAATGGCTTTGTTTTAGTGTTAAAATTACAAAATGTTTCTTGAAAATACAGTAAATCCTAAAGAACAATTTGGGTGGATTGAAGTTATTTGTGGTTCGATGTTCTCTGGCAAGACCGAAGAATTGATTCGACGGCTCAAACGTGCACAGTTTGCAAAGCAAAGAGTGGAAATTTTTAAACCTGCAATTGATGTGCGCTACGATGATGAAATGGTAGTATCGCACGATGCCAACGAAATTCGCTCAACACCTGTTCCTGCCGCTGCCAACATTCCTATTTTGGCTGATGGCTGCGATGTGGTTGGTATTGATGAAGCACAGTTTTTTGATGATGAAATTGTAAGAGTGTGCAATGATCTAGCCAACAAAGGCGTAAGGGTTATTGTGGCTGGTCTAGATATGGATTTTAAAGGCAACCCCTTTGGGCCAATGCCAGCACTCATGGCAACAGCAGAATATGTGACTAAAGTTCATGCCATTTGTACTCGTACAGGAAATTTGGCACAATATAGTTACCGAAAAGCAAAAAGCGATGCACTAGTATTGCTTGGTGAGGTTGACGAATATGAACCTTTGAGCCGTGCTGCTTTTTATAAAGCGATGCTTCGTGATAAAGTTCGAAATATGAATGTGACCGATGCAGAGGAAGTAAATAATAAACCGAAAAATAGTAATGCCTAACGCTCAAGAAACCGTCCTCGAAATTGATTTACAAGCGTTAAAGCATAATTTTGTGTATCTAAAATCGAAAGTTAAGGCTAACACCAAGTTTATGGCAGTCGTCAAAGCGTTTTCTTACGGAAACGACGCTATTGCCATTGCTAATTATCTTCAAGATTTAAAAGCTGATTATTTTGCCGTTGCTTACACGAGCGAAGGTGTAGCTCTGCGAGATGCAGGTATTACAACACCTATTTTGGTTTTGCATCCTTTGCCTGTAAGTTTTAAGTTGATGATAGAACGCTGCTTGGAACCCAACCTGTACAATGCCAAAGTGCTGAATGAGTTTGTTAAAGTTGCAACACAGGAGCATCAAACCAATTATCCAATACATTTAAAGTTCAACACGGGATTGAACCGTTTAGGGTTTGGCGAGCATGATGTCGATTTTCTATTTTCCGCCTTAAAAAATGAAAGTACCGTTAAGGTGAAATCCATCTTTTCGCATTTGGCAGCAAGTGAGGATTTAAATGAAGATAACTTTACAAAAGGCCAAATTTCATCATTCAAAAGTATTTCTGACACGTTTGTAAAAACGTTTGGATACAAACCAATACTTCACTTATGCAATACTTCTGGGGTTTTAAACTATCCCGAAGCGCATTTAGATATGGTCAGAAGCGGTATTGGACTTTATGGTTTTGGAAATTCAGATAAAGAAAATAAAAACTTTAAACCAATAGCTACTTTAAAATCGGTGATTTCCCAAATTCATCATATTAAAAAAGGAGAGTCTGTCGGTTACAACAGGGCTTATAAAAGTGAAATGCCTCAAAAAACGGCAACTATTCCCATTGGGCATGCCGATGGCATCAGTCGCCAATATGGAAATGGTAAAGGCTTTGTTGTTATCAATAACAAGAAGGCTCCTATCGTTGGTAATGTGTGTATGGACATGATTATGGTCAACGTCACTGACATCACCTGTAAAGAAGGTGATGAAGTGATTGTATTCGATGCCCAGCATACTGCAAATGATTTGGCCCAAGCTGCCAATACAATTTCTTACGAGTTGATTACAGCCATTTCGCAGCGTGTTAAACGTATTGTCAAAAAATAATTTTTTTAAGCTTATTTAACATTTATATATTTTTCTTACATTAGACATCTAAATACTAACTAAATACAATTATTATGTGGAAAGAATTTAAGAGTTTTATTATGACAGGTAACGTCATAGATTTGGCGGTGGCCGTTTTACTTGCCGGAGCAATGGGGCTTGTTGTTAACGGTTTTGTTAATGACATTATGATGCCATTTGTTGGTCATTTTGCAAGTGGTTTAGATTTTGCTAGCCTAAAAATCGTCCTCGATGAGGCTGTTATCGCTTCAGATGGTACTGTTGAAAAAGCAGAAAACGCCATTATGTATGGAAAATGGATCAATACTATCATCAATTTAGTTATTGTTGGTTTTGTTTTGTTTATGATTGTAAAAGCTTACAATAAAACCAAAAAGCCTGAAGCTCCTGCTGCACCTGCTGGTCCTTCAGATAACGATCTATTAAAAGAAATCAGAGATTTATTGAAAAAATAAAACCGTTACATACATATTCTAATTAAACCCGATTTGAAAGAATCGGGTTCTTTTTTTGGCTAAATTTTAAAATATTAAACTAATTATTTGGTTATTTTTGCAGTTCAATTTAAATATATACAAATGAAAGTAGCAGTTGTTGGCGCCACTGGAATGGTTGGAGAAGTGATGTTAAAAGTTTTGGAAGAACGCAGTTTTCCGTTTACGGAATTGATACTTGTTGCTTCAGAAAAATCGATTGGTAAAATAATCCCTTTCAAAAATAAAGATTATAAAGTCATCGGTCTTGCCGAAGCGGTTGCATTAAAACCAGATATTGCTCTTTTTTCAGCTGGTGGAAATACGTCGTTAGAATGGGCTCCAAGATTTGCTGAAGTTGGAACAACTGTCATTGATAATTCTTCTGCTTGGAGAATGGATTTAGACAAAAAATTGGTGGTTCCTGAAATTAATGCCAACCAACTAACAAAACAAGACAAAATTATTGCCAACCCAAACTGCTCAACGATACAAATGGTCATGGTTTTGGCACCACTTCACAAAAAGTATAAAATAAAACGAATCGTAGTTTCGACATATCAGTCCATTACCGGAACAGGCCTAAAGGCTGTACAACAGTTAGAAAATGAACTTGCAGGTGTAAAAGGCGAAATGGCATATCATTATCCAATTCACAAAAACGCCATTCCGCATTGCGATGTTTTTGAAGATAATGGCTATACAAAAGAAGAGATGAAACTCGTAAGAGAAACTCAAAAAATACTTAACGATAAGACTATTGCCGTTACTGCTACAGCTGTCCGTATCCCAACTTCAGGAGGTCATAGTGAGGCTGTAAATGTAGAGTTTGAAAACGATTTTGATATCAACGATGTGCGTCAACTATTGAGTAAAACAGATGGTGTGACTGTACAGGATAATATCGACGTCAACACTTACCCTATGCCAATATATGCCAATGGCAAAGACGATGTGTTTGTTGGTAGGATCAGGAGGGATGGTTCTCAACCAAATTCTTTAAATTTATGGATTGTGAGTGATAATCTACGTAAAGGAGCTGCAACCAACACTGTCCAAATTGCCGAATATCTTATCGGCAATCATTTGATATAGAAAATCGTAATCATTTTACCTGAATATCTAGTGTATTTAATCATATTATCAGTAAAAAAGTGCAATACAACTAATTAATTGATTGGTAAGCATCCAATTAGTTAAATTAGTAGTCCAAATTTTACTGTAAATGTTTAAAAATTACATTCATTTTTTCTACCTACTGGTATTGTCTGTGGTCATCTCGTCTTGTGCCAAAGACGACGCATATATACCTATTGATGATTCTCAAGTATCTCCTGTAGTTTTTGATATTGAACAAGTGCCATATGCTACTCTTTCTGAATATAACTTTTTTGATGGTGACATGAAGGATTTGAATCCTGTATATGGTGTATTGCCTTATGATTTGATTACGCCTTTGTTTTCTGATTATGCACACAAAAAGAGGTTCATTTGGATGCCTGATGATGTAACTGCAAGTTATGTCAACGATTATTCCATTTTGGATTTCCCAGTTGGCACAGTGCTTATTAAAAATTTTTATTATGATAATGTACTACCTTCAGGAGTTACAAAAATAATAGAGACGCGCTTGCAGATAAAAAAAGAAACGGGTTGGGTGTTTGCGTGCTATAAATGGAATGACGAACAAACTCAAGCTTCCTTTGATTTGAGCGGTAGCTATGTGCCATTAACCTTTATGGAAAATGGCATAGAAAGAAGTGTTAACTATTATGTGCCATCTGGTTCACAATGTTTTACATGCCATAAATCAATAAGTGAAGATGTGCCATATCCAATTGGTGTAAAACCTCAAAATTTAAACAGAGATTTTGATTATCCTGAAGGATCAAAAAATCAATTACAAAAATTGGTTGATTTTGGATATGTAGATAATACGGTTCCATCGACAATCAATTCGGTTGTCAAATGGGATGACGAATCTCAACCATTAGAATTAAGAGTACGCTCTTATTTAGATATCAATTGTGCCCATTGCCATTCTGACAATGGGCATTGTGACTATAGACCTGTTAGGTTTGCCTTTAATGAATCATCCGATATCACCAATCTTGGTGTTTGTGTAGATGCCCATGAGGTCTTTGACCCTTCTTTGACCTTGATTGTCAATCCTGGCAATTCTGAACGCTCTGTTTTGGCCGCAAGGCTAAATTCGACTGAAGAAGAGGTTAGAATGCCTTTATTGGCACGTACTTTAAGACACGATGAAGGTGTACAACTAATTGAAGCTTGGATAAACTCGTTAACTAATTATTGTGAATAACATTACTTTATAAATTTTATTATGAAAAAATCATTACTATTTTTATTTTGTTTAGCTAGTTATATGCTAAATGCACAAAGCTATAACTCTTGTGTTGATGCATCAAATGCTGCGCCCGTAACTGTTGGCACCTATTCTGTTGGCACTATAAATGGGGATATTCCTCCTTCTTATTGTATTGGGAACGGAACCAATGTTACAGGAGGAGAATGGTTTAAATATACCACAACAACCAACTATGAGGTAACTGTAAGTTCTGACTTGGTTGCTAATGGTGATAAAGACACAAGAGTACATGTTTATAAAGGAAACTGTGGTTCTTTACAATGTTATGCTGCTGACGATGATTCTGGAGTGCTGACCGGAAGCAACACAAGCTCTTATCTTTCAATCGTAACTTTTAATGCTTATGTAGGAGAAACTTATTATATTGTTTGGGATGACAGATATTCAACAGGTGAGAACTTTATTTTTACCGTTTCCGAATCTCCAATAGCTCCTCCTCCTCCAACTCCTCCAGTCACTTTTGTGTCGCAAAATATCAACACTCCAGGCTCCTATGATAGAGCCATAGTGGATATGAATG
Organism: Flavobacteriaceae bacterium UBA5534; assembly: GCA_002426015.1. Lineage (GTDB taxonomy): Bacteria > Bacteroidota > Bacteroidia > Flavobacteriales > Flavobacteriaceae > Aquaticitalea. Next base: position 107,443 of record DINS01000004.1, read on the forward strand.
GTGATTACTTGGATGATTTAGTAACTGTTAATGTCGATTCAACTTATTTTGATGGATCCAATAATGTAACCGTTGATAAGCCTTATATTTTTATAAATTATCAACTTTCTACAGGTGGTTTCCAAAAAAAGAAAATCGTGACTACAAAACCCGACTTTGCTCCATCTTGGAGTTTGGCGGCAGGAGATTATGATGCTAATGGTTATACCGATTTATTATTTGGAGCAGGCAATGGCGTTACATTTATGCGAGCCAATAATGACGGAACCGCATATACAGAAATATCTGGTCCGCAAAATGTTTTTTCACAACGTTCTAACTTTGTTGACATCAATAATGATGGCTATTTAGATGCTTTTGTGTGTCATGATGTTGCTCCAAGTGTCTCTTATATAAATGACGGTTCTAATAATCTAATATTTAACAACACTAACGGGTTGGGTAATTATCCAGGTGGAGGAAATTATGCTTCTGTTTGGATAGATTTTGACAACGACAGAGACATCGATATGTTTATGGCCAAGTGTGGAGGTAGTCCGGAAAGAAGAACAAACCAGTTATATAGAAATAATGGTGATGGCTCTTTTACTGAAATTGGCGCTTCTTCAAATCTTGCAGACATTATACAGACATGGTCAGCAGCTTGGGGAGATTTTGATAATGATGGTGATATGGATGCTTATGTTGGCTCAAGTACAGGTTATGACCACAAGCTTATGAGGAATAATGGTGACAATACGTTTACTGATGTAACTTCTGGTTCTGGAGTCAGTACCGCAAAAATTGGCCATGAAAATGTCCCTCTCGATTTTGACAATGATGGCAATTTAGACATTTATTCTAACGGTTCTGTCCTGTTTGGAAATGGCGATTTAACATTTACTGTTTTTAATTCTCTTACACTGCCTTCAACAGGTGCTATTGGAGATTTAAACAATGATGGGTTTTTAGATATGTTTAACGGCAACATTTATGTAAATAGTACGAACTCCAACAACTGGATTAAAATTGCAACTGTTGGCCAGGTAGGCCCAAATAAATCAAATATCAATGGTATTGGAGCTCGTGTAGAAATTAATACTGCAAATGGTACTCAAATTAGAGATGTGAGAAGTGGTGAGGGCTTTAGATACATGCATTCTCTTAATACCCATTTTGGTATTGGTTCAGAGGCTACAATTAATTATGTTAGAGTTTACTGGCCTTCTGGTTTGGTTGAAACTATTAATAACCCAACAATCAATAGTTTGTTGGTCATAAACGAATCGAACGCAACATTAAGTACGCCTGATGATTTTGTCAATAATTTGGTTATTTATCCTAATCCGACAAAAGACGTGTTGCACATCAATACTTTAGAAAACTTACAAGATGCCATTTATACAGTTTTTGATATTAACGGAAAGCGTGTGTTGAATGCAAAGCTAAATTCAACTAATATTGATGTTTCTGGCTTAAGTGCCGGAAATTACATCATTCGCATTATGTCTGGTGGTTCAATTAAAAGTCAGAAATTCATAAAGCAATAAGATTTATCGTTAAGTATATTTTTAAAAAATCACTCAAAGTTTGGGTGATTTTTTTATTCAACTTTATTAAATATATTTTTCAGAAAAACATAACCGTGCAAATTTTAGACTTTAACGGTTTAAACGTTCAATTTGCTCTTGATAACTCAATAAAAATGATGGCTATGTTGTTAAAATTTTATAAATTTCGCATCCCTTTGAATTTTTAACATTTAATGGTACTGATATTTGTATGATTAAAAAATACAGACTATTCCTTTTTTTTGGTTTTTTGGCTACCACTTTTCTATCGTGCAGTTCTGAAGACGAGTATGTGGCTCTTCCTATAGAAACCAATCCAGACAGTGTGATTGGAATGGCTAATTCAGAAATCCAAATAGCCATCTTTGATAATGATATCAATATTCCGGCTAATGGTAGTTTGCAGTTAAGCCAACCAAACCACGGCACAGTGACTGTTTTTGATGTCAATTCGACGCCTCAAAATTTGACTGATGATATTGCATTATATACTCCAACTATTAATTATATTGGTGAAGACAGTTTTGAATACACTATTTGCCCTAGTAATGATCCCAGTTTATGTAAAACCGAAATAGTTACTGTTTCTATCATTTCTCCTTCTCCAGTAGTATTTAACCTAAACGAGGTTCCTTATACCAATTTGTCTGAATACAATTTTTTTGAAGGTGATTTAAAAAACCTGAATCCTGTAAATGGTGTCTTACCTTATGATTTAAACTCCCCTCTTTTTAGTGATTATGCTCATAAAAAACGATTTGTTTGGATGCCAATTGGTATGAAGTCGAGTTATGTAAACGACTATAGTCCGCTTAATTTTCCTGTTGGAGCCGTGCTCATAAAAAATTTCTATTATGAAAATGTCCTACCAGATAATACAGTCAAAATTTTAGAAACGCGGCTCATGTATAAAAGTGAAACTGGATGGCAATTCGCAAAATATGTTTGGAATGCTGAGCAAACAGAAGCAACCTTTACCAATCAAGGTTCATTTGTCAATATCAGTTGGATGGAAGGTTCTGAAGCAAAAACCACCAATTATAGAATTCCTTCTCAAGCAGAATGTTTTACCTGTCATAACAAATTTGGAACACCTTTACCAATTGGTCCAAAACCACAAAACATCAACAAGAATTACACTTACACAGATGAAACCGCAAATCAATTAAGTAAATGGATTGAAACTGGTTACCTTGAAAATGATCTGCCTGCAACAATAGTATCGACCGTTAACTGGGAAGATGAGTCGCAACCATTGCATCTTCGTGTAAGATCTTATATCGACATCAATTGTGCACATTGCCATTCGGAAGAAAGCTATTGCGAATATAGGCCCATGCGGTTTGCGTTTAACGAAAATGATGATGATACCAATATGGGCATTTGTGTTACTCCAGAAACTCAAGTGGCGCCTTATACCAAAATAGTTGTTCCACACAATATTAGCCTATCCTTACTGCACTTTAGGATGAGTACGACCCAAGAACAATATAGGATGCCATTATTGGGCAGAACAATAAAGCACGATGAAGGCGTCCATTTAATAGAAGAATGGATCAATTCACTTACAAATCAATGCAATTAATTTTATTATGAAAAAAATTACCTTTCTACTAATCCTTACGCTTGTGTTTCAAAATACAGAAGCTCAAGTCTTGAACAATCAAGCAAATTGGCCAAATACAAACTGGACTATTACAGGGAATTACCTTACTGACCCTAACGTATTTGAGGCCAACCCAACTACCTCAACAAATTTTTCTTATGATGATGATGACGCAGGAAGTGGCCATTCAGACAACATTGCCGCAGAATCTCCAGTCATTAACCTTACAGCTGCACATACAGCAGGTGAAATATGGATAACACTAAATACAAGTTATGTATATAATAGAATCAATGAGATTTTAAAAGTACAGTATTGGAATGCTTATACAAGTGCTTGGGTCGATTGGGGAAGTCAATTGGGGCAAACTCCCAATCCTCCATCGGGTAATTTTTGTAATGGATCAAGAGCAAATTTAATAGTGCCTCCTCTAAATATTGCGGCCTTTAACTCTACACAATTAACTGGTTTCAAATATCGTTTTTCATTTAACGATAATGGATCTTGGGGATGGGGATTTTGTTTTGATTCGCCAACACTTACCTCTCAAACACCTCCTGCTTGTCCAAATATTTCTAATTTATTGGTTAATAACGTCAATGTAAATTCCGCAAATATTTATTGGCAAGCTGGAAGCACAGAGACCTCTTGGGAAATTGTCATTCAAAATGCTGGAAGTGGCATGCCTTCAGGGTCTGGTCTAACAACGACATCCAACAACCCTTATAGTGCTTCTGGATTATCTCAAAATACAAACTATGAGGTGTATGTAAGAGGCAATTGTGGCAATGGCGACTTTAGCAATTGGGTTGGTCCTGTTGCTTTTACAACACTAACTCCTTCAAGAGTGAATTTTATTACCCAAACAATCCCTGTATCTGGTAGCTATGATATGGCTGTTGTTGATATGAATGGAGACTTTCTAGATGACATTGTAGCTGTATCTTCTACCAATGTAAATGTGAATTACCAATTAGTAGAAGGTGGATTTAATAGTGTTAACATCTCAACACCATCTGCAAATTATTTACCAGGATGGAGTATGGCTGCAGCCGATTTTGATGCCAATGGTTATACCGATTTGCTTTATGGAAGTGGAAGTGGTGTTACGTTTATGAAAGCTAACGCTACTGGTACTGGGTTTACACAAGTTGGAAGTAGTGAGTATGTCTTTTCACAACGGTCAAATTTTGTAGATATTAATAACGATGGCCATTTAGATGCCTTTGTGTGTCATGATGTACAGCCAAATGTCTATTATATCAACGATGGCAATGGTGGTTTTACATTCCATCAAGGAGGCCTAGGTGATTATTCGTCGGGTGGTAATTATGGTTCAATATGGATTGATTACGACAACGATCGAGATGTCGATATGTTCATCGCTAAATGTGGAGGAGAAACTGCAAGAAGAACAAATGTGATGCTGACCAATAATGGTGATGGCACTTTTACAGAAAATGCTGCTGCTTTAGGTTTAGCTGACCCTATGCAAACATGGTCTTCAACTTGGGGAGATTATGACAATGATGGCGATATGGATGTGTTTGTTGGCGGAAGTTCAGATCCTCACAAATTAATGCGAAATAATGGTAATGGCACTTTTACAAATGTTACGGCTACCTCTGGAGTAAGTGCAGTAACCACTTTGGGGCATGAGAACGTTAGTTATGATTTTGATAACGATGGCTTTTTAGACATTGCTTGTAATGGGGTTATTCTTTACGGAAATGGAGATTTAACATTTACAGATATAGACAATAATAAGCTCAACTACAAAAATGGCTCTTTTGGTGACCTTAATAACGACGGGTTTATAGATGCCTACTACAATGGCGTCATTTATATGAATGGAACCACTCCAAATAATTGGATAAAAATCAATACTGTTGGGATGGGTCATGTTAATAGCAATATGAGCAATAGAAATGGTATTGGAGCAAGAGTTGAACTTCATACAAACGCAGGTGTTCAAATTAGAGACGTAAGAAGTGGTGAAGGATTTGAGTTTATGAGTTCACTAAATACTCATTTTGGAATAGGCACACAAACAATAATAAACAACATTGTTATTTATTGGCCTTCAGGCATTGTCGATACTATTGTAAATCCAGCTATAAACACAACACATACCATCATAGAGGGTCAGACTTTAAGTATTGTTGATGAAACACTACAAAGCATCGTTATCTATCCAAACCCTGTAGATGAAGTGTTAGAAATTTCATCTACTGTGAATCTCAATGATAAAATAGCGACTGTATTTGATGTCAATGGAAAGCGAGTTCTGAATGAAAAAATGGAAGGTAACACATTGGACGTTTCAAAGCTTCAGAGTGGTGTTTACTTTTTGAGATTAGAATCAGAAGGAAAATCAATAAAGAAAAAATTCATAAAAAAATAAGACACCTTATTTCTATAGAATAAAAAAATCGTTCAAAGTTTGAACGATTTTTTTATGGTATTTTTATGCTATGCTTACAATTGATCATCTCTCTTTTAAATACAATAAAACACACGTTCTAAATGATGTTAGTTTTTCTGTTGAAACAGGACAGCACCTATCTGTCATTGGTGAGAGTGGTTCAGGGAAATCGACCTTGTTAAAATTGATTTATGGAGAATATGACTTGAATGAAGGGCGAATTTTTTGGAAAGACACCGAAATATTAGGGCCAAAGTTCAATCTGGTTGTAGGTTATGAATTCATGAAATATGTAGCTCAAGAATTTGAGCTAATGCCTTTCACTAGCGTTGAGGAAAACATTGGCAAACACCTATCAAATTTCTTTCCAAAAGAAAAAAAAGAACGTGTCAACGAGCTTTTGGAAGTTGTCGAGTTGACCGAATTTGCCAAAGTCAAAGTCAAAACGTTGAGTGGAGGTCAAAAGCAGCGTGTCGCTCTCGCTAGAGCACTAGCGAAAGAACCCGAAATCTTATTGTTGGATGAGCCTTTCAGTCATATTGATAATTTCAAAAAACAATCGTTGCGTCGTAATCTTTTCAACTATCTAAAGCTCAAAAACATCACTTGTATCGTTGCGACCCATGATAGAGAAGACGTGTTGGGATATGCTGACCAAATGATCGTGCTTCACGATACTAAAGTGATAGCCCACCAAACACCTCAACATATCTACCACTATCCAAAAATGCCTTTGGTTGCTTCCTTTTTTGGGGAGTTCAGTATCATTAATGGTAATATTATATATTCACATCAGTTAAGAGTAGTTGACCATTCTAAACTAAAGGTGATAGTAAAACAGTCATATTTTAAAGGGAATTATTATTTGATCGAAGCTGATTTGGATGGGGAAAGGGTGTTTTTTGAACATTCGGAAGCCGTAAAAAAAGGGGTTGATATGTTTTTAGAAACATTCTTATAAGACCTTTTCAATAATAAACTGCTGGTCTCTAAATGTAATGGTGTCGTCTTTTTCTTTACCTAACATTAATTGGGCAATTGGAGTACTTGGTGAAATCGCATAAAACCGTTCATCGCTGTACTCAATTTCTCCAGCACTGGTAGCGATAAAATAATTGGCACTTGATGTATAAACAACACTACCAACTGCAACAGTTTCAGAAGACTTATTAATATCCATTTTCAAGAGATGCTCTTTCAATTTTTCGATTTCTGACAATTGATGTCCCGCTTTTTCACGTTCCAATTGCAACATGGCTCTACCTGTCTCGTGCTTATCGCCTGCACTGCTTTTGGTTTCTGACATTAAGGTTTCTTGTATTTCTTTTATATGATATTGAACCGTCTGTAAACGATTTTCGATAAAATCAACACATTTCTGGTATAAGTGCTCTTTGATATTTGAACTATTTTTCATCTTTTGGGTCATAGTTCAAAGCCCCAAAAAAACCCATTTGCCTGACAATCCAAACCTTACGTCTTGCTATATAATTGGTTGGTGGATTGGCTCTATAGGTTCTTGGATTAGGCAACACTGCTGCAATAGCAGCTGCTTCGTTACGAGTCAATTTAGAGGCTGGTTTTTTAAACCAATGTTGTGCGGCCGCTTCGGCTCCATAGATCCCATTTCCCATTTCAATACTGTTGAGATACACTTCCATGATGCGCTCTTTAGACCAAAACAGTTCAATCATAAATGTAAAATAGACTTCGAGACCTTTACGAAACCAACTACGATGTGGCCACAAAAACACATTTTTTGCTGTTTGTTGGCTAATAGTGCTTGCTCCTCGAACACGACGTCCTTCTTTATTATGTGCAATAGCCTTTTCAATGGCTTTCATATCAAACCCGTTATGGTTCAAAAAGTTTTGGTCTTCACTGCAAATAACTGCCAGTTGCAAATTGCTAGATATATTATCAATCGATTCCCAATCATGTTTCCAAACAATTTCTTTGTCATCACTCGATTGCTGAACGCTTCTAATAACCATCAAAGGTGTTATTGGGACTGGAACCCATTTGAATAAAATGACCAAAAAGATGGACAACAAAAACAACCAAAGAATGGTTTTGAATATAAATTTGAAAAATCGTTTTATCATTTTACTTGATTAATTGTGCTAATTCTTTACCAATAGTACTGCCAATGGCCACTCCCATTCCTCCTAATCTGACTCCACAAAACACGTTGTTGCCCAACTGCTTTACAATTGGTTTTTTCTGTTGTCCGACTCCCATAATGCCACTCCATCGATGTTCTATTTCAAAAGGGGTTTCTGGCAAAATCGTTGATTTTAAAAGTGATTCGAGTTTGTTTTGAATCAAGATTGTTTGTGTCATTTCGGTTGTCTCTTCAGCTTTAAAATCAAGGTTTCGCCCTCCTCCAAAAAGAATTCGATTGTCTATATTGCGAAAATAGTAAAAGCCTTTATCTAAATGAAACGTACCTTGTATGTGCAAATTTTCAATGGGTTTGGTAATCAGCACTTGCGCTCTTGCCGGCTTGACTTCCTCATCTATTAGTTGTGAAGCAAACCCATTGGTGGCAATCAGTAACTTTCTTGTTTTGAAATCGAAATGATTGGTTTTAATATGAACCGAGTCATTTAATTCCTGAAAGCCTTCAACCGTCACCGAATTGAGTATTTTGATGCCTTTGCCCAACACTAAATCTGTTAAAGCAAGCATCATCTCGCCTGTATCAATTTGTCCTTCGAATTTATTGAAACTGTATTGGCTTTTGATGTTTTTGAACTTAAAGCTATTCATTTTTAATGTGAATACGTCTTCATTGAAAAGCGGCAATAATAAGGAATTGATCCGTTCACGTTGTGATAAGCAGTGGTCATAAAAGCCTTCATCTTCATTTGAAAACAATTCATAACCTCCCAGTTGTTGGTAATCAATCGCTTTGTCAGAAAGGGTTTGACGCAACAACAATAGGCCATCGAATCGTTTTTTGACCAAGTTGAATACCTCTTCTTCCGAATGAGAATCTAAATCATCAAGGATTTCGCTCAAACTTCCAAAACATGCAAATCCTGCGTTTTTTGTGCTTGCTCCTTGCGGCAATATGCCTCGCTCTAATATGAGGATTTTGGCTTTGGGAAATCGTTGTTGTAACTGCAAAGCACAGTTAAGACCAACAATACCGCTGCCAATAACCGTATAATCGATGTTGGTGAGGTATGATTTTATTTCCCAGTAGGACAGATTCAAAGTTGAAAAAATTTAGCGGTTAAGGTGTATTGAAAGATACAAAAATAGAGCTAATCGTCTTTATTTCTTCTGAAATATCAATTGAGCAATAGCATTAATGTTTTCGTTTTTTAATTGCACCTTTCCCTCAACCTGTAAATTGCTTCCTGAAGTGGTGCTTCCTTTCAATTTTAAATGAATCAGGTTTCCCAAAAAAGGCGTTATGATAGGAAACTGGTTTTGCTCTTTTAATTTTTCAAAATCCACATTCAATGCAAAACATTCTGTATGGCTTAATCGTTTTGTAGGCAGCGATTTAACAAGATTTGTGCTTGCTTGCAAACCCATTGCGGTAGTATCGATTTTAACTTGATATAAAGGGAATACCGCTTTGTTCAGCATACCACTATTGATAATGTTAGTGTTTTCGAGATAGTTCATCAACCCTTTCGAATTTGCCGAAAGCTGAACCGTAATTTCTGGTATTTGCTTTTCTGACAAAGTATAAGCCTCCACTTTTTCAAAGTCGTCATTGTATTCGTAAGTTACAATACTGTCTATCTGTGTGGTAGAACCAGCCGTTTCTAAAGCAAAACTGCCTTTGTAATACCTATTTATACTGTCTAATTCGATATCGAAACTTTTGAATGTTACCTTTTTTTGCGTTTTGGTAGATAGCACATTCATATAAAATGTCACACTGCTATGGTCAGAAAATTGAGGAAGCGTCGTTTCTGTTGGAATTTTAATATGCTCTGGCAACAATATATTTCCCTTAATGACAACAGCACCATCATTAAAGTTGATAGTCGCTACATCATCATGCGCTATAAAGGATATGTGAGCGTCTGTGTCTTTTAATTTAGAGAAAAGAGTGTTGTCGTGTCGAAGTGTTTTATGGTCGCTCAAAACGTCTGTAAACACGTTATCAACCATGTCCTTGTTTGGGTTGTAAGCAATAACACACTGTTTGTCATTATAGGCAACAAGGACATTCTCATCTTTACTTTTGGCAACGGTTATGGATTTGAGCGTGTGCGAATCGTAGATGCTGTGTTCGTTCTTTAGATAATCTTTAAAATCTTTTGCGTTGGATATTTTGAAGGATGTAAAAATCGTCGATTCACTTTTTCCTTTTATCGTATAAAGAAAAACATTGGCTGGGATTCCAAAACCCTTTCCTTTCTTATCTGGTTCATCTATGGTGTCCTTGTCCTTCTTACTGTTATTATAATAATAGCTTGGGTTTTTAATAGCATTATAGGCCATTGATTTAATGATGCCATCGACGTGGATTTTCACAATCTTATTGGCATCTTTGTGAATGACATTTTTATAAGATGTATAATTTCTAAACATCAAAAAGCCTTTAAAAATCAAAAGCAGCACACTGATGACAATGGCTGCTTTTATGAATACCTTCTTCATTTAACTAGGATTATTTAGCAAATGTCTCGATGATATTGAATAGATACTTAAGTGAATTTTCCTCACTTGCTGGCACTTCAATAACCATTTCGGTTTTTATTTCATTTCCTTTTATTCTTGACGATGTAATATAACCATCTTCAGAGTTTTTCAAAAACCAATTGAGTTTGGTAACTGCATCTAAACTCATATCATCAATTGGGAGTTTAGATGCCAATTGCTTACCACTTAAATAGGCTGAATAGGTACTGTTTTTAAGCATTTTTTTATGTTTGGACGACAATTTGGCATCAAAAGTTCCTGCAACAATCTTGTACATCTCCATTTCTGAAGTACCCATAAACACAATTCCATTTTTTATGGTAAAGTAAACAGCCAGTGGGCTTTCTGGAATTTTTAAAGCATAATAACCTCTTTCGTAAACAACAACTTGCTTTTTCATTGCGTAGTCAATCAGTTTATTTAAAAACTTTGAGTCATCGGTTGATGCCATCAATAGAAAATCTGGAACAGTTTCCATTTTTGTTTTTTCGACGGTCTCATATTCATAATCATCATTATACTCATAGCTTGTATAGGTCACTTCTTTTTGAGAGATACCCGAAAGCAAAAACAACATATCGCCTGTAAAAACTTTTGCAATTGCTTCTTCGTCCAACAAAAGTGCAACAAAATCAATCGCCAAATCGGCTTCATCACCATACATTGGCATACTTGCATAAAGGTTTTTTAAGATTTTTGGATACTCTTCAAGCGCAGCTTTGGTACTCATCGCATAGCTCATATAACCCATCATTCTGTCTTCATTGATGTATTTGAAAAACTTACTATTAAGTTTTCTGGAGGTCATTTTTTTGTAACTATCTGCCATCTCATCGCTTACTGTGTAAATGATATTGATTTGCATTTTGTCTTTTTCCATAAAGAGCTTTGCAATCATCCCAGAATCGGCATACATACTTCCAATGTTGAAATCAGAAAGTCCTGTATAATACATGGAGTCGCCTAATAAGTTTTGATAAATAGCTCCAAAATCGCTTACCCAAAGTGTTGCTTCGGCATTGTCGTCTAGACTATTTTGATATGATTTATTGAAAATGATCGATTGTGATTCTGGCTGTGCCAAGATGTCCTTTGCTCTTTTTAATGACCATTCTTTGGCCAATGCTTTCTTTTTTTCATAATTGCCATTATAGTAATCATAATAACTACTGTTATCGTAATCTTCGATAACAACCTCTTCTACGACATCTTCATCGTCGTCATAAGTTTCGGTAGATTCTATAACCGTTTCCTCTATTTCCTCTGCTTCGATGTTTTCCTCTTCTGGATAATCTTCGTAAACTTCTGTCGATTCAACAACCGCTTCATCATAACTGTACAGGTCTTCCAACCCATAGCGCTCCATTACAACTGGGTCGCTAAAAAAGTAATCAGACGTCGAACCCATGACCAACACGAGCATCGATTCGTTCCAAACCATTACTATTTCGTCTTGGTCTTTGAACGTTCTAACCCCATTTTCACTTACGATTTCTTTTTTGCTTTGTGTGGTTACAAAATTTTCAAACTTTGACACTTCTTTTATTGGAACAATGAATGCATTGTAATTGATACTGTCTTTTATCTGATAGAAATAATGTGATGTCGCATTTAGATCAAATCCAAAATCTTCGAGAGACGAGTATGCTTGTTCGCCCTTTTTGTTGAGCTCTTTTAATATCTCTTTACCAAAATAAGATGCGTTTAGGTCGTTTACTGACATCAATTGGAGTAAATTGCCTCCTTTTACTGCGGCAACAACTACAGCGTCACTTGGGATTTTTGTGGCTGTTTCTTGTGCGTTTGCAAACGCTGATAAACATAAAATGGCACTACATAGCAGTTTTTTCATTTGATTGGATTTGAGTTATTTTTTTAGTTGAATAGTGTTGGCAAGATTGCCTTTTCCGTTGATGATGTCCAAAGCGCTGACACGCTGCATTACGGCTTTTTTTGATTTTGAAATTTTTGAAGACCCATTCGTTTGTGAAACAATTTCTTTATCAAATCTGTAAATCGTTGTATAAGATGCATCGTCAAACACTTTTTTGTTTTCAGATTTTAATTTGTTGTATTGCTTTTTTGCTTCAACATCGTACTGATAATGTCTCTTAAAATAACCTTTAGATGCATCAAATAGATAGGATGAAACTGCAGTTTTGTTTTTCTGTTTGCGCCAAAGGTCATCAGTCATGCTATTGATATTGTCAATTTTTTTGAAGTTGCAACTCACAGAAAAAATAAAGTTATCATAATCCGCTGTTTCCTTAACATTGGTAATGCCTTCTGCCTTATTTAATTCTGCAACGATTTCGTCCAAACTTTTTTGAATATCTTTTCTGGAAGGTACTTTAAATCCATTAACTGAATCAAGCAACATAATCGATGCTAATTTAGCCTTACTCTTGCTCATATTGAGCGTAAAAATCATAGAACCAGAACCATCATTTTTAAGGTTGACCTCTTCAATAACCTCAAAACAAGAGGTTATTGTGCAAAGCAAGAATACAGCAAGTGTGTATTTCAAATAGGCTAATATTTTCATCAATCCATTTTTGAGAACTCAAATATACTGAAGGTTTTTAGGTATCTAAAATAAAAAACTCCGAAATTTCTTTCGGAGCTTTGGTTTTATTCTTCTGATGGTGCTTCCATTTTGAAGCTTTCCATAAATTTAGTTGTATAGTTGCCGGCCAAATAGTCTGGATGATCCATCAACTGTCTATGGAATGGAATCGTAGTTTTGATTCCTTCAATAACGAATTCATCTAAAGCACGTTTCATTTTATTGATGGCTTCTTCTCTTGTTTGCGCTGTGGTAATTAACTTTGCAATCATCGAGTCGTAATTTGGTGGAATTGTATATCCTGCATATACATGTGTGTCTAAACGTACACCATGACCTCCTGGCGCATGAAGCGTTGTGATTTTTCCAGGTGAAGGCCTGAAGTCGTTGTAAGGATCTTCGGCGTTGATACGACACTCAATAGAATGTAGGTTTGGTGTATAATTCTTTCCTGAAATTGGCACTCCTGCAGCTACCAAAATCTGTTCCCTAATTAGATCGAAATCGATGACCTGTTCGGTAATTGGATGCTCAACTTGTATACGTGTGTTCATTTCCATAAAGAAGAAGTTTCTGTGTTTATCCACTAAAAACTCTATGGTTCCTGCGCCTTCGTATTTGATATACTCTGCTGCTTTTACTGCTGCCAATCCCATTTTATTTCGAAGTTCATCTGTCATAAAAGGAGATGGTGTTTCTTCGGTCAACTTTTGATGACGACGTTGAACTGAACAGTCACGTTCAGATAAATGACATGCTTTTCCTGTAGAATCTCCAACGATTTGGATTTCGATATGGCGAGGCTCTTCAATAAGCTTTTCCATATACATATCATCATTCCCAAAAGCCGCTTTAGACTCTTGACGTGCAGAATCCCATGCGTCTCTAAGGTGTTCGGCTTTCCAAACGGCTCGCATCCCTTTTCCTCCACCACCTGCGGTCGCTTTCAACATTACTGGGTAACCTGTTTCTTTGGCTATTTTTTCACATTGTTCATAGGATTCAATAATACCGTCGCTTCCAGGCACACAAGGCACGCCAGCGGCTTTCATTGTTGCTTTTGCTGTTGCTTTGTCTCCCATTTTGGAAATCATATCTGGAGAAGCGCCTATAAATTTAATACCATGCTCTTCACATATTTTTGAAAATTTAGCATTTTCAGACAAAAATCCATAACCAGGATGTATAGCATCGGCATTGGTAATTTCGGCTGCCGAGATAATATTCGACATTTTTAGATACGAGTCTTTACTCGCTGGTGGCCCTATACAGACTGCTTCATCGGCAAACTTAACATGCAAACTTTCCGCATCGGCCGTTGAATAGACTGCTACTGTTTTGATGCCCATTTCTTTACAGGTTCTAATCACACGAAGTGCAATTTCTCCTCTATTGGCAATTAATATTTTTTTAAACATACCTTTTAAGAATTAAAAATTTCAAACTCCAAGCACCAAATTCCAAAGATTTGGATTTGTTATTTGTCCATTGGAATTTTTAATAACTATGATGGATCTACTAAAAATAATGGCTGATCGAATTCAACAGGAGAAGAATCGTCCACTAAAATTTTCACGATTTTACCAGACACTTCTGATTCGATTTCATTAAATAATTTCATCGCCTCAATTACACAAAGTACATCACCTTCTTTGATAGACTTACCTACCTCAACAAAAACTGGTTTGTCTGGTGATGGTTTACGGTAGAAGGTTCCGATAATAGGTGATTTTATAGTGATGTATTTTGAATTATCATCGGCTGCTGCAACTGCAGGTGTTGATGGAGCAGTCGCTGCTGCTGCTGGTGCTGCTTGCGCTACAGGTGCACTCATTGGTACGTGTTGGACAAAAGTAGTAGTGTCTCTTTCTTCACCACCTGTTTTAATGGTTATCTTGATGTCATCCATCTCTAATTTAACCTCACTTGCCCCAGATTTGGCTACAAACTTGATTAAGTTTTGAATTTCTTTTATATCCATAATGATTTAATTTTAATAGTGTTAAATAGTTGGTTAGTTATGAATTGTATGCCCAAGTTAGATATACCGAGCCCCAGGTAAAGCCTCCTCCAAAAGCAGCAAAAATCAATTTGTCCCCTTTTTTGAGTTGAGATTCGTAATCGTGTAAAAGCAATGGTAATGTTGCTGATGTTGTATTTCCGTATTTATGAATGTTCATCATGACTTTATTTTCGTCAAGTTCTATTCTGTTTGCTGTTGCTTCGATGATACGTTTGTTCGCTTGATGTGCCACAAGCCAAGCAATATCATCTTTTGTTAAATTATTGCGTTCTAATATTTTAACAGTGACGTCTGCCATATTAAAAACCGCGTTTTTAAAAACCGTTTTTCCTTCTTGAAACACAAAATGTTTTCCTTCTGCAACCGCTTCTGGAGTTGATGGATACGATGAGCCACCGTATGTGGCTTGTAAAAACTCTCTTCCATTGCCATCACTTCGTAAAATTTCGTCTTGCAGTCCAATGCCTTCCATGTTTGGTTCAAAAAGAACCGCTCCTGCTCCGTCACCAAAAATAATACAGGTAGCTCTATCTTTATAATTGATCATTGAAGAGTTTTTATCCGCTCCAATTAATAAGACTTTTTTGTACTTGCCAGATTCTATATAGCGAGCTGCTACCGACATTCCGTATAAAAAACTTGAGCATGCTGCTTCTAAATCAAAGGAAAACGCATTGGTAGCTCCAATATTGGTTGCTGTGAACGCTGCGGTTGATGCAGCTTTCATGTCGGGAGTTGCAGTTGCAACAATAACCAATTCAATGTCTTTTGGATCGATTCCTGATTTATCTATAAGGTTTTGGGCGGCTTTTATGGCTAAAAAGGAAGTTCCTTTGCCATCTTCTTTAAGGATTCTTCGTTCCTTTATTCCTGTTCTGGTGGTTATCCATTCGTCATTGGTATCAACTAATGTTTCCAAAATTTGATTTGTCAATACATAGTCTGGTACGTATCCTCCAATAGCAGTAATTGCAGCAGTGATTTTACTCATTATGTTGAATTAAAATGACCTAAAATTGGCAAAAACAGCCAAAAAATGTAAATAATTGTTCAATTTACTAAATATTTGGTCAATTATGGCGCAAATTAAGTTGTTTTTAAGACTTTCAAAAATTAATCATAAAAAAAACGCTCAAGGTTGAGCGTTTTATTATATGCATGCATAATAGTTATGCTAAATTTTCTTCCTTTTCAGAGTTATCGATAAGCACTTGGCCTCTGTAGTAAAGTTTTCCTTCATGCCAGTGAGCTCTGTGGTATAAGTGCGCTTCTCCTGTAGTAGGACACGTAGCGATTTGTGGAACAGTCGCTTTGTAATGTGTTCTTCTTTTATCTCTTCTTGTTTTAGAAATCTTTCTTTTAGGATGTGCCATTTTATATTATTATTTATCCGTTAATAGTTTTTTTAATGTATTCCAACGAGGATCAATATCCTCTGTTTGTTCTTTTTCTTCAAGCCTTTTGGGGCTTAATTCTTCTAATTTTTTAAGTATGTCTGACTGCAATGTGCCATCAGCAATGCCTGGATGTATTCGTTTTGCAGGCAACGATAATATGATCAACTCATATATATATTGTGCCACGTTAATTTCATACTCTCCATGAGGAACAATTAAAATGTCTTCATTTTCATCGTTATACTCCTCACCAAATTTAACTACCAAATCAAAAGCTCCTTTAATTTTTTGATCATAGGGCTCGTTTGTGGTGTCGCAATTGACATTCAATTTGCCAGAAACTTCAAAATGCAATTCTAAAAAGGTGGTTTTCTTTTCAAAACCTAAATCTACTTTTACGTTTACATTATTAAATTCATCATACTCAAAATGCTCAAAGAACGTTTTATCAATTTGATACTCAAAATGGTGCTTCCCCAACTTTAAACCAACAAACTGGATGTTGTACTCTTTTAAAGGCTTCATGTTCGCGTTCATTTTGAGCCTGCAAATATATAAAATATTTCTTTATTAAAAAGCGCTTATCAACAAAAAATGTTTATATCTTTTTTGAGGCTGTTTTTAGTGGATTTTTTGAAATTCTTTTGTACTCTTTCCTATTCTTGAAAATCTGAATAGCCGTAAAAACCGCTTCTTTAAAAGAGGTTTCGTCAGCGACACCTTTTCCTGCAATTTCAAAGGCTGTGCCATGATCTGGTGATGTTCGTACTTTAGATAGGCCTGCAGTAAAATTAACTCCTTCGCCAAAAGTGATGGTCTTGAAAGGTATCAACCCTTGGTCGTGATAAGAAGCAATAACAGCATCAAAGTTTTTGTAATTTTTTGAGCCAAAGAAGCTATCGGCAGAGTAAGGACCATAGACCAATCTGCCTTTTTCTCTAATTTTCTCTAATGTTGGCTTAACAACTTTATCATCCTCTTCTCCTATGACACCATTATCTCCAGCATGAGGGTTGATGCCCAATACAGCAATGCGTGGTTTGTTTATTTTAAAATCCTTGATCAAAGATTCATAAACCGTATCGACTTTTTCTGTTATTAATTTGGGAGTGATGTGTTTAGCAACATCTTTTACTGGCACATGGTCGGTTAATAATCCAACTTTTAATTCTTCGGTTACCATAAACATCAAGCTAGAGCCACCGAGTTCTTTTGCCAGATAATTGGTGTGTCCTGGGAATTTAAAAGTATCTGATTGAATGGTTAATTTATTAATTGGTGCGGTAACAAGTACATCGATAGCATCACTTTTTAAAGCTTCGGTTGCTTTTTCTAATGATTGAATTGCAAGTTTTCCGATTTCTTGGTCTTCTTTTCCAAATTCGATAGTTGCATTTTCCTTCCAAACATTCAGCACGTTGACTTTACCTTCTACGATTTGATTGACATCGTTAATACCATGAAAATTGATAGGATTGTCAAAATGTTTCTTAAAAAAAGACATCGTTTTTATGGATGCGAAAATCACAGGCGTACAAAACTCAAGCATTCTGGTATCTTCAAAAGTTTTCAGAATAATTTCTGGGCCAATCCCATTTAAATCACCAATTGAAATTCCAACTTTAATATAGTCTTCTTTTTTCATTAAACCTTTATCTTTGTGTATAATTCATTATCGCAAATTTAACCATTTATTCGACATTATGTTTACAGGAATCATTGAAGATTTAGGAGTTGTCACAAATTTAGTTTATGAGCAAGACAATCTTCATCTTACACTTAAAAGCAAAATCATTCACGAACTTAAAATCGATCAAAGTGTAGCGCATAATGGTGTTTGCTTGACAGTTGTAGCCATAAAGAATGATACTTATACGGTTACGGCCATTAGAGAAACATTGGACAAAACCTCGATTGGCAACCTAAAAGTAAATGACATTGTTAATCTGGAGCGTGCTATGAAACTTGGCGACCGTCTTGATGGCCACATTGTTCAAGGCCACGTTGACCAAACTGCTGTTTGTGTATCGATTGAACCAAAAAATGGAAGTTGGGTCTTTACTTTTGAATATGATGCAACATTAAACAATATGACCATTGAAAAAGGGTCAATTACCGTTAACGGTGTGAGCCTGACTGTGGTTAACTCCAAAAAAAGCAGCTTTAGTGTTGCTATTATTCCCTACACTTTTGAACATACAAATTTTAAACTGCTTAAAACCAATAGTATCGTTAACCTGGAATTTGACGTGTTGGGAAAATACGTACAGCGTTTATACCAACTTCAAAATTAATTTAAATTAATTTTTTTAATCTCTGTATTTTTTTGAAAACCCCATAAAGCAAAGCAATAACAACAAGCGCTATCAGACCATTGTCGATGGGTAGCCCTGGAGGTGGTGGTGGCATAGGAGGAGGCGGCTCATTGACTTGAGCTGAACATACAAAACTTATTAATACAAATAAGATTGAGGCTAAAAAGTTCTTGTTTTGTATTTTCATTACTAAATTTATGACGTAAATGTATAAAAAAAAGCGAGTTAACAAAATTAAAACTAAAAAAAACATCTACCAAAAGCAAAAAACATCGATAAACGGCATAGTCTTGATAACAAAATGCTAGTCATTTTTTATAATATCAAATATATGATTTTTTGAGACGTGATGTTCAGTTTGAATCAAATTTGATAATAAGCAAACGTTATTTGCTTTAGTTTATTTTTTACCTGTTTGACCTGCTATTAATTTGCAAAATTCTATATACGATATAATATCATTGTCGGTTTTAACTTTAAGAGAAACCGAACAGAAGTGTATATAAAAACAAAAAACCTTTTGCTGAACAAAAGGTTTGAAGTGTGGTCCCACTTGGGCTCGAACCAAGGACCACCTGATTATGAGTCAGGTGCTCTAACCAACTGAGCTATGGGACCAAAATTGGCTGCAAATCTAATATTAATTTTAAAACTCTACAAGAATTTTATTTCTTAATGTCTTGGCACAATTCAATAAGAACGCCATTTGTAGTTTTAGGGTGTAAAAACACAACAAGCTTATTGTCTGCTCCTTTTTTTGGTGTTTTATTTAATACTTGAAATCCTTCTTTGGTTAAACGCTCTATTTCCTCTTCAATATTTTCAACAGCAAAAGCTATATGGTGAATACCTTCTCCCTTTTTTTCTATAAATTTTGCAATTGGACTATCTGTACTTGTTGCTTCCAATAATTCTATTTTATTGGGTCCTGCCTTAAAAAAAGAGGTTTTTACGCCTTCGCTTTCAACTGCTTCAATTTTATAATGTTTTTTACCAAATAACGCAGCAAACAATTCATTAGACTCATCTAAATTTTTAACAGCAATCCCAATATGTTCTATTTTTTTCATATTTACTTCCCACAAAAGTGGGAATCACTTTTAAATTCAACTTTATACTTTCAAAAGTACAATATTCCTTAAATATGCTCTATTTTTGCAGCTGAAAAGCTATTGCTTTAGGCTTTTATTTATTAATTTTAAGTCCTTTAGAATATTAAAGGCGTAAAAAAGTTTGTTTTGGAAGAAAGTCACAGACAGAAAAAAATAGGTGGAATTTTACAACAAGATTTAGTTGAAGTGCTACAAGGTGCTGCAACTAAAGGTGGATTAAGAGGTATTATTATTTCGGTGAGTAAAGTAAATGTTACTGCAGACTTATCGATTGCAAAGGTGTATTTGAGTATTTTTCCAAATAAAGAAGGTGCTGAATTGTTGAAAGGCATTCGATCTAACACGCCATTAATTCGTCATGAATTAGCACAACGAACCAAAAATCAACTTCGAAGAATGCCAAATTTAGAGTTCTTTATTGATGACTCTTTAGAATACATTGAGCGTATTGACAAGTCTTTAAAAGGAGAAGACAACCCAATTAAAGATGCTAACCTATTAGATAAGCGTAAAAAGTCGTAGTTAGCTTAAAATAAAATCTTCAACCTATGCGCTATATATTGAATCTCTGTTCTCTTACTTAAGTATAAACATGAATTTTTCACTATATATAGCCAAGCGTTATTTATTTACTAAAAGCAGTAGTAATGCTATTAATATTATGACTGTTATCGCTGTTTCAGGAGTAATTGTATCTGCAGCAGCTCTTTTTATTGTGCTTTCGGGTTTTGCGGGTTTAAAAGACTTTAGCTTGCAATTTTCTTCTTATGTAGATCCAGATTTAAAGATTGTTCCTTCTCAGGGTAAATCGTTTGTTTATACTGAAAACGATTCTGTCAAGCTTAATTCTATTGAAGGTATTGCTGGTTATTCAAAAATTATTGAAGAACGTGTTATTCTTGAATTTGATGACAAGCGAAAATTAGCAACTATTAAAGGTGTTGATGAAAATTACAATAAAGTCACTTCTATCGACTCCATGATTGCACAAGGTGTTTGGTTTGAGAACAATACAGATCAAGTGGTTTCTGGTTGGGGAATTTCTAATAACTTATCATTTGGTGTTTTAGATTATGCTAAAAGCCTAACTATTTATGTTCCGAAACCAGGAAAAGGTCAAATAAGCTCATTTAAAAGTGTTTATAATTCTGTAAATGCAATTAATGTTGGTGTGTTTCAGATTAATGAAGAGCTAGATAATGAGTATGTGTATGCCAATATTAATACTGCAAAATACTTACTAAATTATAAACATAATCAGATTAGTGGTATTGAGCTAAAATTAAAAGAAAATGCCGATGAAACTCTTGTAAAAGAAGCCATTGAAAACGCGTTTGGTAATCGTCTTGTAGTGAAAAACAGAATTCAATTAAACGATTCACTTTATAAAATGCTGAATACGGAAAATTTAGCTGTTTACTTGATTTTTACTTTGGTAATTATTATTGCTTTATTTAATGTAATTGGTGCTTTAATTATGATGATATTAGATAAAAAAGGCTCATTACACACGCTTTTTAATCTTGGAGCAACTACAAAAGAAATTAAAAGAATATTTTTTCTTCAAGGAAGTTTAATGTCTGTTTTAGGAGGAATTATTGGAACAACTATAGGTTTTGTTATTGTATTGCTTCAGAAACAATTTGAACTAGTAATGATTACTCCTTCACTACCTTATCCTGTGACTATTGAAATTATGAATATTTTTCTGGTGCTAATTACTATAACTGTGTTAGGATTAATAGCATCTAAAATAGCGTCAGGAAGAATTAGTGAGACATTAGTAAGAAGCTAATTTTTAAGCAAACTCATACCCAGAAAACACTTCTAAAACCTCATCAAAGGCAGCAAAAACATCAACAGAATCATCGCTTGTTACCATTTTCATTCTGTATTCCTTAAAGTTTGGAATGCCTTTGAAATAGTTTGTATAATGACGTCTTGTTTCAAAAACACCTAGTTTTTCACCTTTCCAATCTATAGACATTTGTAAATGTCTGCGAGCAGCATCAACACGCTCTTCTAAACTTACTGGAGCCAAATGCTCACCTGTTTTAAAAAAGTGTTTTACTTGTTTAAAAAACCAAGGGTTGCCAATGCTTGCGCGACCAATCATACAGCCATCTAAACCATATACATCACGCATTTCCATTGCTCTTTCAGGCGAATCAACATCACCATTTCCAAACACAGGAATATGCATACGCTGATTGTTTTTAACTTCTGCTATTGGTTTCCAGTCTGCATCACCTTTATACATTTGTGATCGAGTGCGCCCATGAATAGAAATGGCTTTACATCCAACATCTTGCAAACGTTCAGCAACCTCAACAATTCTAATAGAATCATGATCCCAACCTAAACGGGTTTTTACCGTTATTGGTAAGTGGGTGCGCTTTACCATTTCTTCGGTAAGTTTTACCATTAAGTCGATATCTTTTAAGATTCCTGCTCCAGCGCCTTTACAAACCACTTTTTTAACAGGACACCCAAAATTTATATCTATAATATCTGGATTCGATTTTTCAACAATATCAACAGTTTGTAGCATGCTGTCTAGTTCAGCTCCAAAAATTTGAATACCTACAGGTCGTTCTTTTTCGTAAATATCAAGTTTCATAACGCTTTTTGCTGCATCACGAATTAAGCCTTCACTAGAGATAAATTCGGTGTAAACAACATCTGCACCTTGTTCTTTGCATAACGCTCTAAAAGGTGGATCGCTAACGTCTTCCATTGGTGCTAAAAGCAATGGAAAGTCTGGAAGTTGTATGTCGCCTATTTTTACCATTATTGTTTTAAATATTTTGCAAAAGTATTGAAATTGATAGAATTATCTAGAATTTTAAATCTACTTCAATTTGTTTACCGTTTCTATCTACTATTACTTTAGTGCTATCGCCTTCATTAAAAACCGATAGTGCTCGCATATAACTCATCATATCTACAATTGTGCTATCGCCTAATTTAATGACAATATCACCTTTTTGTAATCCTGCTTTTTGAGCTGGTTTGTCTTCGCTTACGCCATCAATTCGCATACCTTTTCCATCAAACATATAATCTGGTATAACGCCTAATCCAACTTTAAATCGAGGTGTTTCTTCACTTTCGTTTTTGGTTTTTCTGAATTGTAATTTTCCTGCTTTATCTAAATCGGAAATAACATCAAAAATATAATTAGAAATAGCCTCCATCCCTTCATAATTCAACTTGTCAGAATCATCGCCTGGTTTATGATAATCTTCATGTTGACCTGTGAAAAAATGCAATACAGGAATATCACTCAAATAAAACGATGTATGGTCAGATGGGCCAACACCAGATTCTTTTTCTATTAACTTAAACCTCGTATTATTTGCCATTAATGATTGCTTAAAACGCGGAGAAGTACCAACACCATAAACAGCCAATGTACTATCGGCTTTTAAGCGTCCAACCATATCCATATTTATCATGTAGTTAGCTTTTTTAATATCGATTGTTGGATTTTTTACAAAGTAATTACTTCCTAAAAGCCCCATTTCTTCTCCTGAAAAAGCCATAAATAAGTAATTGTTACTCTTGTTTGCGTTTTTCAACTTACTAATTAAGTCTAACATCACAGCAACTCCACTAGCATTGTCATCTGCTCCATTATGAATAGCCTTTTCTTTTCCTCTATATAATGAACCTTCGCTACCAAAACCTAAATGATCATAATGCGCTCCAATAATAATAGTTTGTTCTGCATTATTATTTATAAAACCCAAAATGTTTGTTCCTGTAATTGTGCTGTCTTCAGCCATAGTTACGTAAGACACTTCGCTATGAGGATCTGTTTTTGGTTTAAAGCTAAATGTTTGAAAAAAGCCATTAGTTCCTTTTGGCTCAAGGCCTAAATCTTTAAATCGTTTAGAGATATATTTTGCAGCTTCTTGTTCGCCTTTAGTTCCTGTTTCTCTACCTTCATACGCATCTGAAGCCAAAACAGCAATATCTTCTTTTATTGTAATAGCTTTTGTTGAATTGTTTTTACATGATGTTAGAATCATCAAAAAAAGTAAGACATATATTGTTTTCATTTCTAAAGTATTAATTTTACACAAAATTAGGTAATATTTATATAAACCAGATGAAATGCCTACAACTACATATTTAGATTTTTACTACTTTGATAATATTGGCATCACATCTGACATAAAAAACAAATAATAAATTACAGATGAAATACATTGTATCACTTTTAATAGCTTTTTCATTCATTTCTTGTAAAAATGAAAAAGAACTTAATGCTCATAAAAGCAATTCGGTTGAAGAAACCTCATCAAATCCATTAGTTTTTCCTGAAGAGAAACATTTTAAATCTATTAAACAAATCACTTTTGGTGGTGATAATGCTGAAGCATATTGGAGTTTTGATGATAAGCAAATTGTATTTCAATCTAATAACACTAAATGGAATGTGAGTTGTGATCAAATGTTTTTAATGAATGCAGGTGAAACTTTTGAAAACAAAATACCTCCTATGTTAAGCACAGGAAAAGGTCGTACAACATGTTCTTATTTTTTGCCTGATAACAAGCATATTATTTATGCTTCAACACATTTAGGAGGCGAAGCTTGTCCTGAAACTGCACAAAAAAAAGATGGAAAATACATTTGGCCAATTTATGATACTTATGACATTTTTGTTGCTGATTTAAATGGTAATATTACTGCGCAACTAACTAACGAAATTGGTTATGATGCCGAACCAACAGTATCTCCTAAAGGTGATAAAATTGTATTTACATCTACGCGAAATGGCGATTTAGATTTATACACGATGAATATAGACGGAAGCGATGTGAAACAAATTACGTTTGAGCTTGGTTATGATGGAGGCGCTTTCTTTTCACCAGACGGAACCAAGCTTATATTCCGTTCGTCACGTCCAAAAACTGAAGGTGAAATTGCTGAATATAAAGAGTTATTAAGCCAAGGATTAGTACAGCCTACTAACATGGAGCTTTACATTTGTAATGCTGATGGAAGTGATTTGCGACAGTTAACTAATCTTGGAAATGCAAACTGGAGTCCTTTCTTTTTGCCTGATGGAAAACGTGTGATTTTTTCTTCAAATTTTGAAGCAGAGCGTGGTTTTCCCTTTAATTTATATATGATTGGTATTGACGGAAAAGGATTAGAACGTGTTACTCATAGTGAAACTTTTGATGCCTTCCCTGTGTTTTCTAACGATGGTAAAAAACTAATTTTCTCTTCTAATAGAAATAATGGAGGAGGTAGAGATACCAACTTATTTATTGCTGAGTGGCAGGATTAATTCCCTTTTTTCTCTAAACGTTCGGTTTCTTGTTGTTCTTTGGTGCGTTGGTTGGTTTGTAACCTTGTGTTTCCAAATTTATAACGGAAACCTAATTTTATATAACGATTATCTACATTGTCGTATTTTGAACTGTTCTGATTCAAATAACGTGTATTGGTGTTAAAATCTTGATCATTGAACAAATCTGCAACAGCCAAAGATATAGTGCCTTTCTTTTTAAATACTGTTTTAGAAATAGACAGGTCTGACACCAAACGTCCCTTCACTTCCTGAAAACCTTGAATGCTTTTCCCTACATAAGTAGCTATAAAATTAACGTTCAGGCTTCGGTCTTTTAAAAATGAAAAATCATTGCTCAATATACTATAATTAGACCAAGTCTCTTTACTGACAAAACTACCATCAAACACTCCTTCATCCTTTGTGTTATAAAATGAGGTAACAAAATATACTGACCAATTACTGACAACATCAAAATACGTGATAAAATCAAATCCGTATTCGGTTGTTTTGTCCAAATTGAGAGCCGTATAGGTGATTGTGTTGTTTTGATTGTCCTGTCTAGGAATTTCAAAAATGTTATTGTTATAAATTTTATAATATGACTCAATCGTAACCCTCTTGAACAGCGACGTTCCTATTACAGCATGATCAACAAACACAGGTTGCAAATTAGGGTTACCTGTAACAATGGTGAAATCATTTGTAAAAAATCTAAATGGATTCAAACTTTGGTAATCTGGTCGCTGAATGCTTCGTTTGTAATTGGTGTGCAGTGAAAAGTTGTCGGTAACCTTATAATCCATGCTTGCTGTTGGAAACCATTCTAAATAGTCTTGTTTATTGGTAATGTCGTCAATTATTGAAAGCCCTTTTACATTGGTCTTCTCGACCCTCATGCCAGCAGTTAAGCTAAACCTTTCCCAGTCTTTTGAATAATTGATGAATGCTGCATAAATAGTTTCATCATAGTCAAACGCATCGGTGTTATTAAGGTCAATGGTTTCCTGACCGTTAACAATATCAAACTGCGTAATGTCGCTTTTGCTTTTAATGTTCGATGCTTTAATGCCTGTTTCAAAAGCAGAGGAATCATCTATGGGTAGCACATAATCGACTTGAGCCGTAAAAATTTCGTTCTTTTGGTTATTATCGGTTCTAAATGCAGTTTCTTGCAAAAACGTATCATCACTATCAAAATAACTACTATTCACGTGTTGATTTCGTTTGTAATTATAAGTGGTAAAATGGGTATTGATTGCTAATTTTTCACCAACTTTAT
Source organism: Flavobacteriaceae bacterium UBA5534 (assembly GCA_002426015.1). Lineage (GTDB taxonomy): Bacteria > Bacteroidota > Bacteroidia > Flavobacteriales > Flavobacteriaceae > Aquaticitalea. The sequence continues at coordinate 133,698 of DINS01000004.1, forward strand.
TGAATTGGTGCACATAATCGAGGTCAAAACCAAGGTTGTATTTGTCGTCGTCAGAGCTGTTTTTGGTTTTTAGATAATAATCCAAGGTTCGATTGCTATCAAACACATTGGTGCTATTGTTGATTAGGTATTCAAAATAAGGCAATACCAACATCGTGGATGATAAACTTAAAGTATTGTTTTCATTGATGGTATAATCAAAGTTGAAATTAAAATTGTGCTTTTTTGTCCAAGAGTTTCGGTTGATTTCAGATTCAAAAATTTGATTTATGGTATTGTTACTATCCAAATAATTGACGACTTCGGTCAGATTACGATTAATTTTATCTTGAGAATAGGTGTAGTTCGCAAAGAAATCAATCTTTTCAGATTTAAAAAAATGGCTCATCCCTCCATCATACCGAGGAAAAACACCTTGTGTGTAGTTAGCAAATACATTCCCTCTATATCCTGTTACCAAGTTTTTACTCATTACGATATTTATAACCGCTCCACTCTCTGCGTCATATTTTGCTGAAGGGTTAGTGATAACCTCAATTGATTTGATAGAGTTCGCCGAAGAGCCTTCTAATAACTGAACCAGCTCATCATTACTCAAATGCACTTTTTTATCATTTATATAAACTGTAGGTGTTGAGTTTTTAACCTGAATGCTGTTATCAATTACCAAAATCCCAGGCGTGCTTTTGAGCACCTGAAACATATTCCCTTCTATCAATGCTGTATTTTCGATATTAAACACTAATCGGTCTGCCTCTTTTTTTAATGTTGGTTTTTTAACCACGATATTAACCTCATTTAAAGATTCAGTCGATTCCTCTAGTGTTATCTGTTTTAAATCAAGATTACTTTCAAGTGTGATATCTTTTGAAAAGTCTTTAAACCCTAGAAAACTAATGACAATTCTATAATTTCCAGATTCAATGTTTTTTAAAGCAAATGCTCCGTTTTCATCGGTTGAAACGCCTTTGTAATTGTTAGAGCCTGCATCTGTTATATTCAACAACAAAACATTGGCAAAAGCAATAGGTTCGTTTTGTGCGTCTAAGACTTTTCCAGAAATAGTATGGTTTTGTGAAAAGGCAGAAATGGAAACTAATAGAAAGAACAGTCTAAAATTAAAAACTCTATACATCTGTAAAATTTGGTTCAGCATGCAAGATATAAATTGTTTCAGAATTAATTTTATGGTTTTGCCGTAATTCTCCGTTTATTCGATGAAAAGAAAACCCTAAAAACCTCAATATTTGCGTTATATTTGCAAAATCTTTAGATTGAAGAACCATTTTATGAAGCACATCAGAAACTTTTGCATTATTGCACATATAGATCACGGAAAGAGTACACTTGCTGATAGATTGTTGGAGTTTACAGGATCTGTAACCGATAGAGAAAAACAAGATCAGCTTTTAGATAATATGGACTTGGAGCGCGAACGTGGCATTACCATCAAATCACACGCCATTCAAATGGAATACATCTTTGAAGGTGAGCAATATACATTAAACCTCATCGATACTCCTGGTCATGTTGACTTTAGTTATGAAGTGTCTCGCTCTATTGCTGCGTGTGAAGGTGCCTTATTAATTGTAGATGCTGCTCAAAGTATTCAGGCACAAACGATTTCTAACCTATATTTGGCTTTGGAGAACGATTTGGAAATCATTCCTATACTTAACAAAGTCGATTTACCAAGTGCAAATCCTGAAGAAGTTACTGATGATATCGTAGATTTATTGGGCTGTGATCCTTCTGAAATTATTCATGCAAGTGGTAAAACCGGTTTTGGTGTCGATAATATTCTAGAAGCGATTATCAAACGTGTTCCACCGCCTAAAGGAAATGTGGACGAACCGTTACAAGCTTTAATTTTTGACTCGGTATACAATCCTTTTAGAGGTGTAGAAACCTATTTTAGAGTCATTAATGGGTCAATCAAAAAGAATCAGCTTATCAAATTTATTGCTACAGGAAAAACCTATAATGCTGATGAGGTGGGCACTTTAAAACTAAAGCAATTTCCAAGACAAGAAATAAAAGCAGGAGATGTTGGCTATTTGATTACCGGAATTAAGGAGGCAAAAGAGGTGAAAGTTGGCGATACCATTACAGATGCCAAAGAACCGACCAAAAATGCTATTGGAGGTTTTGAGGATGTAAAACCTATGGTTTTTGCTGGTATTTACCCTGTCGATACCGAAGATTATGAAGAACTGCGAGCGTCAATGGAAAAGTTGCAACTAAACGATGCTTCGTTGGTTTTTATCCCTGAAAGTTCCGCAGCATTAGGCTTTGGTTTTCGTTGTGGGTTTTTAGGAATGTTACACATGGAAATCATTCAAGAGCGTTTAGAACGTGAGTTTGATATGACAGTAATCACAACCGTTCCCAACGTGTCATATCATGCATTTACCAAAAAAAATGTTGACGAGCCTATAATTGTAAATAACCCTTCTGACCTTCCTGACCCTTCTGGATTAGATCGTGTAGAAGAGCCTTATATAAAAGCTACCATAATTACTAAGTCTGATTTTGTTGGCAATGTAATGTCGTTATGTATTGATAAGCGTGGTGTGATAACCAATCAAACCTACCTAACAACCGAACGTGTTGAATTGACTTTTGATATGCCTTTGGCTGAAATTGTATTCGATTTTTACGACCGCTTAAAAACCGTTTCAAAAGGCTATGCGTCTTTTGACTACTCACCTATCGGAATGCGAGTTTCAAAATTAGTAAAAGTGGACATTCTCTTAAATGCACAGCCTGTAGATGCACTTTCGTCTTTGATACATGCTGATAGCGCACACAGCATTGGCAAAAAGATGTGTGAAAAGTTAAAAGAGTTGATTCCTCGCCAACAATTTGATATTCCAATACAAGCTGCCATTGGAGCTAAAATTATTTCCAGAGAAACTATTAAAGCTTTGCGTAAAGATGTAACTGCCAAATGTTATGGTGGAGACATTTCTCGTAAACGTAAATTACTAGAAAAGCAGAAAAAAGGTAAGAAACGCATGCGTCAAGTTGGAAATGTTGAGATTCCTCAAGAAGCGTTTATGGCTGTATTGAAGTTGAATGATTAATTTTATAAAAACCTCATTAAAAATTAATTTATTTTATCTTGATGAAATATGCTCAAATATTTTGTAGTTTTAAAGAACTATAAAATTGACCAATGACCATATACCATATTAGTGCCGAGTGCTATCCTGTTGCCAAAGTTGGTGGTTTGGGTGATGTCGTAGGCGCACTTCCAAAATATCAAAACAAGTTAGGTGAAAAAAGTAGTGTTATCATGCCTTTTTATGATAACAAATTTACACGTGCTACTGACTTTGAAACCGTTTACATTGGAAAGCTACAGCTTGGTATGCCGATGGACTTTCGGATACTTACACTGAAGAACAATACCCTAGGCTTTGATATTTACTTTGTGGATGTTCCCTATTTACTTTATAAAGATTACGTCTATTCTGACAAAGATACAGGACGTTTTTTGGCATTTCAGATTGCTGCGCTCAACTGGTTGGTACAGCTCAAAGAAAAACCTTCACTCATTCATTGTCATGACCATCATACCGGATTAATCCCGTTTATGATGTCACAATGTTATGCATACCAACGATTGAAAAGCACACCTTCGGTGTTGACAATTCATAATGGTCAATATCAAGGGTGGTTTAGTCATGATTTGGTGCACCTCATCCCTCCTTTTGATTTTAATAATGTTGGATTATTGGACTGGAACAAAATCATAAATCCTTTGGCCTCTGGTATTAAATGTGCGTGGAAAGTGACCACTGTCTCACCAAGTTATATGAATGAGCTAAAATATGCTGCAAATGGGTTAGAGCATCTTTTGCAAGCGGAAAGTCATAAATGTGTCGGTATTTTAAATGGTATCGACACCTCTGTTTGGAACCCAAAAACAGATGATTATATTATTAAAAACTATACAACACAGTCCGTTGAGTCTGGTAAAAAAGCTAACAAACAATGGGTTTGCGAGCAGTTTGGATTAAATCCAGAATTGCCTTTATTTGTTTTTATAGGACGATTGGTTGGCGAAAAAGGAGCCGATTTGTTGCCATATATTTTTGATGCTGCTTTAAAGTCTAGGCAGCTTTCCATAGTGATGTTGGGTTCGGGTGATGGCAATGTTGAGAACCAATTGGAAAATTTAAAACATGCCCATTCTGGTTATTACAACAACTATATTGGTTATAACGAAAAACTATCGCATATCCTTTATGCTGCAGCCGATTTTATCTTAATGCCATCAAGAGTTGAGCCTTGCGGACTTAACCAAATGTATGCTTTGCGCTACGGAACGGTTCCTATCGTCAATAGTGTTGGAGGGTTAAAAGACACTGTTATCGATGTTGGAGATAAAGGTTTTGGTTTGCGCCATAGTGGGCCAACCGTTCATGAAGTTGTTCATGCGATGGGCCGAGCGGTTGAATTCACAACGTTTACCGAACATTTCAAAAAAAATCGTAAATTAATCATGCAAATAGACCATTCTTGGGATGCGTCAGCGCAAACTTATATTAATTTATATCATTCAATACAACCATAAATTATGCACCACGACAAAGTAATTTCGATCATCCTTGGTGGTGGACAAGGTTCTCGCCTTTACCCACTTACAGAAACGCGTTCAAAACCAGCTGTACCAATTGCGGGAAAATACCGTTTGGTGGATATTCCTATTTCCAATTGTATCAATTCTAACATCACTCGCATGTTTGTGTTGACACAATTTAATTCGGCATCACTCAACAAGCACATTAAAAACACTTATCATTTTAGTTTTTTTAGCTCTGCATTTGTTGATGTATTGGCTGCCGAACAGACAATTTCGAATAATAATTGGTTTCAAGGAACAGCTGATGCCGTAAGACAAAGCATGCACCATTTTTTGAGCCATGATTTTGAATATGCCTTGATTCTTTCGGGCGACCAACTATATCAAATGGATTTTAATGACATGTTGGATGCTCACATTGCAAATAATGCCAAAATATCAATCGCTACGCTTCCTGTAAAAGAAAAAGAAGCTACCTCTTTTGGTATTTTAAAAACCGACAAGAAGAACATTATCACTTCATTTATTGAAAAGCCAGACGCGAGTGTTTTGCCAGATTGGACATCAGAAGTGAGCGATGATATGAAAAAAGCTGGTCGTAATCATTTGGCATCGATGGGTATTTACATTTTCAATCGGGATTTGCTGATTGAATTGATGAGCAATCCTGACACTAATGATTTTGGAAAGGAAATCATTCCTCAATCCATACACAAACACAAAACCTTAAGCTATCAATTTGAGGGTTATTGGACAGATATTGGTAACATCGACTCGTTCTTTGAGGCGAATTTGGGGCTGACAGACCCAATACCTCAATTTGATTTATTCAATAACAACAAACGTATCTTTACAAGAGCACGAATGTTGCCTACCACAAAAATTTCGGGAACCACCTTAAATAGAGCTGTCATTGCCGAAGGCTGTATTATCAATGCGGCAAAAGTGGAGCATTCGGTTGTAGGTATCCGATCTCGTATTGGCAATGATTCAACCATTATCAATACATATATCATGGGTTCTGATAGCTATCAAACATTTGAAGAGGTGACTTCAAGAACAAAAATCCCAATGGGAATAGGTAAGCGTTGTTTTATTAAAAATGCCATTATTGATAAAAATTGCCGTATAGGAAATGATGTAAGAATTAATGGTAGTGTTCATTCTAAAGACACCGAAACAGACACTTACGTTATAAAAGAAGGGATTGTGGTTGTCAAAAAGGGAGCAACCATTCCAAATGGTACAGTTATAAGCTAAACAAAATTCAACTTAATCGTTGCCAAGCCTCAACTTTGTTTTGAGGCTTCTTTGTTTTGAACCCTTTCTACATCAAAAGGTTTTCCGAGATAGACTAGCTTCCAACCCTTTTCAAAATCTTCGATTTCTTTATCAATACTAGAAAGGATATACAATTCGCCAGACTCGTCTTTTAAAAACAATGGAATGATATCCTTATGGTCTTGGCTTCTTTTGATCAATGTTTCGTAATGTGCTTGGTCATTGATTTCCATTTCATGTATAGCAGGATATCGTCGAGTGGTTTCTGCTAATGAAATAAAATCATCTGTTTGAAGAAAAATGCCTTGTTTTGGTGTATGGTTTGGATCGCTTAGCTCTTCGTTGGTTATCAGCCTAAAGGATCCATTTTCACCAAACTCCTTCCCAAACTTATTAATGGCAAATTGGTTAATATCAGCGTTTCCAGTTAGGGCAATTAAATATCCAACATCACTTAATTCAATGTTATCGGTTAAAGAGTCTGAATAGATATTTGAATTAATGGCCTCCAATCCTAATTCTTTTGCTTTAGCAATATTAGATTGGTTGGTGTCAATGAGTACGACATGTCGTCCGTTCTGCTCTAGATAATTACCTATTAATCGGGATGCTTTTGAAGCGCCAACAATTAAAATACCATTTGATTTTTTTAAGAATACACCAACCATTTTTGCTACAAAGCGTGCTGTGGTTGCATTTAATATAACCGTGCCCAATACAATCATAAATACCAATGGTGTAATATATTCGGCGCCTTCAACTCCCTCTTTGGCAAGCTTTAAGCCAAATAACGAAGCGATACCCGCTGCTACGATACCACGTGGTCCGACCCAACTTATAAATAAGCGTTCATTAAGTTTTAGTGATGATTGATGTGTGCTCAAAAAGACACCTATTGGGCGTAAAACAAATACAACTATGGCAAAAAGTACCGCTGTGTTCCAATTATAAATGAGCAATAAATCATCCATATTGATGTTGGCTGCCAAAAGAATAAACAGGATAGAAATCAATAAAACGCTTAATGATTCTTTAAAATAAAGTAATTCTTTGAGGTATGGCGAATTGGAATTACCCAAAACCATTCCCATTACTACAACCGCCAAAAGACCAGACTCATGAGCAAAATTATCTGATAATACAAAAACGCCCAAAACAGATGCTAAAGCAAAAACATTCAATAAATAATGCGGAATAAGCCTCTTGTTAATGGCAAAATTAAGTCCGTGGGCAAAAGTGAAGCCAAAGGTTGTTCCAAAAAGAACTATTTTTCCAAACTCGATCATTGCAGTTTTGGTAAACTCCCCTCCTCCTTCGACGCTAATAAATTCAAACACTAAAACGGCTACTAAAGCACCTATTGGATCAATTAAAATACCTTCCCATTTTAACACAGCAGAAACATCTGGCTTTAAGGGGATGTTCCTTAAGATTGGTGTAATAACAGTTGGTCCAGTAACAATAATTAGCGCAGAAAACAGAAATGACATTTCCCAACTTAAATAAAAAATATGGTGTGCTGCAGCGGCTGCTCCAAAGAATGTCACAATTGAGCCCAATGTAATTAACTTGGTAATTACTGGTCCTACGTTCTTTATTTCTTTAACGCGTAAGGTCAATCCGCCTTCAAACAAAATGATACTAATGGCAAGTGATACAAAATAAAACAGGCTTTCACCAGGAAATAAACCTTCGTTACCGTTCCAAATAGGCTCTATCCATTTGGTGCCATCTTCAGATAGGTATTCGGCAGCAATTGGGCCAACCAATAATCCTATTAATATTAAAGGTAAAATGGCTGGGATTTTTAATTTCCAAGCCACCCATTGTGCCAATATACCTAAAATAATAATTCCTGCTAATTCTAACATAGTTTAGTTGTGGTTCTTTTTAAAACTTGAAAGATAGTAAAGTTATTTTTGTTGGATATAAATCATTCATAAATTAATCTTGCTAAAGAAAATCAAAAAGGAAAAAAGTAAGGTATGATAAAGGATGCGGCCAACCATATTAATAAATTTAAAGGTGTTCCAAACTTTAAAAAGTCATTGAATTTATAGTTTCCAGGCGCATATACCATCGTATTTGTTGGGTAGCTCATTGGTGTCATAAAGGTCAGTGAGCACGCAAACATCACGGCAACCAGAAAAGGACGTTCGCTTACTTCCATAATTGCTGCCAAACTGATGACAACCGGAGTTAGCAGTGCAGCTGTAGCTTTGCTCGAAATTAGATTTGTAGAAACAAATGTGACTAGATATAATAAACTCAAGGTAATATGAGGGTCGTATTGACCCAAGGTACTTTGTATGTAGTCTGCAATCAATTTAGCACCTCCTGTTTTCTCTAAAGCGGTTCCCATTGAGAGAACTCCTGCCATCATAAAAATAACCTTCCATTCTACAGCATTGTAAGCTTCCATTGGTTTTAGTGTTCCCGTCAAAACCATCAACAAGGCACCAACCATGGCGCTTATTAGAATCGTTGTCAGATTAAAAGTCGCCGCTAAAATGACTCCAATCCCAATCAAAACAGCAGGAATGGCTTTTCTGAAGTTGGTTTTTTTCTTTTGATATTCAGAGAGCGTAACGACCAATTTTTTGGTTTCAAGATTTTTTATCTCTTCTTTCTGCCCTAAAACCAACAGCATATCGCCTTCCATTAGTTTTACGGAAGATAGCTTGTCGAATATTATTTCTCCACGTTGACGAATGGCCAAAACCGACATGTTATAGCGTCTATTAAAACGTAATGATTTAAGCGACCCTTCTGCCAAGCTCGAGCCAAAAGGAATGATAACCTCGTACACGTGATAATTATCCGTTTGAATCTCTGGGTTTTTGATGCGCTTACTGCCTCTGACCTTATACCCTTTGATGTCTAGTAATCGATGGATGGTTTGTGGAGGCACCACCACTTTTAAAATGTCACCTTCAAGAAGAATCGTTTCTGGTCCTAAATCGTATCGCAAACTCCCTTCTCGCATAACCGAGAGGATATTAACGTTAAAATCAATGACCAATTTTGACTTGATAATTGGTTTGTTGATGTCTGAACAGCCTTCTTCTATGGTCAATTCTGTAATATATTGCTCTGCTTTTTTGGTAAGCTCATTATCTTCATCCTTTCTTTTTGGGAGTAAAAAAGGCCCAATCAAGAACATATAGGCAAACCCAACAAAAAGCAAACAGAGTGCTGCGCCGCTGAACTCAAACATCCCAAATTCTTCTAATCCATATTTTTTTGCATAGCTACTGACCAAGATATTGGTTGACGTTCCAATAAGCGTACAAGTGCCGCCAAAAAGAGCTGCAAACGATATTGGCATTAACAATTTGGCTGGACTGATATTGGTTTCCCTACAAACCGTTAAGGCAATTGGTAGCATTAATGCAACCACTGCTGTATCATTGATAAACGCCGAAAACACTGCTGTTATAAGACAAAAAACCACCAGAGCAACCAAATAGTGGATTTTGGCAAGCTTAATGATCCTGTAGCTCAATCCATCCAAAATACCCGAATTAAAGACACCTCCACTGACCACAAAAATACAGCCCAAAGTCAACGTTGCTGGATGGTTAAAACCCGAAAAACCTTCTTCAGGATTTAACACACCAGCAACTATGAACATTGCCATAATGAGAATAGAGGTTGTGTCAATAGAAAAGTAATCTTTGACGAAAAGAAAGACGCCAACACCAATAATACAAAACGTGATAATCAAATCGATACTCATAATCAATTTTTGTATTTAGTTAATGCCGATAAAGTTAATTATCTTCTTTGGATTCGGACATATAGTATAACCTTTTTAAACTTTTCTTTAGAAGTGTAAATCGATAAATACCAATAATCAAAAAAAGAATGCTAAAAAAAAGTGAGACTATAGCTAAATATCTAAAATTTGGAAAGATTTCCAACTGAAAGAAAGCAATACCTCCCAACAACAGATAAAGCGAAGATCGAATATAGGAAAGCAATGTACGCTCATTGGCTAATCGTGTGCGCTCAATTGCTAGATAATCTCTTAAAATAACTTCCTCATCTGGCTTGAAATCGCGTCCAAACCTCAATAATTTCATTTTTTTGATTTTTAAAGGTGTCTCGATAATGCGTTTAATTGCCATAAGAATCGTAGTTTTTATAAAATTAATTCAATTTTTGTACGTTTCAAAAGAATGCTCCATTTAACTTGATGAAATCAAATGTTAAAAAACAGCTAATAAATTCAGAGATTCTGACTTATCTTTTAAGCTTTTATTAATTTGCGATATATTTCTTTATCGATATCACTATGCAACTATACCCAATAGAATCAGGCAATTTTAAACTCGATGGTGGTGCTATGTTTGGTGTCGTCCCAAAATCACTTTGGAACAAAACCAATCCAGCTGATGCCAATAACATGATTGATATTGCGGCACGTTGTTTGCTTATAGAGGATGGAAATCGTTTGATTTTGGTTGACACAGGAATGGGAAATAAACAAAGTGATAAATTTTTTGGATACTATTATCTATGGGGAAACGACTCTATTGATAAATCATTGAAGGCCTTCGGATTTCATCGAAATGACATCACTGATGTTTTTATGACCCATTTGCATTTTGACCATTGTGGTGGAAGTGTGCAATGGAATAAAGATAAAACAGGCTATGAGCCAGCCTTTAAAAATGCTCGTTTTTGGAGCAATAAAGACCATTGGAAATGGGCAACCCAACCTAATAACAGAGAAAAGGCGTCATTTTTAAAAGAAAACATTATGCCAATGCAGGAAAGTGGGCAATTAAAATTTACTTCGCTTCCCGAAAAGGATTTGCTCAAAAATTCTGAACTGGGTTTTGATATCTTTTTTGCTGATGGACATACTGACAAGCAAATGATTCCGCTCATCAACTATAAAGGCAAAACCATTGCTTTTATGGCCGATTTGTTGCCTACAGCTGGACATTTGCCAATTCCTTTTGTGATGGGCTATGATACAAGACCATTATTGACTTTGGATGAAAAGGAAAAATTCCTAAATATGGCTGCCGACAACAATTACTACCTGTTTTTAGAGCATGATGCTCATAACCAAATTATAACCGTTAAACATACCGAAAAAGGGGTTCGGCTTAAAGATACTTACACAACAACAGATATATTTACTTAATAATTAATAGCAACAATGAACATTCAATTTAAACCATTATTGGTTTCTGCATTAGCAGCAACTTTATTTTTCGCCTGTGGAGGCACATCAACAGGAGTTTTATCAACACCTGTTGAAAATATTGATTCAATGCCTTTAAAAGTTTCTGAATTAACAGAAGCTCAAAAACACACTTGGGGACATTTAGATTTAATAACTGACACCATCCCTGGAATGAGTGTCAATAAGGCTTATCAAGAAATCATTAAAAACAAAAAAGGACAAACGACTATCGTCGCAGTCATAGATTCTGGTATCGATATCGACCACGAAGATTTGGATGATGTGATTTGGACCAACTCTAAAGAAATTCCCAACAACGGAAAAGACGATGACAATAATGGCTATATTGATGACATCCATGGTTGGAATTTTCTTGGAGATGCTTATAACGAACAATTAGAGTTTGTGCGTTTGTTGGCTAGTGGCGACAAAAACGATCCACGATATGCTGAAGCCGAAGCTGAATATAACAAAGAATATCAAAAATACACAGGTTACAAAACCCAATATGAGCAAATCCTGCAGCAAGTAACCGCTGCTGATGATGCAGTTTCTTCACATTTAAAAAAGAAAAATTATACCAAAGAGGAAGTAAACGCCATCAAAACGGATGATGCTTCTTTGCAACAATCTATTGCGGTTGTAAAGTACGTTTACAATCTTGATATGGATTCGGTAGCTGATTTCAAAAAAGAAATCAACGACGGATTGGTTGAAATTAATGATCGTTTAAATTATAACCTAAACAAAAATTTCAATGGTCGAAAAACAGGTGACAACCCTAATGTTTTTAATGACAAACCCGGCTATGGTAACGGAAACGTAAAGCCGGTAAAAAAGAGTGAAAGCCATGGTACTCACGTGGCTGGAATCATCGCTGCAGAACGCAACAATAATAAAGGTGCTGATGGTGTTGCCAATAATGTAAAAATCATGGTCATTAGAGCTGTGCCCAATGGTGATGAATATGACAAAGATGTAGCTCATGCCATTCGCTATGCTGTTGATAATGGTGCAAAAGTGATCAATGGTAGTTTTGGAAAATCATACTCTCCCCACAGTGATTGGGTGCGTGATGCCATCGCATATGCTGCTCAAAAAGATGTAGTATTTGTACATGCCGCAGGCAATGACTCGGTAGATTTGGACGTTGAATATAACTTCCCTAACGATCAAGTTAACAACGGAAAAGAAGTATCGGATAGCTTTATTACTGTTGGCTCTTTAGATCCTATCTATGGTCCAAAAATGGTATCTGGTTTTTCTAACTACGGTAAAATTAATGTGGATGTATTTGCGCCAGGCGGAAAAGTATATTCTACAACACCACAAAACGAATATGATACAAAAGGAGGAACATCAATGGCATCACCAGGAGTCGCTGGTATTGCCGCTTTAATTCGTTCTCAATATCCTAATTTAAAGGCCTCGCAAGTTAAAGATATTATTATCAACTCCGGAATACCACTAACTACAAAAGTGGTTGTAGGTGGTGATGCCAATAATATTAAATCATTTTCAACTCTTTCCAAATCTGGAAAAATAGCTAATGCTTACAACGCCTTGATTATGGCAGAAAAACTTTCAAAGAACCTATAATTATCATTTTTAAAGCCTCACGTCGTACACTTCGTGAGGCTCTTTTCTATTCCCAATAATGTTATGAAACCTTTATTTAATACAATTTGCTTCTTAATTCTTAGTTTGAGCTTACATTTTCAAACATACGCTCAATCAAATTCATATTGGCAACAACATGTTGACTATACTATGGAAATTGATATGGATGTGGAGACATATCAATATACAGGTTCTCAAAAACTGGTTTATACCAATAACTCTCCAGATGTGTTGAGTCGTGTGTTTTATCATTTGTATCCCAATGCTTTTCAACCAGGAAGTGAAATGGACGCAAGAGCGCAGAGTATTGCCGATCCAGATGCTCGAATGGCTCCAAATTTAGGAACAAGGGCTGCTCCAAATTTTGAAAGCAGAATCAACAAGCTAAAACCAGATGAAATAGGCTATATCAAAGTCAATTCATTGCTCCAAAATGGAAAAGTCGTTAAACACGAAACCATTGGAACGATTCTCGTTGTTGAACTAAACGAACCTATTCAACCTGGTGAAAAAACAACATTTGATATGCGCTTTGATGCACAGGTGCCTGTTCAAATTCGTCGTTCTGGAAGAAACAATAACGAAGGGGTTGCACTATCAATGGCTCAATGGTACCCAAAATTGGCCGAATATGATACCGAAGGTTGGCACGCAGATCCTTACATAGCAAGAGAATTTTATGGTGTTTGGGGTGATTTTGATGTGAAAATTACCATTGACAAAAATTACACACTTGGCGGAACGGGTTACCTTCAAAATCCGAATGAAGTCGGTCACGGTTACGAAACCGAGCCTGTTAAAAAACATAAAGGAAAAAAACTCACATGGCATTTTAAAGCACCTAACGTACATGATTTTACTTGGGTCGCAGACCCTAATTACAATCACGATATGCTTCAAGTTGAAAATGGACCAATGCTGCATTTTCTTTATAAGAACACGATGTCTGCCGAAAAGAAAGACAATTGGAAAAAATTACAGCCTTTAGTTGCTGAAATGTTCCAATATTACAGTGGTTTGGTGGGCAAGTATCCTTATGAACAATATTCGGTCATTCAAGGTGGCGATGGAGGTATGGAATATGGTATGTGCACCTTAACGCTTGGCGAAGGAACGCTCAATGGCTTGGTTTATAGTACTTTGATACACGAGGTGGCGCATACTTGGTTTCAGTTTGTCATTGCAAACAATGAGTTGAAACACGAATGGATGGACGAGGGCTTTGCAACCTATATCGAATATAGAGCCTTGGACACTATTTTAAAACTGAACAAACAAAATCCTTGGGAACGAGCTTATAATATTTATATAGCGTATGCTAATTCAGGCACCGAACAACCAGAAACAACACATGCCGATAGGTATATTTACAATCGCTCTTATTCGGTGTCTTCGTATTACAAAGGCGCTGTATTTCTGGCGCAATTAAGCTATATTATTGGCGAGGAAAATTTAGACAAAACCCTGAAACAATATTTTCAACAGTGGTCATTTAAACATCCAAAGCCATTGGATTTTATACGTATAGCAGAAAAAATATCTGGGATGCAGTTAAATTGGTATTTAACCGAATGGACCCAAACCACAAACACCATCGATTATGGAATAAAAAGTCTTGAAGCCGATGGCAATGCAACCAAAGTAACTTTAGAACGTATCGGATTGATGCCAATGCCCTTGGATATTGAGGTGGAGTATATGGATGGTTCTAAACAACAATTCTATATTCCGTTAAGAATGTTGTATGGTTCTAAACCCACGTCTGCAACTAAATTAAATGATTGGGCTTGGGCGTACCCAACCTACGAGTTTACCATTGATAAACCAAGGACAACTATAAAATCTGTTACTATAGATAAAGATGGGTTTATGGCTGATGTGAACAAAACCAATAATAAAATGTGATTAACGTTTAAACCATTTTTCGTTTTTGTACATGTTGGTCTTCGAAATCCATTCTCTGTTATACAATTTCATATAGTCTTTGTTGATGTGTTTGTTTCTGTATCCTAATAAATGAAACAATGGTTTTGTCAAGAATCTTGCTGTTTTCAGGTTGACTTGTAGTGTTCTTTCATCTTTGTTTTCCCAAGAAACCCCTGGCAATAAAACCAAAAGTCTGTCTGCTTTTAACGCTCTTAAGGATGCAGAAAGTTTTAAGAATATAGGTCTGATTTTTCTAATTATAAAAAAGCCATCTTTCCCTTTACTTTGATAAAGCGGCATAAAAATTCGAGCGTTGAAATTTGAAATTATTGGCTGATTATTTCTTGTAGCCAAAGGCGTTTTCTTATTGATTTTTTCAAAGTTTTTGAAGCCTGGCCGCATGGCAAAAGTCTCACCTTCTTTGATGGTATACAAATAAACGACCTCAAAAAGGTCATCAGTGCCTTTGGACTCGTTTATTAATCTGTTGTAATAGTCTTCAAGATTAGAAATGGCTTCTTTTATCATCACGCCACTATAAACCAATGTTAAATTGATAAATGCAATGGCATTTAAAACCGCATCTACCTCATCGTGTTGACCAGATTCAAAACCTATAGAAACATAACCCAATTCATTGATATAACTTAACATTGGGCCTTCTAAATATTCCTCAATACCAAGCACAATAGGAACAGGGAACAGTTTAGAAAATTTTCTATTGATTAAAGCATCATTTATGGTGATAAAAGGAAGTGTTTTGCTCGAGGTTGTATGTAGATCTATAAAATAAAGTGGTCCTGAATGTTCGCCAATGATTCTTTCTAAAATTTGGAATATCTCTTTTTGCTCCTTCTCTTCAGAGCTTAATTTATGTTTAGTGTTAATCTGATTGATCTTAAATTTTGTCCAGATTCGGTTTAAGTCTTCATCGATATATCTTTGGTTTGCTTCAAGCGCCTTCAAATTGCCTACAATTGCGTAAATTGACCCATTTATTTGTGATTCATTTAGTTGGTCCAAAACTTCTTTTAAGGCAAAAACACCTGCTGTTTCGTTACCGTGAACGCAAGCGAAAAAAACTACAGTTGGTTCCTTTTTACTGCCTTTTTTTTCAAAAATGATTCTATCGACAGTAATTGTTTTGTCTAATGACCCATTATAAATATTTATCATTTACTGTGCTTTAAATCATTTGAGGTTAACAATCCTATTAATTCTGTACCGCTAATAACTGGCAGGCAACTAATCCCTTTAGAATTCATTAATTTTGAAGCTGTTTCAATGGTATCGTGTTGTCCAATCGTTATAAGGTCTATCTTCATGATGTCTTTAATTGTTTCACTATGCCTTGAAATGTCATCAGCACATGATTCGACATCTTTCCAAGATAACAATCCTACTAAATCCTTATTTTTATTAATCACAGGCATGTGGTGAATGTTTTTCCATTTCATAATATTCAAAACCAGTTCTACACTGTCTTTTTCATCTACTGTAAAAATATCTGTGCTCATCACGTGTTTTACTTCTTTATCTTTTAATTGTAAAGATGGTGTATTTGAAGATAAAATATTCCATGAAGAAACAGGATATTCCTTTTTTTGCTTTTCATATAAAACTGACGACAATACTTGCGCTGCTTCATAGGGTTTTTTGGACTGCAATAAATTTCTGTAGCTTCTCAAAATCCATTGAGAACCGTTTAATAATTTAACTCTGTTCTCTATGATTCCCAGATAATGCTCTACGTCTTTAGGTGAAATCCCCACACTATACAAACCTCTGTAAGCCATAGGTAAAAGCTCATCTAAAATTAAATTTTGACTGGAAACAAATTTATTATCCCAATAAAACTGCGTGGCCATACCATATCTTGCTGCACTGAAAAAATTTTGCTTCGCATCTTTAAAATCCATTTTTCTATGGATTTCCTTATACTTGGTTGGTTGCCCGAGCATGACACCAACCCAAAACATCATATTTGCAATCTCATCAATTGCTGTTGGGCCAGAGGGAATGTATCTGTTTTCTATTCTCAAATGTGGTTTTCCCCCTCCTACACCATAACAAGGCCTGTTCCATCTATAGACGGTTCCGTTGTGCAAATTAAGTGCTTTAAGTTTAGGGATTTCCCCATTTTTTAGCATCTCTACACTGTTTTTGGTAAACTCTGAAGTAATTAGGCTTCTAAACCTTGAAATGTTGTCTCTATACAAATCAGCAACCGAACCCGTTGCCCATTCACTTCCAAAACTAACCCTTGACTGCTCTTCATTCAATAAAAGCGAATTAGTGCGCGTATCAACACTTTGCGTAAATAATGCGATTCTTGTTTCGCTCCATAATTCCTTTCCAAAAAGTAAAGGGGAATTGGTACAGATGCTTAAAATCGGCCCAGATATGGCTTGAGCCCAATTATATTTTTCTATAAACTCATCAGGATTGATTTGTAAATGTGATTGAAAACTGGTGTTGCAGCCTTCCAGCATGACCGAATCATGTCGTAAATTCACCTCATCAACGCCTTTGATGTGTACATTAAAATCTTCTTTTCTTGACGACTTTATAGCTTCATTAAGTACATAATAACGCTCTATAGGTGTCATGCTTTCAATGGTTACATCATTGATTGAAAGCGTTGGTAAAATACCAGTCAATAGAATTTTTGATTGGTGCTTTTGAGCCGCAAGTTCGGCTTTTTCCAATAACATCAAAAGGTTGTTGTGAAGTTCAGAAAAACATGCTCCTTTAAGCTCCAGTGGATCTAAATTTATTTCTAGATTAAAGCGGCCTATTTCTGTGGTAAAATGCGTGTCATCTATTTCTTTTAGAATGTCTAGCGCTTTAAAACTAGGCTTAAATTCGCTGTTTGTTAAACAAAATTCTTGTTCGGCTCCTATTCTAATCGGAGATTTTTCAATTAACCCATCCTTAATCATAAGGTCCAAGGCCTCAATGTCTTTTATTAACTGAAAGATGTAATTTGCTTTATCCTTTTTACTTGAAAGCTTACTTACTTGTAATTCGCCCATGCCAAAAAATTAAAATGATTTATATTTAATTAAATTACGCCTAATCCATAATATTTGAAATGATTTATATCATAGAAGTCATAAGCCAGTCGTTTCTAAAAAGGATATTGCTATTTTTACGCTTATAATTATTAATGAATGACCTTTACTTTTTCAAAAAAAGAAAAGCTAAAAAGCCAAAAACTGATAGAACACTTGTTCTCCCAAGGGAAAACGGTTGTGGCCTATCCGTTGCGTTTGGTTTATATTGAAACTACTTTCGGCGACGATGTAAGGGCGAAAGTTGGTGTTTCGGTCAGCAAGCGGCATTTTAAACATGCTGTAAACAGAAACCGTATCAAACGCCTTATGCGAGAGGTTTACAGGCTTAATAAAGGTGATTATTTTAACAATAGTTCAACACAATATGCGTTAATGATTTTGTACATTGGTAAAGATGGAACAGATTTTGAGACCATCAACTCAAAAATGCGGCTATTATTTGATAAATTTATAAAAGAAACTTCTTTAGACTAAACTCATAATGATGAAAACCATATTTAAAAAAAGAGTTGTGATTCCGGTATTTTTAATCGCTGTGTTTGTTACGGGATCGGCTTTTAAAGGCGATTTTTTTGAAATTGCCAAGCAGATAGAGATTTTCACGACGCTTTACAAAGAAGTCAATATGAATTATGTTGACGAAACCAATCCAGGTGATTTAATGGATACGGCAATTAAAAGTATGCTTCAAGATCTGGATCCTTACACTAATTTTTATAACGAACAAGACGTGGAGGACGCTCGTATCAACAATACTGGCGACTATACTGGTATTGGTGCAAGTGTTTTGACCTTAAAGGACAAATTGGTTATCATAGAGCCTTATAAGGATTATCCAGCAGATAAGGCTGGTTTAAAGGCTGGCGATGAAATCACCAAGGTTGAAAATGTTGTTGTGGCCGATTTTAAGGACGATGCTGGGAATTTACTTCAGGGAGCAACAGGCTCAACGGTAAACGTCACTTTTTTAAGACAGGGCAAGACACAGACCGCAACCATAAAAAGAGAATCGGTGGACATACACGATGTGCCCCATTACTCAATGATTGATGATGAAATTGGCTATATCGTATTGCGCAAATTTGGGGACAAAGCCTCTGCCGAAACATTGACAGCTGTTAGGGCTTTAAAGAATCAAGGTGCTAAAAAATTAATTTTAGATTTAAGAGGGAATCCTGGTGGTTTACTTAATGAAGCTGTTAATGTGACCAATATTTTTGTACCTCAAAATCAATTAGTGGTTACCACAAAATCTAAAGTAGAGAAGTATAATAAAACCTATTACACTCAAAAAGAACCGATCGACACCGAAATTCCATTGATCGTTCTTATTGATGGTAAAAGTGCTTCGGCAAGTGAGATTGTTGCTGGTGCTTTGCAGGATTTAGACAGAGCAGTGATTGTTGGGGCTCGTAGCTTTGGAAAGGGCTTGGTACAACGTCCAAAACCTTTGGTTTATGGTACACAAATGAAAATTACGATTTCCCGATACTACACTCCTTCTGGTCGTTGTATACAAGCACTCGACTATTGGAATAGGGATGCGGAAGGAAAGGCGACACGTGTTGAAAAAGAAAATTATAACGCGTTTAAAACACGACGAGGAAGAACCGTTTATGATGGTGGTGGCATTCAGCCAGACATAGAGTTGGAAAGTTCAAAATTGAGTCCAATAACGTCGGCAATTCTTGATGAAAATTTGGTATTTGATTATGCTACACAATATTATTACAATCACTCGGTCAACGATTTGAATGCTTTCAAATTAAGTGATTCTGATTTTACGAATTTTAAAAATTTTCTAAAAACCAATAATTTCAACTTCGAAACAAAAACAGAAAAGGCATTTGATAATGCTTTATTGGTTGCTAAAGAAGAAAAGATAAGTACCGCAATTGACAGTAATTATAAAACGTTGATGAATGCGCTCAATGCTTATAAAAACAGTGCGATTGACGACAACAAAACACAACTTTTATCTTTAATGTCTGATGAAATTGTGAAACGTTATTTTTACAGAGAGGGCCTATATACATACTATATTGCCAATAATGTTGAAATTAAAAAAAGTGTGGATTTATTAAAAAATCAAGCTAAATTTTTAAGTTATCTTAATTTATGATACCATAAAGCCCTTAAAATTTACTAAATTTAAGGTCGTTTATATAAAATAAAAATGAAACATTTAGTCATTTTTTTCTTCTTTTTATCCCATATAGTGTTAGCCCAAAAAGAACTTGTGCACGAGGTTTTTTTTGAGACTGACAAATATGAAATTCCTGAAACTGAACATAGTCGTCTTTTGCTTTTTTTATCAGAAATTGAATCATTGGATATTGAAAAAATATCTATTTATGGATTTTGCGATGATAGAGGTAGTGATTCCTATAACCTGAAACTGTCACAGGATAGAGCTAATAGTATCAAAACCATTTTTTCTAATAACGAATTTGATGAAAGTGTCATCACAAATGTCGATGGAAAAGGAGAGGTGTTATTGAAGCTGGTTAAAGAAGAAAATGTTGAAAAAATTCGTGGTCTTAATCGTAAAGTTCAAATTATTGTCACACCTGTATTTCCTCCAAAACCGAAAGTGGAAGCCAAACCAAAAGATGTGGTCGAGATTTTAAAAGGTGACATTAAAGCCGGAGATAATATTGTTTTGGACAATATCCTATTTAAGACAGGATATAGTTATTTAATGCCAGAATCGGTTAAAACACTTGAGAACATCACTAAGATTTTGGTAGAGCGAAAAGATGTTTATTTTACAATTCAAGGGCATGTATGTTGCACTCAAAACAGTAGAGATGCTTTAGACCGTAAAACTAAAAAGCGCAATCTTTCGGTCGCAAGAGCCAAATATGTATATGACTATATGGTAAAGAAAGGTGTTGACCCAAAACGAATGAAATATGTTGGTATGCGTCGTAAGTTTCCGTTGGGAGGAGAACCAAAGTTTGATAGACGTGTCGAGATATTGATAACCTATGCTGAAGAAAAGGCTAATTAGGTTTTTATCATACCAATATGCGGAATACCATCTTCCAAATAGCCTTCTCCAACTTCTTTAAATCCTAAATTATTATAAAACTTTTTTAAGTAAACCTGAGCCGAAATTTTGATTTTAGTTTCGTTGTAACGCGTTTTTACTGCTTCGATAGAAGCGTTCATAATGTCGTAACCATATTTGTGCATCCTTTCATTTTGGCTTACCACAACCCTTCCAATGCTGGCATATTCAAAATAATCACCTGGTCTAAAAATTCGTGTGTAGGCAACCAGTTTTTCTCCTGAAGCTTCCGATTTAAAACCTAATATATGCAACGCTTTTTGGTCTTTATAATCGATGTCTTGATACACACAATCCTGCTCAACCACAAAAACTTCGCTACGCAGCTGAAGTAAGGCGTAGAGTTCATCTACTGTAAGTTCTTTAAATGCTTTTGTTACGATATGTATCATTAGTCTTGTACTATAATTTCTTTAGGGTCTTCTTTGTTGAATTCTGGTTGAATATTAACATGGTTGATAGCAAATTCATCATGTAATACTTTTTCAATTTGATGTAAAATGACATCAAACTCACTAATGGTAATATCTTCTTTAAAATCGAGATGTGCTTCGAGGTGCAACTCGTCATCATTCAATCCCCAAATATGGATGTGGTGCAATCGATTTACTTTCTCAATTTGATGAACAGCTCTAACAACATCTTTGATATTGATATGTTCTGGGGTAAACAACATCAACATTCTTGAAGATTTCACCAATAAATCGTATCCAACCCAAATAAGATACAGCGCAATCAAAAAGGTGAGTAGGCTATCCACCCAAAATAACTGATAATATTTCATAAGTAAACCACCTATCAATACAGCAACACTTGCCATCATATCGGTTAAGAGGTGTAAATATGCAGAACGCATGTTCATATTGTTTTCAGAATCTTTCTTTAATAACAATACACTAAACCCATTACCAACTATAGCAATCAATGCCAACCAAATCACTAAACCTGATTCAATTTCTTGTGGGTTTTGAAATCGTTTATACGCTTCAATAATCAATAGCACAGCAACAATTACGAGTGTAGAAGCGTTGATAAATGCAGCTAAAATTTCAGCGCGCTTATATCCAAAGGTTCTGTGTATGGAGGCTTTTTGTTTTGAGAGTCGAGCGGCAATATAACTCACCACAAGTGATAACACATCGCTAAAATTATGCAGGGCATCACTTAATAATGCTAGGCTTCCAGATACAATTCCACCAACCACTTGAGCTACGGTAATTAGTATATTTAAAAGGATAGAAATAATTAAATTTCTACCCTTCATATCTTTGTGATGATGCGAATGATCGTGACCCATGAATCTAATTAATGTACTGGAATTTTTTCAACTCTATTTTGGTGACGACCTCCTTCAAATTTGGTATCAAAAAATGTGTCAACCATTTCAATAGCTTGTTGTAGTGCGGTAAAACGTGCTGGTATGCTTAAAATATTGGCATTATTGTGCTGTCTTGCCAAAGCTGTGATTTCTTTGGTCCAACATAATGCTGAACGCACGCCTTGGTGCTTATTGGCAGTCATATTAGCACCATTACCACTACCGCAGATAATGATTCCAAAATCTACCTTTTTTTGTTCTACATCACTTGCAACTGGATGCACAAAATCTGGATAATCAACACTTTCGTTAGTATTGGTTCCATAATTATTTACGGTAAAACCCTTTCCTTCTAAATGTTTTACAATGGCTTGTTTATATTCGGTTCCTGCGTGATCGTTACCTATTGAGATTGTCATGATTACATAAATTATATTAAGACTATAAAGTTACTAAATGGCAAGAAATAAAAAGACAGTTTTTGAGACTAATTAAGATTTAAAGCTATTGTTAACAATAACCAAAAGATTATTCATTACTTGTTCATAACTTGATGCTAAAATCTAAAAGATAAATTTGAGTATCTCACTTTTTTTTACAAGCAAAAACAGAAAGATCAAATGCAAAAATTTAACTCACTTTTTTTGGATTAATTATCAGACTAAAATTGACAACAATTAACATCAAAACATAAAAAAAGTTATGCGAATTTCTGTATTAACATTAGTTATGAGTAGCTGTTAACAACTATATTACTTTACTTTAATATCAAGCTTTTATAGTTTTTTAGTATGTTAATTTAGTATTAACAAGTTGTCAATTTTAAACTAACATAACATTTCGTTAAAAAGTTATACCGCTATCAACATTACATCATCATCATCATTATTTTTTTAAAATTAAATTAAAAACTGATTATGATAATATTAAATGTTTATAACATCTTTTTCTTAAATTAATATTAAGTAAATATGGATTAAATTATAAAACCGTAGCTTTGTAAAAACTTAATTACCAATCTTCTCCTTTAATTAAGTTACAAATAACCGAATTTCACTTAACTTTAGAAATTCAATATGATTACAATTATAAATGACAAGAAAGAAAAAATCGAAATCCAATAAAGGGATTTCAAACCTAACAAATACGATTCTAAGTATTTTAAAAAAAGATAGAAACCAATCATTCAACTATAAACAAATTGCTGCAAAACTTGGCGTCAATGATGCCAGCAGTAGAAATCAAATTATTAAAAAACTTCACGAGCTATTAGCTAAAAAAGAAATTGAAGAAGTAGAGAGAGGTAAATATAAAGCCATTGTTAATACCGAATACCATGTTGGTAAATTGGATATGGCAGCAAGAGGATCAGGATACATCATCAGTGATGATTTTGACGAAGATGTTTATATAGCGTCAAATAATATCAATAAAGCGCTTAATGGTGATGAAGTAGAATTTTACGTTTACAAACGCCGTAAAAAAGGTAAGTTTGAAGGCGAAATCACTAACATCATCAATCGTGCAAAAAGTGAGTATGTTGGTGTGATACAAGTTCATAAAAACTATGCTTTTGTTGTAGTTGATGGAGGAAAAATGTACACTGATATATTTGTACCAATAAATAAAATCAATAAAGCTGAAGATGGTGATAAAGTATTGGTTTTACTAGAAGATTGGCCAGATAAGGCCGATTCACCTAATGGAAAAGTACTTAAAGTACTAGGTAAACCAGGTGAACATAATACAGAAATACACTCTATACTTGCCGAATATGGGTTACCTTATGAATTTCCTCATGAAGTTGAAGAATTTGCAGACAAATTAGATACCTCGATTACAAAAGAAGAGATAGCTAAACGTCGTGATATGCGAGATGCTTTAACCTTTACCATCGATCCAAAAGATGCCAAAGATTTTGATGATGCCTTATCATTTGAAGTAATGAATAATGGCTTATACGAAATAGGAATACATATTGCAGATGTCTCACATTATCTTCAAGAAGGAACTGTTTTAGATGACGAAGCTTATGAACGAGCAACTTCAGTCTATTTGGTCGATAGAGTCGTACCAATGTTACCAGAAGTATTATCCAACAACGCCTGTTCGTTGCGTCCGCATGAAGAAAAATATACCTTTTCTGCGGTATTTCAAATAAATGACAAAGCTGAAGTTAAAAATCAATGGTTTGGACGAACAGTAACTTACAGTGATGCACGTTTTGCTTATGAAGAAGCACAAGCGATAATCGAATCCAAAACCAATACGATTCCTATAGAAGTATCATTAACCGGAAAAGAATATCAAACAGATCAAAAAATAGCAGATGCTGTTTTAAAGATGGATGAGTTAGCAAAAATAATGCGTCGAAAACGTATGAAAGATGGTGCGATTTCGTTTGATAAAGTAGAGGTAAAATTCGACTTGGATGAACAGGCAAACCCAGTTGGTGTGTATTTTAAAACCAGTAAAGATGCCAATAAGCTCATCGAGGAGTTTATGTTGCTTGCTAATAGAAAAGTAGCTGAATTTATAGGTAAACAATCTCCTAAAAAGACCTTTATCTATAGAGTTCATGATGAACCAGATGAAAGTAAATTAGCTGCCTTACAAGGGATTGTATCTAAATTTGGTTATAAGCTGAATTTTAAAGATAGAAATAGTATCTCATCTTCATTA
This sequence comes from Flavobacteriaceae bacterium UBA5534, assembly GCA_002426015.1. Lineage (GTDB taxonomy): Bacteria > Bacteroidota > Bacteroidia > Flavobacteriales > Flavobacteriaceae > Aquaticitalea. The sequence goes on from DINS01000004.1 coordinate 158,466, forward strand.
AATGGTTTATTGCGTGATGTGCAAGGAAAAAAAGAACAGAACTTAGTTGATACACTCACTATACGTAGTATGAGTAAAGCTGAATATACAACCAATAATATTGGACATTATGGGTTGGCTTTCGATTATTACAGTCATTTTACATCACCTATTCGTCGTTATCCTGATGTAATGGCACATCGTTTATTGCAACACTATCTCGATGGAGGTAAATCAGCCAATGAAGATGTGTATGAAGACAAATGTGTGCATTCTAGTAATATGGAAAATCTAGCCACAAAGGCCGAAAGAGATTCCATTAAGTACATGCAAATCCGCTTTATGGAAGATCACAAAAATGAAGAGTTTGTTGGTGTTATTTCTGGTGTGACCGATTGGGGAATTTATGTAGAAATCATCTCCAACAAATGCGAAGGTATGGTCAGTGTTAGAGATATGAATGATGACCATTATCAGTTTGATGAGTCACAATACGTTATGGTTGGAAAAAAAACAGGAATGACCTATCAGCTTGGTGACGAAGTCGTTGTAAAAGTTAAAAACACAGATTTAGTTAAAAAACATCTCGATTTTAATTTAATTGGAAAGCCTAAAAATTAATTCATTATGATACTTACCACAACAAACACTATTGAAGGTTTTAAAATTATAGAATATAAAGGCATCGTTTCTGGTATTGGTGTTAATATTCAAAAAATGAAAATGACCTTTAATTTGGAAAAATACTACAAAGCAATTGGAGATAGTGTAGCAACTGTTAAAGAACAGGCATTTCAACAATTGCATGATAATGCTAAACAAATGAATGCCAATGCTGTGGTTGGCATAAAGGTAGATATAGAACTAACAACCTCAAATTATGTAGCTGTTTCTGTGACAGGAACTGCAGTCGTTGTAGCTATTTGAATTACATAACTGTAACAATCATAAAAATGTTCCATCTATACTATTGGAACATTTTTTGTGTTATCAATAATTATAAAATCAATATATATGAAGTCAATAGTTTCAATTTTCGTTTTATTTCTTACAGTAAATCTATTTTCACAAAACCCTTTAGATAAATCAGTCGGAGAATTTGATGAAGTTAAAGTCTATGATTTAATAGAGGTTAATCTTATTAAATCTAAAGAAAATAAAGTGGTGATTACAGGAGAAGATGTTGAAGATGTTGAAATTGTCAATAAAGACGGAAAGCTGAAAATTAGAATGAAATTCAACAAAATCTTCAACGGAACCAAAACATTTGTTGCGGTTCACTACACAAAATTAAATACCATCGATGGCAATGAAGGTGCGTTTATATCTTCTAACGAGATTATAGAACAAGATTATATTGAGTTAAAAGCCCAAGAAGGGTCACGACTTAAAATAGGTTTAGATGTCAACAAGGTTGATGTTAGAGCTGTTTCTGGCGGCATTGTTGAAACCAGAGGAAAAGCTAACACGCAAGATATTACGCTAACTACTGGAGGAATTTATGAAGGTAAATTGTTTGACACCAAAACAACAAGCATAAGTATCAAAGCAGGTGGCGAAGCGGATGTTAACGCTTCTGAAACCGTCAATGCAAAAGTGAGAGCTGGTGGCGACATCAATATTTATGGCAATCCAGAAACGGTAAATGAAGACACCGCACTAGGAGGTAGAATTAAAAAGATGTAATAGATATTTCTCTTGAGCGTTTCTATACAATTGTACCTTAACACGATAAAAAAATTATGTAGCTTTGTGGAAACACAAGGTTATGTTTGATGATATTTTATCGGCTATTCCGTTTGGAATCTTATTGGCATTTACTATAGGCCCTGTTTTCTTTGTTCTATTGGAGACCAGTGCCACCAAAGGGTTTAAAAGTGCGCTAATTTTCGATTTAGGAGTAATGCTGGCCGATATTTTCTTTATAGCTGTCGCTTTTTTTAGTACCAATAAACTTCTAGATAAAATAAAAGACGATCCTAACTTTTTGGTTTTTGGTGGTGTTTTATTGGTGGTATATGGCTTTATAACCTTTACCAAAACCTCTAAATCCTTTCGGTCTATCGTTAGGGAATACCATAAAGTCGAAATCCAAAAAAACTATGGAAAACTCTTTTTAAAAGGTTTTTTACTCAATTTTATAAATATAGGTGTTTTGGTAGGTTGGGTTGGTTTTATCGTCATTGGCAACTCACTGACCGAAACCAAAAACGGACTCATCGTGTTTTTATCCAGTATTTTAATGACCTATTTTGTCATTGATCTTTTTAAGATATTGATTGCAAAAAAGCTTAAAAATAAACTTACGCCACGCCGAATTTATAAAACAAAAAAAATCATAGCATTGGTTATTTTAGGATTTGGAGTGTTGCTTTTAGTCCAAGCATTTTTCCCAGAAGAAAAAGAACTATTAAAAGAACGCATCGAACGGATTAACCCCATCAACAAAAATAATCCATAAAAAAACCTTCAACATATGTTGAAGGTTTTAAGAGGTGTCGAGCGGATTCGAACCGCTGTAGCAGCTTTTGCAGAGCTGAGCCTAGCCACTCGGCCACGACACCATAATTGAAAGGCAAATGTATAAAAATTTAAGTTTTTACACTATTTACTTCTATTTTTTTCGCTTTTCGGTCATTTTTATCGTTACCATTTCAACATCACCACCTATTGGAGGATTCAATTTACTAACGGCAACAGTCGCTTTATTAACCATTTCAGATTCATTCAATATACGAACCAATATACGTTTCGCAACAGTTTCAAGCAAATGCGTGGGTTTTTTCATTTCCTCTCGTACAATTCTGTTTAAAAGTACATAATCTACAGTATCGCTCAATAAATCAGTTTTTGCCGATCGCTGCAAATCTGCTTTTACCTCTAAATCTACACGATAATCACTACCAATTTTAGTTTCTTCGGTTAAGCAACCATGATTGGCAAATACGCGAATATTTTCAACTTTAATGATTCCCAAAACAATTCATTTTCCACAAAAATAGTATACTATATTTTAATAACTTTGCTTTTTATTTTTAAATATGTCTGAAGAAACAAAATCACTCAATTTTATTGAGCATATAATAGAAGAAGATTTAGCTAACGGAATGTCTAAAAACGACCTACGTTTTCGTTTTCCGCCAGAACCAAATGGATATTTGCACATAGGTCACACCAAAGCGATTGGAATTAGTTTTGGGTTGGGTGAAAAATATAACGCTCCTGTTAACCTTCGTTTTGATGATACCAATCCAGCAAAAGAAGAACAAGAATATGTTGATGCTATAAAGGAAGACATCACTTGGTTGGGCTACAAGTGGGCAAATGAGTTGTATTCGTCTGATTATTTCCAACAACTTTACGATTGGGCTGTTGAGTTTATAAAAGAAGGAAAAGCTTATGTCGACTCTCAATCTTCAGAAGCAATGGCAGAACAAAAAGGAACACCAACACAACCAGGTGTTGATGGACCTTATCGCAATAGAACAGTAGAAGAAAATCTTGAACTATTCGAGAAAATGAAAAATGGTGAGTTTGATGAAGGCTCACATGTGTTACGCGCTAAAATTGATATGCAACACTCAAATATGCTGATGCGCGACCCAATTATGTATCGTGTGTTAAAGAAGCATCATCACAGAACAGGAAACAATTGGTGTATTTATCCAATGTACGACTGGACTCATGGTGAAAGCGATTATATCGAAAGCATTTCTCACAGTTTATGCTCGCTTGAATTTAAGCCTCATAGAGAGCTTTATGATTGGTTTTTAGACCAAGTGGTAGAAGAAGGTAAACTACGCCCAAAACAACGCGAATTTGCACGTTTAAACTTAAGTTATACCATTATGAGCAAGCGTAAACTGCTTAAGCTTGTTGAAGATGGTGTTGTTACTGGTTGGGACGACCCTCGTATGCCAACTATATCTGGTTTGCGTCGTCGAGGTTATACACCAAATGCTATCAGAAAGTTTGTTGAAACTGTAGGAGTTGCCAAACGAGATAATGTTATTGATGTTGCTTTATTAGAGTTTTGTATTCGTGAAGATTTAAACAAAACAGCACCTCGTGTTATGGCTGTTTTAGACCCTGTTAAATTAGTTATTACTAATTATCCTGAAGGAAAAGAAGAATGGCTGGAAGCCGAAAATAATCAGGAAGACGAAAGTGCAGGATTTAGAAAAGTACCTTTTTCTCGTGAGTTATATATTGAAAAGGATGACTTTAAAGAACAAGCAGGTAACAAGTTTTTTAGGTTAAAATTAGGGGGAGAAGTACGACTTAAAAACGCTTATATAATCAAAGCCGAAAGTGTTGTAAAAGACACTAATGGTAACATTACAGAAATTCACTGTACCTATACCGAAGACACTTCTAAAAAAGTAAAAGGAACACTACATTGGGTATCTATAAAACATGCTATAAAAGCTGAGGTTAGAGAATACGACAGATTGTTTATGGATGAAGCTCCAGATGCACATCCAAATAAAGACTTTATGGAGTTTATTAACCCAGAATCTTTAAAATTAGTAACAGCCTATGTAGAGCCTAGTTTAAAAGAAGCAAAAATTGGAGATAGGTTCCAGTTTCAACGTATAGGGTATTTTAATGTCGATAACGATTCAACTTCTGACAGATTGGTTTTTAATAAAACCGTTGGTTTACGTGACTCTTGGGAAAAGCAAAAGCCAGTTGAAAACAAGAATCAAAATCAATCAAAGCCACAAAATAATCAACCACAACGTAAGGCGATTGATGTTATTCAGCAATTGGGGAAAAAATATACGAATCTTCCTGAAGAAAAGCAGTTAAAGACCAAATATGAGATTATGGAATTAGCTAAAAAAGTGAGCTATGAAGACCTTGAGCCTTGGTTTAATACTGCAGCAAAGAAAATAGGAACCCGAATTGCGACAATGATAACGCTAGGTGTGCTTTTAGAAAGTGGTCAAGAGCGAAACTCTGAAATCAATGCATTTATTCAAAGCGGAATTGAAGATAATGACGAGCTTTTGCAAAAGGAAGCAAGTATACTTTAAGGCGACCTAAACGATATATTTAAAACCTCGAAGATGTTCAACTTCGAGGTTTTTTTGTACATTTAATCAACTAACTAATACATTTTATAATATGGAAATGAATTTTCTTGCCATTGCGGTGGCGGCTATGTCAACATTGGTCGTTGGTTTTGTTTGGTACCATCCTAAAGTTTTCGGAACAGTTTGGATGCGTGAAGCTGGTCTTACAGAAGAGCAGCTTAAAAAAGGGAATATGCTTAAAATCTTCGGATTGACACTTATTCTTTCAGTCTTAATTTCAATGGTAGTGATGATGCTTTCTGTCCATCAAATTGGAGCAATGGGTATGGTAGGAGGTGATCCAACAACAGCATTACCTTCTTATCAAGTATTTATGGACGATTATGGCATGGCATACAGAACTTTTAAACATGGCGCGTTTCACGGGTTTTTAGCAGGCTTGTTTTTTGCCTTACCTCTAATTGCTATTAATGGATTATTTGAGCACAAAAGCGCAAAATATATCTTTATTAATTCAGGGTATTGGATTGTTTCCTTAATGATAATGGGAGCCATTATTTGCGGTTGGGTTTAATAATATTGATTACTTTTACACGAAAGGCTGAATTACTAAATTCAGTCTTTTCTTTTTGACTTTGATACACTTTAAGATTTATAGACACAGTAGCGAACTTCCATCAGATTGGGATGGTTTGGTTCGTCATGATGTTTTTTTGCAATCCAATTACTTAAAGGCATTAGAGGTCGCTTCTCCCAATAATATTTCTTGGTTTTACCTTGGAGTCTTTAATGACAAACATTTGGTTGGTGTTGCTATTATCCAGCGAATTGAACTTTATCTTGAAGACATTTTTAGAAACTATAAAGACTCTTGTTTCAGGCAGAAATTTAAACACTTTGTTTCCAAATTTTTAAAAGGAAATATGCTTGTTGTTGGTAATTTGATGCACACAGGTCAGCATGGTATTTATTTAGATACCAATAGATTGCCTCAAAAAGACTTTTTAGAAACCATTTATAAAGCGCTTGACCAACTTAAGGACGTCATTAAAAAAGAACACAATAAGCGCATCAGAATTATGATGTTGAAAGATTATTTTAAAGATGATACAATTCATCTCGAAAAGGACTTTTTTCATAATTTAAAACTTCATAAAATTTCCGTTCAGCCCAATATGATCATGGATGTTCATCATCATTGGGTTGATTTTGAAGCATATCTTTTAGATTTAAACAAAAAGTATAGACAGCGCTATAAAGTAGCGAGAAAGAAAGCTGGAAACATCGTAAAAAAAGAGATGACCCTTGAAGATGTTCAGAAACATGCAACGCAGCTTTATCATCTATATAAAAATGTTTCAGATAACGCCAAGATAAATACATTTATACTTCCTAAAGGCCATTTTTGCGCTTTAAAACAGCATCTAGAAGATAATTTTAAGGTCTTTGGGTACTATCTCGATGATGTTTTGATTGGCTTTTATACACTTATCCTTAACGATGGTGTTTTGGAAACCTATTTTTTGGGTTATGATGAAGCCCATCAGTATCCAAACCAGATGTATTTGAATATGCTTTACGATATGGTAGATTTTGCGATAAAAAACAAGTTCACATCAATTGTGTATGCACGTACAGCAATGGAAATTAAAAGCTCTATTGGAGCTAAACCTCAAAAGATGTATGTGTATTTAAAGCACACCAATTTATTGATGAACATTGCTTTAAAGCGCATTTTTAAATTGATGAACCCAGTTCAACAATGGGAAGAGCGACACCCTTTTGGATATTGAATTTAAGGTCATAAATTTTGAAATCATAGGATGTTTTAGTAACTTATATGGATATTTCAAAAATTCATAACGATGAAAATATCACAAAAAATACTTGCAGAAATATCACAAATCACTAGAGAAATAGAAGAAAAGTACCCAGAACTTCAAAAGTATTTGGATGAATTGCCGATAACCTTATCCGACAATAACAATAAGGTAAATAAGATGGATGAAAAGACACTAAACGAGTATCTGGAAAACCTTAAATCCATCGTTAAGAAATACAAAAAAGAGCATTAAAAAGAAAACCCTCTAATTAAGTTTAGAGGGTTTTCTTTTACTTAATTATAAGAAAGACTATTCATTATTCTTTTTTCGATTTTTAGCCTCTTTCATTGCTTCACCAATTTGATTACTAGCTGTAAAACTAGCCACCATATTGTTAAGCATATCACTACCAGCTTGAGGTGAGTTTGGTAACAATATTAAGTTGCTATTGACGTGTTCGCCTATCGATTGCAACGTATCATAATGTTGAGTAACAACAATTAATGCCGAAGCTTCTTGTGAGTTAATACCAACTTTATTCAATACCTCTACAGATTCTTCAAGTCCGCGAGCAATTTCACGACGTTGGTCAGCAATACCCTGTCCTTGCAAGCGTTTGCTTTCTGCCTCTGCTTTAGCACGCTCAACAATCAAAATACGAGCCGCATCACCTTCATATTGTGCAGCAACTTTTTCACGCTCTGATGCGTTAATTCTGTTCATAGCCGCTTTTACTTGAGCATCAGGATCAATGTCTGTAACCAATGTTTTGATAATGTCATATCCGTAATCTAACATCGCATCATTCAATTCGGTTTTTACAGCAATGGCAATATCATCTTTTTTTACGAAGACATCATCTAATTTCATTTTTGGAACCTCTGCACGGACCACATCAAATACGTAAGAGGTAATTTGTTCATGAGGATAATCCAATCTGTAAAAAGCATCATATACTTTGTCTCTGATGACCATATATTGAACCGAAATTTTCAATCTTACAAATACATCATCAAGCGTTTTGGTCTCAACTATGACATCCAATTGCTGAATTTTCAAACTTAATCGCCCCGCAACTCTATCAATTAAGGGAATTTTCATTTGAAGACCAGAATGACGGATACTTAAGAACTTTCCAAAGCGTTCAATAATGGCAGCAGATTGCTGTTTTACGGTAAAAAAAGAGGAGAGTAAAATCAAGACTCCTAAAAAAATAAAAGGGATAAAAATAAAGTCCATAACAGTTTTTTTAAATGGTTAAAAATATAAAGTACTAAATTAAGTTATATTTGTCATAATCACACATTATTATGAATTATAGACAATGTATCCTATTAGTAGCCTTATGTATAGGTTTTGTTACAGTTACTTTTGGACAACACAGAAGATATGATATCCAAAATGGGCTCGGCATTGGAGGTGGATTAACACAATACAATATCTTAACCGATAACTTTGAAACCAAACAAGGCAATGGTTGGTTAGGAGGGATGACTGCCACAGTCGATTTACCACATCGATGGTACACTGTCAGTTATATGTTGCAATTGTCCGAAAGCAATCTCGGAATTTCAGCAAGTTCATTATTGTCCCCATCAAGTACCGAAATGGTTGACTACAAAATAATGACAGCTCAAGTTGCTTTTATGTTTCATGCCAAAGTCATTAAAAGCAATTTTATGATAGATGCTGGACCAATGTTGCAATACAATGGCAAATTGGATTTAAAAGACAAAAACAAGGGAGATTATGTCATTACTGGCTACAATACGTTGACCGCAAATGAGATTAGTGATATCTCCAAATTTAATGTCAATGCTGCAGTTGGAGTCACCGCAGGTTTTGACCATTTTAAATTACGTGTACAGTATATTTATGGAATTACCAATATGCTCAACAAATTGAACGATCAAAATTTAGATGCCTCTCCTTCGAACAAAGCATTTAAAGGAAACCAATCGATGCTAGCATTTATGGCGTTCATCTATTTTTAAATTCCTCTTAAACCGTTTGTACCAAATTCTCTATTCGTTGGACGGTTTCCGCTTTACCGATCATAAAGATGATTTCAAAAACATCAGGGCCTTGCATGGCACCAACCAATGCTAATCGTAATGGTTGCATAACCTTACCAAAACCAACGTCCTTTTTACCAATCCAAGCCTTTACGTCAGTTTGAATATTTTCAACCGTGAAGTCTGAAACATGGCTGATAACTTGTGTCAACTCACTCATCAGTTCACGAGCATCATTATTCATGATTTTCGTAAACGACTTTTCATCATAGCTTTTTGGTGCCTCAAAAAAGAAAGCACTTAAATCCCATAAATCACTCACAAATGTGGCACGTTCTTTAATCATTCCTACGACCAAAGCAACATAATTGACATCAATATCTTTTAATTGAGATTGGCTATTTTTAAAAGCTTCTGCCAATTCATCATCATTTTGAAATTGCATATAGTGATGGTTGAACCATTTTATTTTATCAGGATCAAAGCGAGCTCCCGATTTATGAACGCGTTCCAACTCGAAGGCTTCAACCAATTCATCCAAAGAAAAAATTTCTTGTTCCGTACCTGGATTCCAGCCTAAAAATGCTAAAAAGTTAACCATAGCATCAGGCAAATAACCATCTTCTTTGTAGCCTCTTGATATTTCACCAGTTTCAGGATCTTTCCATTGCAAAGGAAATACCGGAAATCCTAATTTATCACCATCACGTTTGCTTAATTTACCTTTTCCAGTTGGTTTTAAAATCAATGGTAAATGTGCAAATTGAGGTTTATCCCAACCAAAAGCATCATACAATTGATAATGCAAGGCCAAAGAAGGCAACCATTCTTCACCACGAATCACATGGGTGATTTCCATTAAATGGTCATCTACAATATTTGCTAAATGATAGGTTGGCATTCCATCACTTTTAAACAAGACTTTATCATCTAAAATATTGGTGTCAATGGTCATGTCACCACGAATAATATCTGTCAAATGCAAGGTTTCATCTTGAGGCGATTTAAAACGAATGACATAATCATCTCCAGCATCCAATTTTGCTTGTGTTTCTTCTGCAGATAGTGATAAGGAATTGCTTAATTTCAATCGGTTATGCCAATTGTAAATAAACGTTTTGCCTTTGGCCTCATGGTCTTTTCTGTGGAAATCAAGCGTTTCAGCTGTGTCAAATGCATAATAGGCATTGCCAGAAGCAACCAACAGGTCTGCATGTTGTTTGTATAAATGTTTGCGTTCACTTTGTCTATAAGGACCGAATTTTTCATTCTTTCCTGGACCCTCATCAAATGGAATGTTGCACCAATTTAAGGACTCTACAATATAATCTTCAGCACCTTCTACATAACGGTTTTGGTCAGTATCTTCAACTCTAAGGATGAAGGTTCCATTGTGCTTTTTAGCAAATAAATAATTAAAAAGGGCAGTACGAACACCACCAATATGTAAAGGTCCTGTTGGACTTGGTGCAAAACGCACACGAACAGCTTTGGTCATTTGTTATGATTTGAAGTTGCAAAGATAAAACGATAATATGAATTGAAATAATTAAGCGGAAACCATTTCGCGAGGAATCCGTTTATTCATTACGGCAAACCACAAAAGAGGTACCATCGCCAATACCATAGAGGTTGGGTAGCCATAAGGCATTTGTGGACTTTCGTCGTGACAATCTAAAATCTGATACTTCTTTGAACTCTTATAATGATGATCACTATGACGTGTCAATTCGTACAACACAATTCGTCCAATAAGGTGGTTGGAATTCCAAGAGTGGATTTCTCTAACGCGTTCGTATCGACCAGAGGGCATTTTTGAACGCAACAAACCATAATGCTCAATATAATTAACCGTTTCTAGTAAAATGAAACCTATAACTCCAGCAAAAAATGCGAATATTAAACCTGTAACTCCAAAGGCTGCAAAGACAATTATCAAATAAGTCAGTTGCAATATCGTGTACCAAAGCATATCATTTTTTATAGATAGAAAAGGCTGATTATTGTTTTTTAAAAGGCGATTTTGAATCTTCCACGCACTCCCATATTGCCTAAAAACGGACGTCAACCAAAACCCATAAACCGTTTGATTATAACGAGCAGTGGCTGGATCTTCTTTAGTGGCAGCGTGTAAATGATGACCAAAATTATGTTCGATATAAAAGTGCATATACAAGGCGGGAAGTAGGAGAGCTTTTCCAATAAAACGCTCGTTAGTGGTTTGTCTGTGACCCAATTCGTGCGCGACATTAATGCCATTCACACCCAAAACAATCCCGACAGAAAGAACCAACCCGACAAACTCGTAAGTTTCAAGTGTGGTCGTGGTTACCGTTATTAACGATACAACAACCAAAACATATACAATTGGTAAATTGAAATAAAGTAGCCAATCAAATAATTTGTTTTTCAACCTGCTTTCTGATTCTTCTTCAGAAATATTATAAGTATCCACAGGAAAAATCATTTCAAGAATTGGAATCAATACAAAGCCATAAAAAGGGGTTAGGAATGAAAACCAACCTTTGAAATAAAGCCCAATAAAAGCCATCAACGGAATCGAAAATGCGGTTAAATACTTTAAATCTTTCATCATTTTATCTAAAACAAGCGTTAATTCCTCGAAATTAACACAACCTTATCAAATTTAGACAATTATAGATTAAAATAAAATTGTAGTTTAGTGAGTTAAATACTATAATGTTGAACAACTTCACAACCATACAAACCAAACTCGAACAATTCATCAGGCGCTTTTATACCAATGAATTGCTCAAAGGCGCTATTTTGTTTTTCGCCATAGGGTTGTTATATTTCCTTTTCACGTTGTTTATTGAGTATGTGTTGTGGCTCAATCCAACAGCAAGAACCATTTTGTTTTGGGTCTTCATAGCTGTCGAATTAGCTTTGTTTGCCAAGTTTATTGCGATTCCTTTGGCGAAATTGTTTAAGCTCCAAAAAGGCATCAATTACGAAGACGCCTCAAAAATAATCGGTCAACATTTTCCTGAAGTCAATGATAAATTGTTGAATGTACTTCAGCTTAAATCTCATAATGTAGGTGCCAACGAATCTGAATTACTATTGGCAAGTATCGAGCAAAAATCTGCCGAGTTGCAACCAATCCCTTTTAAATTAGCTGTTAATTTCAAACAAAACCTAAAGTATTTAAAATACGCAGCTATTCCGGTTTTAGTGTTATTACTAACTTATTTTACAGGCCACTTTAATTGGTTCAGTGATAGTTATGAGCGCGTCGTTAATTATAAAACTGCCTATGAACCTCCAGCGCCATTTCAGTTTTTTGTAGTTAATGAGAATCTTCAAGCCATTGAAAACAAAGATTACAAATTATTGGTAAAAACCGCAGGAACAGTTATTCCAGAGAATGCACAAATCCATTATAACGGAGAAACGTATTTCTTACAACAAACCGCTCCAGGGCAGTTTGAATATGTGTTTGCACAGCCAAAGGAAGGGGTAGAGTTTCACCTGTCAGCGAATTCAGTGACTTCAAAAGGCTACTTGTTGGATGTTGTAAAAGTACCAACGCTGGTTAATTTTGAAATGGTTTTAGACTACCCATCATATACCAACAAACAAGATGAGGTTTTAAAAAGCACAGGAAGCACAACGATTCCAGAAGGCACCAATGTCACTTGGAGAATCAATGCACGTTCTACAGATAAAGTGTCGTTGTATGCGAATGACACCATTCAATTCGAAAACAAATCAAAAGGTAGTTTTGAGGCCTCTAAACGCATTTATCAAAATTTAGACTACAACATATCAACCAGTAATGAAAAGCTGAAAGATTATGAGAATTTAGCCTTTTCTATCAATGTTATTCGTGACGATTATCCAGAGTTGAATCTCAAGGTTGAAAAGGACTCTATTGATAATCAAACGCTTTATTTTTATGGACAAGTGAGTGATGATTATGGGTTGAGCAAATTGCAATTGGTGTATTATCCATCAGATAAAGAGGATCAGAAGTCCATTCAGAAGATGACCATTGCGGCTGGAAATTTTGACGAATTTGTAACTGCATTTCCGAATAATCTAAAATTAGAGGAAGGTGTCAATTATGAATTATATTTCCAAGTGTTTGATAACGATGCGATTCATAATTACAAAAGCACAAAAAGCAACATATTTACTTATAGAAAGTTAACCAAGGAAGAAGAAGAAGAAAAGCAACTCAAGGAGCAAAACGAGACCATAAAGGATTTGGGTAAGTCCTTTGACAAACTAAAAGAACAAGAAAAGCAACTTGAAGAATTGTCTAAAACACAGAAAGAAAAGAACGAGCTTAATTTTAATGACAAGAAGAAGTTTGAGAACTTTATGAAGCGCCAAAAGCAACAGGAAGAGATGATGCAGAACTTCAACAAAAAGCTGAAAGAAAACTTGGAAGAATTTCAAAAGGAAAACAATGAACAGGATGAGTTTAAAGAAGAATTGAAAGAGCGTTTAAAAGACAATGAAGAACAACTTAAGAAAGATGAAAAATTACTTGAGGAATTAGAAAAACTTCAAGAGAAAATACAAAAAGAAGAGTTAAGCGATAAATTAGAACAACTTGCCAAGCAAAACAAAAATAAGCAAAAAAGTCTTGAGCAATTACTAGAATTGACCAAGCGCTATTATGTTGCCAAAAAGGCAGAAAAACTTCAAAAGGAGCTCGAAAAATTAGCTGAAGAACAAGACAAGCTATCCAAAGAAGAGAAAGAAAACAACACTAAAGAAAAACAAGAAGAACTCAATAAAGAGTTTGAGGATTTCCAAAAAAAAATGGATGAACTTCAAAAGGAAAATGAGGCACTTAAAAAACCAATGTCAATAGAGCAAGACAAAGAGGCTGAAAAAGAAATCAAAAAAGAGCAACAAGAAGCTTCTGAAGAATTAGAACAAAAAGAGAAAAACGAAGAAAAGAACGATCAGAATAACGCACAAAAAAATCAACAAAAAGCACAGCAAAAACAAAAGCAAGCGGCCAAAAAGATGAAGCAGATGAGTGCCAAGATGAGTCAATCGATGATGTCTGGTGGTCAGCAACAACTACAAGAAGACGCCGCAATGCTGCGCCAAATTTTGGATAACTTGGTCACCTTTTCATTCGATCAGGAAAACTTAATGAATCAGTTCAAGAGCATTCAAATCAACCACAATAATTACGGCAAATTTTTGCGTAATCAGAGTAATTTAAGGGAGCATTTTGAGCATATTGATGACAGCCTCTTTGCTCTGTCGTTACGACAACCAAAATTATCTGAACAGGTCAATGGTAAGATTACAGATGTATTTTTTAATATCGATAAGTCATTGGGTCAATTATCCGAGAACCAACTATATCAAGGTATTGCTGCGCAACAATATACCATCACCGCAACAAACGATTTAGCAAGTTTCTTAAGTGATGTTTTGGATAATATGGAAGCCCAAATGAACCCAGGTGAAGGCGAAGGAGAAGGACAGGGACAAGGCATGGGAAAAGGCAAAGGAGGTGGGATGCAGTTACCAGATATTATTATGAGTCAGGAAGAGCTGAATAAGCAGATGGAAGAGGGCATGAAAAAGAGTGATAAGGGCAAATCAGGCGAAGGCGAGAACGGTAATGAGGGCAATAACGGAAAAGAAGGCAAAGGGAAGGAAGGAAAGAATGGCAAGGCAGATGGAAATGGCGAAGGCACTAATGAAGAGTTAAACGGTGAGTTGTTTCGGATTTACCAACAACAACAACAACTACGACAAGCTCTGGAAGATAAACTTGGCGAAGCCGGAAAAACAGGTCAAGGCAAACAACTTTTGGATAAAATGGAAGATATTGAACTAGACTTAATCAATAAAGGGTTTACCAATCAAACGTTGCAAAAAATGATGGATTTGCAACACCGGCTTTTAAAAATGGAAAACGCAACATTTCTACAGGGAGAAGACAATAAACGTCAATCAGAAACCAATCAAAAGCAGTATAATAACGATATCAATAATCAAATTCCAACAGCTAAAGAATATTTCAACACTACTGAAATATTAAACAGACAAGCCCTACCTTTGCAACAAGTTTATAAAAAGAAAGTTCAAGAGTATTTTAAAAAAACCAATGATCAGCTTTAATTACGAAATCGATTTTAAACTTCAAAATGAAGCCAAAGTTTCTCATTGGATAGCCTCTGTTATTAAAGACGAAGGTTTTAATGAGGGTGAAATCAATTATATTTTTTGTAATGACGACTACCTTTTAAAGTTGAATGTGGAGTTTTTAAATCATGATACATTGACGGATATTATCAGTTTTGATTATACAATGGGAAAAGAAATCAATGGCGACATTTATATTTCTATTGAAAGAGTAAAGGATAATGCTTCTGATTTTGATGTGAATTTTGACGAAGAGTTGAATCGCGTCATGGTTCATGGCGTACTTCATTATTGTGGTTATCAAGATAAGTCTGACGCTGAAGAGAAGATGATGCGATTGAAAGAAAATTACTACATAAAGCTGATAGCATAATATTCAGGAAATCAACGTATATTTGCATCCCAAATTTTTTTAGAAATAGTTAAAAACAATATAACGTTCCACGTGGAACAATTACATAGAGATGTTTAACAAAGTATATGATGTTATAGTAGTAGGAGCTGGGCACGCTGGTAGCGAGGCTGCTGCTGCTGCAGCAAATATGGGAAGCAAAACACTGCTTATTACTATGAATTTGCAAAACATTGCGCAGATGTCATGTAATCCAGCTATGGGGGGTATTGCTAAAGGGCAAATAGTGCGCGAGATTGATGCGCTTGGCGGTTATAGTGGCATTGTCAGTGATACATCTGCCATTCAATTTAAGATGCTTAACAAATCTAAGGGGCCTGCAATGTGGAGTCCAAGGGTTCAAAGTGACCGTATGCGTTTTGCTGAAGATTGGAGATTGATGTTGGAAGGGACGCCTAACCTTGATTTCTATCAAGATATGGTTTCTGGATTAATTGTCGAAAACCATACAGTTGTTGGTGTTAAAACATCACTAGGTATTGAGGTTAGATGTAAATCTGTTGTGTTGACAAATGGCACATTTTTGAATGGGCTGATTCACATTGGCGACAAGAATTTCGGAGGAGGTAGGGCAGGTGAAAGAGCGGCTACTGGCATTACAGAACAGTTGGTTCAATTTGGATTTGAGTCTGGCAGAATGAAAACCGGAACACCTCCAAGGGTTGATGGTCGTTCATTGGATTATTCCAAAATGGAAGTGCAGCCTGGCGACAGTGTCCCTGAAAAATTCTCGTTTTCTGATGTGACCAAACCTCTAACGGTACAACGTGATTGTCATATGAGCTACACAAGTCCTTTGGTCCATGATTTACTGCGCGAGGGCTTTGAGCGCTCACCAATGTTCAATGGGCGGATTCAAAGTACAGGACCGCGCTATTGCCCATCGATTGAGGATAAAATTAATCGCTTTGCAGATAAAGAAAGACATCAATTATTTGTAGAACCAGAAGGATGGAATACTGTTGAGGTGTATGTCAATGGTTTCTCAACCTCTCTTCCAGAAGATGTGCAGTTTAAAGCGCTTCGTTCTGTTGCTGGATTTGAAAACGTGAAGTTCTTTAGACCTGGATACGCAATAGAATATGATTATTTTCCACCTACGCAATTAAAACATACCCTCGAAACAAAATTGGTTGAAGGTCTGTATTTCGCGGGTCAAATAAATGGTACAACTGGTTATGAAGAGGCAGCGTCCCAAGGGTTGATGGCGGGCATTAATGCGGCCTTAAAAGTTCAAGAGAGAGATGAATTTATACTCAAAAGAAATGAAGCTTATATAGGTGTTTTAATTGATGATTTAATCACTAAAGGCACTGAAGAGCCTTATAGAATGTTTACCTCTAGAGCAGAATATCGAACACTTTTAAGGCAAGACAATGCTGATTTCAGACTAACACCTAAAGGTTATGCTTTAGGATTGGCTAGTGAGAAGCGCCTGCGAAGAATGGAGGAGAAGCATTCTAAGGCAGAAGCGTTTGTGGATTTCTTTAGAGAAACTAGCGTTGTTCCAGAGGATATTAACCCAATACTAGAAAGTAACGATTCAGCAGAAGTTAATCAATCAGGAAAGCTGTTTAAGATTTTTGCTAGACCAAACATTTCCATGGAGGATGTTAGAAAAATTAAAGCTGTTGAAGACTATATCCAGGAACATGTTTTGGATAAAGAAATCATTGAGCAAACAGAAATACAGGTTAAGTATTCAGGATATATTAATAAGGAAAAAAACAACGCCGACAAGCTCAACCGACTGGAGAATGTTAAAATCCCCGCAAATTTTGACTATTCAAAAATGAAGTCAATGAGTATTGAAGCCAGACAAAAATTGGAAAAAATAAGACCCGTGACCATTTCACAAGCCTCAAGAATTAGTGGGGTATCACCAAGTGATGTTTCTGTGCTTTTAGTATATATGGGACGATAGTTTTTGATTGTTCCACGTGGAACAGTTCGTTTAATTTAATAGATTTGTGATTCCTGCGAAAGCAGGAATCTTTATTTTTATGGAAAACAAAAGAACCTATATATCAGTAGAAGATTGTTCAGTCTCTGGAGAAAAATTTCAGTTGCTTTATAATAAAAATATGGATATGCTCGAAACATTTCCTCAACCTTCATTGGAAAAACTACCCACTTATTATCAAAGCGAAGATTATATTTCCCATACAGATTCAAAACGAAATCTTTTTGAAAAAGCCTATCATTTTGTCAAGGCAATAGCCTTAAAGCGGAAATTAAAACTAATTGATTCATTTGTCGACGATTCAAAATGTCTTTTGGATGTTGGTTGCGGAACAGGAGATTTTTTACAAATTGCCAATGATAATGGTTGGAATGTTTTTGGGATTGAACCTAACGAACAAGCGAGACAAATTGCAAATAAAAAAGCAAACAATAGGGTTTATGAGATTGATCAGCTTTTGAAATTTGAAGACCATAGTTTTGACGTTATTACACTTTGGCACGTATTGGAACATCTTCCAAAACCAGAAGAACACATTTCAGTTTTCCAAAGACTATTAAAACCAAATGGGACTTTAATTATTGCGGTTCCAAATTTTAAAAGTTTTGATGCCGATTATTACAAAAGCTTTTGGGCCGCTTATGATGTACCAAGACACCTCTGGCATTTTTCTCAAACAGCGATTTCAAAATTAGTGGCAAAGAAAAATTTTAAGGTGACTAAAACACTCCCAATGACTTTTGATGCCTATTACGTCAGTCTACTTTCTGAAAAGTATAAAACCGGAGTTATGAATCCATTTAAAGCATTTTGGATTGGATGGTGCTCTAACATGAAAGCAAAGCGTTCTGGTGAGTACTCTTCCTTAATTTATGTCATAAAAAGAAGGTAAATCCATTTTAAGGCAAAATACAGCGTTTTTAAGCACTTATTAAGAGAAAGACCTTGCTCTTTTCATAAACGGGCAAACACAGCCATTTAATCAATCCAATTTTTATAGCTTTAAGTTATATTTATTTTTTAAACCATTCATTTTAACTATAATCACTTTGGTGGCATATCCACATAAATCAATTTTTATGATTTAGCCTAAATAATTCAAACAACCAAAAAAATGCGTAGTTTTGCCAAAATTTAAAATCACTCAAAAAATGAAAAAAGGTTTATTAGTTGTTTTCGGATTATTGATGTTGGCATCATGTCAGAATGAAATGAAAACAGGATTTATTGATAACAGTGAACTTATCAAAGAATATCAAAAGAGAAAAGATATCGAAGCATCATTTAAGAAAAAAATAGAAGCTTTCGACAAAAAAGTAGATAGTATTGGTCAGGCATTTCAAATTGAAGCACAGGCTTTTCAACAAAAAGCAGCTAGCATGGCTCAAAAAGATGCACAACAACAATATCAGGTTCTTGGTCAGAAACAACAGATGTTACAACAACAATTTCAGATGGAAGAGCAACAAATTCAAAAGGAAAGCCAAACTCAAATAGACACCTTAATTAAAGAAATAAGAACTTTTGTTAAAGAGTATGGCAAGAAAAATGGCTATACTTATATATTAGGTAGTAATGAAGCGGGAAGCGTGCTTTATGGGGAAGAAAGTAAAGATTTAACAAAAACCATTTTAGAAGAATTGAACAAATCTTATAAAAAGGATTAGGGTTAAAATTTATATAATTCTAAAGCCAGCTATTAGCTGGCTTTTTTATGTAATAAACGTGTTAGTTTTATTGACAAATCGGTAAGTATAATTTTAGAATTACCATTACGTTCTATATGGTAAATAGCTTCCTGTAGCTCGTTACTTATGTCTAAAATATTGGCTTCATTCACAAATGGCGCAAAGTTTTCGAGCCTAAAGTTTTTTGACTTGGTCTCAATATATACCAACTCTGGAGCATTGTAATTAAGCAGCAATGCCTGTCTAAAAAAATCAACACAAAACAGCAGAAACTGTTTTTGTGTTTCTCGACCAGTTTTGGCAATTTCCTCACTCCAACTAATTAAATCATGAATAGCACTTTTATTTCCTTTAGCTTTAAATGCAGAGCGAATCCAAAACACAAACCAATCCTCAAATTGTAAATCTTCAGAGTCTTGATAGACCAAATCGCAAGCTTTATTAAAATTACCATTGGCTTGATGTGCAATTTTTGTCGCAACAGCATCTTCTAATTGATAATTTTTAATCAATGCTTGTTTTATAACGGCTTCTGCCAAAGGAGGAAAATGCAATACTTGACAACGCGACCGAATCGTATTGATAATCTGCTCTTCGTCTTCAGCAATCAAGATAAAAACGGTTTTATTAGGTGGTTCCTCAATGAGTTTTAGTAATTTATTTGCGGCTGCAGTATTCATTTTTTCTGCCATCCAAATCAACATAACTTTATAGCCTCCCTCGTAAGCTTTTAAAGACAAGGATTTTACGATGTCTTGAGCTTCATCAACACCAATTTGCCCTTGCTTATTATCGACACCAAGTTGCCGATACCAATCAAACAAATTTCCATAAGGTTGATCTTTTAACAATTGTCGCCATTCTTCCATAAAATGATTGGAAACAGGATGGCTTTTCACCTTATCATTAGTTGCCACAGGAAACGCAAAATGTAAATCTGGATGAGATAAATTATTGAATTTCAAATTGCAAGACTCATTACCACCTGTGTTTTCAGAGTTTTTATTTTGACATAAAATATATTGGGCGTAAGCAATTGCCATCGGTAACGTACCGCAACCTTCTGGGCCAACAAATAGTTGCGCATGAGGTACTCGACCATTATCAACACTTTGGGTCAAATGGTTTTTAAGGTGTTCTTGTCCTAAAATTTCTGAAAACAACATGTGGCAAAGATAGGATTTTTATCAGTCAAAAAAATTGAAATCAATTTCGTTAAAAAAGTCATTTTATAGCTCTTTTTAATTGGTTACATTTGTCATTCAACAGAAAACCACATCAAAAATGAAAACCTTAAACGATTTCAATTTTAAAGATAAAAAAGCACTTGTGAGAGTCGATTTTAATGTGCCTTTAGATGATCAATTTAATGTAACTGACGATACGCGTATTGTAGCAGCAAAACCAACCATCATTAAAGTACTCGAAGATGGCGGAAGCTGTATTTTGATGTCGCATTTAGGACGACCAAAAGGCGCACAAGATGAGTTTTCATTGCGTCATATCGCTAAAACGATTGAAGATATAATTGGTGTCGAAACTCTTTTTGTGAAGGACTGTGTTGGTAAAGAGGTGGGAGAAGCTGCTACAAACCTAAAGCCTGGACAAATACTCTTATTGGAAAACCTACGTTTTCACAAGGAAGAAGAGGCAGGCGATGAAGATTTTGCAAAACAGCTTTCAAAGCTGGGAGATATTTATGTAAACGATGCCTTTGGTACTGCGCACCGAGCCCATGCCTCAACGACGATTGTTGCCCAATTTTTCCCAGACAAAAAATGTTTTGGATATTTACTTGCACAAGAAATTGAAAGTATTAATAAGGTTATGGAAACTGGCGAAAAACCAGTTTTAGCAGTACTTGGGGGTGCTAAAGTGTCTTCAAAAATAACCATTATAGAAAACATTTTAAGCAAAGTCGATCACTTGATTATTGGAGGAGGCATGACCTTTACCTTTATTAAGGCTCAAGGTGGGCACATTGGAAACTCATTAGTTGAAGACGATAAAATGGATTTGGCTTTAGAAATCTTAAAACAAGCCAAAGAAAAAAACGTACAGGTTCATCTTCCTGTAGATGTCATTGCGGCCGATGCTTTTGATAATAACGCACATACCAAAGTGGTCGAAGTTGATAAAATTCCTGATGGATGGATGGGATTGGACGCAGGCCCAAAATCTATAAAGAATTTTCACGAAGTAGTAATGCAATGCAAGACCATTCTTTGGAATGGGCCTCTTGGTGTTTTTGAAATGGAAAATTTCGCCAAGGGTACCATTGAACTAGGAAACTCCATAGCCGAAGCCACAAAAAAAGGTGCCTTTTCTTTGGTTGGCGGAGGCGATTCGGTTGCAGCCGTGAAACAATTTGGGTTTGAAGACAAGGTAAGTTACGTCAGTACTGGTGGTGGCGCAATGTTGGAGAGTTTAGAAGGAAAGACTTTACCAGGAATTGCTGCTATTTTAAACAGTTAATTTCTCGACAACAGGTATTTATTTATCGACGAAATGCAAAATAATGTGTTAAAATGTTGTTTTGTATTCACATTTTGAATATAATTGTACGTTTTTACCATTACAGACGTTGATAAACAAAATGCATTTTGTAAATGAATAAAAGATTTTTAGCCCTAACTATTGGTGCTCTGCTTTGCGGAAGCATTAGCTTTGCGCAAGTAAAACCTACCGACAAGCAAGCCAAAAAAGTAAATCAATCCAAAATTGATTCTATTTTGGACAACACGACACCTATCAATAAAGCTATTGAGCCAGTAACTGATTCCACTAAATTGAAAAGTTTAGAAGACAACCAATTAGCATCTGAATTTGATGAAAAATGGTTAGAGGAACTTTATAGCAACACCCTTTTTGATACCATCTATGAGTCTATAACAGATATCAGATTTGAAGATATCGACTTTCCAGAACTCCCAACAGATACCTTAAAAGCACGTTTACATAAATTGAGCGCTAAAACACCTTTCAATATTGAATACAATCCAGGCTTGGAAAGCGTTATCAAATCATATTTAAAAAACAGGAGATCTTCGATGCAACGCCTTATGGCATTGAGCGAATATTATTTTCCATTATTTGAAAAGGAGTTGGATAATATGGATGTTCCGTTAGAAATAAAATATCTTGCCATTGTCGAATCTGCTCTTAAACCAAGAGCAAAATCAAGAGTTGGAGCAACTGGGTTATGGCAGTTTATGTATCCTACGGGTAAAATGTATGGACTCAACGTTACCAGTTATGTTGATGAGCGTAGTGATCCAATTAAATCAACAATAGCAGCCAGTAAATATTTAGCAAAGCTATATGAAATTTTTGGCGATTGGGATTTAGCACTTGCAGCTTACAATTCTGGGCCTGGAAATGTCAGTAAGGCCATCCGACGATCTGGAGGTTATCAAAATTATTGGAATTTAAGACCTCATTTGCCTCGTGAAACCGCTGGTTATTTGCCTGCATTTTTGGCTACCATGTATATTTTTGAATATGCAGAAGAACATGGTTTCAAAAAGGCAGCATCCAATTATCGTTATATGGAAACCGATACAATACACGTCAAACAAACTATCAGTTTGGATCAGGTGTCAGAGTTAATGGAGATTCCTATCGAAGAATTACAGTTTTTAAATCCAGCCTATAAATTAGATATCATTCCTTATGTTGAAGGCGAAAACT
Organism: Flavobacteriaceae bacterium UBA5534; assembly: GCA_002426015.1. Taxonomy (GTDB): domain Bacteria; phylum Bacteroidota; class Bacteroidia; order Flavobacteriales; family Flavobacteriaceae; genus Aquaticitalea. Next base: position 181,219 of record DINS01000004.1, read on the forward strand.
ACACATTAAGACTTCCAAGACACTCCATTGGCAAATTTGTAACTAACGAAAATGAAATTTACGCACATGTACAAAGTGAGCTGGATAAACGTGAAAAGCCGCTGCCCCAAGTATTTGAAGAGGAAAGCCGCACCACCTACAAAGTTAGATCTGGAGATTATTTAGGAAAAGTAGCTCGAAAATATGGTGTAAGAGTGAGCGATTTGAAAAAATGGAACGGATTGAGAAGTAACAATCTTAAAGTTGGTCAACGACTTAAAATATACACCAAAGGGTCTTCACAAAATGCGACGGTAAATACTGCAATTTCATCTTCAAGCGCTGTTGCTTCAACTAATGTTAAGACTTACAAAGTTAGAAAAGGGGACTCATTATGGAGTATTTCTCAAAAATTTCCTGGAGTTTCTGTCCAAAATATTAAAGATTGGAACGATATTCGCGGTACCTCTTTAAAAATAGGGACAACCCTTAAAATTTCTAAATGAAACATCTATAATTAGCCATTTGATAAACAAATACAAATGATTATTTTAGGTGTTGCATCTGACATTCAAAAACTAAAAGCACACAGATGAAAACTTCAATTTTAGCATTTGTATTATCATTTTTGGTATTTACAGCATGTAACGATAGTTCTAAAGACAAAAATGTCGTTTCTGCATCACTAGGCAACATCAACACACTTAATATTGTGGTCGATAACTTACTTTGGGACGACAACGTTGGTGAGACCATCAGAAACATATTTGCCGCACCAGTACCAGCATTAAATCAAGATGAACCTTTGTTTTCAATAAGCCAAATGCCTCCATTGGTATTTACTGGTTTTGCGACCAAAAGCCGAATCATTCTTAAAATTGAAAAAGGCAAAGCTGCACAAACCTCAATAAATGAAGATGTTTTTGCTAAACCACAGACTGTTGTAGTTGTTACAGGTCAAACCAATCAAGAGATTATTGACCAAATTGAGGCTAATTCAAGTAAAATAATAGATGCTTTTAAGAAAGAAGAAATAAAAGAAAAACAGCGACGCATTGAAAAGTCCTTACACGATGTTTCTGCTTTGGAAAAGAACTTGGGTGTATCTATAAAGTTTCCGACCGCCTACAGAATTGCAAAACAAGAAGACAATTTCTTTTGGATTCGTAAAGATATCCCAACTGGCACAATGGATTTAATGGTTTATGAAGTGCCAATGAACACGATTAAAAAAGGCGATAGCGCTGTTGTGGACATTATCCGAATGCGAGACTCTATAGGCAAAGTTCATATTCCAGGACCAGTTGAAGGCTCTTATATGATAACGGAAGAAGCTTATGCACCATATCTTTTTCATACAATACTTGACAACAAACCCACTTTTGAAACAAAGGGTATTTGGGACGTGAAAAATGCTTTTATGTCTGGGCCTTTTATTAACTATGCCATTGAAGACAAGGTAAATAACAGGTACGTTGTGGTGGAAGGATATGTGTTTGCGCCTTCGGTAGAAAAGCGTGATCATATTTTTGAGATGGAAGCCATTATAAAATCTATCGAAATAAAATAACAAAAAAAGCCAACTTTAATTAAAGTTGGCTTTCGTTTTTTATAGGATAAATACCTTTATTCTTTTTTATCAGAAGCTTTTTTATCACTATCGTCTTTACTGGCATCCTTAAACTCTTTGATACCGCTTCCAAGCCCTCTCATTAATTCTGGGATTTTCTTTCCACCAAACAATAATAAAACAAGGACTACGACTACGACTATCTGCCATGGGCCAACTGCTCCTAAAAATAAACTTGATGCTATCATAATTTTGATTTTGAACTGCAAATTTAATAATTAAACTTCAATTCGTACGTTAAAAAATAAACTTTAGATGAATACCAACACAAATTGACCTATTTTAATTAATTTTGTTCTACAATGGCCGAAAAAAAGAAAGAAAAAAAATTCGCAAAGAAGCTCCTTCATAAGTACCGACTTGTTGTGCTTAACGAAGACACCTTTGAAGAGCGTTTTTCCATAAAACTGACACGACTTAACGTATTTGTCATTTTTATGTTGTCTAGTATTTTTCTTATTGCGGCAACGACTTATATCATAGCATTTACATCCTTAAAAGAGTTTATTCCAGGCTATTCGTCTGCCAAATTAAAAAAGCAAGCTACCGAACTCAATTTTAAAACTGATTCTCTACAACAGGTAATTGCACTTAACGAACAATATTTTGCATCCATAAAACGTGTATTGTCTGGAGATGTTAAAACGGTCGAGTTTAATAGGGATTCAGTTATTGAAGCTGCAGGGAAGGATATTGCTCAATTAAAATTAGCAGCCTCTAAAGAAGATTCATTATTGCGAGATAAAGTGGCAAAAGAAGATAAGTACAATTTGTTTGAGTCTGCGACTTCAGCTTCCAATTTTGTGTTGTTTCCACCTGTAAATGGAACCATTTCTGAAAATTACAACGCAAAGAAAAAGCATTTTGCAGTTGATGTTATCGTTGCAAAAGGCACACCTGTTAAGGCCACAGCCGATGGCACTGTTATTTTTGCCGAATGGACTACCGAAACAGGCTATGTTGTCATTATTGAGCATAGCCAAGAGCTAATTTCGGTCTATAAACACAACGCATCGATAACAAAGCAGCAAGGCGATTTGGTAAAAGCTGGCGAAGTCATTGCCATTGCAGGAAACACAGGAGAATACACAACAGGACCCCATCTACATTTCGAATTATGGAGTAAAGGATACCCTATCAATCCAACCAATTTTATCGATTTTAAATAATGATTTCACTAAAATCTGCTTTAGCCAAACCCTTTGCCAATAGAGTTAAAAAGTCGATTTTAAAATGGGCTAATCGTCCTGTTGAAACACAGGAGAAAGTCTTTCAAAGTTTAATTGGCGATGCCACATCGACACAATTTGGCGTTGACCATGATTTTATTAGTATCAATTCACATTCCGATTTTGTAAAACGTGTTCCCATTAGAGATTATGAAGAACTTAAACCTTATGTAGAACGCGTTGTTGCAGGTGAAGAGAACATCCTGTGGAAAGGCAAACCAATTTATTTCGCAAAAACTTCCGGAACAACTTCTGGAGCTAAATATATACCCATCACCAAAGAGAGTATGCCAACGCATGTCGAAGCTGCTCGCAATGCTATCTTAATGTATATCGCTGAAACAGGAAGCTCTAAATTTGTAGATGGCAAAATGATTTTTTTGCAAGGGAGTCCAATTTTGGAGAGAAAAAACGGGATTCAATTGGGCAGACTATCAGGAATCGTAGCTCATTATGTTCCAAAATACCTTCAAAAAAACAGGATGCCCTCATGGGAAACCAACTGTATTGACGATTGGGAAACTAAAGTCGAAGCAATTGTTGATGAAACATTACCAGAAAATATGACCATTATTTCTGGGATTCCGTCTTGGGTGCAGATGTATTTTGAAAAAATCAATCAAAGGACAGGCAAAAAGGTTGGCGATGTGTTTAAAAACTTCAATTTGTTCATTTTTGGAGGTGTTAATTATGAACCTTATCGCGCAAAATTTGAAAATCTTATTGGCAGAAAAGTGGATAGTATCGAACTATATCCAGCAAGCGAGGGTTTTTTTGCGTTTCAAGACAAACAAAATGAAAAAGGAATGTTGTTGCAACTCAATTCGGGAATATTTTATGAATTTGTGAGAGCAGATGAGTTTTTCAATGAGAACCCTAAACGATTGACCATTAAAGATGTTGAAGTCGGTGTAAATTATGTAATGATCATTTCTACCAATGCAGGTCTCTGGGCTTATAACATAGGTGACACTATTGAGTTTACATCAACAAAACCATACAGAGTCATCGTTTCTGGTCGCATTAAACACTTTATTTCGGCCTTTGGCGAACATGTCATTGGCAAGGAGGTTGAGCAGGCGCTGCAAGAGGCTTTAGAAGGAACCAATATTCAAGTTTCAGAATTTACAGTAGCACCACAAATCAATCCAAAACAAGGGTTGCCTTATCATGAATGGTACATTGAGTTCGAAAACGATCCCAAAGACATATCTGGGATTATTCTAAAAATTGAAAAATCGCTTCAAAAACAAAACAGCTATTATTATGATTTGATTAAAGGGAATGTGCTGCAGCCACTTAAAATAACCCAAGTCAAAAAAAATGGCTTCCAGGATTATATGAAATCTATTGGGAAACTGGGAGGGCAAAACAAAATACCCCGACTGTCAAACGATCGAAAAATCGCCGATGCACTAACCCAATTAAAATTAACTAAATAATACTATATTTGCAGGCTAAACAGTATTTATGAGTAACAAAAAACATCATGCACGAACGAGAGCTCAAGAAAGCTCAAATGCTATTGAAAGAATGTACATTACCATGCGTCACTTGTTTAATCGTGGATTTTACAAGCCGATGGGAATCTCTGGAGAAACACTCCGAGAATCACTTTTGCTTTTAAGACCAGAAATTTACGGTTCTATTGGCGAAGAAAAAGCCGAACTCGAAGGCTTGCTCTACGTTATCGACAGGCTACCTCAAGGTATAGAAGAATGTACCTTTATAAATCTAACCAGCGACGAAGGTTACATCAATTCACATTTTAAAGCCATTATCCCGCACAAAAGACGAAGAAATTGCTTTCGTATAGATGAAGAGCAAATGAATATTGAAATCACGCGTGGACGATCGGAAATTTATGATATTTTGACACATCTTACGTTTATGTTTGTGGAGTCTCACAAAATAAGCAAGCGTGTTTTGATAGATGAAAAAGGCACAACCACTCGCGACTGGGTAAAACTCGAAAAAGCAGTACTCTCAAAAACCGAATTATCTCAAAAAGACCGCGAAATTGCAATTACGCACACTGCTAATATTTTGGGCAGGACATTTAACGAATTAACGGAAGTTTACAGCGCATTTGCCTTGCCAAATCAACCAGAACGTTTGTTGCATTTGGTATATTGGCTCGGTAAGTTGGCCATAGAAGAGGTTATTAACAACAATAAGCGAACGGTTACTTTTAGCCCAGTATTGAGAGAACGTTTGGGGCATCATATTCATGGAGAAATTTGGGCAGATTCTATTAAAGAAGTTTTGATAAAAAACAAATTAATTGAGCGACCAATACATATCATTAGTGCCAATATGCATAGTGTGATGAATTCGTTATTTGCACCACAAGCCTTAAAGCCTTTGGCTGCAAAAAAATCTGTTTTCGAAATATACGAAGCCTTAAGCCAAAAAGAAAATGAAGGCTTACGCAATAAAGTGACCAAAGAAGCGTTGCAGAAAGGAATGATATACATACCAGACGCTTCGGGGACAAATATTGACGTTCAAATTTTTGATACATCAAAAATCGATTTTTCAAAAACAGATATTGAAGTTAAAAAGCAGTCAAAAGATTCTGAACGACCTGTCATTTTTGTAATGGATTATGCGTTTGGAGAGCAAGCTTACGAAACAATAGATGAATTACTCAAACCGATTAAAGTTGATGGTAAGAAAGTGCATTTAAATGTTGAATCAATATCTATAATGGGTAAAGCAGGAATTTTAGAAGGAGGCAAAGGCGACATCATGATCCCTTCGGCACATATTTTTGAAGGTACAGCAGATAATTACCCATTTGAAAACGAATTATCGAAATCTGATTTTGAAAACCAAGGCATCAATGTTTGTGAGGGCTCAATGATAACTGTTTTGGGAACGTCACTTCAGAATAAAGAAATATTAAAATTCTTTTTTAACTCTACATGGAATGTGATAGGTTTAGAAATGGAAGGTGCGCACTATCAAAAGGCAATTCAAGCAGCGTCAAAGGTGAGGGGGAGCATCAATCCAAATGTCAAGGTTCGTTATGCGTATTACGCAAGTGATAACCCATTGGAAACTGGAAGCACATTGGCGTCTGGAGGCTTGGGCACTTCAGGCGTTAAACCAACCTATTTAATAACACGAAAAATATTACAACAGATATTTAACTAATTTATAGCTATGAGTAAAGATTTACCACAAAAACAAGATAATTCAGAAGAGGTTGATTTAGGATTATTGTTTAATGCCATTGGCAACCTATTTAACAGGTTTGTTAATTTTATTGGGAGTATTTTTAAAGGGGTTCTTACGTTTATTGTATTTCTTTTAAGGGCAATCATCAAGAATTTCAAGACCATTGCAATGGTGATGATTATTGCAGCAGGACTTGGGTTTGCTCTTGAAAAAACACAGCCAGAAGTATATACATCACAAATGTTGGTGAGGCCTTATTTTGACTCAAAATACCAACTAGTGACCAATGTAAACTACTACAATGCATTAATCAGGGAAAAAGACTTCAAGCAACTTAAAGAACTATTTAGTATTCAACTGGAAGAGGCAAAAGAAATCATTGAGTTTGAAATAAACCCAGGACCTGAAACTGAAAATGATCGTATTGTTCAGTATGATGAATTTATGAGTTCAATAGACAGTATTAGGGCTCAAGAAGTCAGTTATGATGAATTTATTGAAAACCGAAGTATCTATTCTGGAGATGTTTTTGAAATTAATGTAAAATCAACCAAAAAAGATATTTTTAGGTCACTGGAAGATGGGTTAAATGGTACTTTTGCCAATACTTATTCCAGAAAGAAAATGCAAAAGAGAGACTCATTAATCTCTATTGAAAAAGAGCGAATATTAAACTCATTAAAAGAGGTAGATTCTTTAAAAATCGTTTATATTAATGTTATGGAAGAAGAGTCAAAATCCGAAGGTGGCAGAATAACAGTTCCCACTAAAGATGGACTGCTTATACAGGAACGAACCAATACAAGAGAGTTCGAATTGCTTGACAAACAAATTGAATTGAGGAGAGAGTTGAGTGCATTGGAATCTAAAAAAGTCGAACAAGACGAGTTTTTTGATACTGTTTCAAGTTTTCAAGATGTTGGAGCTAAATACACCAGTCTCTGGAAAAGATACTCTATCATTTTTCCTATTTTATCATTCATAATTCTTTGTATCTTTTTTATAGTAATAAGAACTGTAAAATTTGTTAACAATTATGAAGCATAATGAAACGGTCTTAATAACAGGTGGAGCTGGTTTTATAGGTTCAAACTTTATTGTTTATCTTCTAGAACAGCGACCTGATATTCAAATCATAAATTTAGACAAGCTCACTTACGCAGGTGAGCTTTCCAATTTAAAAGAAGTTCAGGATAATAAAAATTATACATTTATTGAAGGCGATATTTGTGATAGAAAGCTAATAGAAAAATTATTTAACACCTATAATTTTGAAGGTGTCATCCATTTCGCTGCAGAATCTCATGTAGATAATTCTATCAAAAATCCAGCAGAGTTTATCAATACTAATGTTTTTGGCACATTCAATTTATTAGATGTCGCAAAAATGCATTGGATGGCACAACCACATCAACCAAAAGAAGGATTTAAAAACCATCGATTCCACCACATATCGACCGATGAAGTTTATGGTACTTTAGGAGAAACGGGGCTTTTTACCGAAACCACCCCATATGCTCCCAATAGTCCTTATAGTGCCTCTAAGGCGTCCTCTGATTTTATTGTAAGAAGTTATTTTCATACTTACGGATTAAACGTCGTGACCACTAACTGCTCTAATAACTATGGGCCTAAACAACATGACGAAAAACTCATACCGACCATTATTAGAAAAGCAATTTCTGGAGAACAAATTCCCATTTATGGTGATGGTAAAAACATTAGAGATTGGTTATACGTTTTGGACCACTGTAAAGGGATACATTTGGCATACAGGAAAGGAGTTGCAGGAGAAACTTATAATATTGGTGGAAAAAACGAACGCAATAATTTATATATTGCCAATACCATATGTGATATTCTTGACGACATCAAACCGAAACAAAAATCATACAAAGAGCAAATTTCTTTTGTGAAGGACCGACCAGGACACGATTTTAGATACGCCATTGATGCTTCTAAAATTGAAAATGAATTGGGTTGGAAAGCAGATGAAAATTTTGAAACAGGCATAAAAAAAACCGTTGAATGGTACATTAATAAATACACGTTATAAATGAAAGGCATCATTCTCGCAGGTGGTTCAGGAACCCGATTGCACCCATTGACTTTATCTATAAGTAAGCAATTAATGCCTATTTATGACAAACCAATGATATATTATCCGTTATCTACCCTAATGTATTCAGGCATTAAAGAGATTTTAATTATCTCAACCCCTAAAGATTTGCCACTTTTTAAAGATTTGTTGGGAGATGGAAAGAAGTATGGATGTCGATTTGAGTACGCTGTTCAAGAAGCACCAAATGGTCTAGCAGAAGCATTCATAATAGGGGAAAAATTTATTGAAAATGATAAAGTTGCACTCATATTGGGAGATAATATATTTTATGGCTCTGGGCTTTCCAAGCTTTTACAAAGCAATAATGATCCTGATGGCGGAATAATTTACGCCTATAGAGTTCATGATCCAGAGCGCTATGGTGTCGTTGAGTTTGATGATAAAGGTCATGCAGTTTCTATTGAAGAGAAGCCAACCGCTCCAAAATCCAATTATGCGGTTCCAGGAATTTATTTTTATGATAATTCGGTCGTTCAAATAGCAAAAAACATAAAGCCAAGCCAAAGAGGGGAGTTAGAAATAACAGATGTTAACAAAGAGTATCTAAAACAAGGAAAATTAAACGTTAGTATTTTAGATAGAGGAACCGCTTGGTTAGACACGGGAACATTTCAATCCTTGATGCAAGCCTCACAATTCGTTGAAGTCATCGAAGAGCGTCAGGGATTAAAGCTTGGCTCGATTGAAGCAGCGGCTTATGAAATGAACTATATAGATGAAAAAGCATTCATCGCATTGGCAGAGCCATTACTTAAAAGCGGTTATGGTAAAAATCTATTAGGATTACTTAAAAATAAATTATGATTGTTAAAGAAACCCCTTTACAAGGCTGTTTTATTATACAGCCAGATATTTTTGAAGACAGTAGAGGTTATTTTTTTGAAACTTTTAATCAAGAAAAGTATAAAAACAAAATAGGAGACCACATTAATTTTGTTCAAGATAATGAGTCCTTTTCTGCCAAAGGTGTTTTAAGAGGGTTTCACTACCAGATAGGAGAATATGCTCAAACAAAATTAGTTAGGGTGATAAACGGCAAAGTGTTAGATGTTGTAGTTGATATCAGAGAGAATTCTCCAACATTTGGAAAGCATTTTTCAATCGAATTATCCGCAGACAATAAGACACAATTGTTTATTCCCAAAGAGTTTGCCCATGCTTTTCTGGTTTTAGAGGATGATACCATATTTAGTTATAAATGTGACAATTTTTATAATAAATCGGCAGAAAGAGGCTTTAAGTACAACGACAAAAAGCTAAATATCAATTGGAACTTTCCAGAAGATAATATCATTCTTTCCCCAAAAGATGCCGATCTACCAACATTTGAAAGCATATTTGGATGAAAACAAGAATTCTTGTTACGGGCGCAAATGGACAACTTGGTAAGACTATTAAAAAGTTATCACAAAAGTTGCAATATGATTTCTGTTTTGTTAGCAAGGATGAATTGGATATCTCTAAGAAAGAAGATTTAAAATCTTTTTTTGACCAGAACACATTTGATTATTGTATTAATTGCGCAGCATATACAAATGTTGAACAGGCCGAAAAAACACCAGGAGAAGCTTATAAAATTAATACCGAAGCTGTTAAGTATATTGCGGAAAAATGTAAAGAAGATAATATTATTTTGATCCATATTTCAACTGATTATGTATTTGACGGGATGAAGAATGAGCCATATACGGTTATTGATAAAACCAATCCTATTAATCAATACGGATTGAGTAAGCTAAATGGGGAAGAGCATATAAAAAAGATAATGCAAGCGTATTTCATTGTAAGAACGTCATGGTTGTATTCAAAAGAATTCGGAAAAAATTTTTATAGAACCATACTAAATAAAGCAAAGACCGAAAGTACGCTTTACGTAACATCAGCCGAAACAGGTTGCCCAACAAACACCATCAATTTAGCTAACTATATTATCGACTTAATTAATACAAAATCAGAAGATTATGGTGTAAAGCATTTTTGCGACTCCCAAGCAATGACTTGGTTTGATTTTGCCGAAAGGATACTAAAAGAAAACAACTTGTTAAACCAAATAAAACTTGTCAAACAGGATAACTATCGTACTTTTGCCAAGAGACCCCAATATTCAGTATTAAAAAATTCATAAACACTTAATTTCGAACACGATTATATTTCTTGATATGATAGAAAAGAAAAGGATACTTATTGTTTTTGGCACCAGACCCGAAGCCATTAAAATGGCACCGCTAGTAAAAGAGTTTGAGGCTCAAAACGAATTTTTTGACACAAAAGTATGTATAACTGCCCAACACAGGGAAATGTTAGATCAAGTATTGTCTTTTTTTGAAATAACACCTCATTACGATTTGGATATTATGAAGCCAAATCAGAATCTATATTCATTAACATCAGACATTATTGTCAATTTAAAACCAATATTAGAACAATTTAAGCCCGAGTATGTTTTTGTTCATGGAGATACAACCACGACAATGGCTGCAAGTCTGGCTGGATTTTATTCAGGAGCTCAAATTTGCCATGTAGAAGCAGGATTACGTACATTCAATATGCAGTCTCCTTTTCCGGAAGAAATGAATAGGTCCGTAACAGGGGTTGTCACTAACATACATTTTGCACCCACTACAACATCAAAGCAAAACCTACTAAAGGAGAATAAAAAAGAGGAGAATGTAATTATAACTGGCAATACAGTTATAGACGCATTACTTTATAGTGTTAAAAAAGTAAATTCTAATGAATTTAAAGATGTTGAAACAGATGAGCTTAAAACCATCATACATCCAAATAAAAAAATAATATTAGTAACAGGACATAGAAGAGAAAATCATGGACAGGGATTTATAGACATATGCAAAGCACTAAAACAAATAGCATCAGAAAATCCAGACTGCCAAATTATTTATCCTGTTCACTTAAACCCCAATGTACAAAAACCAGTTTATGAGTTACTTGGCGATATTGGCAATATTAAATTAATTGCACCTTTATCTTATCCTGCTTTTGTTTGGTTGATGGAAAAATCATATTTGATTATTACTGATAGTGGCGGTGTGCAGGAAGAAGCACCAAGTTTAGGGAAACCAGTTTTGGTAATGAGAGACACAACAGAGCGTCCTGAAGCTGTTGAGGCTGGCACAGTGTTACTTGTTGGGACAAGTGCAACTAAAATTGTTAACGAAACAAAAAGATTGTTGCATGATGCTGATGCTTATCATAATATGAGTAGATTGCATAATCCTTATGGAGATGGAAAAGCATGCGGTAAAATTGTAAACCATATAAAAAACATTACAGGTTAGTTTAATACTAATTATTAAAATTATTAAGAGAATGAATCAACCCAAAGTTGTGATGATAGGATTAGGGTACATTGGGCTACCAACAGCAGCATTAATTGCCCAAAATAAAACCTATGTACATGGAGTAGATATAAACCCAAACGTCGTTGACACTATTAATGCTGGAAAAATACATATTGTAGAGCCAGAACTTGACAAAGCTGTTGCCAATGCGGTTAAAGAAGGCTATTTAAAAGCCTCAACAACTCCTGTAGAGGCAAACACCTATTTAATAGTTGTTCCCACACCATTTAAGGCTAAAAATGAGCCAGACATTTCATTTGTTGAAGCTGCAACAAAAGCAATCATTCCGTTGCTTAAACCAAACGATTTGTATATAATAGAATCGACATCACCAGTAGGTACTACCGAAAAGATGATGGAGTTAATTTATTCTGAAAGACCAGAGTTACAAAATCAACTTAACATAGCCTATTGTCCAGAACGGGTTTTACCAGGCAATGTGATGTACGAATTAGTACACAATGATAGAGTTATAGGAGGAATAAACGAATCATCTACAGAAAAAGCAGCTGGTTTTTACCGTCAATTTATAAAAGGGGATCTTCATAAAACCAATGCGCGCACAGCAGAAATGTGTAAATTAGTTGAAAACTCATCCCGAGATGTACAAATTGCATTTGCTAATGAGCTATCGCTTATATGCGATAAAGCAGATATTAATGTCTGGGAGTTAATAAAACTTGCTAACAAGCACCCAAGAGTTAATATTTTACAGCCTGGCTGCGGTGTTGGCGGACATTGTATTGCGGTAGACCCATATTTTATTGTATCAGATTACCCTATGGAGTCTCAAATTATTGGTAAAGCACGTGAAATAAACAATTATAAATCGTTTTGGTGTGCTGAAAAAATCCAAACAGCAAAATTACAATTCGAAATTAAACATGGTCGTAAACCAAGTATTGCAATAATGGGATTGGCTTTTAAACCAAACATTGATGATTTAAGAGAGTCTCCAGCAAAATATATAGCTCAAAAAGTATTGCAAAATGCTAATAATGAAGAATACTTTATTGTAGAACCCAATATTGAATCCCATAAAGTATTCAAATTAACAAACTATAAAGAAGCTTTAGAAAAAGCTGACATTATTGCATTTTTAGTTGCTCATAATGAATTTAAAAATTTAAATATTGGCAGCGATAAAGTTGTATTGGATTTTTGTGGAGTAGTAAGTAACAAATAAATAGATGGAAGACTATTTTAGTGGCAAAAAGCTTTATGGTGATGATTTTTCACTGGGCAAAATAACCGAATGGTTTAAACAAGAAGAAGAAGGGTATTCTAAATTAGAGTCTAGAGAGCTTGAGTTGTTAGATAAAGGCATTTACTTGTATGAACATATTAATAAAGAACATGGGTATAAGTATTTAGATAAAAGTAAAACGTATAAAAACGTTTTGGGTATTGGTTCTGCAACAGGGCATGAGTTCCTGCCAATTATAGATAGAATTGAAAACCTATATATTTTAGAACCTTCAGATAAACTTCAAGGACAAAAGATAAAAGACAAAAAAATAAACTATGTTAAACCCGAAGTAAATGGCAATTTAGTTTTTGAGGATAATTTTTTTGATCTGGTTACTAGTTTTGGAGTATTACATCATATTCCAAATGTATCACATGTAATGAAAGAAATACAAAGGACCATGAACAACAATGGGGTTTTTATGCTTCGAGAACCAATTGTTTCCATGGGAGATTGGAGACAACCTAGGTACGGTTTGACGAAAAATGAAAGAGGGTTGCCAATAAAATTCCTTAAAAAAACCATCAAAGAATTAAACTTTAAAACATTAGGTGAAAACTATTGCTTTACATTATCTTCCTTTTTTTCAAGAATCACCCAGGGTTTTTTGTCTAAACCAATTTATGCCTATAAAGCATATGTTTTATTTGATAAATATTTGTCTTATTGTTTTAAATGGAATATAAAATACCATACAGAAAACAAATTTAAAAGAATATACCCCCAATCTGTATTTTTAATTTTAAAAAAGAGCTAAAGTATAAATGTTTTCTGAATAAATCAGTTGATTAATTATGTGTTTGAAGAATAAAAGTAATGATTAAAAAACTTATTCCCATAGTTCTATTCACAGGTGTAGGGCATTTATTAGCATTAATTTCATTAAAATTATTAACGAAAAATGTTGGTCAAAATGAAATTGCATTTATTGGTGAAATTGATGCAATAACTATTTTAATTTTAACAATTATATCTTTTGGACTCCAACTAGCAACTACAAGAGATTTAGCTATTTTAGACGATTGGAAGGCTGAATATAAATCTACGCAGTCAGCACGACTAATGCTTTCTTTGTTATTGATTTTCATAGGGTTTTCGGGTTTTTATATAACTAAAAATCTATTATATTTTATAGCCCCAGTTTTTGCTCTAAATGCAGATTATGCTTTATATGGAAGAAGCAAACCAATTAAAGGCTCAATAGTTGCATTAATAAGAATTGCTATACCCTCTCTCACTCTTATAATTTCTTCGTTTTTCTTCCAAGAAACAATAATTATTTTATATACATTAAGTATTTTGGTTTCTTACTTTTTGACAGGGGTATTAGTTTCAAGGATATTAAAAGTTCCTTATTTTATTAAACCCAAACTCAAAAACCTTAATAAATACTATAAGAATTTAAATATAGGAATTGCCGGCATTTCACTTTATTTTGTTGGGATTGGGATTATAAGTGTTATGCCATATTTCAATAGTGTAAATACCATAGCCGTTAGTTATGTTGCGCTTAAACTTTATATGATTTTTAAGGGGGTTAATCGTATAATTATTCAAACTTTTTTTAAAGAACTTTTAAGTTTAGAAGTGTCAATTAAAGTTGATTTCCTGTCTTCAGTTGTAGGGTTATATTTCTTAAACTGTGTTTGGTTTTTTCCTAAAATAACAATACCTCTATTATTTGATACAAGTTATATTTTTTATTCGATAACGTTCATAATATTAGGGGTATCGAGTGTCATTTCATCATTTACTTCTAGTGCCGGAACTCGATTATTATTGCAAAAAAAGGACAAGGAATACACGATAATAAATGTTATTGCCGCTCTAATTACAATTATATCAGCAATATTACTGTTTTATACTTTTGGAGATAAACCCTATTTAATTGTTTTTTCTGTTTTACTAGGAGAATTAGCAACATCTGTGTTGAGTGTTATTATTTTAAATGAAAAAGGATACGTGCTCAAAAGAATTACAATAATTTTACCAATTATTGTAATTATGGTGGCAATTTATTTATTGAAAATGAGCTTTGGCCAAACAACAATTGTTTTTATAGGATCTTCGGTGTTTTTCTTTGGATGTTCATTTTTAACACAGAAGTTGTTTAATATTATTGATTAAAAAAATGAAATTAGTTTTAAAAAAATCTAAATATAACCCTCTTTATCTTTATATAATTCTATTGTTGTTTTTAGGCTTAGGTTTTACTAAAACTCAAATTTTAGGACCTATATATTTACACGATTTAGTTTTATTATTATTTATAATTTATTCTTTAATTACCAAGCCCTTAAAATCATTAAAGTTTCCCACAATATTTTTATTCATCATTATTTCATTAATCTATTTGTTCTATTCATTATTTTTTTTAGGACTTAACGGTGAGTTAAAAATAATAGCTTTACGTCAATTTATGCTGTATATCTACCTAACAGTAGCATATGTATATTATAACCAATATATTAAAGACAATGATTTAACACCGCTAACTAGATTTCTAATAAAGATTGGTTACATTTCGATAATTTTACAAGTCATCTATTTTTTGTACTTGATACTGTTTGATTTTGAGAGCTTTGACCTTTTAGAGGGTTACAATTATTATACTCTTGCAGGTATGTTTGGCGTAATTAATTTTGGAGCATATATTTTAGTATTTAAGGATGGGATTGTAAAGTGGGTTCTTTTTATGATTACTTTAGTGTTCTCGACATTGCTTGGACACTCTTCATTATTTTTAGCTGTTTTTTGTCTTGTTTTATTTTATTTTTTAATTAAGATAAGTTTAAAGAAAAAGATCATTTATTTATCAATTGCAATTTTATGTGTTTGGTTATTAACTTTTCTTCCTCAATTTCAAGATGCAAACGCATCTTGGAGATTATTGATTTGGAAAGAAATAAGCAAATATGTTTTTTCATACAATTATGGTCTTTGGGGACAGGGTTTTGGAGTACCATATGTGAGTCTTGATTTTGCATATGAGTTGTTTTATTCTATCGGAGCGCAGGGTTTTCTTGACGAATCTAGGCATTTGGAAAGGTGGGTTTCTCCCCCACATAATTCATTTTTAACAATTAGTTTTCATACAGGGTTTGTTTCGGTTTTGTTATTGTTTTTTCCCATGATAAAAATATTTAATTATTTTTTTATTTATGGAGCCAATGAAATGGATAGAAATAAATTATTTTTAGTCTTGATGCTGTTTAGCTATATGATTTGGATTTCATTTAATGTAGTTTTAGAGCTCCCACATTCATCAATGATATTCTGGTTAGTGTATTTTGTTTCAATTGAATATTTTAATAAAAAAACAAATCTTGATGAAGATATTTAATAATGTGCATAAATACCTGTTATTAGTTCTAATATTCCTAATTCCTTCTGGGTTCTATAATTTAGAAGGCATCATTATCGCATTACTTTTTATTAATTGGTTATTTTTTCAAAAAAAAGGATTAGACAAATTAC
The DNA here is from genome assembly GCA_002426015.1 of Flavobacteriaceae bacterium UBA5534. Lineage (GTDB taxonomy): Bacteria > Bacteroidota > Bacteroidia > Flavobacteriales > Flavobacteriaceae > Aquaticitalea. The sequence continues at coordinate 197,450 of DINS01000004.1, forward strand.
CTTTAGGCAATATTTTATTAATAGCCTTCTTCTTTTTTATAACATTCAATTATTTGATAATTTTTTCTAATAGTAGTTATTCTGGGATATTAAAACACATTTCTTTTCTTTTAATCCCATTAACCTTGTCAGGATTTAAAATAAAAAAGGAAGAGCTAAAGATTGCGCAAATAGTATTTGTTTCCTCTTCACTATTGTTCATTCTTATTGCAGATATATATTGTATTGTAGATATTATCATAACCCACAAAACAACAATTTATATTCCGCCTAATATATTTAATAAATATTCATATTATGGTTTAACAAGAGTTTTTGATGATTGGCACCCAACTTATGTTTCCTTTTTCTTGAACATTTCATTAATTCTTTTATTAAAACTATACACAAATAAAAAATATGATATTAAGTTCTATTTTGTGATTCTGATATTTATTGTCAATATTTTCTTATTGAATTCTATTGCAGGAATTTTGACACTATTTATATTCCCTTTCCTATTTGTTACAGAGCTAAAGCCTTCAAAAAAACAAATAATGATTTCAACTACAGTTTTAATTCTCTTCACAGCATTAATTGTTACCAACCCTTTCAAAATTTATAAAATTACTCGAATTGCAAATACTGGTTTTAAACTCACAGATGTTGAAGAAGAAACCAATAACATTACTATCAGATTAGTAAAATGGAAAACGGCTTTAGAAGTTTTTTCTGAAAATAAATTTTTTGGTGTGGGAATGGTTAATGTAAAAGATAAGATGGTTGATAAATATAAAGAGAACAACTACCTAAATTGTGCTAGATACAGGTATTCTCCACACAACCAATATTTGTTTTTTGCTGTGGCACTAGGCACTATAGGAGTGATTTCATTTTTAATTTTATTGGCAATAGGTTTTTATAATACCACAACAAATTTAGAAAGGTTAATTTTAATTATGTTTATATTTTTTTGCATAACTGAAGAAATGATTTCCAGGCAACAGGGATTGGTGTTTTTTGCACTTTTTTTCTCATTTATTAATCATAATCACCATAACAAGCCTGAAATTAATTAAAGACAAATGACTAATAGAGTAAATAAAATACTTTTCATTATGCAATTGCCCCCACCTGTTCATGGAGCAGCATTAAGAAATAAATCATTAATTGAGAGCAAGGAAATTAATGATAACTTTAATGTGGAACTTTTACCAATAAATTTTGCAGATTCTATTGCTGATATTGGTAAAATGTCAATGAAAAAGATTGCTAAATTAGTTGTTTACGGGTTCCGATTAGCTTTTAAGTTAATGCAAAGGCCTAAAGCAGCCTATTTTACTATTTCTCCATTTGGAGTACCATTTTTAAGAGATGTGTTTCTTGTAACTCTTATTAGGTTGTTTAAGGTAAAGAGAATACTTCATTTAAGAGGCTTGGGAATTAAAAACAATTATAAAGGGAAATTCAAAACAGCATTATATAATTTTGCCTTTAAAAATGCCTATGTAATAATACTTAATGATAATCAGTTTAAAGATATTAATTTTTTACCATACAAGGAGTGTTTTGTGATACCTGATGGCATGGAGGACGAGGCTTCAGAGTTTTTAAATAAAAACCTCAAACAAGAAAAAACGTTATTATTCTTGTCAAACTATGTTAAAGATAAAGGTGTGTTATTGTTTATAGATTTAGTTGAAGCGTTAATAAAAAAAGGTCATTATATAAAAGCCTTTATGGCTGGAGCCGATGCAGATGTTTCAAAAAAGCAAATAGAAGATTTATGTATAGAAAAAGGGATTAACAACCAAGTAGAGGTAAATGGACCAATTTTCGATAAGCAAAAATTTGAATTGTATTCTAAAGCGTCAATTTTCATTTTCCCATCTTTTATAGATTTAAACCCTGGGGTTGTAATTGAGGCAATGCAAAGCAAATTACCAGTAATATCTACACCTGTAGGAGGGATTCCAGAAATAGTTGATAATAACAAAACAGGGTTTATAGTCCCTGAAATTACTTTAGAACAATTTATAATTAAAACAGAATTTCTTTTAAATAATAGTAAATTACGTGAAGAGTTTGGCGAAAACGGACGTGCAAAATATTTAAAATTGTATAACCAAAAGACATACGAAGGCAATATAAGAGATACTTTAAATAAAATTTTAAAACAATAGTTTTGATTAGAGCTAATTTCCACACCCATACCAAAGCTAGCTTTGATGGATATAATTCATACAACGCTATTTACTCAAAATGCAAACAAGCAGACATTAATCTTATCGCTATTACAGATCATGACACAATTGATGGCGCTTTTGGGTTTGTTAAATGGCTAGAAAATAACAATAAAACAGATTTAAAAGTTATTATAGGAGAGGAAGTGACCTGCACAGATGGCACACACATTATTGGACTATTTTTAAACAAATTTATACCATCAGACACGCCTTTAAATGTTATTCAGCATATAAAATCGCAAAACGGATTAGTATATTTCCCGCATCCTGCAAGAAAAGATGGCATTATGCAGTCAAAGTTTTATAATGAAGCCATAAAACTAGGTGACGCTTTTGAGGTTTTTAATGCTAAAATCAACAACGATTTTAATGAGGCCGCACAAAACGAGATTGTTAAACACCCACATTTAATTCCTCTGGGAGGTAGCGACGCTCATTACAATTCAGATATTCTTAAATGTGTTTGTGAAATTAATTTAGACACTCAAAATTTAAAAGGAAGCTTATTAAGCTGCAATAAAGAGAGCATTCAAATTTTTGGGTATAAAAAAATGAGTGGTGATAACAACTATTTTTCAAGTTATTATAAGGTTAAAAATAAGTTGAATTTACCTCAATTTGTTAGAAAAATGGCTAAATTTGCCTTTCCTTTATATAAAAATTTTAAGGAAAGAAACACAAGTTATAAGCTTGAAAACGTTTTTAATAAATGAAAGTAAGCCATGTCGTAAATAAGTTTGCAAACATAGTGTACACTTATTTAAAATATCCTGAATATTTAAAATTTCAATCCAAATCCGCAAGCGAAATCAAATTATACCAAGAACGTAAACTAAAACGCATCTTAACAATAGCAGTTAATAAAGTACCATACTATAAACCATATAAATCCAAAATAGACTTTGATAATTTTAGTTTAAAGGAATTAAAAAAACTGCCCATAATAAACAAAGACACTATTAGGAAAAACCCTTTAGATTTTATAAGAGAAGATAAAAACATTAACAATTTACAATGGAAATCCACTTCTGGGTCTTCAGGCAAACCATTTAAAGTTCCTAAATGCTATTTTAGCGATGCTATCGAAGTGATTCTGGGGTACAGAGCTTGGTCCTTCGGAAAACACAGTTACGGCCTTAGAGAGCCTGCAATTGTTATAAGAAGCTTTTCTCCAAAAGAAAATGAGCCGATTCATAAACGAGATATTATTAGAAATTTTTGGTATTTATCACCTTACCATATTAACGATGCTCATCTGCCAGTTTTTTTGGATTCATTCAAAAAGTCAAAAGCAAAGGTGCTAAAGGGGTACCCCTCATCTGTTTACATATTGACTTTGCTTTTAAAAAAGCACAATATTAAATTACCTCAAATTCAAACCATAATAACTTCGTCAGAGACTATGTTGCCCAAATATAGAGATGAAATAGAAAGTTATTGGCAATGTGATGTTTTAGATTGGTATGGACAAAATGAAAGAACAGTTACCGTGCAGCAATGTTCGTATGGTAATTATCACAACAATGACGATTACGGAATTTGTGAAATAGATACAGACAATACTATCATTGCCACATCGTTAAATAATGACATTATGCCTTTGTTACGATATCATACCAATGATAAAGCGATACCATTACTGAACAAAAATATAACTTGCGAGTGTGGGAGGGCAATGCACATTCCATTTAAAGGGATTGAGGGGCGGCAAGATGATATTTTATATAAAGAAGGAAAAGAAGCGATACCTACTATAAATTTTTATAATTTAATGGAGAAGTTTCAGAACATCAAACAATTTTATATTCTTCAGGAGGAAGATTTATCTGTTAATATGGAAATAAGCGAAAACCAGCCTTTAAATGATAAGGAACTTCTTGAGTTAAGAGAAGGAATTATACAACGGTTAGGCAATGTTCCGCTTCAAATTAACGTGGTAAAAGAAATACAAAGAAACAAACAAACAGACAAAGTAAAAATTATTGAATCTAAGGTAAAACCATAATGCAAACAAAAGAAGAACTAACCAGACAGCTACGCCTTTTAAAAGAAGAAGCTGGATCACACTCACCAAGCATTTTTACTATAAAAGAGGCCATACCAGAGCTAAAAGTTAAAGTTGACGCTTGTTTTTTATCAAACCCTTATGCGACTGACTTATTTTTGGATTACTTTAAAAGAGAGTTATTAGACACAGGAGGGTTAAGAGATTTGCTGGAATTTTACCCTTCACAAAACAGAGTCATTGCCGAATCACTATCTAGTGCTATTGGGATTCATCCAGACAATATTTTTATTGGGAATGGCGCAATAGAAATTATACAAACTGTAATTCAGCGTTATACGAAATCAAAAATTGTAATAAACATCCCAACATTTTCGTCGTATTATGAATTTATAAATGATGATGTTGAGGTTGTATATAATAAGCTGTTAAAAGAAAACAATTACGAGTTAGATGTAGATGCCTACATAAAGCTTGTAAAAAAAGAACGACCAGATACTGTTGTGCTTATCAATCCAAACAATCCAAATGGAGGATATATGGATTCTGAAAAAGTACATTACTTATTGAGAGAGTTACGAGATGTTAAAAACTTCATATTAGATGAAAGCTTTATTCATTTTGCTTATGAAAACGAATATTACGATTTAAAGACCGCATCTAATTTAGTGTATAAATTCCCCAATCTGATACTTGTAAAAAGCATGTCTAAAGATTTTGGTATTGCTGGTATTAGAGCAGGTTATGCAGTGATGGGTTCTCGACGCGTCCAAGAACTTTTATTAAATGGCTTTTTGTGGAACTCAAACGGATTGTCTGAATATTTTTTCAGACTTTATACAAGAGACGAATTCCTAAAAGAATATGAAAAAGTGAGAGTAAAATATATAAAAGAAACACAAGAATTTATAAAACAGCTAAAGCAAATCCCCAATATAAAAGTGTATCCAAGCATGGCCAATTTTGCATTAGTCGAAATATTGAATGGGGAAAGTAGTGATGACTTTGTGTTTAATATGCTTATTAATCATGGTATTTATTTAAGAACATGTTCTGATAAAATAGGATTAAATGGTGAGTTTGTTAGGCTTGCCTCTAGAACAAAAGAAGAAAATAAGTACATTATCGAATGTTTTAATACAATTAAAAAACAATAAAACCATTTATGAAATTAAGATTTTCATTCTTTTCATTCTTAATATTCAATATTGGATATGGCCAGCAAGAATCTATAGATCAAGACTCTACTTTAATTAATGATAATCAAATCATTAAAACATTTAATGAAGACATAATTTTAAATGAAAGTAACATTTTAGGTGATGGCAATATAAATGTTTCTGGGTTATTTACATTTAATGGCGGGAACTTAATAAATGATTCAGATAATAGTGTTGCCCCTGAATTGTCATTTAAGGGGTACAGACAATCTTGGCGCATGGGGATTGATGTTGCCAATAATGGAGGAAGTGGTGACTTTGTATTATTAGCAAGAGATGTTCCCGGATTTGGAGTTAACGATCTTATTTATATGAGCAGAAATAAAGAAGGTGATAATTCTATTACAGACACGTCGGGTTATCCAACGTTAGGAGTCTTTTTAACACCAGCTTTCCCTGACATTCAGACCACCTTTGCTACAATTGAAGACAAACCTAATCGCACAACAGTTGGAATTAGACGAGCTGAAGCAACGACTGATAATTTTATGCTAGGTTTTCTTGGCTCAGAAGACCAAATAGTAGATTATGGTGTTAAGAACAATTTTGAGCACAGTCCTTTTTTGAAAGTTCGTGGAGATATAGAAGTGTTATCAGATGATAAATACGACACAAGTGTTTTAAGATTAAATGCAAATCCTTTAGATTATTCGTCAGATTTTGTTATAAAAAACTTCTATTCACACGCAACTGGTTACGAGTTTAGAATGTTTAGTTCTAATGGCTCAAACAATTTTTATAAGTATAACAATACCGAAAAGATATCAACTTTCAATCATCATATAATTGCCAATAAATTTTCTGGAGACGGCTCTAGTTTAACTAATTTGACAATAGAGAATAAATCAATTGATAATCAAAAATTGTCTGATATGACCCCTCTTACAATTAAAGGGAATAACTCTACAAAAGAAGGTGCGCCGTTAGACTTAACCTCAGAACAAGTAAGATCATTATTAAATGTTACTGAAAAAGCATATCAAACATATGTGATATCTCTTCAAGCTCATATGTCAAACCCTGAAGACAATGAAATCTGTTATTTTGGAAATATGCCAAAGGCTCCACAAAGCGAATCAAGAAAAAATAAAATCTATATTAGACAAGAAAGTGTTTTAAGTGGAGTTGAGATTTTTTGTTATTCAGAAAAAAGTGGCTCTAATGAAAAATGGGACCTATATTTAAGAGTTAACGATGAAGTTGATTATTTGATATCAAGTGTTTCAAATTCAAATAATGAACGAGTTTTTAGTAATCCTTCTTTAAATATTAATTTAAAAGACGGAGATTTTATTGAAATCAAAAGTGTTAATCCTAAGTGGGAAATTAACCCAACAGAAACTACATTTGGTGGATATATTAAACTGAATTAAAACACACACAACTGGTGAAGGATAAATAAATTTTGAAACAAATATTTCATTAGCAAAAAGAGAATTATCTTTATAAAAAATTATTAGCATTACAACAGGACAAGTAATAGATGGTGATAGCATTTGGAAATAATATATAGAAGACAAAAACATCTATTAAAGAAAAACATAACATGAAACAAGTCATACAAAATTTTAAGTCAGGAGAGTTATATGTAGATGAGGTACCATTACCTTCAATTTCAGAAGGCATGATATTAGTCGAAAATAAATTTTCATTGATTAGCGCAGGTACCGAAAGAGGAACAGTTAAAGTAGGTAAAGCAAGCTTAATTGGGAAAGCTAAACAGCGTCCAGATTTGGTTGCTCAAGTTCTTCAGAACATAAAAAAAGAAGGATTAAAAGCCACATTAGATAAAGTAAGAACAAAACTAGATAGCTTAAAAGCTTTGGGTTATAGCACTTCAGGTGTTGTTATGGCGTCTATGGATACTAACAACCAGTTTCAAGTAGGCGACAGGGTTGCTTGTGCAGGACAAGACTATGCATCTCATTCCGAAATAGTTGCAATACCACAAAATTTAGTAGCTAAAATACCAGATAATGTGTCATTTGAAGATGCAAGCTATACCACTTTAGGCGCAATTGCTTTACAGGGTGTGAGGCAAAGTGAGCCAACTTTAGGTGACAATGTATGTGTTATTGGTTTAGGTTTATTAGGTCAAATTACATGTCAACTATTAAAAGCTAATGGCTGTAATGTATTTGGAATTGATTTATCGTCAAGGCTGGTTGATTTGGCTAAAGAAACAGCAGCGGATAATGCTATGTTACGAAACGATTCAAACCTACTGGCAACCATTGAAGATTTTACAAATGGACATGGCTTTGATAGTATTATAATTACTGCGGCTGCCCCTTCAAACGACCCTATTGAATTATCTGCCGTAATTGCTCGCAAAAAAGGGAAGATAGTTGTTGTTGGAGCTGTGAAAATGGATATTCCTCGCGATCCTCATTTCTTCAGAAAAGAATTGGATTTACGCATGTCTTGTTCATATGGACCAGGGCGATACGATGTTAATTATGAAGAAAATGGTAATGATTATCCGTATGCTTATGTTCGTTGGACAGAGCAACGAAACATGGAAGCGTTTTTAAAACTAATATCTAACGGAAGCGTTAACCTAAAACCTTTGACAACGCATGTTTTTGACATTATTGATGCCGAAAAAGCCTATGATATTGTCTTAGGGAAGGTTGAAGAACCATCAATAGGTATTTTGCTGAAATACCCAGAAGGTAATCCAGATAAACACACATCTACTTTTAAAGTTAATACTAATAAAGTCGAAAAGATAAATGTAGGTTTTATTGGTGCTGGAAGTTTTGCCCAAAGTTATTTAATACCTAATGTGAAATCTGGCGGAGCTTCATTGGGTACTGTTGTTACAACAAAAGGAATAACATCAAAAAATGTTGCTGAAAAGTTTGGCTTTAATAATACATCTTCGAACTCGGAAGATGTAATGAAAGACAAAAACATCAATACTGTTTTTATTGCAACACCACATAATTCTCATGCTCAATATACAATTGAAGCCTTAAAAGCTGACAAAAACGTATTTGTAGAAAAACCATTGGCTATGACACAGGATGAGTTAGAGGCTGTGGAAGTGGCTTACAAGGACTCAAATGCAAAACTTATGGTAGGCTTTAACCGACGATTTGCAGATGTTTCTAAAACCATAAAAAAAGCATTTGAAAATCTAACAGAGCCTGTGTTTGTTAACATAAGAGTAAACGCAGGGTTTATCCCCAAAGAACACTGGACTCAAAACCCAGAACTTGGAGGAGGACGTATTATTGGCGAAATGTGTCATTTTATTGATTTGATGCAATATTTTACGGATTCGGAACCAGTAAAAGTTTATGCTGAATGCATTAACACGGACAATCAAAAGATGAAAACAGATGACAATATTTCTATCATTGTCAAATTTAAAAATGGCTCTGTAGGTAACCTTAATTATTTAGCTAACGGGGACAAATCATTACCTAAAGAATTAATTGAAGTATTTGGAGGTGGCAAAACAGGTCGTATTCATGATTTTAGATCGGGTGAACTACACGAACGAAATAAAACCACCAAATTAAAATCAGCTTCTAAAGGCCATAAACAAGAAGTAGAAGCGTTTTTATCAGCTTTAAACGAAGGTAAAAAGAACCCAATTTCATTTGAATCCATCTGTTTAACAACTAAAACAACATTTAAAATAATAGATAGTTTAAATACGGGTTTACCACAAATAATAGATTAAAACACTGTTTTGAACCGTATTGTGTCTTATACAACATAAATGAAAAATAAAATCTCTATAATAATTTTTTCGTTTTTTATTATAGACTTATTTCTATTAATGGTTTTTGGCAAGAACTATACCCAACTATTGTTGGTTCAACCCTTTTTTTATGCTCATGATTTATTATTGTTAATATTGTCACTAATAAGCCTTCTAAACTATAAATACTTTAATAGAATAAAAAGTTTAGAAGTTCTATTCATAATTATCATTTTATATCTTTTGTATTCTTTTATAAAACCCGATTTTGTAAGCGTACAAATTGTTTTAAGACAATTCATGATTTTTGGTTATGGGCTTTTATTATATCTTATAATGAACGCTTTATTTAGCCTTAAAAAGATAAGAGAAGAAGTGGCTACTTATTTAGCATATTTTGGAATAGCTTGTTTATCCATACAAATCCTATATGTGTTTTATTATTTATTGCTTAAAGGAGAGAACCCATTTTTTGAAAGAAATTATTTTTCCCCAATAATTATTTTAGGTTTATTTATAATTGCCAGCTTTATTTTGGTTAAAATCCAAAATAAATATTTAAAACACATTCTTTTCTTGTTTGTTTTTTTAATTTCATTCTCTACGGGACATGATTCCACGTATTTAAGTTTAGCTTTAATTTATTTTTCTTATTTGTTTATTTTAAGCTCAAAAACATACAAGATCATATTGTCCATGTTTCTTTTGATTGGAGTAATAATGATGTTTGTTTTTCTTCCATCTTTTGCAGATGTAAATGTGAAATGGCGACTTATGTTTTGGAAAGACTCATTGTCGCAAATAACTGATAATTTTTTAATTTTTGGTGATGGTTTTGGTTTACAATATGCTTCTGATGAAACTATTTTGAATCTCAACAATTTATTCTCCAACATACCATATGGTCCACAAATATTAGGAGATGATAAATACTTGTGCGCACCACATAACTCCTTTCTAACAATGGCAATTCATATAGGAATACTGTCTATTATCCTTCTATTTTTTCCAATAAAAAACCTTTTCTATAATAAAACCTTAATAATGGACAAGGAAATTTTATTTTTGTCATTAAGTTTATTGGGTATTGTGGTGTTTTCATCGTTTAATGTTATTTTAGAATTACCACATTCTTCATCAATATTCTGGATAGTGTTTTTTAGCTTAATATTTAAATTATCAGAAAAAAGTGAATCATCATCAAGTAAGGGAGAGCTTTAACAGGCTTAAGGCGTATTGTGAAAGAGAAAATTTTAAAGGATGGGACCCTTATGATGGTTTAAATAGTTGGGTAATTCAAAAAACATTTTTAGGAAAATCTCGATTTTTCAGATTGGCCTGGATTCAGCTTTTTAAACGAAGCCCAATCAATTTCAGACCAATATTCGGTGTAAAAAAGGCCTATAATCCAAAAGGGCTTGGGTTGTTTTTAACAGGTTATTGCAACCTTTATAAGGTCGAAAAAAAGAAGGAATATTTAGATAAAATCAATGAGCTCGCCCAACAAATTATTTCCCTAAAAACCGATGGTTATTCTGGGGCATGTTGGGGCTATAATTTTGATTGGCAAGCAAGGGCTTTTTTTCAACCAAAGTACACACCTACTGTCGTTGCTACGACATTTATAGCCGACGCATTGTTAGAAGCCTATGAAGTCACTAAAAACCAGATATACCTCAATACAGTAATTAGCGCATCAAAATTTGTTTTAAATGATTTAAACAAATCTTACGATGATGATGACGATTACACATTCTCTTATTCCCCATTAGATAGTACTCAAGTTTATAACGCGGGACTTTTAGGAGCAAAATTATTATGTCTTACGTACAAGTATACTAAAGATGAGGCTTTGCTTAAAAACGCTAAAAAAGTGGTTTCGTATGTGTGTAAAAAGCAAAATGCAGATGGCTCGTGGAGTTATGGAACCCTGCCTTTTCATCAATGGATAGATAATTTTCATACGGGCTATAATTTAGAGTGTATCCATATTTATAGACAAGTATCAAATGACGCTTTTTATGACCATCAGCTAAAAATTGGAATGGATTATTATTTAAAAACTTTTTTTACACCAGAAGGGATATCTAAATATTACAACGACCAAACATTCCCAATAGATATACATGCTCCAGCTCAATTAGTGGTTACACTTTCTAGATTTGGAAATTTTAATCAAAATAAAGACCTCATAGACAAAGTTTTGATTTGGACAATTAACAACATGCAATCTCCCCAAGGGTATTTTTATTATCAAAAAAAGAAATTGGTAACTTCAAGAATTTCTTATATTCGCTGGGCACAATCCTGGATGTTTTATGCATTTAGTTTTTATCTTTTAGAAGCCAGCGAGAATGAGTAGAGTTAATATTTTAAATACCACTATTGACAACCTTTCGGTTCAAGAAACTCTTAAAACCATTGAAACAGCAATTGCAAATAAAAAGCAAATCCATCACGTTGTTGTTAATGCGGGAAAAATTGTAGCCATGCAATCCGATTTACAATTAAGAAAAAGTGTTAACGAAAGTGATTTAATCAATGCTGATGGGCAAGCGGTAGTTTGGGCATCTAAAATACTAAATCAACCATTAAAAGAGCGCGTGGCAGGAATTGACTTAATGCAAAATCTGGTTGAATTAGCACATAAAAAAGACTACAAAATCTATTTTTTTGGAGCGAAAGAAGATATTGTGAAAGAAGTCGTTAAAAAATATTCCAAACAATATTCTCCAAACATAATTGCAGGTTATAGAAATGGCTATTTTAAAAAAGAAGAGGAAAAAGATATTGCAAGACAAATCTCACAAAGTGGCGCTAATATTCTTTTTGTAGCCATTAGTTCACCAACCAAAGAGAACTTTCTTTACGAAAATAAAGATTTGTTGAACAATGTCAACTTTATTATGGGTGTTGGAGGCAGTTTTGATGTTGTTTCTGGCAAAGTAAAACGCGCTCCATTATGGATGCAAAAAAACGGATTGGAATGGTTTTATCGTTTTGCACAAGAACCAAAGCGAATGTGGAAACGCTATTTAGTTGGCAACTCTAAATTTATTGGACTTGTTTTAAAAGAAAGATTTTCAAAATAAAAAGTATTTGTTTTTAGTCATTTTGTAATTAAAGTAGGTAGTGTTATCTATTTCAACTTACTTTCCTATTTTTGCAACACAATAATTTTATTGCGAAATGAAGATATCAGTAATAGGAACAGGATACGTTGGTTTGGTTACTGGAACGTGTTTGGCCGAAACAGGAAACGAAGTTCTTTGTATAGACATAAATGAGCACAAGGTAGCTCAAATGAAAAATGGAGAGGTTCCCATCTACGAACCTCATTTAGATGTGCTTTTTGACCGAAATATTAAAGCTGGACGGTTAAAGTTTTCAACATCTCTACAAGAAGGATTGGATTTTGCGGAGATTATATTTCTTGCCCTGCCGACACCAGAAGATGAAGATGGTTCCGCCGACCTGTCCTATGTGTTGGGAGCGGCAAAAGAAATAGGCAAACTAATCAAAAGCTATAAAGTTATTGTTGACAAAAGTACGGTTCCGGTTGGTACTGCTGACAAAGTAAGAGAAACCATCGCAAAAGAAACCAATATAGATTTTGATGTGGTATCCAACCCAGAGTTTTTGAGAGAAGGTTTTGCGGTTGACGATTTCTTAAAACCCGAACGCATTATCATTGGTTCAAGCTCTGAAAGAGCTTCACGACTTATGGAGAAATTATACAAGCCATTTGTAAGATCGGGTAACCCTATTATTTTTATGGACGAAAGGTCTGCTGAACTAACCAAATATGCTGCAAATTCATTTTTGGCAACAAAAATCACTTTTATGAACGAAATCGCCAACTTCTGTGAATTGGTTGGGGCTGATGTTGATAAAGTTAGAGCTGGCATGGGAACCGACTCTCGTATAGGTAAACGATTTCTATTTCCAGGGATAGGTTATGGAGGCTCATGTTTTCCTAAAGATGTCAAGGCACTTCACAAATCCGGAAAGGATCTAGGCTATAAATTTGACATATTAGAGTCTGTTATAAAAGTAAATGACATACAAAAGAAAATTCTAATTCCTCGCATTGAATCATATTTTGATAACGATTTAAAAGGGAAAACATTTGGCATTTGGGGACTGGCATTTAAGCCAGAAACTGACGATATACGCGAGGCGCCTGCTTTATATATGATAGACGAATTACTTAAAAGCGGAGCAACTTTGAAAGTTTTTGATCCTGAAGCAATGGAAAACGTGAGGCAAAAATATAAAGACCAACTTATTTACAGTTCAAATATGTATGATGCAGTAAATTCAGTCGATGCCTTAATTATTTGCACAGAATGGAGTATATTTAGGACACCTAATTTCTCGTTGCTCAAAGAGAGCATGAATGAAGCTGTAATATTTGATGGAAGAAACCTTTATGATATTGAGGATATCGAAAGAGAAGGGTTTTATTATAGTTCAATAGGTAGAAAAGTTGCTAATTGATGTCAAAGAAAATTTTAATAACTGGAGCGGCTGGTTTTTTAGGGTCGCATTTGTGTGATCGTTTTATCAACGAAGGGTTTTCGGTCATTGGCATGGATAATTTTATAACAGGTGACGAAAAAAACATACATCATTTGTTAGATCATGTAAATTTTCAGTTTATAAAGCATGACGTTACAGAGTTTGTCAAAATAGATGGTTCATTAGATTACATTCTACATTTTGCTTCACCTGCAAGCCCAATAGATTATTTAAAAATACCAATACAAACATTAAAAGTGGGTTCGCTTGGGACACATAATTTGTTAGGTTTAGCAAAAGCAAAAAAAGCAAGGATTTTAATCGCTTCTACGTCTGAAGTATATGGAGATCCATTGGTACACCCTCAAACGGAAGATTACTACGGTAATGTCAATACCATTGGTCCAAGGGGTGTTTATGACGAAGCCAAACGTTTTCAGGAATCAATCACAATGGCGTACCATCGTTTCCATGGATTAGAAACACGCATTGTTCGTATTTTTAATACCTATGGGCCAAGAATGCGCCTTAACGATGGCAGAGTGATTCCTGCTTTTATGGGACAAGCCTTAAGAGGAGAAGATTTGACAGTTTTTGGAGATGGCTCACAAACACGATCTTTCTGTTATGTGAACGACCAAGTTGAGGGTATTTTTAGATTATTATTTAGTGATTACTCGCATCCAGTTAACATTGGAAACCCTCATGAAATAACAATTAAAGATTTTGCAGAAGAAATCATCAAATTGACAGGAACAAACCAAAAAATAATTTACAAAGATTTGCCAATCGACGATCCAATGCAACGACAACCCGACATTAGTTTAGCTAAAAGATTGTTAGACTGGGAACCAAAAGTAGACAGAGCGGTTGGAATGAAAAAAACATTTGATTATTTCAAGAGTTTGTCTGAAGAAGAGCTCTACAAGAGCGAACATAAAGATTTTACTAACCATATAAAGTTGTAAGTTGAGCTTATTCAAACAAGGAAGATATTCGGGTTACTTAAGACCAATTTCATACTTAATCGATTTAAGTATCATAAATGGGTTGGCCATTTTTTATTTCTTTAAAGATATTGAACCTATTGTTTTTATGGTATTTATATCTTCTTCATGGATAGTATTGTCAATAAGCTCTAAATTTTATGAAGTTTACAGATATACAAGAGAGGTTACCATTTTTGCATTGTGTTTTCGGCAAATGGTACTTTTCACTTTGATAGTTTTTGCTTTTTCAGGATATAATCACGATCTGGACATTTATCCAATTTCAATTTTCAAGTATGTTGCCCTAGTGTTTTTGGCGATTATTACTTTTAAGTTCGCATTGTATTATTTACTACAAAAGTATAGAACCTCATTTGGTGGAAACTATAGAAGAACAGTCATTTTTGGAGCTAACAAAAAAACGCATGCTTTAGAGCATTTTTTTAATCAAAATCCTGAATATGGGTATATTCACAAAGGCACATTTAATTTTAGGGAGAAAGATGATACATACCTAATGGATTGTTTTGACTTTGTTAAAAATGAGGGTATTGATGAAATTTACTGTTCAATTTCAGAACTAAATAATAGTCAGATCAGTGAAATTGTCGATTTTGCTGATAATAATCTTAAAATATTAAAATTCTTACCCGACAATAAAGAAATTTATTCTAAAAAATTGAAGTATGAATATTACGACTATATTCCAATTCTGTCTGTCAGAAATATTCCGTTGGAAGATTCGATTAATATGGTCATGAAACGCAGTTTTGATATTATGTTTTCTAGTTTAGTAATCATATTCATATTGTCATGGTTAACACCCTTAATCGCAATACTCATTAAAATTGAATCTAGAGGCCCAGTCTTTTTTAAACAATCTAGAAATGGGTTTAATTACAAGGAATTTGATTGTTACAAATTTAGATCGATGACGCCTAATAAAGATGCGCATTTGTTTCAAGCGACGAGAGACGATCAACGAGTTACTAAAATCGGGAAGTTTATTCGCAAAACGAGCATTGATGAATTGCCACAATTTTTTAATGTGCTTTTTGGTGATATGTCTGTGGTTGGCCCAAGACCACATATGGTAAGTCACACCAATATGTATGCTAAAAAAGTAGACAAATTTATGGTTCGTCATTTTGTCAAACCAGGCATCACGGGGTTAGCGCAAATAAGTGGCTTTAGAGGAGAAATAGAATCCGACAAAGATATTATTGGACGTGTTAAATATGATATTTTCTATATTGAAAACTGGTCTTTGCTTTTAGACCTAAAAATCATTACCAAAACCTTTTTAAACGCCATTAAAGGTGAAGAAAAAGCGTATTAAATAATTTTCGCCAACCGCTCTAATTGAGCCTCAAAATCAAAATTAGCATCAGCTGTTTGTTTTATTTTTTCTTTAAAATTGATGTTTAAATCATTTTTTTCAATCTTTAAAATAGTGGAGTTTAAGTTATCATAATCTCCAGCTTCAGCAATCCAACCCAATTTATTTTCCCTAACAATCATCTCACCTTCTCCACCACCAAAATAAAGTATAGGGAGCCCCAATTTGGCATATTCAAATATTTTTGATGGAACACTGCCATAAATCCTATTAAGTAGAGGAATAATGGCTATGTCGAATTGAGGAAGCACTTTATGGAGTTCATGTCTTGTTAGTTCACCATGATAAACAATTGGTAGCTCTGGATTGTTGATTATAAATGATTCAATCTCAATTTGCTCTGCTCCAGAGCCATAAATATGTAGTTCTATATTTGAATAATCAAGTTCTTCACAAAGTTTTAAAACACCTTGTGCAACTCCCAATAAGCCAGCATAAACAATTCTAATTTTTCCTCCCAATGAGTGTTCTTTATGATTATTTGAATATTTGAAGTTTGGAAAGTTTCGATATAAATACGTATTTTTTTTTGGAAACAATGAATATACGTGAGTTAGGATTTCTTCACTTTGGCCCAAAATTAAATCTGCCTTTTTGTAATTGAAGCGTTCTATGTTTTCAAGTAATCTATAACTAAAGTTTCTTTCGAAAGCACCCAGTTCTAATCCTGCAATTGGCCATAAATCGCTGACGTTCAAAATTATTTTTCGGTTTTTAGAACGCAAAAACAACAAACATGTAAAGGCAACTATAAGTGGAGGCGATTGTACAATCACTTTTTTTGGAATTTTATTCCAAATAAAAAACCAAATTAAACTAAAGCTATAAGACAACATTGCAATTAGGCGAAGTAATTTATTTTTGGAGTTGCTAGCATAAATCCATAAACGATGGATGGAAATATCGTTTTCAATGGATGTAACCTTAACCCTTTTTTTATAGCCCTCAAACACTTTCCCAGTCGGATAATTTGGTAAAGGAGTCAAAACTGAAACATTAAATTTTTTCCTTTGAAGCCCTTCGGCTAAATGAAAAATTCGGTTGGAGGCAGCGCCAATTTCTGGAGGAAAATAACTTGTTATGATAAGGATTTCATTCAAACTACCGTGAATTTAATAATGATGAAAACTGCTTCAATTTACCACTTTTTGAACGCTTTAAAACGGTTTGTCTTTCAAAAAGTATGACGAGTCCTTTTTCGAGATAATGTTCCATTTCTCTTGTTATTGTTTTGATTTTTTCATCCGATAGTTTATGTTCACTAACATAATAAATTTTAAATGTATCTATTTTTTGTTGTTCAATGACAAACTCTTTTACATTGCCATCGTCTTCAATGATGCTTTTCGTGATGTAATAAAATGTTAAACCGGCTGCTTTTTTCCCACTTGGCAATAAAGCAATGTCATTGGTTCGTCCGATTAATTTTTCTAGGATTGGTTTTTTCGTTGTACTTTTTTGGGAAAGTATGCCGATATCTCCAATATCGTATCGTATGAATGGATGTGCTTTATTGTAAAGTGAGGTGATAACGACACGACCTTCCTTACCATATGGCAAAATAGTGTTGTTATCATCAAGAATTTCAACAAACAAGGTTTCGCTGTTTATTTGCCATTCATCATCTTTGTTTTGAAAGGCAATCAAATCCAATTCAGAAGCACCATATTCATTAATTACAGGAACCCCAAATTGTGTTTCCATTATCAGTTTGTCTTCGTCAAATAACATTTCGGATGTCACCACACATGCTCGTAGTGTTGGGCAAACTGTCGTCAGAACCAATTGTTTCCGCTCTAAAAACTTTGCAAACTGAACTATGGAACTTGTATAGCCATTAAGGTATTCAAATGACGTGCGTTTGAATTTTTTTAAGTGATTTTCAAAAGCTTTATCGCTTAAATCAAATACCGAAAACCGAAAACGATTGCTTAAGGCATCTTTAAATCGCTCTTTATAATAGCCTTTGGCATCCAATGGAATTCCATAAAACCGTGCTTGTTTTGAGGTGTTAAAATCGAGATTGAACCACCCAAATCGATTTTGAATAATAGCCCAGGTCAATGCGTGACAAAATTTGTCCTTTGCAAAAATAAAAGGATCACCAGCCGAACCAGAGGTTTTGTTAACATATACATTTTTTCTAGAGAAATCTCGAGAAAGCCGCTCGATTAGAGGTTGTTGCAAATGGCGCTTGGTCATCACTGGCACAGTATCCCAATCGTTTGGGTTGGCATACTTTGCTAATAGTTTATAATTTGGGTTATGCTCTAAATGATAATTGACTATGTGTTTCTTTTGGTCTTCAACATAAACTTCAAACTCCCTTTCGTTTTTTCCCTGAATGGTTTCCAAAAGTGATTTAGCCTTCTTTATAGGAAAGCCGTTAAGATGTAACGAAAGGTCGAATAGTTTCAAAAGAAGATGGATTATTTTGTAAAGGAAATAAAAAAAATCGTGTCTCGCCCTTTCAGAAGATGCAAAAACTTTATTTTTGTATCAAACAACACACACATGACCATTTTAATACTCGGTTCGGGCGGAAGAGAACACGCATTCGCTTGGAAAATTGCCCAAAGTCCTTTAAGTAATTCATTATTTGTAGCTCCAGGAAATTCTGGAACAGCTCAAATTGCTAAAAACGTGGACATTAAATTGGACGATTTTAATGCCATCAAAAATCTAGTGATTTCAAAAGGGATTCAAATGGTCGTTGTTGGGCCTGAAGACCCATTGGTTCAAGGCATCCATGATTTCTTTTTGAAAGACGAGCAGTTAAAACACGTTGCAGTGATTGGCCCTCAAAAAGCCGCAGCACAGTTAGAAGGTAGTAAGGAGTTTGCTAAACAATTTTTATTTCGACACAATATACCAACAGCAGCGTATCAAAGTTTCAATAAGAACAATGTTGAAGAGGGTTACAAGTTTTTAGAGACGTTAAAACCTCCTTATGTATTAAAAGCTGATGGATTGGCTGCTGGGAAAGGCGTTTTGATCTTAAATGATTTAAACGAAGCCAAGGCCGAGCTAAAAAGCATGTTGGTCGATGCCAAGTTTGGTTCTGCAAGCAGTAAAGTGGTCATCGAAGAGTTTTTGGATGGTATTGAGTTGAGTTGTTTTGTACTGACAGATGGCTTGCATTATAAAATTCTTCCAACAGCAAAAGATTACAAACGTATTGGAGAAGGTGACACAGGATTGAATACTGGTGGAATGGGAGCAGTGTCTCCTGTCCCTTTCGCAACAGACACTTTTCTCTCTAAAATTGAAGAGCAAATTGTCAAGCCAACGATTGAAGGGCTTCAAAAAGATAATCTGCCATATAAAGGTTTTATATTTATTGGATTGATTAAGGTTGGTGACGAACCAAAAGTTATAGAGTACAATGTCAGAATGGGAGACCCAGAAACAGAAGTGGTGCTGCCAAGATTAAAAACGGATATCATCAAAGTATTTAAGGCTATTGCAAATCAAACCTTACATAAGATTGACATTGAAATCGATGAACGATCTGCCACTACTGTCATGCTCGTGTCTGGAGGATATCCAGAAGCTTATGAAAAAGGGAAAGAGATTACAGGACTGGAAAACATTAGTGGTTCTATCCCGTTTCACGCTGGAGCAGTTCTTAAAGAAGGAAAAATTGTGACCTCTGGAGGTCGTGTCATGGCCATCACTTCGTATGGCAATACATACCAAGAGGCCATAAAAAAATCTTATCAAAATATAGAAAGACTACATTTTGATAAGATGAATTATCGTAAAGATATTGGTTTCGATTTATAAATACGAATGAGAGGTGATGCTCTTGTCCTCTTCGTTATTGTCATTATAAGATTTAAGTTGTAGCATCCAATAAACGAAAGCCACAATGCCAATAACGATAAAAAGCCAAGAAAAAATGTTAGCCAACCACCAATTGCTCAATTCTAAATGACGCAAAGCATCATAAGGCGCAAATAACACGTCAACGAACAAATCTTGTATAGCGTAAAAGAAATCTTTCATAGTATAATTATATATTTACCCTGCAAAATTACATATTTTTTATTTTAAATATTAAAAAGATTAATAGTAATTTCCTCAAGGGTTTTGATGGACAAGACAATTAGTTAAAATAAGCACATGATTTCAAGTTTTTTTAGTAAAACCAAACCAATACATTTAGTTGTAGTCAGCATTCTACTGCTCGTGGTGTTTGTTGTGGCTAAAATTTTTACGATTCATGAACCTTTGAGCCTCGAGTTATTTGGAAAACAAAGTGCCTTTTTTATCATTGTTTGGCTGTCGCTATTCACACTCGATTTTTTTGTAAGCAAAAACAATCTGACCAAAAAGAACAGCTATAAAATATTGATGTTTGCCCTGTTTATTGCAGTACTGCCAGAAAGTATTCTGAATTCAAGATTATTGCTGTCCAATTTTTTTGTGTTATTGGCTTTGCGACGTATTATAAGTTTGAGATCTCAAAAAGAAATCAAGAAAAAATTGTTTGATGCAGCATTTTGGGTAAGCATAGCGAGCTTACTTCATTTTTGGGCCTCGCTATTTTTCTTGCTCATTTTTGCTGCAATGATTTTATATTCAATTAGAAGCATCAAGAATTGGATTGTCCCTTTTGTTGGCGTGCTAACGGTTGCTATTATAACCACGTCCTTGATGATGGTCTTTAATATCGACTATCAAAATTATGCAAGCGAACTTATTGGTTACAGTTTTGATTTTACCCAACTCAATTCGGTACGCATTATTATGGCGACCACTATTTTAATATCGTATGGTACTTGGGCTTCTTTCTTTTTCATCAAACATATTAAAAACAAATCTAAAAGTTACCGACCTTCTTTTGTGTTAATCATCATAACATCAATTCTTGCATTGATGATTATTGTAGTTTCCCAAAACAAAACAGGTAGCGAATTTATATTTCTTTTTGCGCCATTATCTATTATAATGACCAATTATTTAGAAGTTACCGAAGAAAAATGGTTTAAGGAAATATTGATTTGGGTGTTGATTTTGATTCCTTTGGTGTCGTTAATGCTGTAATTTTTCTCCAAATGCCAAATCGCCCGCATCACCAAGACCAGGAATAATATAACCTTTGTCATTAAGCTGCTCATCGACTGTTGCAATCCACAAATGTGTATCCGATTTAAAATGCTTTTTTATATAATCGACACCATTTTGGGCACCAATAACACTGACCAGATGAATTTCTTTAGGTGTGCCAAACGGTTTTAAAGCCTCAAAAGTCGCTACCATCGATTGGCCAGTCGCCAGCATTGGGTCTGCCAAGATAAGTGTCTTGCCCTCAAGACTTGGGCATGCCAAATATTCAACGATAATCTCAAAACTTTCAGGTTTCTTTTGATGTTGTCTATAAGCCGAAATGAAAGCGTTTTGGGCATCATCAAAATAGTTAAGCAATCCATGATGTAACGGTACACCAGCTCTTAAAATTGAGCATAACACGATATCGTTTTTTGGCAAAGCAATATCGCAACTCCCTAACGGAGTTGTAATTGTTGATGTTTTATAGTTAAGTGTTTTGCTCAATTCATAGCCAAGAATTTCACCTATACGTTCTATATTTCTTCTAAAGCGCATTCGGTCTTTTTGAATATTGATATCGCGCATTTCGGAAATAAAAGTGTTCAAGATTGAATTTTCTTCTGATAAATTATGAATGTGCATAAGCCGTTTGATGAGGTTTGATGTGGTAAAGTTAATTAATTTAGGCTTATATTTGCAGTCTTAAAATTTCATATTATGTTTTCAAGTAAAGCCAATGCCATATTTCAAGATGTTATTAATACCTATCATATAATAAACGCGGTTGACCAGCCTTTTGTCAATAAATATGATGAAAAGAACCATCTGTTAGAACACTTGTTATATCGCAAATGTTGGATTGATACTGTGCAATGGCACTATGAAGATATCATTCGTGACCCAAATATCGATCCACTAGCCGCCTTGAAACTGAAGCGTCAAATTGATGCATCTAACCAAGATAGAACTGATATGGTAGAGTATATCGATAGTTATTTTTTAGAAGAGTACAGCGATGTAACCCCAAAGGCGAATGCGACAATTAATACCGAAAGCCCTGCTTGGGGAGTTGATAGATTGTCTATTTTGGCTTTAAAAGTGTATCACATGGAAGAGGAAGCCACTCGTAAAGATGCTTCAGAATCACATCGTATGGCTTGTCAGAAAAAATTGGACATCTTGTTAGAACAGCGCGTTGACCTTTCAACAGCAATCGATACGTTGCTCAATGACATCAAAAATGGCGACAAATACATGAAAGTGTACAAGCAGATGAAGATGTACAATGACGATGAGTTGAATCCCGTACTTAGAGGAACAAAATAATTCCCTTATCCCGAAGTTTCGGGAGCAGGAATCTCAAACTGGAAATGTCACAATCAAAACACATTCTCGTTATCCGACTGTCTGCAATGGGAGACGTTGCAATGACAGTTCCGGTATTGAGAGCATTTACACAACAATATCCAGATATAAAATTAACGGTTTTAACACGCTCCATTTTCAAACCATTTTTTAGAGACTTGGAAACTGTAACAGTTTTTTCGGCAGATTTAAAAGGGAAACATAAAGGTGTCTTAGGGCTGTTCAAATTATCAAAAGAATTAAGAGCATTAGGCATTGATGCTGTTGCAGATTTACATAATGTCCTTCGAACAAAACTATTGAAGTTCTTTTTCTTTGGAATAAAAACAATTCAAATCGACAAAGGAAGAAAAGAGAAAAAAGCTTTAATCAAAGGCGAAAATTTTACACAACTAAAAACCACTCACCAGCGATATGCAGATGTTTTTGAAGCACTTGGCTATCCGATAGACATATCAAACCCTAGATTTCCACAAAAAATAACATTGAGTTCAAAGTTGAGGTTGCTTTTGGGCAATGATGCTCAAAAAATAATTGGGATAGCACCTTTTGCAACCTATGAGAGTAAAATGTATCCATTGGAAATGATGGAACAAGTAATCGAAGCACTTTCAAAAACACATAAAATCATCCTTTTTGGAGGAGGCAAACAAGAAATTCAAAAGTTGAATATGCTTGAAGCTAAATTTGAAAACGTAGTTAATGTAGCTGGAAAATTAAATCTCGATGAAGAACTGGATGCGATTTCCAATCTTGAAGTTATGGTATCCATGGATTCTGGCAATGCCCATATAGCAGCAATGCTTGGGATTAAAGTGGTTACGATTTGGGGAGTAACCCATCCTTATGCAGGGTTTTATCCATTTCATCAAGATATTGACAATGCACTGCTATCTGATAGAATTTTGTATCCAGAAATACCAACATCAGTTTATGGCAATAAATTTCCAGAATCTTATAAAGATGCAATGAGGTCCATCCAACCAGAAATGGTCATCAAAAAAATCAAAAGTTTATTATAAAAAAACCCTACTTCGAAAAGTAGGGCAGATTTAACGTTTTGAAATAGATAATCCCTAGAATAACGTTTAAATCACCACGAAAATATTTGGTTTAAAACTTTAGACCGCATGTTTGTAGGAATAAGTTCAATTTTTTCGATGAAACGTCACTTTAGTTCGATTATGATCAAATTTATCGGACGACTTACATTAAATATCATCGTAATCTACACGAATTATCGGTGTTGTTGGATGCGCTTGGCATGTGAGTATGAGTCCTTCGGCAAGTTCGCTATCGGTTAGAATATTATTTTGACGCATCGTTACTTTTCCTTCGGTCAAACGAGCCAAACAACTGCTGCAAATTCCACCTTGACAAGAATAAGGAGCATCTAAATCTTCGGCCAAAGCGGCTTCCAAGACCGATTTTTTTTGATCCATTACAAAAGAAGTCTCTTCATCATCGAGCAATATGGTTACTTTGGTTTTTCCGTCTATGAGACTCTCGTCTATTGGTGCCGCAGGTGTGGTAACCGTAAACAATTCGAATAAAATCTGTGGTTCTTTAACACCAAATTCCAAGAGTACATCTTTAACATTATGAATCATAGGTTCTGGTCCACAAATGTAAAAACGGTCAATATTGGTGTCTTTATAGTTGTTTTTCAATATAAAATTGATAGTACTGGTTTCAATACGACCAAATAAAGCATCGTTTTCTTGCGATTGGCTATACACAAAATGGATACGGAATCGATCGTTGTATTGAGATTGTAGTTGTAACAATTCCGACAAGAAAATAGTGTCTTTTGGTGTTTTGTTGCCATATACCAAAACGAAATTGCTTTTTGGCTCCTCCTCCATAACGGTTTTGGCAATACTCATAATAGGCGTAATACCACTCCCAGCCGCAAAGGCAGCGACTGTTCTTGCATTGCCATCATTGGGCTCAAACACAAAACGACCATTGGGCGAAGCTACATCAATAGCATCGCCAATTTCTAATTTTTTATTTGCAAACGATGAAAAGTAACCATCTTTTACCGCTTTGATAGCAACTTTAAGCTCACCGCTTTTGGGAGATGAACAAATAGAGTAATCGCGTCGAACTTCCTTACCTTCAACCATTGCTTTTAAAGTAATGTATTGTCCAGCTTTAAATTGAAAGACAGGTTTTAAATCTTGAGGCACATTAAAACCGATCACAACCGATTGCTCCGTTTCTCTTTGGATTTCTTTTATAGTGAGTGTATGAAATTGAGACATTTATTTATTTTTTGCAAAAGTAATAAACATTCATAGGAATTGCATTTTGAATGTAACAAAAAGTGTTTTATTATTACTAATCATTCAAACACAACCATAAAATGATGATAAAACATTTCTTAACTCTCGAATGGAAGCAGTATTTCCGATCATCGTATTGGCAAAAAAGCCTTGGACTTAATATCATATTAGTGTTTTTTGCACTCTATTTTGTAGCCATGTTTTTGTTGGGCGGACTTGCACTTTATCCGATTCTTAAAGAAATATATCCAGACAACGATCCGTTTATTATTGTGAATAGCTTTACATTTTACTGGATTATTGTCGATTTGCTCATGCGTTTTTTCTTTCAGAAATTGCCAGTAATGAGCGTTAAGCCATTACTCACATTGCCAATAAAACGGAGTAGTGTGGTTAATTTTGTATTGGGAAAATCGGTATTGTCATTTCTTAACTTTTTGCCGTTGTTTGCCGTCATTCCTTTTGGATTGGTATTGATTTATGAAGGTTATAATGTGTCAATAACAATAGTTTGGATGGTCGTGATGCTATTGATAACACTTATCATTAACTTCTTAAATTTTATTATAGAGAGTTTAACAGCCGAAAGTGAGCTGTCTTTTTTACCGCTCATTGTTGTAACTTCAGTTTTGTTTGCACTTAACTATTTTGATATTGTTTCCTTTTCTTCAATGGTATCAAAAGCAGTGTTGAGCATTGCTGAAAACCCATTATTGATTAGCATTCCCATTCTTGTCTTAATCGGACTGTACGTTTATAATTTTAAACTACTAAAAGCCAAACTGTTTTTGGATAGCTCCCTAAAATCGAAAACCCAAGAAGTAAAAGTGGCTGATATGGCCTGGACGCGTCGTTTTGGTAAAATGGCACCTTTTATGCAACTCGATTTAAAGCTTATTTGGAGAAACAAACGTCCAAGATCAAGTGTGTTTATTGTGGTTATTGGGTTACTTTACGGATTGTTTTTTTATCCAAACCCAATGTATCAAGACAAGCCGTGGTTTTTTGCTTTTGTAGGCATTTTTGTGACCGGAATTTTCCTTATCAATTTTGGCCAGTTTGTGCCAGCTTGGGACAGCGGTTACTACAAAATGTTGATGAGCCAAAATATTACCTATGAAGACTATCTCAAATCAAAGTTTACCTTAATGTCTTTGAGTGTCATTATTCTTTTTGTGTTGAGCATTCCTTATGTGTATTTTGGTTGGGATATTTTATTGGCACATTTTGCGGCAGCAATTTATAATATTGGGGTCAACACGCATGTCATTTTGTTTGGAGGCTCCTTCAACCGAAAAAAAATAGATTTAAACCAGCGAGCAGCTTTCAATTATCAAGGAACAGGAGCAGTGCAGTGGATTATTGGCTTACCACTTATGCTATTGCCAATGGGGATTTTTGCTGTTTTCTATTTTGCCATCAATTTTGAAGCAGGCATTGGAGCATTAACGATTTTAGGTCTGTTAGGAATGGTTTTTCATCAAAAACTGATGAAATTCATCACAGAAAAATATTTAGATTCAAAATATAAAATGATTAACGCTTTTAGTCAAGATAATTAACACACAACTTATGATAACGACATCTAACCTTTCAAAAAAGTATAACGACATAACCGTGTTGCACATAGATCATTTAGACATCCCTAAAGGACAAAGTTTTGGTCTTGTCGGCAACAATGGCGCTGGGAAAACAACATTTTTCAGTTTGCTTTTAGACTTAATTAGACCAACAACAGGGCATATAAAGAATAATGATATCTTGGTACAAGACAGTGAAGCTTGGAAACCGTTTACATCGTCTTTTATTGATGAAAGTTTCCTTATTGGTTATTTAACACCAGAAGAGTATTTTTATTTTATTGGCGAATTACGAGGACAAAACAAAGCAGATGTCGATATGTTGTTATCGCAATTTGAAGACCTCTTCAATGGCGAAATTTTGAATCAGAAAAAATACCTTCGTGACTTGAGCAAAGGGAATCAGAAAAAAGCAGGTATCGTATCGGCATTGATAGGTAATCCTGAAGTGATAATTCTCGATGAGCCTTTCGCCAATCTAGATCCAACAACCCAAATAAGACTTAAAAAAACCATCAAAGATTTAGCCGAAACCAAAGGTGTAACTGTACTGATTTCGAGTCATGACCTAATGCATGTGACTGATGTTTGCGAGCGTATTGTGGTGCTAGAAAAAGGAGAAATCATTAAAGATTTGGCAACAAGCGAAGCAACCTTAAAAGAATTGGAAGCACATTTTGCAGGATAGACTTCGGCTAAAAGTCCTCTATTTTTTCTCAATAATTCAAAAAGATGCTTATTTTTACAGCGTTGCATACTATTTGCGATTGTTTTTAGTTATACTATGAACCAAATAACGACCACGTTGAATACATCTTTAAAAACCATACTTGTCTTGTTTTGCACTGCGTTAATGGTAACAAGTTGTTCTCGCAAGAAGGACAAATTCATCAATCGCAACTTTCATGCACTTGGCACTAAATACAATATTTTATACAACGGAAATATCGCTCTTGAAAATGGAAGAGCAAGTGTAGATAACGCGTTTACAGATAATTATTGGGAATTGCTACCAATCGAACGAATGCAACTTACCGATGAGATTATACTCCCTGGGCAAACTAAAAATGCAGATTTTGAACGTGCAGAGGAGAAGGCCGTAAAAGCAGTCCAAAAGCATGGAATGAATATCCAGGGGAAAGAGTACAACCCTCAAATTGATGAGGCGTATTTACTTCTCGGCAAGGCACGTTATTTTGACCAACGTTTTGTGCCAGCTTTAGAAGCCTTTAATTATATCTTATACAAATATCCTGCAAGTGACAAAATCAACACGGCAAAAGTGTGGCGTGAAAAATCAAATATTCGTTTAGAAAATAACGATTTAGCAATAAAAAACTTAAAACGTTTATTGGAACAAGAGGTTTTAGAAGACCAAGACCTGGCCGATGCAACAGCAAGTTTAGCACAAGCATATATCAATATAAAAGCTAAAGATAGTGCATTGACACAATTAGAGATTGCTGCCAACACAACCAAGAAAAACAATGAGAAAGCACGCTACAACTATATAAGAGGTCAGCTTTACAACGAGTTTGGCTATAAGGACAGTGCCAATATTGCATTTGATAAGGTGATTGAATTGCATCGAAAAATACCAAGAGCTTATTATATCAATGCGCATTTGGCAAAAGCTAGCAATTTCGATTTAGATAATGGTGATAAAATAGCATTTTTAGAGTATTTGAACGATTTAGAAGAAGACAGGGAAAACCGTCCATTTTTAGGAAAAATTTATTACCAAATAGCCGAATATCATAGGGCTAACAAATCAGACTCACTGGCAATTGCTTACTATAACAAATCACTTCGCTCACCAACAAGCGACAAACAGTTGAAAGCATTTGATTATGCCATACTGGGCGATATGAATTTTGATAATTCAGAGTACAAAATTGCAGGTGCTTATTATGACAGTACTATGAATAATATGGTGCTGAATTCAAAACCATACCGAACGATTAAACGAAAAAGAGAAAATCTTGAAGATGTCATTTACTACGAAGATATCGCACAAGTAAACGATAGTATTCTTAACCTGGTGAGCTTGTCTAAAGAAGATCAACTGGCTTTGTTTACAGCTTATACAGACGACTTAAAAGCAAAAGCATTGGCCGCAAAAGAAGCTGCAGAAGCCAGATCAGAGAGGCTACAGAATACAGGTTTGGAAATCGCCAACGAAGTTGATAAGGGGATTTCAAGAAACGAAAAAGCAAACAATCCAGGAAAGCAACAGTTTTATTTTTACAATACGACAACTGTGGCATATGGTAAAAATGAGTTCTTAAGAATATGGGGAGATCGCTCGCTAAAAGATAATTGGAGATGGTCAGATACACGTACCAATTCCGGTAATACCAAACAGGCCAATATACTGTTTGCCGATGCCGAAGAAAGTGAATTGCTAAATCCTGAATTTTACATATCAAAAATCCCAACTGATCAGAAAGCAATTGATAGCATCGCTAAAGAACGAAATTTTGCTTACTACCAATTAGGTGTAATCTATAAAGAAAAATTCAAAGAATATCAACTTGCAAAAAACAAACTTCAAACATTGTTACAAAACAATCCTGAAGAGCGTTTGGTACTTCCAGCAAAATATAATTTGTATAAAATTTATCAAGAACTCAACCTTAATGATGAGTCAGAAATTGCTAAAAACGACATTATCACTAATTATCCCGATTCTCGATATGCCGAAATATTGCGAAACCCCACTTCTGGTTTAGCAAAAGATGAAAACAGTCCAGAAAGTTTGTACGAAGGGCTTTATGAGCAATATAGCTTGCAAAATTTTCAAGAGGTCATTGATAAATCGGAATTATATATTACCCAATTTGAAGGCGACCCTATCGTCCCAAAATTTGAAATATTAAAAGCTTCCGCCAAAGGGCGACTTTATGGATTTCAAGCGTATAAAGAAGGTGTTAACTTCATCGCTTTAACCTACCCAAACTCACCAGAAGGGAAAAAAGCGCAAGAAATCATGCAAGCAGTGATCCCAATGTTGGAGAACAAGGGTTTTATAGCTGATGACCAAGCAAAAAACTTTAATGTCATTTATCAGTTTGATCATTCATCAAAAGAAGATATCGATGATTTTATGAAGAAAATTGACGAAGAAGTAAAGCAAATCAAATATTATGACTTATCGACCTCAAAGGACATATATGACAAGAACACGACATTTGTTGTTATCCATGGGCTAAAGAGCATTCAAGGCGCTCAAGGCTTTGCAGATTTGTTAAGAGAACGAAAATCAAAAATCACAAAAACCTATTTTGCAATTTCATCACCTAACTATGAAATTGTCCAGAGACATAAAAATTTAAACGAATACCTCGAATCTCAATAAATTTAAAACGTATGTTTTCAGACACAAAAAAAGGAAAGATGGCAACAGAAACACTTACACAACAAAACACCATTGCTCAAGGCACTACTTTTACAGGCGACATTGTTAGTGATGGCGATTTTAGAATCGAAGGAACAGTACAAGGCAATGTAAAAACTCCTGGAAAAGTGGTTTTGGGCAAAACTGGAATCATCAAAGGAACACTAACCAGCGCTAATGCTGATATTGAAGGAAAATTTTCAGGAAAGCTGATTTTATCAGATACCTTATCTTTAAGATCATCAGCTTATGTAGATGGCGAGGTTGAGGTGGCAAAATTAGCGGTAGAACCTGGAGCCAATTTCAACGCAACCTGTGTAATGAAAGGCGCCATTAAAGAATTGAGTAATGGTGGAGGACAACGAACACAAAAAGAAGAGCAATCAGCTTAATTCTTACGCACGCTTTTCTGGGCTTGTAATTCAAATGGCTGCCATTATTGGTGTTGGAACTTTTATAGGCATCAAACTCGACGATAAATTCCCTAATGAGCATAATTTATATACATTAATACTATCTTTGGCTGCCGTAATAGTTTCAATTTATTACGTTATTAGACAAATAATAGCAGCTTCAAAAGACGATAAATAAATGAACCAAGCTTTTAAAACCAGACAACTCTCCTTTTTAGTTCAAAATATCATTTTCACGCTGGCATTGTTTGGCTTTCATAGTTATCTTGTGTCCTATCTAGCTACAGATATTGCCTTCTTTTTTCCTTTGTGGCAAATTTATGTGTTCCATTTTATCATCACTTCATTACTTTATACCGTAATCAATTATAAATATTCTAATGGGAAAACAGATATTTTCAATACGTTTATGGTCATTACATTTTTAAAAATGACTATCGCCGTTTTGTTTTTGTTACCACTTTTATTGTCCGATTTTGAGAACAAACAACCAGATGTCTTTAATTTTTTCATACCTTATTTTTTGTATCTGTTTTTTGAGGTGTATTCAATCACTCAATTTCTTCAAAAAAAACAGTAACAAAGCAACTATTTCTCTTTTAAAACCAAGGCTTTAAATAATCGTCAAAAAAGTGTTTGACAATTAATATAATGTACGTACATTTGCACGGAATTTAAAGCAAGGTATTTTTAAGCGATACGTAATGACATTAAGCACCTTTAAAAACTTATTATTTTCGATACTCTTTGTATCAGCATCTGTTGCTGGTTACGCATCAGAAGATAAAGAGACTACAGACGACAAAGAGTTCAATGCCAAAGAAATGATTTTGCACCACGTTAAGGATGCTCATGAGTTTCATATCATTGATGTTAACGAAAAACCAATTTCAATACCACTTCCTATAATCCTTTGGACAGATAATGGATTGACAACGTTTATGTCTAGTGCTTTTCATCATGATGACTCGGGACACCATGTAGTGGAGAAAAACGGAATGAAATTCGTAAAGCTTCATGAAAAAATATACCAATTAAATGGAGATGCTAATGAAGTTGTTTTTGATGAAGAACACCATCCCACGAATGCCTCAATGCCTATAGATTTATCCATTACCAGAAACGTGTTTATGATGTGGGTTTCTGTAGCCGTGCTATTATTAATATTTCTTACCACTGCAAAACGTTATAGAAAATCTGACGACAAACTACCAACAGGTATTGCAGGGTTTGTTGAGCCACTTGTGGTTTTTGTTCGTGACGAAATTGCAAGACCAATGATAGGTGAGCACAAGTACAAAAAGTACATGCCTTACTTATTGACGATATTTTTCTTTATTTGGATCAATAACATTTTTGGTTTGATTCCTATTATTAATGGTGCCAACGTTAGTGGAAACATCGCTTTTACCTGCACACTTGCGGTATTTACCTTTATCATAACAACCTTTAGCGGAAACAAAAATTATTGGAAGCATATCTTCTGGATGCCAGGCGTACCTGTGCCAATGAAGATTTTCTTAATGCCAATCGAAATTATCGGGATGTTTGTAAAGCCAATTTCGCTTATGATACGTTTGTTCGCTAACATTACAGCCGGACACGTTATCATCTTGGCATTGATGTCGTTAATATTTGTATTTAAATCTGTTGCCATTGCACCAGTATCTGTAGCATTTTCATTGTTCATTACGGTTATTGAAATCATCGTAACGGCAATACAAGCATATATATTTACAATTTTGTCAGCCTTATATTTTGGTATGGCAACTGAAGAAGAGCATCATTAATTAATTTAAATTTTATAACTATGACTATTACTGGAATTGCAGCTATTGGAGCTGGTTTAGCAGCTATTGGAGCTGGAGTTGGTATTGGTAAAATTGGTGGATCAGCTATGGAAGCTATGGCGCGTCAACCAGAAATGCACGGTAAGATTCAATCTTCTGCATTAATTTTAGCAGCCTTCGTAGAAGCGGTAGCACTATTTGGTGTTGTTGTTGCTTTCTTACAAGGGTAAAAACCTATAAACACAGAGGTAACGGTTGGTTGCTTCTGTGTTTTATTAAATTTAAGTTATTTAAAACAAAACAAAATGGATTTAATTACACCTGGATTTGGACTTGTATTTTGGACAGCAATCACATTTTTATGCTTGCTTTTCATCTTAAGAAAATTTGCTTGGAAACCTATTCTTGGCGCTGTTGAAGACAGAGAAGAAGGTATCAAGAGCGCTTTGGCATCAGCTGAAAACGCTCGTAAAGAAATGCAAAACCTAAAGGCAGACAACGAACGTATCCTTAACGAGGCTCGTGCAGAACGTGAAGTGATGTTAAAAGACGCACGTGATATTAAAGCAAAGATGATTGCTGATGCTAAAGGAGAAGCGCAAGCACAAGCAGCCAAAATGATTGAGCAAGCACAAACAGCTATTGAAAGCGAGAAAAAAGCAGCAATGGCCGAATTGAGAAATCAAGTGGCAAGCTTATCGGTAGATATCGCTGAAAAGGTAGTGCGTGAAGAATTATCTAACAAAGACAAACAATTAAAATTAGTGGAGTCGATGTTAAGTGAAGCAACACTAAACTAATTAAAAATGGCACAAACAAGAGCAGCAGTACGATACGCAAAGGCGGTTTTGGATTTGGCTAAAAATCAAAAATCAGCAGTCGTTGTAAATGATGATATGAAGGCTATTGCTAATGCAGTTGCTGCAAGCAAAGACTTGAGTGATATGTTACACAGTCCCGTGTTGCGTACAGCTACAAAAAAATCTGCTTTGTTAGCAGTGTTTACAAATTTAAACGATTTAAGCATCAACCTTATTGATACACTTATTGAAAACAAGCGTATTAATATTTTAGGTGATGTCGCTCAAAAATACAATCAGTTATTTGATCAGTTTCAAGGGACTCAAGTTGCAAAAGTAACAACAGCAATTCCCCTAAATGACGATTTAAAAATGAAAGTACTGGCCAAAGTAAAAGAACTTACAGGAAAAGACGCAGAAATTGAAAACATCATTGATGAGTCAATTCTTGGAGGGTTCATACTACGTGTTGGAGATATTCAGTACAATGCTAGTATTGCAAATAAATTAAGCAAGTTAAAAAGAGAATTTACATTAAACTAAAGGGTTGGAATCAGATGTCTAACATCTAATATCTAACGTCTAATATCTAATAAAAAATGGCAGAAGTAAAACCAGCTGAAATTTCAGCAATCTTAAAGCAACAACTTTCAGGTTTTGAAGCAAGTGCTTCATTAGACGAAGTAGGAACAGTGTTAACTGTTGGAGATGGTATTGCACGTGTTTACGGATTATCAAACGTTCAATATGGAGAATTAGTTGAATTTGCAGATGGTCTTGAAGGCATCGTATTGAATCTTGAAGAAGATAACGTAGGTGTTGTATTATTGGGTCCTTCAAAAACAATTAGCGAAGGATCAACAGTAAAACGTACCAATCGTATTGCTTCTTTAAAAGTAGGAGAAGAGATTGTTGGACGTGTTGTTGATACACTTGGTAACCCAATTGATGGTAAAGGCCCAATTGGTGGAAAACTATATGAAATGCCATTAGAGCGCAAAGCGCCTGGTGTTATTTTCCGTCAGCCAGTTACTGAACCATTACAAACAGGTATCAAATCGATTGATGCAATGATTCCTGTTGGCCGTGGTCAACGTGAGCTGGTAATTGGTGACCGTCAAACCGGAAAAACAGCGGTTTGTATAGATACCATTATCAATCAAAAAGAATTTTATGATGCAGGTGAGCCTGTATATTGTATATATGTAGCAGTTGGTCAAAAAGCATCAACAGTAGCTTTGATTGCAAAAACATTAGAAGAAAAAGGAGCCCTAGCATATACAACTATTGTAGCTGCTAACGCATCAGATCCTGCTGCAATGCAAGTGTATGCGCCTTTTGCTGGTGCTGCAATTGGAGAATATTTTAGAGATACTGGTCGTCCAGCATTGATTGTTTTTGATGATTTATCAAAACAAGCAGTTGCATACCGTGAGATTTCATTATTATTACGTCGTCCACCAGGACGTGAGGCGTATCCTGGAGACGTTTTCTACTTACACTCTCGTTTGTTAGAGCGTTCTGCAAAAGTGATCGCTAATGATGAGATTGCTAAAAACATGAATGATTTACCTGACACATTAAAGCCAATTGTTAAAGGTGGAGGTTCGTTAACGGCATTGCCAATTATCGAAACACAAGCAGGTGACGTATCGGCATATATCCCAACAAACGTAATCTCGATTACTGATGGTCAAATTTTCTTGGATGGTGATTTATTTAACTCTGGTGTACGTCCAGCGATTAACGTAGGTATTTCTGTATCTCGTGTTGGTGGTAATGCACAAATTAAATCAATGAAGAAAGTTGCAGGAACATTAAAATTAGACCAAGCACAATATCGTGAGTTAGAAGCATTTGCTAAATTTGGTTCTGACCTTGATGCAGTTACTTTAAACGTTATCGAAAAAGGAAAACGTAACGTTGAAATTTTAAAACAAGCACAAAACGACCCATTCAAAGTTGAAGATCAAATTGCTATTATTTATGCAGGATCTAAAAACTTATTGAGAGATGTACCTGTTGAAAAAGTTAAAGAATTTGAAAGAGATTATTTAGAGTTCTTAAAAGCAAAGCATAGCGATGTTCTTGCGTCATTAAAAGCAGGTAAACTTACTGATGAAGTTACAGATACATTAACTACTGTAGCTAAAGAATTATCAGCAAAGTACAGAAAGTAAGACCTAATCAATAAACCAATACTTCTTTTCTTTGGAAAAGATTTAGGATAGTAAAATGGCAAACTTAAAAGAAATACGTAACAGAATATCATCGGTGTCATCTACGATGCAGATTACCAGTGCCATGAAAATGGTATCTGCTGCAAAGTTAAAGAAGGCTCAAGATGCTATTACAGCAATGCGTCCTTATTCTGATAAATTGACAGAGCTTTTACAAAGTTTAAGCGCTACGTTAGATGCAGATTCTGGAAGTAAATTTGCTGACCAAAGAACGGTTAACAAAGTATTGCTTGTTCCAATAACGTCTAACAGAGGTTTGGCTGGAGCATTCAATTCTAACATCATCAAGCAGGTGAACACTTTAACCAGTACAACTTATGCTAATCATGAAATATCGTATTTGGTACTAGGTAAAAAAGCAAATGATGCCTTTAAAAAATCTAACAAAGTGATTGCAAACAAAAGTGCTGTCTATGATGATCTAACTTTTGATAATGTTGCGGAGATTGCTGAACTGTTGATGAATAAATTCTTGACACATGAGGCTGACAAAATAGTTTTGGTTTATAATAAATTTAAAAACGCAGCAACACAAGAGGTAATGAGTGAACAGTTTTTACCAATAGTTCCTATTGCAAGTGATGTTAATGTTAATTTGGATTATATCTTTGAACCATCTAAAGCTGAAATTGTTGAGCAATTGATACCAAAATCATTGAAAACTCAATTATTTAAGGCAATCAGAGACTCTTTTGCAAGCGAGCATGGAGCGCGTATGACTGCAATGCACAAGGCAACAGACAATGCAACCGAGTTAAGAGACCAATTGAAATTGACTTACAACAAAGCGCGTCAGGCATCTATTACCAATGAAATCCTTGAAATCGTTGGTGGTGCAGAAGCATTGAATAATTAAAAAAATTCCTGCAAAAGTAGGAATCTTAAAATAGTATATGAAAGCCTCACTTTGTAAGAAGTGAGGCTTTTTTGTTTGCAATAAATTAATTTTCATATATTTAACGTCCAAATCTTAACCTACAAACCAATGAAACTGATCAAAAAATCAATCTTCAAGCTCTTTGTAACATTCACTATTTTGAGCACATTGCAATGTTCTAGTTCAAAATATAAGTTACAGGAAACACCTGCTTTTCAATTTGATAGTGTTTATTTTCAAGAATGGTACGCCGGAATTAAAGTTGGTGGCACTGGGATTAATATGTATTTCCCAAATCTTAATGACGCTAACACAGTAACAATGGATAGTGTCTATTTCCGAAACCTTAAGGGCAAATTAGTAAGAGGACGATCGATGTATTCGGCAATTCTAAAAAACCGATCACCTTATGATACGACACCAATCAACCCTTCAATGAAGCCTGCGTTTAAATTGTTGGCAAGTGAATGCGTTGTGAGCTATATCGAAAAAGGGGAAATAAAATACTTTAAGTTAAAAAACATCAATGAAAGAGAAGGTGTTTATTATGAGGACGGCCCACCTACTACTATGGCAACCGTTGATTAAAATAAACTCACGACATTTCAATAAATCAGGCCTTGCTTTTCAGTAAGGCTTTTTTATGGTACATTAATTGATTTATTATCTTTATAAATGAATAAACTGTTTCAAATGAAAGTTTTTAAAATTGTATTATTTGGTATAGGAATATTAATTGGCCTAACCAGTTGCTCATCGGCTCAAAAGCTGCTAAAAACTTCGCCAATAAGTTTTGGCGATGCCTATTGTCAAAGTTGGGTTGCAGGTATACAAGGAGGAGGCTCTGGCATTAATTTGTTTATTCCATTAAGGACAGAACTTCCCAAAGGGGTTCAATTAGACTCTGTTTATTTCAGAGGGCAAGTCACAAATTTAAAGCGTATTGAGGGCAATGAGGTAATGTATGCTGCTTATTTTAGAACGGAATATAATGACTTGAAAAGCTTGGAAAGTAACGATATAAAAGAAAAAAAGAATCATAAATCACAAATGCACAATCAAGAATTTCCTTTTGAATTAGAAGATACCGAATGCGTGGTCACATTTAAAAAAGGGATTGAGACAATGTATTTTAAGATTGAGAACATTACCCAAAAACCTTCTGAACATTACCCAAGTGCTCCACCAAATAAACAGCAAGACTAAATTAGCAAAGAGTGCTTTACCAACTCCAAAAATTGTGTAACTCTTTAAGATTGCATACTTTTAGCATCATATTAATCAACTACTTTTGAGCGGATTTAAAAACCTTTTTAAGCAAACATTCATTTATGGTTTAGCAACTGTTTTACCTCGAATGTTAAGCTTCTTATTGGTACCACTTTATACGACACCAGGAGTTCTTACTTCCGTTGCAGAATATGGTAAGGTATCCATTATTTTTTCGTGGTTTGTCATTTTCAATGTCATTTTGGCCTATGGGATGGAAACTGCTTTTTTCCGTTTTTTTAATAAAGAAGAAGACCAAAACAAAGTTATTGGAACCTCGACGATAGCACTGATGATTTCTTCATTAGGGTTCTTTTTATTGGCCTTTTTATTTAAGGAACAAATAGCTTCAATGACAGATATTAAAGCTGAATATATTTCTTTGGTCATTTGGGTTTTGTTATTGGACGCTTTGGTGATAATCCCATTTGCGTGGCTGCGAGCAAAAGGAAAATCGACAACTTATGCCATTATCAAAATTTTAAATGTCGCTATTAATTTAGGATTGAATATCTTCTTTTTGATATATCTAAAAAAATGGGCTTCAGAAAATTCACTTTTAGAAACCATTTATTTGCCAAACTTTGAAATCAACTACATCTTTATATCCAACTTGGTTGCCAGTGCAGCCACATTATTGATGATGTTACATTTCTATTTTAAAATCAAGTACACCTTTGATTCAAGTCTATTTAAAAAAATGATGAGTTACGCAATTCCAGTTCTTATAGCTGGTATTGCGTTTTCGATTAACGAAACATTCGATAGAATTCTTTTGGATTATTTGCTGCCAAATGATATTGCCGAAACCAAAGTCGGGATGTATTCTGCTTGTTATAAATTAGCCGTATTTATGACCTTATTTGCTACAGCTTATAGGCTTGGAATAGAACCTTATTTTTTTAGCCATGCAAAATCTGAAAATCCTCAAAAAAACTATGCGCGAATCTTAGAGTTTTTTGTTGCATTTGGCTCCATAATGGTGTTAACCGTTGTTGTATTTGCTGATGTCTTAAAGCCTTACATAGTGAGAAGTGAAGCGTATTGGGAGGCTATGTGGATTGTACCTTTTATTTTGATTGCTAATTTTTGTTTGGGTATTTATCACAACCTTTCAGTTTGGTATAAAATTACTGACAGGACTAAATTTGGAGCTTATATTTCAGTTTTTGGAGCCTTGTTGACTTTAGGGCTTAACTTTTGGTTGATTCCAATCATAGGCTATAAAGGTTCTGCGATTGCCACTTTAGTTGCTTACAGCAGCATGATGATTGCATCCTACTATTATGGGCAGAAATATTATCCAATTCCCTATAATTTAAAAAAAATGAGCCTCTATCTGTTGCTTTCATCAGCATTTTCGGTAATTTCGTTTTATGTTTACAGAGACTATTTCTATGTTGGAGTAGGGTTACTGATTCTGTATTTGACGATAGTTTATATTTTCGAAAAAAAACAGATACAGCAATTATTAAAGAGCAAATGATGTCTTATCAATATGACAGTATAAAATAAAAAAATGACCATAAAAATCATCAACAAATCCAATCACGCATTACCAAACTATGAGACCATAGCATCTGCTGGAATGGATTTACGCGCTAGTTTATCAGAATCGAGAATTTTAAAACCATTAGAAAGAAGCATCGTCGGAACTGGGTTGTTCATCGAATTGCCTATAGGCTTTGAAGCACAAGTGAGGCCACGTAGTGGATTGGCAGCAAAAAAGGGAATAACAGTTCTTAACGCACCAGGCACTATAGATGCTGATTACAGAGGCGAAATTGGCGTTATTTTGGTTAATCTATCTGATGAAGATTTTGTGGTAAATAATGGTGAGCGCATTGCCCAACTGGTCATCGCAAAGCATGAGCGTGCCGAATGGATGGAAGTAGATCAACTTTCTGAAACCTCTCGTGGTGAAGGTGGTTTTGGAAGCACAGGAACGAAATAAGCAAAAAAATGAAAAAAAAGCTACTTCTTGTTTTAACAGTTCTATTCAGCATTTCGGTCAACGCTCAAGTTGAAACTTCCGACAAGCTGGAATCAATTTCTAAAGCTGCTTGTGAGTGCATCTATGAAATTGATTTGAATGAAAGTAAGGAAATTAAAAGCGAAAAGATTTCTGACTGCATAAAAGCAGCAATAAGTGCTGACCAACTTCAAAGTAAATTGACCGAATTATTTAATAAGACCAAAGATACGCTTGACAAAATTGAAGACATCACTAAAGTTGATACTTTAACGCTCGATGGTGATGTGAACATAGTCATAAATGATAAAGAAAATTATGACGAGGTTGAAGAATATCTTTATGAAAATTGTCCTGTAATGAAAACCATATACTTTACGGATAACAAAAGACACAAAAATTCTTTTTCAGATAGAAAAAAGGCGATGAAGTTTTATGAAGAAGGACAAACGGCTTTTGCAAATGAAGAATACGCTAAAGCCATCACACTTTTTAATAAGGCTGTAAAAATAGACAAGAACTTTGCATTTGCTTGGGATAATTTGGGTTATAGCTATAGAAGATTGGGTAATTACAAACAAGCTATTGATTGTTATAAAAAGTCGTTAGCACTCGACCCTAAAGGAAAAATGCCATTAATGAACATAGCCGTCGCTTATCAATTAGACAATGATCTCAAAAGCTCAAAAAAGGCATATCAACACTTTGGTGAACTTTATCCAGACGACCCAGAAGCATTTTATGGTTTAGGTAGAATCTATATGTTTGA
Source organism: Flavobacteriaceae bacterium UBA5534 (assembly GCA_002426015.1). Lineage (GTDB taxonomy): Bacteria > Bacteroidota > Bacteroidia > Flavobacteriales > Flavobacteriaceae > Aquaticitalea. Next base: position 237,339 of record DINS01000004.1, read on the forward strand.
GGATGATTATGAACCTGCATTAGATAATATGATTAAAGCGTATATGTTGTATGTAGAAATGGAATCGCCTTATAATATCGATGCCCAAAAGCATATTGTGATGATTTATAACAGCATGGAAGAAAACGGAACGATTGAGAAATTTTATGAGATAGTAAAAAAACATAATCTCACGATAAACGAATAAAAAAATGAAAATAATAGTACCAATGGCAGGACGAGGTTCTCGACTGCGTCCACATACACTTACAATCCCAAAACCCTTGATTCCTGTTGCAGGGCAACCTATCGTGCATCGATTGGTAAAGGATATTGTAAAAGTACTCAACCAACCTATTGACGAAATTGCCTTTATTCTTGGCGACCCAGCGTTTTTTGGTGATGATGTTGTAAAAAGTTTAACGCAATTGGCAGAAGGCTTAGGAGCAAAAGCATCCATTTACCGCCAAGACCAACCACTTGGTACAGGTCACGCTATTATGTGTGCCAAAGAGTCATTGTCAGGACCAGCAGTCATTGCTTATGCAGACACCTTGATAAGAGCTGATTTTAACCTCGACCCAGAAGCTGATGCAGTTATTTGGGTTAAGCAAGTGGACCAACCAGAAGCATATGGCGTTGTAAAGCTAAATGAGAAAAATGAAATCGTTGAGTTGGTCGAAAAGCCCAAAGAATTTATAAGTGATCTAGCAGTCATTGGGATATACTACTTTAAAGATGTGAGCGTTCTTAAACAAGAATTGCAATACATATTGGATAACAACATCGTCAATGGTGGCGAATATCAAATAAATGATGGCATCAAAGGGATGATGTCTAAAGGAATGATATTTAAAACTGGTGAGGTTGATGAATGGATGGATTGTGGCAATAAAGCAGTAACCGTTGAAACCAATACCAGAATGTTAGGATTTTTGCAAGCAGATGGCGATGAGCAAATGATCGCTTCATCTGTAAAACTGGATAATTCAAAAATTATTGAACCCTGTTATATTGGCGAAAACGTGATGATAAACAATTCTACAATTGGACCAAATGTGTCTATTGGCAGTAATTGTATATTGAGCGATGTAACCGTTAAAAATAGCCTAATTCAAAACCATAACACTATAAAAAACGCTAATTTAGACCAGGCAATGATTGGTAATCATGTGCATTATGATGGAAACTTTAAAACCATTAGTATTGGAGATTACTCGGTCTTGGAATAAAATTTGATTAATGATTGTCATGTCGAGCAAAAAGCGAGACATCACACACTATATGAAACACAAACTAAACATATGGTTTTTCATATTCGGAATGATTTTCATTCCGCAGATGATTGTTGCACAAGTCGATTTTAACAAACGACCTACGGACGATCTTGGCGATGTCGAAGATATGTTTCAAGAAAGTTTTTTTGAGGCGTTAAAACAAAAAGGAATCGAAAATTATCAACGAGCGGTTGATGCCCTTCTCAAATGTGAAAAATTGGACGATTCAAAGACGGTTGTGTATTATGAATTGGGTAAAAATTACATAGCGCTCAAAAATTTTGGTGCTGCCGAAGATGTACTTAAAAAAGCAGTATCGCGAGAACCAGAGAATGAATGGTACCTCGACGAATTATATGAGGTTTACAACCTTCAGAATGATACAGATAAAGCCATAAAAACAGTAAAGCAATTGGTGAAATATCATCCAGACTACAGACAAGATTTGGCTGAATTATATATCAAAGCAAAAAAATACAAAGACGCATTAAAAATTTTAGATGAGCTAGATGCCGAATTTGGCATTAATGCAGACAGAGATATGTTGCGCAACGAAGTTTATAATATTACTGGCAAGGATGATGACCGCATTGAAAACCTAGAAGAACGTGTTAAAAATAACCCTGAAAACGAGGCCAACTATTTGTCTTTGATTTACAGATATAGTGAAACAGGAGATGTCAAAAAGGCCTTTTCTAAAGCAAAAGAGTTGCTTAAAATCCATCCCGAATCACGATTGGTACATTTGGCTCTTTACAAATTCTACTTGGATAACAACGAGCATCAAAATGCCATTGCCTCAATGAAAATTGTATTAAGCACACCAGAAATAAATCCAGAGGTTAAAGCAAAAGTCTTTAACGATTTTGTGAATTTTGTGGTACAGCACCCAGATTATGAAAAAGACCTAATTGAAGTGACAGCCTTGATCGATAACGATAAAAGTGTAAAAACATTAACCGAGTTAGGCCAGTATTATTTAAAGCTCAATGATAAGCAAAAAGCACTGCAGTATTTTGAAGAAGCATTAAAACAAGAGCCAAAAAACTTTGCTATCATCAAAGATGTGCTATTGCTGCAATTAGATTTGAATTTGGATGACAAGGTAGCTAAAAAAAGCAAAGAAACGTTAGATTTGTTTCCAGCCCAACCTATTCTTTATTTAATAAATGGTGTTGCAAATAATAAAATCAATCAATCCAAAAATGCCATTGAAAGTCTTGAAAAAGGATTGGATTATGTCATCGATGACCCAAAAATGGAAAGCGATTTTTACACACAGTTGAGCATAGCTTACAAGCAGGTTAATAATAATACCAAATCACAAGCGTTTGCTAAAAAAGCAGAAGCATTAATCAAAGAGCAACAATGACCAATAAAAGTTTTGCAATACTTATCTTAATTTTTAGTGTTGTTGTGGGTTGTAAATCGACCAAAAGCCTCACCTCTGAAGGTGTTGTTAAAGATAACACAACATCCAAACAACTTATTAAGGAAAATAAAAAACAGGAAGCCAAATTCAAAACCCTTCAAGCCAAAGTAAAAATCGATTATACTGAAGGGACAAGCACCAAAGGTGTCACTGTTACTTTGCGAATAGAAAAAGATAAAACCATTTGGTTGAGCGCTCCATTTGCAACGGCAAGAGTGATGATTACACCAGATAAGGTCAGTTACTACAATAAATTGTCTAATGAGTTTTTTGAAGGAGACTTCTCTTTGTTGACTGAACTTTTAGGGACAGAGTTAGATTTTCATAACATTCAAAATTTATTACTTGGCGAAGCACTTTTCGATTTAAACGAAGGCACTTATACGGCATCAACCAATGAAACCTCATATATTTTAGCACCAAAAAATCAAAATGCATTGTTTGAGATTTTTTATTTGTTGAATCCAGGCCATTTCAAAGTCGATTCGCAACAACTATCACAACCACTCAAAAAACGCTTTTTAGAAATCGATTATAAAACATATCAATTGGTAGATAATCAAATATTTCCAGAACTCATAAAGCTAATCGCTGTTGAAGACAATGAGGAAATATTGATTGAACTAGAACTAAAATCCATCAACCTTAATGAAGATATTCGTTTTCCTTTTGACATTCCTTCAGGCTATAAAGAAATTGTAATTAAATGAAAAGTCAGCAACCCGTTTATATGATTCTTTGTTTTGTGATGCTCTTTAGTGTCACCAGTAGTTTTTCCCAAAGCAAAAAACAACAAGAATTAGAACAGAGACGACAAGAAATATTAAAAGAAATTCAGCAAATCAACAATTTGCTTTTTGCCAATAAAAAGAAGGAAAAATCAATAGTTTCAGTTGTTGAAGATTTGAATTATAAGGTCAAAGTGCGCCAAAATTTGATAAAGATCACCAACGACCAAGCCAATTTATTAACCCGAGAAATCAACGATAACCAAAAGCAAATTTCCAATCTGCGAAGTCAACTTGAAGCACTCAAGGAAGATTATGCAGCTATGGTCGTTAAGTCCTATAAAAGCAAGTCAGAGCAAAGCAGAGTCATGTTTTTATTGTCTTCAGAAAATTTCAAACAAGCTTATAAGCGTTTGCAATACATTAGGCAATATACCAAATATCAAGAGCAGCAAGGAGAAGAAATTAAGGACAAAACCCAAAAGCTACAGGAGCTCAACACATCATTGCTTCAGCAAAAAAAAGATAAAGAACGATTGATTGAAGAAAATAGAATTGCAAAGAAGAAACTCGAAGAAGATGTTAAAGAACACCAACAGTTGGTCGCATCCATTAGAAAGGATTTAAGTAAATATTCCGCTCAAGTAAAAACCAAGCAGCAAGAAGCCGATAGAATTGACAAGGAAATTGACCGATTAATCAAGGAAGCCATAGCTGAAGCCAATAGAAAGGCAAATAGCGGCAATACGACTGCAACTACCACAAAATCATCATCAGGTTTTGCATTGACACCAGAGGCAAAGGTTTTATCAGCAAATTTTGAATCCAACAAAGGAAAATTATCTTGGCCTGTTGAAAAAGGCGTTGTCAAGATGCGTTATGGCACACAACCATCACCAATTGATCCTTCAATAACAATACAGAGCAATGGTGTGCGTATAGCGACGGAAAAAGGCGAAAAAGTAAGGGCTGTTTTTGATGGAACAGTTACAGGTATCATCTCAAGTAAAACAGGGAATCCTACGGTTTTAATACAACATGGTAACTATTTTACAGCCTATAAGAACTTATCTAAAGTGTATGTCAAAAAAGGAGATAAAGTCAGTACCAAGCAGTTTATTGGAGAGGTCTTTACAGATTATAACAATGACACTATTTTAAGTTTTAGTCTTTTTAAAGTGGTTTCAGGGGATTCTCAAACACAAGATCCTGCAGGCTGGATTTATAAAATGTAAAATTCGTTCAAAATAGAAGATTCACGGATACAAAATTAAAATGAGAATCAATGGTTAAGGCAGGAATCTCATTTGAAACATAGAAATCATTTGAAGAAATTGATGCTTTAAGAAAACAATGCCTTCAACTCCGTAGCATCATTGGGTTTCATTTTGCCAGCCAACACCAAGCTCAATTGCTTACGACGCAAAGCGGCATCATAACGTTGTTGCTCTAGCTCGGTTTCAGGAGAAATTTCTGGAACAGTCGTAGGACGACCCGTTTCATCGACAGCAACAAATGTGTAGATAGCCTCATTAGCCTTATCTCTTAAGCCAGATTCTCTATCTTCTATCCATACATCCAAAAACACCTCCATAGATGTTTTGAAAGCTCTTGACACCTTTGCTTCTACAGTCACAACACTACCCAAAGGCACAGAGCGATTAAAGGCAACGTGATTGACTGATGCAGTGACCACAATTCGACGCGAATGACGACGTGCAGCAATACTTGCACATCTATCCATACGAGCCAACAATTCACCACCAAATAAATTATTTAACGGATTGGTTTCGCTTGGCAATACCAAGTCGGTCATAATGGTTTTGGATTGTTCAGGAGTTTTTGCTTGCATCAGTCATTCATTTAATGAGGTGCAAAGGTAAGGTGCTTTTAAAAACTAATGAAAGAAAAGAATTAATTTAATTCGCGCACTAACAACCAAGCATCAGGATTGTGGTTATTACGTATTTGGCGCAAGTTTTTCATTGCTTCATCAACCGATTCATAAGATTCATAAACCACTTCATGAAGGCCATATTTATTTGCTCCAATACTTCGTGCTTTATAGCCAAGTGCCTTTAATTGCTCTACTTTGGTGTTGGAATTCTCTTCAACTCGATATGCACCAGCAACAATATGATACTTTCCAGTTTGTTTGTCAACAAACAATGTCGCGGCTGGTAAAGGGTTGTCAATAATAAATGTCGCTTCCTGTACTTTAGAGTCCAATTGCTCATTGGCTTCTTCTTGTGCTATTTGATTGTGTGTTTCTATTTTATTGACATAATAATTAGAAGCCACAAAACCTCCAAGAGTTAGGGCGATGACAGCAACAGCAGCATATTTTAAGTACGGACGAGCCTTACGTTTTTCTGGAGTGATGGTTAACGGAATTGCTTTTTCAATGGTTTCAACAGTCTCTTTATACACCTCTCTATTTACCGCAGGAGATACAAACTGTGACAATCCAAAAGCATCGGTTAAATAATTGATATGATAAGAAGGTTCAAAAACAATTTTATCTTCACTGTTAAGCATTAAGTCACCTATATTTTGAAACGTAAGCGTTTCGCCTTCTACCAAATACGATTTTATAGACTTAACATACTTGCTTATTTTTTGAACAGCAACTTCATAAGGAATCTTTTCAATTTCAGCAATATAACTCGCTAACAAACCATCATTGTTCTGTAATTGTTCATTAAAAGACAAAACTTTTTTTGGTGGGTAAAATGAGTTTGTAGAGTCGTGCACTTTTGCCGACACTCGGTTGGTCAAAAAAGCACCAAATTCGGGTATCGTTACGCAGTCGTAACGGTATAATAAATCGCTGATGTAAGTTTCTAATTGCATTGAAACAAAGTTAAAAATTTTTGATTTGGAATGAAATTTAAGCCTGACTATTTATTAACATTGTAGAGATTTTATTTTTCAGACTTCATAATCAGTATACTATAATGACAGAACAGGACTTACTTTATGTATTAGCACTTCAAAACGTGTCCAAAATAGGTGATATTACTGCTAAAAAATTAATCAGTCATTGTGGTTCTGCGGAAGCAATTTTTAAAGAAAAGAAATCAAACCTTCTTAAAATAGATGGTATTGGTACTTCAACCATTAGCGATGTGTTTGGTAAGTACCATGTTGAGGCTGCCGAAAGTGAGTTGAAGTTCATAAAGAACAACGATATTGAATGTCTTTATTTTATGGACAAAAATTATCCAGAAAAATTGAAACACTGCATTGATGGCCCTATTTTACTTTTTCAATCGGGTAATGTCGATTTAAAAAAGCAACGTATCATCAGTATTGTTGGTACTCGAAAAGTCACGACCTATGGTATCGCTTTTTGTGAACAATTGGTAGAACAGTTATCGGTTTTTAATCCAGTGATAGTTTCAGGATTTGCTTACGGAACAGATATTACAGCTCAAAAAGCCGCCTTAAAGAACAACTTACAAACAGTTGGATGTTTGGCGCATGGATTGAATCAAGTGTATCCAAAAGTGCATAAAAAATACGTGTTAGAAATTGAAAAAAACGGTGGGTTTTTGACCGAATTTTGGAGCACGTCCAATCCTGACAGAGAGAATTTTTTAAAACGCAATCGCATTATCGCAGGATTGAGTGAAGCAACAATTGTAATAGAATCGGCTGAAAAAGGAGGCAGTTTGGTCACAGCAGACATCGCTAATTCTTATAACAGAGATGTGTTTGCAGTTCCTGGCCGAATCACTGATACTCAAAGCGCTGGGTGCAATAACCTGATAAAATATCAAAAAGCACAAGTGCTGACCAACCCAATGGATGTGCCTTATATTTTGAATTGGGAATTGGAAGACGACAAAAAACCAACCATTCAAAAACAGCTATTTGTAGAATTGGAAGACGACGAAAAGGTAATCTATAACTACTTAAAGGATAACCATCAGCAGCAATTGGACATCATCGCTTTAGAATGCCAAATGCCTATTTACAAAATTGCTGGCGTTCTTCTAAATATGGAATTGAAAGGAGTTATAAGACCGCTTCCTGGGAAGTTGTTTGAAGTAATTTAATACCCAACCTTACTTCTAACTCTTTTCAAAACATCATCAGCCACCATTCGAGCTTTTTCAACACCTATAAATAAAGCGGCATCTATTTCGTTGAGGTTGTTCATGTAATAATGGTAACGCTCACGTTCAGTTTTAAACTTTTCTACAATCAATTCAAATAAGGCTTGCTTAGCGTGGCCATAACCATATCCACCTTGTTCATAATTGGTTTTCATAGTTGCTATCTCTTCTTTGGAAGCCAATAAACTATAAATAGCAAAACAGTTACAGGTTTTCCAATCTTTTGGTTCCTCTAAAGGCGTGCTATCTGTTTCGATAGACATAATTTGCTTGCGCAATGGCTTGTCTTCTAAAAACATATTGATAATATTGCCTTTGCTTTTACTCATTTTTTCGCCATCTGTTCCAGGAATGAGCATGGTGTTTTCTTGTATTTTCCCCTCTGGCAACACAAAAGTTTCTCCCATTTTTGCATGAAAACGCGAAGCGACATCACGTGTTATTTCGATATGCTGCAATTGGTCTTTCCCAACAGGAATGATTTCGGCATCATACAACAAAATATCGGCAGCCATCAACATTGGATAGCTAAACAATCCTGCATTGACGTCTTCCAAACGATCAGCCTTATCTTTAAAGCTATGTGCCAATGTAAGACGTTGATATGGAAAAAAACAGCTTAAATACCAAGATAATTCAGTTACTTGAGGCACATCGCTTTGTCTGTAAAACACCGTTTTCTCAACGTCCAATCCAAAGGCCAACCAAACAGCTGCTGTAGAATAAGTGTTATGTTTCAGTGTATCAGCATCTTTTATCTGGGTTAGTGAATGCATATCTGCAATAAAGAGAAACGATTCATTATTACTATCATTTGCCATACCAATAGCTGGTATAATGGCACCTAAAATATTTCCTAAATGTGGAGTGCCTGTACTTTGTATGCCTGTCAGTATTCTTGCCATAATATTTCCTGCGAAAGCAGAAATCTTTTAATTAAACATCTAGACAAAGGTAATTTTTTTAGCACAATAGCTCAATTAAATTGAGTAGATTTGACGCTTATGAAGATTTTCAAGTACATTTTTTGGTTGCTATACCGTATTTGGTTCTACATTTTGGTAGCACTGCCAATAATCCTCCTCTTTCCTTTACTAATCATCTCAATTCTAAAGGAAGAATGGTATCCCTTCTTTTTTAAACTAGCACGTCTTTGGGCAAAAATTATTTTGATTGGAATGGGTTTCCGCTGGATGATTCAAAGAGAACAAACACCAGAACGTTCTAAAAGTTATATGTTCATTGCCAATCATACCTCTATGACAGATATTATGCTCATGCTGGTAAGCGTAAAAAACCCGTTTGTATTTGTCGGCAAAATGGAATTAGCTAAAATCCCTTTGTTCGGGTTTTTCTACAAACGTACCTGCATCTTGGTCGATAGGTCTTCTGAAAAAAGCCGTAAAGGCGTCTTCTTAAGAGCCCAAAAACGACTGAAACAGGGCTTAAGTATTTGTATTTTCCCAGAAGGAGGCGTGCCAGAAGAACACATTCTGTTGGATGAGTTCAAAGATGGCGCTTTTAGATTGGCAATCAATCATCAAATCCCAATCGTGCCCATGACGTTTGCAGATAATAAAAAGCGTTTTTCCTATACCTTTTTCAGTGGAGGTCCTGGTAGGATGAGAGTAAAAATCCATAAATTCATTAATACTGAAGGGTTAGCTATAAAAGACACTAAAACATTGAATGAGAAAACAAGGGGCATAATATACAGTCAGCTATTAGGGTTTAGTAAAAACTAAAAAGCTGCTCTTGGCACAGAGCAGCTTTTTGTCATCATTGCAAGTTTGCAATAACTATCTAACCAACTAAAAAAACCTAAAACTTAAAACGTAAGCCAGTATAAACACCTATAAAGTAAGGCTGAAAATCGCCCGAACTATTATTGAATGTTTTTATTTGATACTTGAACGTTGGTTCAAGATTGACATTTATCTTTTTTGAAATCTTGTAATTGATACCCAAACCAAAATTGGCACTGTAGCTTATATCGTTAAGATTGTTGGCCTCGCCAATAAGCGTTCGGTTGCCTTGAATAACAGAGTACACTTCGTTATGGTCAACAATAAGTGTACTAAAGCCACCTATGACATTAACACCTAATTTTTTATTGATGACCGCATATTCTATCTCTATAGGCACTTCAATAAAACCAAATTGCTGGTCTAAAGACCCTTTAATTTTGTTGTTGATGATTTCTGGAGTATTGCTTCTATTTAATGTTTGTGTACTTATAAAGGAGATGTTTTTGGCATTATCGCTCATCGTTACATTTCTTAAATGAGATCTAGAGCCTACAATTCCAGTTGAATCTATATTTTGGTAAGCAATGACATTGTTTGTGCTGTATCCCAAATCGACTTTATTGATACCTGCTCTTATTTTTAAATTTTTATTAATGGCATAGCTACCACCAACACCATAACTCATGTTTACCTCGCCAGATTTAGAATTTTCGACAAACTGCTCATCTAATGAGGAGCCTTTGCCAAGGGTATTGAAATAAACAGGCGCAACATTTGGTGTAACGCTCCACCTGTTCAGTTTCTCATCTTCTTCTTTTTCTTTATCTTCATTAGCTTCGCCAATTGCCTCTTCTATTGTTTTTTTATTTGTTATTTCTTCTTTCTTTTCATCTAACAAATCATCATCCTTTTTGTTTGTATCTGTGACGGCACTTTTAGAATTAGTTTTAGTCTCATCAACAATTGCTTTTTCTTTGTTAGAAGCGTTTAAATCTTCTTCAAGCAGATTTGATTTGGTAGTTACAACCGCATCTTTGTTAGTGGTAGAAGATGTTGTGTTGTTTTTTTGATTGTTTTCAATGTTTGACTTTTGGTTTGATGTTGTAACTATATTGTTTTTTGAACTAGAATTTGACGACGTGTTCAACGGTCTATTAGCATCGTCATCAGAATTGGTTCCGCTTAAAGTTACATTAGAATCACTATCTTGGTTTGATGCATTTGATTCTTCGCCATCAGAAGCAGTTGTGTTGACAATTGGAGCGGTTGTATTTATATCCTTGTTTTTTACATCTTCCGAATTTGTATCTTCAGTATTGACAACAGGAGCATCAGTCGAAGAAAACTCATTATAAATCACATTTCCAACAGCAATCATTAAAAGCAAAATAGCTGCTACACCGCCAAGTTTCCACCAAATAGGAATAACACGGCGTTTACGTTTGTCTTTATGCAGGCGATTGTTGATGTTTTCCCAAACGGCATCATTTGGAGTTACCTCAAAATTTTTAAACTTCTCTTGAAAAAGTCTGTCTATTTGTTTTTTGTCACTCATTATAAAATTTGCGAGTTTGGGCTCGCCTTGTATTGTTCTATTTTTTCTTTTAAAATCATTCGAGCTCTCGCCAGATTTGATTTTGAGGTTCCTGTTGTAATGTCTAGCATTTCAGCAATTTCTTTATGCGAATAATCATCTAAAGCATATAAATTGAAGACCAACCGATAACGGTCTGGCAATTCTTGAATGATGCTCAACAAATAATCAACACCTATAGTGTCATCATCAATTTCTACTGATACATCTTCAATTTGGGCTTCATTTACAATATCAAATACACCTACACTTCGATAACGCTGTAAAGAGGTATTGATAGTTATTCGCTTCATCCAACCTTCAAAAGAACCTTCACTTTTAAACTGTGTTATTTTGGTAAAAATGGTCACAAACGCATCTTGCAGATTGTCTTGTGCTTCTGCGCTGTTTCTCGAATACTTTAAACAAAGCGAAAACAATTTACTCGCATAGAGTTTATATAATTGGCTTTGAGCTTTAGCATCGTTTTTTTTACATTGTTCTATGAGTTGTTCTAAACTCAAACAGTTTTAAGTATTAATTATTCAAATATTTCTTCTTATTGCACCACAGGAATTTCTACAATGTAGTACATGTCATTTCCATTATCATCTTCACCTTGCCAAAACCTAAACACGTATGTTCCAGTATTATTGACCATAAAGTTGAATGACACCTCTACTAAATTATCTTCATAAGTTGTGCAGTTTTGACTTTGGTTTACCGAGTTGATTACTGCAACCGTGCGCTGGTTGAGGTCACTGGTGTAATAAAAATCATAAAATACATGACAACTTGAAGGCCTATTATAGGTCACGGAAATCTCATACGTTTGACCAAGAGCAAACTCTGATGGGATATCGACAGTTTCAATTGGTAAAATTTCGTAATACAAGTCACTAGCGCCATCGTCGCTGATACCACATGAGGCCAATGATAGTACCATTACAAATAAAACACCTAGTTTTTTCATAGAATAAATTGATTTGATATAATTAGCTTTGCTATTAGTAGATGCAAAAACCTCTTAAAGGTTGCGTGTGAAATAAAAAAATTCCCGAAAAACACGGGAATTTTATTTTCTAATCATCAGATGAAGCTGCTTTGGCGACGACTCTCACCTTTGCTTCGAGCTCATCCATTAGTTCTGGATTGTCTTTTATCAATGCCTTGACAGCATCTCTACCTTGTCCTAGTTTTGTGTCCTCATAGCTAAACCATGAGCCACTTTTTTTAATGATTTCATTTTCTACTGCAATGTCCAAAATTTCACCAACTTTAGAAATACCTTCTCCATACATAATATCAAACTCGGCTGTTTTAAAAGGAGGAGCGACTTTGTTTTTTACAACTTTGACTCTTGTTTTGTTACCAGTCACATTGCCATCAGTTTCTTTGATTTGTGTAGAACGTCTGATGTCCAATCTTACAGAAGCATAAAATTTCAAAGCATTACCTCCTGTTGTGGTTTCTGGGTTTCCAAACATCACACCAATTTTTTCGCGCAATTGGTTAATGAAAATCACGGTACAATTGGTCTTGCTTATTGAACCAGTCAACTTTCTTAATGCTTGTGACATTAAACGTGCATGAAGTCCCATTTTAGAGTCTCCCATTTCTCCTTCAATCTCACTTTTTGGTGTCAATGCTGCAACCGAGTCAATAACAACAATATCAATGGCTCCTGAACGAATCAGGTTATCTGCAATCTCTAGTGCTTGCTCACCATTATCTGGTTGAGAAATAATCAAATTATCGATATCTACGCCCAATTTTTGCGCATAGGTTCTGTCAAAAGCATGTTCGGCGTCAATAAAGGCCGCAATGCCACCAGCTTTTTGCGCTTCGGCAATAGCGTGCAAGGTTAACGTGGTTTTACCAGATGATTCTGGCCCATAAATTTCAATCACACGACCACGAGGATAACCACCAACACCTAAAGCGATATCCAGACCTAAAGATCCTGATGAAATGGACTCAACATCAACCACTGCTTGGTCACTCATTTTCATTACTGTGCCTTTCCCATAGGCCTTGTCTAGCTTATCTAGCGTCAATTTTAAAGCCTTTAATTTTGCTTCTTTTTCACTACTCATTGTGTTCTTCTTTTATCTAAATTAATTCAGGCTAAAGTACAATAACTTTTAATTTTTTCAATGGATGACGCAACCTTTTTGCACTTTTTACATCTACAATATAAGATTGGGAAATCTTGCTATGAAAAAGTCATTTAATGACAATCCATTTTATCTGATAGTATTAATTTTTAAAACTTTTACAGATGAAATTCTTTAACAAAATTGTTTTTAATAACGTATTAGGCGTTTCAGTTACTATACTTATAAATAGCAGCTGTAAAGCCGATGGTGGGTAACTCGAGTGATATTTTGATAATGAAATATTTAAAATATTAATAACGAGTTAGTCCTCAAGAAAGCACTTAAGAGAGATTTTAAGTGCTTTTTTTTTGTTTAGAGAATTATAATTATCCAAAAATTATACCTTTGCATCCAAACTCACTGAAGCTTTTTGCCAAGGTGGAAAAATAATCTTTAACCTTATAAAATTAGTATAGCATGCAACTGTACAATAACTTAAGTGCTAAAGAAAGAGCCGAACTAATCGAACAAGCAGGAAAAGACCGCTTGACGATCTCTTTCTATAAATATGCCAAAATTGGCAATACCGAAATTTTCAGAAACCACCTGTTTTTAGCTTGGAACGAACTAGAAGTTTTAGGCAGAATTTATGTTGCACATGAAGGTATCAATGCCCAATTATCTGTCCCTGCAGATAATTTTAACCAATTTAAGACTCATTTAGATACGATTACATTTTTAGAAAATGTGAGATTGAACATTGCCATAGAGCATGATAATTTTGCATTTTTGAAATTGAAAGTCAAAGTGAGAGATAAGATTGTAGCTGACGGCCTCAATGACGATACATTTGACGTCACCAATAAAGGGATACACGTTGATGCTAAAACATTCAATGAATTGATTGATGACGAAAACACGGTTTTAGTTGACATGCGCAACCATTATGAAAGTGAAATAGGACATTTTAAAAATGCCATCACTCCAGATGTGGACACCTTTAGAGAATCATTGGATATTATTGAAGAAGATTTAAAAGACCACAAAGAAGATAAAAAATTGGTGATGTACTGTACTGGTGGCATTCGATGCGAAAAAGCTAGTGCCTATTACAAACACAAAGGGTTTAAAAACGTCTATCAGCTCGATGGAGGCATTATCAATTATGTACGACAGGTCAATGAAAAAGGTCTAGAAAATAAGTTTATAGGCAAAAATTTCGTATTCGATGAGCGTCGTTCAGAGCGTATTTCTGATGATGTCATTGCCCATTGTCACCAATGCGGTAATCCTGCCGATTTACATACCAATTGTGCTAACGAAGCATGCCACTTGTTGTTTATACAATGTGATGAATGTAAAGAAAAAATGGATAATTGTTGCTCTTCGACTTGTATGGAAGTTCATCATTTGCCTTATGAGGAGCAAAAGGCCCTACGCAAAGGACAGGGAAACAGCAATGATATTTTCAAAAAAGGTAGAGCAGACCACTTGCCCTATAAAAAAGATTTAAGGAATATATTTGAAATATTAAAGAAATAAGAAAAGGCTTCCAAACATTTTGGAAGCCTTTTTTGGTTTATTCTTTAATAATTTTGATTGTTTTTTTCTGACCTGAATCTCCCTCAATAGTTAAGAAATACATGCCATTTGAAAGTGATTGAAGGTTAATGTCTTTGATATTTTCAGAAGAACTCTCTATTGTTTTTATAGTTTTGCCCAATATATCCACGACAGTTGCTTTTTTAACCAAAGTGGTTGATGATATGGTGACCACATCATTAAAAGGGTTCGGATAAACGGATATTGCATTGAAAGCTTCATCTTCAATACCTAATGCACCAGTAATATTGAAAATATGGGTAACTGTTTGACCTTGATAGGTCACTTCCCATTTCCACTGACCGTTCATGTTAAAAACACCAGAATAGGACCAATACCAATATGAAGCTCCATAATATGTGGTCAGATTGTGATTCCAATTGTTTAAGATCGTATTATCTGGCCTGATTATTTTTAAGTTTAAAATTGTTCCCGCTGCCTGATCCCTTAAATAGGCTGCAAAATATATAGTATTTGCAGTATCAAAATCATTGCTTATATTGGTTATTTCTTGTGTTGGACAGGCCGGAAACACAGGTGGTGCATAATGTGTCAGTGCTGCATTAATATTTGGATTGTTGTAAGGTTTTTGAGCTTGCCACCAAGTATCGACATTCATTGAGTTACACGTTCCAGCGTAAGGATCTACTAAAACATCCTGTCCTACGCCATTCCATTCGATTTCAGAATAAACTTCAAAATGCAGGTGTGGCCCTGTAGAGTTTCCCGAACTGCCTACAATACCAAGGTATTCACCTTGTGCCACCATATCACCTACGTTTTTGGTCGTTGGTGAGTTTTGTTTCATATGCCCATATAATGCCACACTTCCATCGGCATGTTGCACATACACGGCATTCCAATTGCCACCATTCAACGAGCAACTTCTATCGGGATTTGTACTGGCTTTGGCAAGAATTTGCCCAGGAGCACCTGCAATGATTTCGACCTCATCAAAGTCCATCATTTTCCAACCAAACGGCCAAGTAAAGATATCGATGCCAGCATGATTATAACCACCAGATGTATCGTAGGTTCTCGATCCACAATTATAATCCAATAATTGGTTTGGATAAGAGGCATTCTGATCTACATAATTGGAAATGCCCCAAACATCATTGTAATTGACTCCAGGGGCTTTTTTAACAGGCCAGATAAAAAGTGGGTGACCACCTCTATTGACATCGCTAAAAGCCAATTTGTTTTGAGATTTTAACTGCTGGATACCCTGTCTGATCTCATCTTTGACTTCAGCTCTCTGCGCTTCGGTCAAACAGGGTGTTTTTGATTCATTAAATGTGTACTCTCCACCACCAACGGTTGCATTCAAGTCTTGAGCATTCAATGGATTGATAAAAAAAGCAAGAAGTACAAAAAAAGCAATTGTAATGTTAGGTTTCATAAGCTATAGTTTTAATGGTTATACCTAATACATCTAAAAAAAACAAAAATGTGAGCAAAAAAAATTAAAATACTTATTTGGAGTTCAATAAAGATATAAATATTTTTTACAATTATCTAATAAACAGTACTTTGTGTTAATTTTATATTTTGAATTTACATACTGCATCTTGTCGTATTTAACTTAATAAATAATCTTATCTTTACATTTTAAAATTCAGTATTAATCCTCATTCGTTATTTGTTTAGCGAATTATATATAACATACATAGTATGAGTTGTAACAGTTGCTCAACTGGAAAAGATGGACAACCAAAAGGATGCAAAAACAATGGAACTTGTGGCACAGATAGTTGTAACAAATTAACAGTTTTTGATTGGTTGGCCAATATGTCGCTTCCTCAAGGGGAAGAACCTTTTATAGGTGTTGAAGTCCGCTTTAAAAACGGAAGAAAAGAATATTATAAAAATACCGAGAACCTAACCTTAAGCATTGGTGATATTGTTGCTACACAGGCACAGTCTGGTCATGACATTGGGATGGTAACCCTTACCGGCGAATTGGTAAGAATTCAAATGAAGCGCAAAAACGTTAAGATTGATGACGAAGAAAACGTGTTGAAAATCTATCGCAAGGCTTCCCAAAAAGATATTGATGTCTGGTCAGACGCTCGTGACAAGGAAGAGCCAATGAAGGTCAAAGCACGTCAATTTGCTATCGATTTGAAACTTCAAATGAAAATTTCTGACATAGAATATCAAGGTGACGCAAGTAAGGCAACCTTTTATTACACTGCCGAAGAGCGTGTCGATTTTAGAGAACTCATAAAGTTGTTTGCCAAAGAATTCCGCACACGAATTGAAATGAAACAAGTTGGCTTTCGTCAAGAAGCCTCTAGACTTGGAGGTATCGGTTCATGTGGGCGTGAGCTATGTTGTTCAACATGGTTGACCGATTTCAGATCCGTGAGTACTTCAGCAGCCAGATACCAGCAATTATCATTAAATCCTTTAAAACTTGCTGGTCAGTGTGGAAAGCTAAAATGTTGTTTAAACTATGAGTTGGATGCTTATCTAGATGCCTTAAAAGAATTCCCCAAAACGGACACAAAACTCTATACAGAAAAAGGAACTGCAGTTTGCCAAAAAACAGATATTTTTAGAGGTCACATGTGGTATGCTTATGAAGGCGAATGGATGAATTGGCATAAATTGACCACTGCTCAAGCCAATGAAATTATAGAACTAAACAAAAAAAAGCAAAAAGTCACTAGTCTTGAAGAATATGCTTCAGAGCTTATTGAAGATACTAAAGCTGACTTTGAAAACGTTGTTGGTCAAGATAGTTTAACACGTTTTGATAGTCCAAAACGAAAAAGCAAACGTAGAAATAATAGAGGCAAACAAAAAAAAGGAGGTCAACCTCATCCAAAATCAAAAAAGAATAATGCCAAGTAAAAATTATTGGATTGTTTTCATAATAGGCTTGTTGATGAGTTCTTGTGACTCTAATGCTGTCTTTGATACCTACAAAACAGTACCAAATCAATGGCACAAAGACTCAATTATTACTTTTGAAGTCAATCCGCCAGATTCAACCAAAACCTATAATCTGTTTGTCAATATAAGAAACACAAACGCTTATAGATTTAGCAATCTGTTTTTAATTGTCGATATGAATTTTCCTAACGGGAAAACCATAAAAGATACGTTAGAGTACGAAATGGCAAAACCCAATGGAGAATTATTAGGTGAAGGGTTTACCGACATCAAGGAAAATAAATTGTGGTATAAAGAGGCTGTCATTTTTAATGAAAAAGGAACATACAAAATTAATATACAACATGCCATGCGCAACAACGGAAGCGTTGAGGGTGTTGATGAATTAGAAGGAATTACAGATATTGGTTTTAGAGTAGAACCAACAAAAAATAATTGATTATGGCAACAAAAAAGGCTGAAACTCAAGATTTTTCAAACTATATAAAATGGTTTTGGAAGTTGTTTATTGGAGGGCTTTTGTTTATTCTCCTACTTTTCTTATTGGCATCTTGGGGTGTTTTTGGCGAAATGCCAGATCATACCATTTTAGAAAACCCTAAAACCAATTTAGCATCCGAAATTATTTCCTCCGACGGTAAAACCCTTGGTAAATTTTATTTTAACGATAACCGAACTCCAGTAGATTATAACGAACTGCCCAAACATCTTATCGACGCACTTGTTGCTACCGAAGATGCACGATATTATGACCATTCTGGGATTGATGCTCGAGGTACGTTGAGAGCGATTTTTAAGCTTGGAAGTGGTGGTGGAGCGAGTACAATATCACAACAGCTTGCCAAGCAACTATTTCATGGTGAAGGCTCTAAAAACAAATTTGGACGTATCACCCAAAAGGTGAAAGAATGGATCATTGCTACACGTTTAGAGCGCCAATACACCAAAGAAGAAATTATCGCCATGTATTTTAATATTTATGATTTCGGTAACAATGCAGATGGAATTCGATCGGCCTCTCGAATTTATTTTGGAAAAGAACCAAAAGAACTCGATGTAAAAGAATCAGCCATGTTAGTTGGGATGTTCAAAAACTCATCGTTATATAACCCAAGACCCCATCGTAACCCAGAAGGCACCTTGAATAGACGCAACGTAGTGTTGGCTCAAATGGAAAAATACGATTACATCACTACCGAAGTTAAAGATTCTATTCAAAAATTAGGACTGGATTTAAACTATTCACCAGAATCGCATCGTGAAGGGATCGCAACTTATTTTAGAG
Source organism: Flavobacteriaceae bacterium UBA5534 (assembly GCA_002426015.1). GTDB lineage: Bacteria > Bacteroidota > Bacteroidia > Flavobacteriales > Flavobacteriaceae > Aquaticitalea. The sequence goes on from DINS01000004.1 coordinate 256,084, forward strand.
CATATTTAGATGAGTTTATGAAAAAATGGATTGAGGAGAACCCAAAACCAGATGGCGAAAAGTACAATTTATACAATGATGGATTAAAAATTTATACGACCATCGATTCGCGTATGCAAAAATATGCTGAAGACGCAGTACAGCAACACATGTCTCGCTTACAGGCCGAGTTTTTCAAACAAAACACGCCAGAACGTAACAAGACAGCTCCTTTTATAGATTTAAAACCACAAGAAATTACAGACTTATTTAATCGTGGGATGAGACAATCTGAACGTTGGAGAGTCATGAAACGCGAAGGTAAATCTGATAAAGAAATTGAAGCCTCATTTAACAAGCCTACACCCATGTCAGTGTTCACCTGGAAAAACGGAAAGGCATCTGAAATTGATACCATAATGAAACCAATCGATTCCATGCGTTATTACAAATCGTTTTTACATACAGGGATGATGTCTATGGATCCACAAACAGGCCATGTAAAAGCTTGGGTCGGAGGTATCAACATGAAACATTTTCAGTACGACCATGTGAAGCAAGGAAAGCGACAGGTTGGTTCTACATTCAAGCCTTTTGTGTATGCAACAGCTATTGACCAAATGCATTTGTCTCCTTGCGATACCTTTCCTAATACCAAAGTGACTATTGAAGCTGGTAAATTTGGAAATCCATTACCTTGGAGTCCAGACAATTCAGACAACAGTTATGGAGGGTTTAAAACTTTAAAAAATGCACTTGCAAATTCTGTAAATACCATCACAGCTCGTTTAATGGACCAAGTAGGGCCAAAACCAGTGATTGATATGGCAAGAAATCTAGGCATTGAGTCCGATATTCCTGAAGTCCCTGCCATTGCACTTGGAGTTGCAGACTTGAGTGTTTATGAAATGGTTGCAGCCTATGCAACGTTTGCCAATAAAGGAGTATATAACAAGCCAGTAATGGTCACACGTATTGAAGATAAAAACGGAACGATATTATTTCAATTCACACCAGAAACCAAAGATGTGTTAAGCGAAGAAGTTGCTTATGTCACCACCAACCTTATGGAAGGTGTCACCGAATCTGGTTCTGGAGCAAGATTAAAAAGAACAGGAGAGCCTTATGGGTTGTATAAAGAAATCATAACGGGTTACCCTTATGCATTTACAAATGCAATCGCTGGAAAAACAGGAACAACACAAAACAATAGTGATGGCTGGTTTATGGGGATGGTACCAAATTTGGTTACAGGAGTTTGGGTTGGAGCCGATGATCGTGCCGCCCATTTTAGGAGCACAGCCTATGGTCAAGGCGCCTCGATGGCATTACCTATTTGGGGTGTGTATATGAAAAGTTGCTATGCCGATAAAACCCTCGATGTTTCCAAAGCTGATTTTGAACGACCAAAGAATTTATCAATCAATGTCAATTGTGGTAATTATCGACAAGAAGACTCTTCCGATACCGAAGGTGGAGGTTTTGTTGATGAGCTCGATTTCTAAAAAAATCTAAAGCCATTCATTTTTGAATGGCTTTTTTATTTTGTAATTTTCAGTTTCAAAAAAGATAGTAAAATGATCAATAAAAAAGTAGCCAATGTTACTGAAGCGATGCAAGGCGTCAAGGACAATATGACCTTGATGTTGGGCGGTTTTGGTTTGTGCGGCATTCCAGAAAATGCCATCAATGCATTGGTGCAAATGAATGTTAAAGGTTTAACCTGTATTTCCAATAACGCAGGCGTTGATGACTTTGGGCTTGGGCTCTTATTGCACAAACGACAAATAAAGAAAATGATTTCTTCCTATGTAGGCGAGAACGACGAGTTTGAACGTCAGATGTTGAGTGGCGAATTGGATGTCGAGTTGGTGCCACAAGGCACATTGGTAGAGCGTTGTAAAGCAGCACAATCTGGTTTCCCCGCATTCTATACACCAGCAGGTTTTGGAACAGAAGTCGCTGAAGGCAAAGAAACACGAGAGTTTAATGGTAAAATGTATGTCATGGAGAAAGCCTTTGAAGCTGATTTTGCCTTTGTTAAAGCTTGGAAAGGTGATGTCGCAGGCAATCTCATCTTTAAAGGGACAGCCAGAAATTTTAATCCAGCAATGTGTGGCGCAGCCAAAATAACCGTTGCCGAAGTTGAAGAATTAGTGCCAGTTGGAACATTAGATCCCAACCATATCCATATTCCAGGGATTTTTATTCAGCGTATTTTCCAAGGAGAAGTTTACGAGAAACGTATTGAACAACGAACCGTTAGGCAAAGAAGTAATTAATCAATTTGATGATTAACTAATTTGAAAATGAGAAATGACAAGGAAAATTTGATTGTCACATTAAGTTTTGAGTTAGCTCTTGAAGTTATTTCATTTTCAGAAAAAATAAGAACAACCAATAGATTTGAAATGGCTTCTCAAATTTTCAGAAGCGGAACCTCTATAGGAGCAAATATAAGAGAAGCGCAAAACGCTGAAAGTAAAAAGGATTTTATCCATAAATTTAAAATAGCTGCAAAAGAAGCAGATGAACTTGAGTATTGGTTGTATTTATGTAAGGAGTCAAACGTTTACCCATCTCCAGATGAGGAATTGTTTAAAAAATTAAAGTCTATTATTTTAATTATATCCAAAATTATTTCATCAAGTAAAAATACTAATTGATAAATTTTCAAATCAACAAATTAACGAATCGAAAAGATGTTAGATAAAACAGGAATAGCAAAACGCATAGCAAAAGAAGTCAAAGATGGTTACTATGTTAATCTTGGGATAGGAATTCCAACCTTGGTGGCAAACTATGTGAGAAATGATATAGAAGTAGAGTTTCAAAGTGAAAATGGCGTTCTCGGTATGGGACCATTTCCATTTGAAGGCGAAGAGGATGCCGACATTATCAACGCAGGAAAGCAAACCATAACGACGCTTCCAGGAGCCAGTTTTTTTGATTCTTCTATGAGTTTTTCTATGATACGAGGAAAACACGTTGACCTTACCATACTTGGTGCAATGGAAGTTTCTGAAGAAGGCGACATTGCCAATTGGAAAATACCAGGCAAAATGGTCAAAGGAATGGGAGGCGCCATGGATTTGGTGGCAAGTGCCGAAAACATCATTGTTGCAATGATGCATACCAATAGAGAAGGCGAATCTAAACTGCTCAAAAAATGTTCACTGCCATTAACAGGTGTTGGATGTGTTAAAAAAATAGTGACCAATCTTGCGGTTTTGGAAGTGACCAAAGATGGGTTTAAACTATTGGAACGTGCACCTGGCGTTTCGGTTGAAGACATTCAAAAAGCAACCGAAGGCAAATTGATCATCGAAGGCGACATCCCTGAAATGAAATTATAGAAAAATAAGAGGTCTATATTATTAGCCTCGAATACACGAATTGTTTATTAAAAATCATTTGTGTATTCGTGGCTTTTTTTTGTCTGAAAATGAAGTTTGAAATCAATAAACATAAAAAAGAGTATCAAATATTTTGTAAGAAAAAACACCAAAAATGATGTTAAATGTTAAAAATTAATGCATTTCAACGATTTTTAATGTATTTAAACTGATTTATCCAAAAATTGTTTCATATTTACAAAACCAAATCGAAGCACCCAAATTTACCATAAACCTAATTTACGATGAGCCCCAAATCTATCTAAATTTTGACTTATGTTTTTGCCCAAATTTGCCATAAACTTTGATTTATGATTGCCCCAAATCTATTATAAATTTAAACTTATGAACACAGCCCCAAATCTACCAAAACCTACTTTTTTTGAAAGCAAATTTGTTATGGGCTTTCAAAAGACATTCAAATTGCTCAAAAGTATTTTAACCTTAACAAAAAAAATATTCATGCTATAATCCTTTTGGAATAGCATGAATAAGTTTTTTGGTGTAGTCGCGTTCTGGATTGTTATAAATAGCATCTGCATCAGCCATTTCCTCAATTTTTCCTTGATTCATTACGACCAATTGGTCAGACATGTATTTTACAACTGCTAAGTCGTGTGAAATAAAAATATATGTAAACCCAAAATTCTCTTTTAGATCATTCAGTAAATTCAATACTTGCGCTTGTACCGAAATATCAAGTGCTGATACCGATTCATCACAAATAATTAATATAGGTCGCAAAGCAATTGCTCTTGCGATACCAATTCGCTGACGTTGGCCTCCAGAAAATTCATGAGGATATCTGTTGAAAAACGTATCGTCCAAACCTACTTTTTGGAGTAAATCCAAGACCATATCTTTTCGTTCAGCATCAGAATTGCCAATATGATGCACTTTCATCGGCTCCATGATGGCCTTACCAACAGGGATTCTAGGATTTAAGGACGCATAAGGATCTTGAAAAATAATTTGAATCTCTTTTCTTAATTTGCGGATGGCTTGATTGTTTAACAATGTAATATCAACACCATGGTATAATATTTGACCAGCAGTTGCCTTATTCAATTGTAGAATGGCATTTCCTAAAGTTGATTTACCACAACCCGATTCGCCAACCAAACCCAAAGTTTCGCCTTCATAAAGTTTAAAACTGACATCATCAACTGCTTTAAAAGATTCTGGTTTACTGAACCATCCCGATTTTGAAATATATTCCTTTTCCAGATTAATAACTTCAAGTAAAGGTGCTCTGCCATATAGAAGTTGATGAGATGTTTGGCGTTGTTCACTTGTAACAATGTCAGTTTTGGGTGTGCCTTCCATATAATCTTTAATGGTCGGAAGGCGTTTTAATCGTACATCCAAAGATGGTTTTGAGCTCAACAATGCTTTGGTATAAGTGTGTTGAGGTCGATGAAAGATATCAGAAACAATGCCTTGCTCAACAATATCGCCTTTATACATCACCAACACACGATCAGCAATTTCAGACACCAAAGCCAAATCATGTGAAATAAAAATAATGCTCATGCCTTCTTCGGCTTGTAGTTGTTTCAACAACAAAATAATGTCTTTCTGCACAGTCACGTCCAATGCTGTGGTTGGTTCGTCGGCAATTAATATTCTTGGCTTGCAGGCAATGGCCATGGCAATCATGACTCGTTGCTTTTGTCCTCCAGAAATTTCATGTGGATACGCTTTGTAAACACGTTCAGGCAAAGGCAGTTTTACTTTTTCAAACAACGAAAGTGTTTCTGCTTTGGCTTCTTTTTTTGAGAGATTGGTATGCTGCAACAAAATTTCTTCAACCTGTTCTCCACAACGCATCGACGGATTTAAAGAACTCATTGGCTCCTGAAAAATCATTGAGATGTCATTTCCTCTTATTTTCTGAAATGCTTTGGAATCGAGATTCACTAAATCGTTATCATCAAAGCAGATGCTACCGCTTGTGATTTTTGAAATACGTTTTGGTAATAAACCCAAAATAGCAAGAGTAGAAACAGATTTTCCAGAACCAGATTCACCAACGATTCCTAAAATTTCATTTTGATTAAGATAATATGATATATGATGAATGATTTCCTTTTCGATTCCTTCTGATTGGAATGAAATAGACAATTCATTAACAGAGAGTACATTTTTATTTGGCATCCCTAAAAGTAGTTATTTTCTTTATTTTAAGTAAGTTAAAAAAAGCCATTGATAATTATTTACGAAAACGTTGTAGTTTTTATCAACAATGAAACAAAAATCCTAAAAATTTTGTTAAATTCGGCAACATTATCCTTTAAAACAAATAATAATTTAAAATTCAAATTATGACAAAAAAACTATTATGTATCATCATGCTTATGAGTGCTACAATGATGTTTGCCCAAAAAGAAAATTTTTGGCAGAAACAAACAGCAGTAAGCAACTCGAAAGTGAAAGCGAGCAAGCAAAATTTACCAAAAGCTCAAACGTTCAGTCTTAATATTGATGACTTGAAACAGGCACTTGCCAAAGCTCCAAAAAGAGAAATCGCCAATGGCTTTTCTAACGTGATTTTATCATTTCCAAATCCGGAAGGTAAGATGGAACGTTTCCGAATTATGGAAGCGTCAAACATGGACTCTGAGTTGGAAGCTCAATATCCAAACATTAAGTCCTATGCAGGACAAGGTATTGATGACCCAACAGCTGTGATACGATTTAGTGTGTCGCCATTAGGGTTTCAAAGTATGCGATTATCAGCAACGATGCCAGCTTCATTTATTGAAGCATATACTAATGATTTATCGCAATATACTGTCTTTAAAAGATCAGACAGACTTGCTGCCCCTGACGATTTTGAATGTACTGTAACCGATGCAATGAATAAAAATATCACAGGTGATGCCACAGCGATGCGTAATGCAGATGATGGAATTCTTCGCAGATACCGTTTGGCTGTGTCAACAACTGGCGAATACACAGCTTATCATGGTGGTACAAAAGCATTGGCATTAGCAGCTATTAATGCAACAATGACTCGTGTCAATGGTGTTTTTGAGAATGATTTTAATGTTACTATGGTTTTAATTGCTAACAATGACGCAGTGATCTATACAAACTCTGGTAGTGATCCATATACATCGTCTTCAAATTATAACAGTCAACTGCAATCTACTTTAACAAGTGCTATTGGCGAAGCCAACTACGATGTCGGACATTTATTTGCACGTGCATCTAACAACGGAAACGCTGGTTGTATAGGATGTGTTTGTGTTAATGGACAAAAAGGGAGTGGTTTCACATCACGTACAGATCCTGAAGGCGATCCTTTTGATATTGATTATGTAGCTCATGAAATTGGACATCAATTTGGAGGTAACCACACTTGGACATTTAATGGTAACGAAGGTACCGATGCACAAATGGAACCAGGAAGTGGCTCAACTATTATGGGTTATGCAGGGATTACAGGTGCTACCGACGTACAATCAAATAGTGACCCATATTTTCATTCGAGATCTATTGAGCAGATTACTAATTATATCAAATCAAGAAGCTGTCAAACCAATATTAACACTGGAAACGCAGTCCCAACAGCTAACGCAGGTTCTAACTATACGATTCCAAAAGGAACTCCTTTTGTATTGACTGGTTCTGGCACTGATGCTAATTCGGGCGATGTATTGACGTATTGTTGGGAGCAGTTCGATGAGAATAATGCCTCAACAACATATCCAAGCACTACAGCAACAACAGGAGTTGCATTTAGATCCTATTCTCCATCAACAGATACTAAACGTTATTTCCCAAGACTAGAAACCATTAAAACTGGTGCTACCTCATGGCAATGGGAAGCTGTACCAAATGTTGCCAGAACATTGAATTTCAGGATGACTGTAAGAGATAATAGAGCTGGTGGTGCAGCAAACAACAGTGACGATACCGTTATCACTGTAAATGGAACCGCTGGGCCTTTTGTCGTTAACTCACCCAACACCAATGTTACATGGAATGCAGGAACCAGTCAAACAGTTACTTGGAGTGTAGCGGGAACTACAGCAAATGGTGTTAATGCTGCCAATGTTGATATTTTATTATCTACAGATGGAGGAAACACCTATCCAATTACTTTGGTTGCCAATACACCAAATGATGGTTCTCAAGCCATAATAGTTCCTAATAACCAAGGATCTCAAAATAGAATCATGGTGAAAGGGTCTAACCATATTTTCTTTGATATATCAAATACCAATTTCACAATTGCAGGCACAGTTACTTGTAATGCAACCATTCCTACTGGATTGAATGCTTCAAATGTTGGTTCTTCTACCGCAACTTTAAGCTGGAACGCAGTTGCAGGCGCAACTTACGACCTGCAATATAGAGTTGTTGGTTCTTCAACATGGACTACAGTTGGGGTTTCAGGAGTTTCAACTTCTTTATCTGGATTAACTGCTTTGACACAATATGAAGCTCAAGTTAGAAGTAAATGCACAGGTGGAAGTAATTCGGCTTATAGTGCTTCGGTTAATTTCACAACGACAGATGTTCAGTTGAATTATTGTGCCTCTGCAAGTACCAATGTAAATGATGAATATATTAGTAGAGTTCAGTTAAACACAATCAACAATGTGTCTGGGGCTCAATTTTATTCAGATTTCACAAGTATTTCAACAAACTTAACAAAAGGGACACAATACACAATTACGGTGACACCAACTTGGACTGGAACAGTTTATAGTGAAGGGTATTCAGTTTGGATTGATTATAACCACGATGGTGATTTTGCGGATGCAGGTGAACAAGTTTGGACTCAGGCAGCTACTAAAAACACACCAGTGAGTGGCAGTTTTACAATACCAACGTCTGCTGTAACTAGTGCAACACGAATGAGGGTATCAATGAAATATAATGGTATTCCTACTTCTTGCGAATCATTTACTTATGGCGAGGTTGAAGATTATACTGTAAATATTCAAGGGTCAACTGCCGATACTCAAGCGCCAACCGCTCCGACCAATTTAACAGCAAGTGGAACAACCCAGACCACAACAAATTTATCATGGACCGCATCTACAGATAATGTTGGGGTTACAGGATATGACGTCTATCAAGGNNTTTAGCGTTAGAGCAAAAGATGCGGCAGGTAATGTTTCGGGATATAGCAATACAGTGAATGTAACTACACTTCCTAACACAACAACTGGATGTTCTGGAGGGATTTCATCCTTCCCTTATTCAGAAGGTTTTGAAAACACTTTAGGAGCATGGACACAATCAACAGCTGATGATATTGATTGGACAATAGATGCTAATGGAACACCATCTAGCAATACAGGACCATCAAGCGCAGCACAGGGAAGTTACTATGTATATGTTGAGGCATCAAGCCCTAACTATCCAAGTAAGCGTGCTATTTTAAATTCACCTTGTTTCGATTTAAGCGCTCAAACATCTGCATCATTCAATTTCCAATACCATATGTATGGAGCGTCCGATATGGGAACAATTGCTTTAGAAGCTAGTACCAACAACGGAACAAGTTGGACATCTATCTGGAATGAATCTGGCAACAAAGGCAACTCATGGCAATCGGCAAGTGTTGATTTAGCTGCTTATGTTGGAGGAACTGTTCAATTGCGTTTTAACCGAAATGTTGGAAGTACTTGGCAAGCAGATATTGCTATTGATAATGTTGGTCTAACAACTGGTGGAGGAACTGGTGGAAACTGTAATGTTGGTAATGTAACTTTGACCATTAAGTTTGATAACTATCCAGAAGAAACAGGATGGACACTTAAAAATGCTTCTGGAACAACTATTGATTCTGCATCGTATTCAACTGCAAATCCTGATGGATCGACTGTAACGAGAACATTTACAGGTTTAGCAGGTGGAGACTATACGTTCACAATTACCGATTCGTATGGAGATGGTATTTGCTGTTCTTATGGAAGTGGTTCGTATTCGTTAGTTGGTTCAACTGGAACTATAGTGTCTGGCGGAAGCTTTGGATCTTCTGAAGCTGCAACTTTCTGTATCCAAACAGGAGCACGTAATGATAGTACTTTTGAAGCGACCGACACATTAGAAGATATCAAATTATATCCAAATCCAGTGAAAGGTACTATTTTAAACATTGCTTCAAGCTATAGTAATATCAGTTATGAAGTATATAATAGTATTGGACAAATGGTTGCCAAAGGGAAAGTGAATAACGATATGATAGATGTCAGCTCATTGGATGCTGCTATATATCAAGTTCGTTTTACAACCGAAGGAGGCATCATTACTAAACGTTTTATTAAACAGTAAGGCTAATTCATTTTAAATAAAAAAAAGTCCAGATGTCATGTCTGGGCTTTTTTTGTTTTGGACTAAAACAATTTTACTCTTTTTTTAATGTGTAAATTGGTTTTAAAATGAGTTTGGATTTAGTCAATGAAACTATTTGCAGCGTGTCTTTAGTTAAACCTTTCCAGTTTTTATATTCCATTTCAATGACAGTGTCAGAAATAGTTTTCCAAGTACCGTAAACTATTTCATATTCAATTGGAGGAGTTCCACACCAACCAGAATTCTGTTTGCGCGTTATAGTCCTGTTTACTTTGAATTCAATACCAGGCTTATCTTTTTTGAATTGCCGTTTGCTTTCATAAATTAGATTTCCGTTTTGATAATCTTCATATATCCATTTTTGATATAAAAATTCAGATGTTTTTGATTCAGTAATACAGAATGAGGTAAAAATCAAAGACAAACCTAATATTGCTATGTAATTTAGAATTTTCATTTTTCTTAAACATGCTTAATCTCACTCTCCTCCAAAATCGCATCACCTCGCAATCGTAAAAATATTTGAGCGACTGCAATGGTATCTTTTTCACAATAAGCGACGATGCGGTCGATGTTTTTTTCTTCATAATACACACGACACACTTCACTGCCATCGATATCGTCTTTAGGTGAAGGAATGCCCAATACATTGGTCAATAACTTTAAAGAAGTATAAGTTTTATAATCGCCAAATTTCCATAATTCTAGAGTGTCCAAATGAGGCACTTCCCATGGTTTTTTGCCGAAGAGGTTGAGCTTGTATGGCAATTCTATATTGTGGATGATCATACGTCTTGCAATATAAGGGAAGTCGAATTCTTTTCCATTATGAGCACACAGCAAATGTTTTGCCTGACTAAAATGAGATAACAATAAGTTCTTAAAGTCTTTTAAAATTTTAATTTCTTCACCATGAAAAGAGGTGACCCTAAAGGTTCTGACATCACCTTGAATATTGAAATACCCAACTGAAATACAAACAATTTTTCCAAACTCTGCCCAAATGCCTGCGCGTTCATAAAAATCTTCTGCCGAAACTTCACCACGTTGGTATTGCGATTTTAGCTCCCAAAGATGTTGTTTGGTCTCGTCCAGTTCAGTAAAATGTTGCGTTTCTGGAACCGTCTCAATGTCCAGAAATAAAATGTCTTCGAGGTTGAGTTTGCTTATCATAGTCATTTCCAGCTAAGGCAGGAATCTTGTTTTAGTTATTTGATTTTTGTTGATCCATCATCTCATAAGCCTCATCAATATAAACACTAATATCCTCTGTAAATGTTGCAATGGCATCTCCAGCGCCTTTGCTATGACCGAGCCTTACTATAATGACATTATCATTAGGCTCAACAATGACGTATTGCCCAAGATGACCACGCATCATAAAAAATTGTTTTTCACCAATATTTTTAAGCCACCAACCATATCCATATTGAGGGCTTTCTGTAAAACGAGGAGTCACAGATTTGGCCACAAATGCGGAATCTAAAATCTGTTTGCCATTCCATTTGCCATGGTCTTTGTAAAGTTTTCCAAAACGAGCAAAATCTTTAGCATTACTTGCAATACAGCAATAGGCTTTTACCAAATCGTGTGCTTCGCTATCAACTTGCCATAATGTGGAGTTTTCGGAGCCAAGAGGTTTCCAGAAGCTTTCGGTTAAGTAATCGTATAACTTTTTGCCAGTGGCCTTTTCTATTACCATTGCCAATAGTTGCGTGTCACCACTTGCATATTTGTAAGCTGTTCCTGGCTCATTAACGACTTTTAGCCCAAGAATTACTTTTTCTAAATTATCATCAAAATAGGCTCTTGTAGTAATCGATAGTGGTGAGTAATAGGCTTCATCCCAATTGGTGCCAGAAGCCATTGACGATAAATCGCCAACGGTCATTTTTGCTGCCAAACCTTCACTAAATTCTGGAAAAAAATCGCCAACAGGTTGATCTAGACTTTTAATATATCCTTGCTCTATGGCTTTTCCCATTAATCCAGACACATAACTTTTTGCCATGGAAAAAGAGTTGCTTTTTGAGTCTTCACCAAATCCATCATAATAGTTTTCAAACCAAATACTATCGTTTTTGATGATGACGTAAGCTATGGTTCCATTGGTTTTATTAATCTCGTTTAGCCTGTCAGTTTCTTTTGCTGAATTGTAATCTTTATGATTAGGCCATGGTTGAGGTGTTCCGTTATTGACGACTTCATTATCAAACTCTTTATAGTCTTCTAAATAGGCTGTAGTATAACCTTTTAGATAAATGGTTCTAACAGCTTTAAGTAGGTAATCGGTATCTGTAATGTATAAAGTTGCTACGATTAAAGCGACAAGAATTAGGGTCCACTTAAGGAATTTTTTGAGGAATTTCATTGACGTTAAATTTAGTTGATTTAAATATAGTAAATAAATGTGTTAGCGATTGAAGTGATATCCTTTTTTGAAAAAAAAAGATAAAACGGAAAGCGCGACGGTTTTTATAGAAAACCGGAACACCCAAAACCTAGAATAGTGATTGTTGTTTGTATGGGCTCTCGTGTTCTAACAACCATTGTTTGCGATGTAATCCTCCTGCATACCCTGTTAGGCTTCCGTCGCTACCAACGACTCTGTGGCAAGGCACTATAATCCAGAGTGGGTTTTTGCCATTGGCATTGGCAACTGCTCTGATGGCTTTAACATCACCAAGTTGTTTGGAAAGCTCTAAATAAGACAATGTTTTTCCATAAGGGATGGTTTGTAGTGCATTCCAGACTTGTTTTTGAAATGTAGTCCCTTCTGGATTAAGCTTAAGATCGAAAAGTGTCCGTTCGCCTGCAAAATATTCGTTCAGTTGTATGACACAGTCTTCTAATTCTACAGGGATGATATCAGTTTCTTTTTCTTCAGAATTTAAGACCACAACTGAAGAAATGCCTTCTTTATCACCTACGATTTTAGTGTATCCTAATGGTGATTTGATGATGCATTCTTCCATTACTTTTCAGTTTTCGATTTGATGTCATCGTCAAGCATTCCCAATCGCTTGGCTCTTGCTTCCCAGTTTTGTCTTGCAAGCGATTGTAAATCGGCAACATTATCGCTTTCGTCCATGATTTCAAGGCCTAAAAGCGTTTCTATAACATCTTCCATAGTAACAAGACCACTGACAGAACCAAATTCGTCAACTACCAAAGCCATGTGGTTTTTACTATCAACAAGTTTTTCAAACAATTTTGGAATCGCAATACGTCTGCTAACAATAATGATGTCTCTTTTAATATCTGATAATGTTTTTTTACCATTTTTAAAGGCCATTTCTTTAAACACATCATCTTTTAAGACCAATCCTGTTACGTTATCAATATGTTCTGAATACACTGGTATTCGTGATACTCGAAGGTTGGGATGTTCTAAAAAAAACTTCTCAATGGTTTGGGTTTCATTTTCGGTAATCATCATCGTACGAGGTGTCATGATGTCTTTTGCCAAAACCTCTTTAAAATTGAGTAGATTTTTAATGACTTTACTTTCTGATTCATGAAAAACACCCTCTTCGTGAGCAATATCTGTCATAGCAATAAAGCCTTCGCGACTTAAACCACTTACGTGTCCTTTACCTCCAATTAGTTTTGTTGTGAGCTGTAACAGCCAGAGTATTCCTGTATATTTTAAAGGAAAAATAAGAATATTGAGCGCAGTTGATGAGAAACCAGCTAAACTTTTCCAGTAGGTAGCTCCAATGGTTTTTGGAATGATTTCTGAAAGTACCAATATTAAAAAGGTCATTATTGCAGAGACTATCATAATAGAATTATCTCCAGTACCAAAAACTTTTTCGGCCTGTACACCAACTAAAATGGCACCAACTGTATGAGCAATGGTGTTTAGTGTAAGAATAGCAATAAGTGGTTTGTCAACATCCTTTTTGAGTTCTTCAAGGGTTGAGGCATAGTGCATTCCTTCTTTTTTTTTGAGGTTGATAAATGTTGGTGTAACACTTAAAAGTACTGCTTCTAGAATGGAACAGAGAAAGGAAAAAAAGATAGAAATAAAAGCGTAAAATAAAAGTAGCGACATTGGATTGTTTCGTTTGATGCTAATTTACGGAATATTATAATCTTGTTAGAACAAACCTCTATGCTTTTTGAAATCTTACTGTTAAACGTAGTTTTTTACGAAATCAATTTCACAACGTCTTTAGCAAAATAACTTGCAATCACATCTGCTCCAGCACGTTTTATGGCTGTGATTTGCTCCATCATCACAGCATCGTGGTCTAACCAACCTTTTTCTGCTGCAGCTTTAAGCATTGCATACTCTCCAGAAACTTGATATACAGCCACAGGAACATCAACTTCGTTTTTAATTTCGCGAACAATATCTAAATAGCACAATCCTGGTTTTACCATCACGATATCTGCACCTTCATCGATATCCATTTCGGTTTCTCTGATGGCTTCAAAACGGTTGGCATAATCCATCTGATATGTTTTTTTATCCTTCGGAATGTTTTTCATATTCACAGGAGCAGAATCTAAAGCATCACGAAAAGGACCATAAAAAGCAGATGCATATTTTGCAGAATAACTCATAATTCCTGTATCGATAAAACCTTCGTCTTCCAAAGCCTCACGAATGGTTAAAATACGTCCATCCATCATATCGCTTGGTGCTACAAAATTGGCTCCTGCTTTAGCATGTGAAACGCTCATTTCGGCTAAAATGTCTGCTGTTTCATCATTAAGGATAATGCCATTTTCTATAATACCATCGTGTCCATAAGAAGAATAAGGGTCAAGTGCTACATCAGTCATCACAAGCATATCTGGACATACATTTTTCACAGTTTTTATAGCACGTTGCATTAATCCGTTTGGGTTTAAAGCTTCAGTGCCTTTATTATCTTTTAAATTATCTGGCACTTTTACAAAAAGTAACACCGATTTTAGACCAAGTTTCCATAGTTCTTTCACTTCTTTTTCTAGCAAGTCTAAACTATACCTGTAGTAATTAGGCATTGAAGCAATTTCTTCTTTTACACCTTTGCCTTCTACTACAAATAATGGTACTAAAAAGTCGTTTGGTGTTATGATTGTTTCTCTTACTAGCGAACGAATGGCTTCATTAGTTCTTAATCGTCTATTTCTTCTTAATGGATACATTATGAAAATGTTTTAGTTTTTATTTATTAATCCAATCTTTAGGATTCTTTAATACATTTAAAAGTTTTTCTTCTTCACTTCCAGTTTCTGGTTGGTGGTCATAAACCCATTGTACATGTGGAGGTAAACTCATTAAAATACTTTCTATTCGACCATTGGTTTTGAGTCCAAATAAAGTGCCTTTATCATGTACTAAATTAAACTCTACGTAGCGACCTCGACGAATTTCTTGCCAATCGCGTTGTGCTTCAGTAAATGGTAAAAGTTTACGTTTTTCAACAATTGGGATATAACCTTCTAAAAAGCTATTGCCAACTTCAGTTACAAAATCATACCAATTTTCCATTGTCATTTCGTTGGTAGCTTTGCAATAATCAAAAAATAATCCACCTACACCTCGTGCTTCATTACGATGTGTATTCCAGAAATACTCATCGCATTTCTTTTTATATGTGTCATAAAATGTTGGATGATGTTTATCGCAAGCTATTTTACAAGTTTTATGGAAATGAATAGCATCTTCTTCAAACAGGTAATAAGGAGTTAAATCTTGTCCGCCTCCAAACCAACTATCTACAATTTCTCCTTGATTATTATACATTTCGAAATAGCGCCAATTTGCATGAACAGTTGTAACCATTGGGTTTTTAGGATGCAATACTAAACTTAATCCGCAGGCAAAAAAGTTTGCATCTTTAACTCCGAAATACGCTTGCATAGTTTCTGGTAACTCGCCTTGAACAGCAGAAATGTTTACACCTCCTTTTTCAAAAACAGTACCATTTTCAATCACTCTAGTTCTTCCGCCACCACCTTCTGGACGTGTCCAAAGGTCTTCTTTAAACCTTGCTAAACCATCAACAGCTTCAAGTTTTGATGTAATTGTATCTTGTAATTGTTGTATATATTGATAAAATTTATCCTTCATTTCTTAATTCATAAAGCTCCATATCTATTGGAGATTCATTAATTGGTGTAAATTCTGCTTTCAAAGTTTTTCGCCATGAGAAGCCTGATTTTTCGGCAACTTTTACACTACTATAATTTTTTTTGTGTGCAATTATTTGAAGGTGTGTTAAACCTAAAGTATGAATTGCATATTTAGAGGTTGCTTTTACAGCCTCACTCATCCAGCCTTTACCTTCAAATTTTTCACCTATGCAATAGGCGAACTCGCCTTGTTTTTTATCCCAATCGAGGTTTTTAAGAATAACTAATCCAGCAATATTTCGGGTGTATTTATCTTTAATTGTAAAGACAAATTCTGTGTTAGATTGCATGGCTTCAATTTTACTTATGATGTAAGATTTAGTGCTTTCTAAAGTTCTGTTTGCCGCTAATGTTTTTGGCAAAAACCGCTTTAAACGTTCGGTATTTGATACTAATAGTTTGTTCAGATGAAGTGCATCGTCATATTGTAAGTGCTCAATATAAAATGTATCTGAACTATACGTCATAGGTTTTTAGTTTGTTTTGCTCTTTTAGCAATTCAATAGTTTCAGTTGTTGATGCTGTTACAGATAGTGGCAAGACAAGGATAATCCCAATAACAGGAATTAATAAAAACAAGATAAATACAATACCATTTCCTATTGCCAAACCACGATGTTGTTTAACAAACTTGATACTATCACTATAATTAAAGTGACGCTCTAATGTATAGTCCATATTTCCAAAACCAGCATAATAGCCTTGAGTTAGAATTAGTAATACGGTTGAAACAAATCCTAAAATTGGTACAAACCCAATAATTAAAATCGGAATAGTTAATAGGATTTCCATTCCTAAATTTCTCATATTAATACGAACACCTCTCCATAATTGCTCACCAAAACTTGTTACACGATGTTTATGATTATCAACCCCAAGAAGATGAGCCTCTATTTTTTCTGAAACAGGCGCCATAAAAGGCGCTGATAACGCCATAACGACGTGTTTATAAACAGTGATTCCTACCAATAAGATAAGAATACCACTTAATATCTTGCTTAAAAAGAAAAAGGTTTCTTTTCCCCAATCCCAAATCCAAAGTTTTGAGAAATAATAACCAAAATCATCAGCAAATGTATAAGCAGAAATCAGCACAAGTGCTGCAATAACCATACTAATTAAGATAGGAATTCCAAAATACTTCCAAAGACCAAGCTCTGAAATTAGCTTTAAGCTTCCAGCGTAGGCTTTAATGCCTTTAAAAATGTCTTTAAACATGATATTCTTTTACTGCGTCTATAAATGCTTTTGCGTTATCTAGCGGAATGTTTGGTAAAATTCCATGACCTAAATTTACGATATATTTGTCTTTTCCAAACTCGTTAATCATTTGGTGTACCATTTTTTTGATTTCTGCAGGTGGAGATAATAATCTTGAGGGATCAAAATTACCTTGAAGAGTTATATTTCCGCCAGTTAAATAACGAGCATTACGTGCAGAACATGTCCAATCTATTCCTAAAGCAGATGCATTAGATTTTGCCATATCACCAAGAGCAAACCAACAACCTTTACCAAAAGCAATAACAGGAGTATCGTCTTTTAAAGCTTCAATAATTTGATTAATATATTGCCATGAAAATTCTTGATAATCAGTTGGAGACAACATGCCTCCCCAAGAATCGAAAATTTGTACAGCATTTACTCCAGCAACAACTTTTGCTTTTAAATATGCAATTGTCGTATCTGTTATTTTTTGTAATAATTGCTGAGCAGCAATTGGGTTTGTAAAACAAAATTCTTTGGCTTTATCAAAATTTTTACTCCCTTGGCCTTGTACAACATAACATAAAATTGTCCATGGTGAGCCTGCAAAACCAATTAATGGAACTTCATCATTTAGCAATTCTTTAGTTGCTTTAATGGCTTGCATTACGTAATCTAATTCAACATGCACATCTGGGACAATAACATTATCTACTCCCTTTTGATCACGTACTGGATTTGGTAAATATGGACCAAAATTTGGTTTCATTTCTACCTCAATATTCATAGCTTGAGGAATTACCAAAATATCACTAAATAATATTGCAGCATCCATACCATAACGACGAATAGGTTGTACTGTAATTTCACTTGCCAACTCTGGAGTGCGACAGCGTGTAAAGAAATCGTATTTTGCTTTTATCTCTTGAAATTCTGGCAAATAACGACCTGCTTGACGCATCATCCAAACAGGTGGACGCTCAACAGTTTCGCCTTTTAGTGCTCTTAAATATAAATCGTTCTTAATCATTTTTACTTATAATTTTCATTAACCAACTCAATAACACTTTCTACAGTTGGTATTTTTGCAATCCTTACGTCTTTAAAATATTTTTTAGCTTCTGTTGCTGTAGTGTCGCCAATGCAATACGCAATTTTATCAGCTTTGTTATTTTGCATATAACTTTCAACTGTTGATGGGCTGTAAAACATAACACCTTCTACAGTTGCATCTATTTTTGCGGCATCTAAAATGGTTTTGTATGCTTCAACCTCATTAACTTTTATATTGTTTTCTTCAAGAATGGTTGGTAATTCGTCTAAACGAATATCGCTACAAAAGTAAGTGACTTCAGTACCATCTATAAAGTCAACTAAATAATCAGCCAAAGCTTTAGCATTGTTTTCAGAATGTTTCACTTTTCCGATTTTACTTTCAATCAATTTTTTGGTGCGTCTTCCTACACAATAGATGTTTTTGAATTGTAGTTCTTCTTTAGGAAGCACTCTTGTAATGGCTTCAACTGCATTCTGACTTGTGATAATAACATTATCGATTTTCGATTTCAGAACTGGTTTAGGAATTCGGTTTAAACTAATTTTTAAAAAATCAGAACTATCAACCTTTATATTTTTGAATAAATGACGCTGTGCTTCAGTAAGCGTTTTGGTAGAATAGACTTGAGTTTGCTTATCAGCATTTTTTAAATCATCCATTAAGCGATTACCACCTCGATCTAAAATATAATTGGCAGCAAATTGAGCAATGTTATGGTGGCTTCCTACTTTTTCTTTTCGAGTAACCTCAATTTTTTTAGACCCATCTAAACTTAATAACACACCTTGAAAGGATACTTCTTCATTTTTTATAAATGCAAGGGCTCCAATTGGAGCAGAGCAACCACCTTCTAAAAGGTTTAAAAATTGACGCTCAATTGTGGTGCAAATTTCGGTTTCTTCATGATTTATTTCGCTACAAATAGCTCTAAAATCTTCATCTTCTTCGCGAGCTGTTATCATAATTGCGCCTTGAGCTGGAGCAGGAATCATCCATTCTAAATTTATAGCTTCTTCTGGTGTAAGACCAATTCTACCAATTCCAGCAGCTGCGAAAATGGCACCATTCCAATCGCTTTCTTCTAATTTTTGAAGTCTTGTGTTTACGTTTCCTCTCAAGCCAACTACAGTATGTGTTGGATAGCGATTGAGCCATTGTGCTTTTCTGCGTAAACTTCCTGTGGCAATCACAGCATGTTTTTGTGATAAAAACTCTTCGTTGTTTTTATAAACCAAAGTGTCTCTAACATTACCACGTTTTAGCACAGCAGCTTGTACAATGCCCTTTGGTAATAATGTAGGTACATCTTTTAGTGAGTGTACAGCAATGTCAATCTCATGATTAAGCATGGCAACATCTAGAATTTTAGTAAAAACCCCTGTAATACCAAGTTCATAAATGGGTTTGTCGAGTTTTAAATCACCATCAGATTTTACTGGTATTAATTGGGTTTTGTGACCCAAATGTTCGAGTTGTTGCTGTACAGCTTTGGCTTGCCATAGTGCAAGTTCACTATCGCGAGTGCCAATTCTTATCAATTTAGACATGTGTTGTTGGTTCTAACTGAAACACTTTTTTGATGAGTTCGAGACTCTCATCGGTTGACATATCATCATTTTTAAGATGATAAGCAAAGTGGTTCGTTATTTTTTGGATGATATTATTGCTGATGAGTTCAGCCTGAGCTTCGTTAAAATCGGAATTTTTTTTGCGTTGGGTTTCTAATTCTGAAGTAGCAAAATCGAGCAACTTATGTTTCAACGCATTGATGGTTGGAGCGAATTTTCGAGTTTCGAGCCAGTTGTTAAAATCAAGTTTTACTTCTTCTAAAATTTGTTCCGCAAGCGGAATAAATGCTTTTCTTCGCTCTAAAGTATCATCAGTCATTTGCGATAAATCGTCGAGATGTATTAAGGATACATTAGATAGTTCAGTAACATTTTGATTGACATTACGAGGAATCGATAAATCGAGAATCAATAATGGTTTTTTAGATTGGATACAATGTTTGTCAACCGTTGGGTTTTGAGCTCCTGTGGCAACAATCAAAATATCTGAAGCATTGATCTCTTCCTGTAGATTGGCATAATCTTTCACCAGTAAATTAAACTTTCCTGCAATCGCTTCAGCCTTCGTTTTGGTTCTATTGATTAAGGTAATATGTTCGTTTTTGGTGTGTTTTACCAAATTTTCGCAGGTATTTCTACCAATTTTTCCTGTTCCAAAAAGTAAAATATTCTTGTTGTAAACCTCCTTAACATTATTCAAAATATAATGAACAGAAGCAAATGACACAGATGTTGCACCAGAAGAAATCTCGGTTTCGGTCTTAATGCGTTTGCTCGCCTGAATGACGGCATTGATTAATCGCTCACTGAACGGGTTAAGCAGGCCTAATTTTTTGGAATCGCGAGCGCTTGTTTTTAACTGACTAATGATTTCAAAATCACCCAAAATCTGACTATCTAGCCCAGAGCCAACACGAAACATGTGAGAAATGGCTTCCTTGTTTTTATAGATATAGGCTACTTGTTGAAATTCCTCAACAGTTCCTTTGGTATTGTCGCAAAGCAATTTTATAAGTTGAAATGGGTGTTCTGCAAATCCGTAAATCTCGGTTCGGTTACAAGTTGAGGTGACGATTAAACTCTCTATACCTTCAGCTTTGGCTTGATGAAGTAAATTTTGTTTTGAACCTTCGTCCAAACTAAAATGCCCTCTAACATTTGCGTCTGCTTTTTTATAGCTTAAACCTATAGCATAAAAATAGGTGCCTCTAGTCATGTGATAATGCTCCATACCTGATTTGGAAATTTCAAAACAAAAATAGAATGCTTATTCGTAAAAAAGTAACGCTGAAAGAACTTAAAGTATCGCTTGTGGTTTTTTGTGGCTTAAATTGAAAAAACTATGATAAATATCATATTTTTGCAGGAATAACAATGCTTTTAGAATCATTTGTTTAGAATCAATCTAAATAATAATTAAAAATAGTTCATGAATCCCAATATAAAAAATGTCGCTAAAGGTTCTTTTGAAGAGACCGAAATTGATGAAGGTTTTTTTGTTTTAACGTATCAAAATGAAAATAATACAACAGAAATTATTGAACGTGAGATAGATAGTAGTTTTATTCAATTTCATTTTTGTTTAAAAGGATCGAGTAAATTTATTTTTAATGAAGGTCGCTATGCTTTGGATATTCTCGAAGAAAATTCATTGCTCCTTTATAATCCACAACGTGATTTACCAATCCATTTGGAATTAAACCCAAATTCGTGGCTGGTATCTGTATTGATCTCCATCAAAAAATTCCACAGCTTGTTTTCTCAGGAAGCTGATTATATTACGTTTTTAAGTGATGACAATAAGGATAAGAAGTATTATAAAGACGGAAAAATTTCGCCTTCTATGGCAATTGTGTTGACACAGTTGATTCATTTTAACCTTAATTCTTCCATCAAGAACCTCTATTTTAAAGGGAAAGCCTACGAATTATTGAGTTTATATTTCAACCGAAGTGAAGATGCAAATATTGAACACTGCCCTTTTTTAGTTGATGAAACCAACGTTATAAAAATCAGAAAAGCTAAAGACATTATCATTTCACGAATGGCAGAACCACCAAGTTTGCAGGAACTTTCAGATGAAATAGGTTTAAATTTAAAAAAACTTAAAGAAGGGTTTAAACAAATTTATGGCGATTCTGTATTTAGCTTTTTGTTCGACTATAAAATGGAAGTGGCCAGAAAGTTATTGGAGTCAGGTGAGCATAATGTCAACGAAGTCGGGCTAAAGGTTGGTTATAGTACATCGAGTCACTTTATAGCGGCATTCAAAAAAAAATATGGGACGACACCAAAAAAATATTTGATGTCTTTAACTTCGTAAACAGAAAAATCACTAATGAAAAAAGGAGTACTACTAGTCAATTTAGGCTCGCCAGATAGCCCAGATCCAGAAGATGTAAAAAAATACTTAGGTGAATTTTTAATGGATGAACGCGTTATCGACGTTCCGCTTTGGGCACGAAACATTTTGGTCAAAGGTATTATTTTAAAGACTAGGCCAAAAGCATCGGCAGCAGCTTATAAAAAAATATGGTGGGACGAAGGTTCGCCCTTGATTGTCATTTCAGAACGACTTCAGAAAAAAATACAAAAGGAGACGAGTCTCCCTGTAGCGTTGGCGATGCGTTATGGGAGTATGACCATCAAAAAAGGATTACAAGAATTAGTAGATAAAGGTGTGGATGAGGTGTTTTTGATTCCGTTATATCCTCAATTTGCAATGGCCACAACAGAAACTATTTTAGTTTTAGCCGAAGAGATAAGAAAAGAGCATTTCCCTAGCTTGAAAATTTCCGATTTGCCAGCATTTTATAACCGAGAAGATTATATAGAAGTGCTTTCAAATTCCATCAAAAAACATTTAAAAGATAAAAATTACGACCATTTATTGTTTTCATATCATGGTGTTCCAGAACGACACATACGCAAACGTGATATCACAAAATCACATTGCAAAATTGATGGTAGTTGTTGCGTGACGCCTTCTCCTGCGCACGAGTTTTGTTATAGACATCAGTGTCTTGAAGTGACTCGATTGGTAGCAGAAAAATTGAAGTTTAAATCTGGAACCTATTCAACATCGTTTCAATCCAGACTTGGGTTTGATCCTTGGCTGCAACCTTATACAGATTTGACAATAGAGCGATTAGGCAAACAAGGCGTCAAAAATATGGCAATAGTCACGCCAGCTTTTGTTAGTGACTGTCTCGAAACTCTAGAAGAAATCGCCATGGAAGGCGAAGAGATTTTCCATGAAATGGGAGGAAAAGAATTTACAACGGTTCCTTGTTTGAACGACGATGACAAATGGGTTGGCTTGCTTTCAAAATGGATTCATGATTGGGCAACTTCTGAAACGAAAAAAGGATAATGGCAAACGTATCTTCCCAAGATTTAGGCTCACAACCTATCAGTAAATTGCTCATCAAACAAGCACTTCCAGCATCCATTGGTATTTTAGTGATGTCTCTAAATATTTTGGTCGATACCATTTTTGTAGGACATTGGATTGGTTCAACAGCTAT
Organism: Flavobacteriaceae bacterium UBA5534; assembly: GCA_002426015.1. GTDB lineage: Bacteria > Bacteroidota > Bacteroidia > Flavobacteriales > Flavobacteriaceae > Aquaticitalea. Next base: position 279,263 of record DINS01000004.1, read on the forward strand.
TGCGGCTATTAATGTGGTGTTGCCAGTGTCGTTTTTTATTGCTGCTTTAGGAATGTCCATTGGTATAGGTGGTTCGTCCATTATTTCGCGAGCGTTAGGAGCAAACAATTATGAAAAGGCATTAAAAACGTTTGGTAACCAAATCACATTAACGTTGGTTTTGACCATTTCTTTGGTGGTCATAGGATTACTTTTTGCGAATTCAATTATTGATTCCTTTGGCGGAAAAGGAGCCATTTTTGAACCAGCTAAAATTTACTATACCATTGTACTTTATGGAGTGCCTTTATTGGCATTGTGCATGATGGGAAATACAGTGATCAGAGCCGAAGGGAAACCTAAATTCGCTATGTATGCGATGATGATTCCATCGGTCAGCAATTTGCTAATGGATTATATTTTTATCAATCTGTTAGATTACGGAATGGAAGGCGCTGCTTGGGCAACCACATTATCCTATGGTATTTGTTTTCTCTTCATATTATGGTTTTTTCTATCTAAAAATTCTGAATTAAAAATCAGCTTTTCTCATTTTGGATTGAACTTTCCAGTGGTAAAAGAAATCAGCTCTTTAGGATTTGTCACGTTGGCAAGACAAGCGGTAGTGAGTATTACCTATCTATTCATGAACAATATTCTTTATGAATTAGGAGGCGAAACATCAGTAACTGCTTATGCTATAGTTGGTCGAATGCTTATGTTTGCTATGTTTCCAGTTTTAGGTGTTACTCAAGGGTTTTTACCAATTGCTGGTTTCAATTATGGAGCTAAAAACTACCATCGTGTTAGAGAGGCTATCAATACAGCTATCAAATATGCCGCTATTTTAGCAACTTTAGTGTTTATTGTTTTGATGATTTTCCCTGAAGCGATTACTCGAATGTTTACAACTGATGTCGATGTGATTGCCCAAACACCCAATGATATGCGATGGGTATTTGCGGCAACTCCCATTATCGCTTTACAATTAATAGGAGCGGCTTATTTTCAAGCTATTGGTAAAGCCATTCCTGCCTTGTTGTTGACCTTGTGCAGACAAGGATTTTTCTTTATTCCATTGATTATGATTCTCCCGCAATTTTATGGCGAATTAGGTGTGTGGATGTCATTCCCTATTTCTGATTTACTTGCGACGATTGTCACAGGCTATTTTTTAAATAAAGAAATCAAGACGAATTTAATTCCAAAGGATATTCAATCGTAGAATATTCCTTATTTTTATTATTTCATAACCAAACCACAATTATTATGAGATTTTCAATTATCGCATTAACGTGCTTTCTGTTTTCTATAACTATTTCAGAAACCAAAGCACAAACCTTCAGTGAAAATCAATACAATGCTTTAGAGTACAGACTACTTGGCCCTTTTAGGGGCGGAAGAAGTGCTGCTGTAACTGGCGTTCCGAACAAACCAAACTTATTTTATTTTGGTTCTACTGGAGGAGGTATTTGGAAAACTAATGATGGAGGTCGAACATGGGAAAACATCTCGGATGGTTTTTTTGGAGGAAGTATAGGTGCAATTACCGTATCTAAAAGCGATCCAAATGTTATATACGTTGGTGGTGGAGAAAAAACAGTTAGAGGGAATGTGTCATCTGGTTATGGAATTTGGAAAAGTGTGGATGCAGGAAAAACATGGACAGATGCAGGGCTTAAAAATTCACGTCATGTGCCACGTATAGCTGTTGATCCAACTAATCATGATATTGTTTTTGCGGGTGTTTTAGGAAACATCTACAAGCCAACTCAAGATAGAGGTGTTTATAAAAGTACTGATGGTGGAAAAACATGGAAGAAGACACTTTTTGCAAATGAAAATTCTGGAGTAGTAGATTTATTAATAGACCCAACAAACCCAAGAATTTTATATGCTTCAACTTGGAGAGTACAACGTACACCTTATAGCTTAAGCTCTGGAGGAGAAGGTTCAGCACTATGGAAAAGTACAGATAGAGGCGAAACTTGGACTGAAATTTCAACTAAAAAAGGCTTTCCAGAAGGCACTTTAGGAATTATTGGTGTAACTGTTTCTCCAGTTAATAATCAACGTGTTTGGGCAATTGTAGAGCATAAAGATAAAGGGGGTTTATATCGTAGTGATGATGGAGGAGATACTTGGAAACAAGTAAATAGTGAACGCGATTTACGTCAACGCGCTTGGTACTACGCTCGTGTTTATGCAGATACTCAAAACGTAGATGTTGTTTACGTTTTAAATGTGCGTTACCATAAAAGTACTGATGGAGGAAAAACATTTGACACCTATAGAACACCTCATGGAGACCATCACGATTTATGGATTGCACCCGAAAACCCTGATAGAATTATTGTTGGTGATGATGGAGGCGCACAAATTACATATGATGGTGGCGAAACTTGGAGCACTTATCACAATCAACCAACTTCACAGTTTTATCGCGTCACAACAGATAATCATTTCCCATACCGAATATATGCAGCGCAGCAAGATAATTCAACAATTAGAATCCCACATCGTACAGATGGATGGTCAATTTCTGATGATGATTGGGAGGAAACTGCAGGAGGAGAATCTGCTCATATTGCTGTAGACCCTAAAGATGATGATATTGTTTATGGAGGTAGCTATGATGGGTTTTTAACTCGTGTAAATCATAAAAGAGGAACTGTTAGAGCTATTAATGTTTGGCCAGACAATCCAATGGGTCATGGTGCTGAAGGCATGAAATATCGTTTTCAGTGGAATTTCCCTATTGTATTTTCTAAACATAACCCAAACAGGTTGTACACATTTTCACAACATGTACATGTTACAGAAAATGAAGGTCAATCTTGGACAATTGTAAGTCCAGACTTAACTCGTAATGACCCTGAAAAATTAAAATCTTCTGGAGGACCAATAACACAAGATAACACATCTGTTGAATATTATTGTACCATTTTTGCAGCTCAAGAATCACCTTTAAAAGAAGGCTTACTTTGGGTTGGGAGTGATGACGGATTAATCCACGTTACCCAAAATGGAGGTAAAACTTGGGATAATGTAACACCTAAAGGAATGCCAGAATGGATGATGATAAATAGCGTAGAGCCAAGTGCTTTTGATGCAGGAACATGTTATGTGGCTGGAACAAAATACAAAACAGGAGATTTTGAACCTTACTTGTATAAAACTACAGACTATGGTAAAACTTGGACTAAAATTACAAACGGAATTAACCCAGAGCATTTTACAAGAGTAGTTAGAGAAGACCCAAAACAAAAAGGATTACTATATGCAGGAACAGAAACAGGAATGTATATTTCATTTAACGACGGTAAAAACTGGCAACCTTTTCAGTTGAATTTACCAATTGTTCCAATTACAGATTTAGCTATTAAAGACAATAATTTAATTGTTGCAACACAAGGGCGAAGCCTATGGATTATTGATGATTTAACTGTTTTACACCAACTTTACAAAGCTAACGCTAACGAAACAATGTTATTTAAACCAAAAGACACCTATAGTATGGATGGAGGCGGAAGAGCTGGAAGTAAAACGTCTGGAACAAATCATCCAAGTGGTGTAATTACCTATTTCAATTTAAAAGAGTACGATGAAAAGAAAGATGTTATTTCTTTAACATATTTTGATAGACAAGGAGATACAATAAAAACGTTTAGTACAAAAAACAAAAAGAAAGATAAATTAGAAGTAAAAAAAGGGATGAACCAATTTGTTTGGGACATGACTTATGATGGTGCAGAAGAATTGGATGGTATGATTTTATGGTGGGCAAGTTTAGATGGTCCACAAGCTATTCCTGGAGTATATAAAGTTAATCTTAAAGTTAATGATGATGTAAAATCACAATCATTTACAATAGTCGCAGATCCGAGAGCCGAAAGTACGCAAGCTGATATGGAAAAGCAATTTCAGTTTATCACTGATGTGAATAAAACGATGGATGATGCGCACAAATCCATTAAAAAAATCAGAAATATTAGAGACCAATTAACAGCTTTTGAAACCCAATATAAAGACAACGAAAACGTAAAAGATCTTCTGGAAAAATCTAAAACACTCAAAGAAGAGTTTACAAAAATTGAAGAAGCCTTATATCAAACACAAAACAGAAGTGGGCAAGATCCTTTAAATTTCCCAATACGACTGACCAATAAATTAGGACATTTAAATGCATTGGTGGGAATGGGAGATTTTGCACCAACAGACCAAGATATTGCTGTAAAAAATGAATTGACTGCTCAAATAAAAGTACAATTAGATACTTTTAATAAACTAATGAGTAATGAAATTACAGCGTTTAACGCTGCTTTCAATTCTAAAAATCTTAATTATTTATTTGTTGAAGATTAATGGAATATTATAATTATATAAAGTCATTACATCTCATTTTTGTGATTACTTGGTTTGCAGGATTATTTTACATACCAAGGCTATTTGTTTATCAAATTGAGGCATCTCATAAACCGTCTCCTGAAAAGGAAATATTAGGCAAGCAATTGAAATTGATGGCCAAACGTTTGTGGACTATCATTACCTGGCCGTCTGCAATTTTGGCAACTATTTTTGCAATTTGGTTACTTGTTTTACAGCCATTTTGGTTGCAACAACCTTGGATGCATGTGAAGTTAGCCTTTGTTGTGCTTCTTATAATTTATCAACTAAAAACACATCAATTTTATAATCAGTTGCAAAGGGATGAGGTTACTAAAACCTCTAATTTTATGCGACTATGGAATGAAGGCGCTACATTTATACTTTTCGCCGTCGTTTTTTTAGTGATATTAAAAAGTGCAATTAATTGGCTGTTTGGCCTTATCGGGATTATAGTTTTAGGAATATTATTAATGCTTGGCTTTAAAATATATAAAAACATCAGAGCCAATAATCCAGACGCATAAATGACTTGGCTTGATTATTGTGATATGTATCGCACTACAATTGTTTAAATGAAATTAAGAAAACTGTCTTTAAGAGTTCGAATTTTTATAGCAATGATACTATTGGTGTTAATAGCATCCATATTAATTGCTGGTGTAACTATCTATCAATATAATGAAGAAGCACACGATTACCATAAGGAACGTTTAGAGCGTAAAGAGGAAAATATTCGCAGGAGCATTGATTTTGTCATTAGAGAGACCACTTATCCAGTAACCACCGAGAAAGTACCATTAATTTTTAAGGATGAAATTCATAAAATTGCTGACATCCACCAGTTACAGGTTAACTTATACGATTTAGAAGGAGGATTGCTCAAATCATCAAGAGCGACTATTGAAGAAGATTCCATCAGCAAATGTTTGAGTGCAGATATTTTAAACGCTTTATACAACACAGCCGAACATCGATTTGTTAAAAAAACTGTTGAAAATGGAGAGACATTTCAATCATCATATACCTATATAACCGATAAAAAATTTAAACCTCTAGCTATTTTAAACCTGCCCTATCTTGAAAATGATGACTTCCTAAACAAAGAGCTCAAAGAGTTTCTTGAACGTTTGGGATACGCTTATGTTTTGATGCTGTTTATTGCCATTGCACTAGCGTATCTACTATCAAAATACATCACAAAATCACTCAAAACGATAAGCGATAAAATCAATGCGACGCGATTGGAAAAGCGCAACAAAAAAATTGATATAGAGTCGTCAAGTGAAGAAATTGCAACATTGGTCAATTCGTATAACAGCATGATTGATGAACTTGAAGAAAGTGCAGTAAAATTGGCAACTAGTGAGAGAGAACAGGCATGGCGCGAAATGGCAAAACAGGTGGCTCACGAAATCAAAAACCCATTAACTCCAATGCGTTTGAGCGTTCAAAATTTTCAACGCAAGTTTGACCCAGCTGATCCAAACATTCATCAAAAAGTAGATGAATACACTAAAACCTTGATTCAGCAAATTGACACCATGAGTTCAATTGCATCGGCATTTTCAAACTTTGCAAAAATGCCAGCACAACAAAACGAAACACTCAATGTAGTTAATATCGTAAAGTTGGCTCTCGATATTTTTAGTGAAGATTATATTGTATTTTTTGCCGAAGAGGAAGAAATCATAGCCAAATTTGATAGAACACAACTCATTCGTGTGGTTACCAATTTGGTAAAAAATGCCATTCAGGCAATTCCAGATGATAGAGAGCCTAAAATTATGGTTAATGTAAAATCAGAAAAAGATAATGTTAATATTATTGTCATCGATAATGGCAATGGTATTTCTGAAGAAAATAAGAATAAGGTTTTTGAACCAAAATTCACCACAAAAACCAGTGGTATGGGGCTTGGCCTTGCGATGGTTAGGAATATTGTAGAAACTTATAATGGAAGCATTACATTTACTTCAGATAAAGATGCTGGAACGGTTTTTAAAGTTACTTTCCCTAAAGAAAATTAAACACCAATGAAACAGTCACTTATTATTTTAGTGTTTTTTATTTCTGTCAATATGATTGCCCAATCAGGGATTTATGTTTATGAACCCAATAATATCGATGGCACTAAAATAAAATGGACACTCACATTAAAAGATGATGGGACGTTTTTGTATCATTTTTTACGAGACCTTTCTGCAATTTCAAAACCCAACACCGAAGAAAACTATTATGCAAAAGGAACTTGGAAAGCAGATGGAAAAATAGTTGTTTTATATACTAATCCATTAGATGATTTGAATGAACAATACACTTTAAATTTAAACAACTCTAAAGCAAGATATATTGCCAAATCACCTAGAGATAAATTGGATAAAGTAGTTAAAACTGCCTTGCGTTTTTATGAATCGGAAACATTTCATATTAAAGGCTTGGAACTTTTTAAAATTGAATAAGACTCCTTAAATTTAGGGATTAAGACTAAAACAAAGACCAATGAAATATAATAACATACTATCAGAAACTGAAAGCGGAATCACTACGATCACCATCAATCGTCCGAACAAACTTAACGCCTTAAACAAAGCAACAATAGAAGAATTGCATAATGCTTTTAAAGAAGCCGATACTGATAAACACACACAGATTATTATTGTTACTGGAAGCGGAGAAAAAGCCTTTGTTGCAGGCGCTGATATCAGCGAATTTGCTGATTTTGATGTTGAGAATGGTGGTAAATTGGCAGCTAAAGGTCAAGAATTATTATTCGATTTTGTCGAAAATTTATCAACTCCTGTGATTGCAGCGGTTAACGGTTTTGCACTTGGTGGAGGATTGGAATTAGCTATGGCTTGCCATTTTAGAATTGCAAGCGATAATGCTAAAATGGGCTTGCCAGAAGTGTCGCTTGGAGTGATTCCAGGTTATGGAGGCACACAGCGTTTGCCTCAATTGGTTGGTAAAGGTCGTGCCATGGAAATGGTCATGACAGCAGGTATGATAGATGCCAATACAGCAAAAGATTACGGATTGGTAAACCATGTAACTACACAAGAGGATTTATTAGAATTCTGTGAAAAAATAGCCAGTAAAATCATGCGAAATTCTCCAGTAGCAATATCTGCAGCCATTAAAGCTGTCAATGCAAATTTTAAAGATGGCGTCGATGGTTATAAAGTAGAGATTGAGCAATTTGGTAAGTGTTTTGGTACCGAAGATTTTACTGAAGGCACCACAGCTTTTTTAGAAAAACGTAAAGCAGATTTCCCCGGAAAGTAATAGACGATTTTTCTTTCAAAATTTGTTTACAACCAGTTTTCATTTTAACAGTATTAAAACTCATAATTAATTAATTTTAAGGAGTAGATTTTCAATTATTACCTTTTAAATTTTAGTATTATGAACCCAAATCCTGCCATAAAAGGTCGTGGAGCACAACTCAACACACCTAATCGATTCTTCGAATTAAGTCACGAAATGCGCGACGATTTCTTGGAATATTGTGCCATAGAAGGTGAAGAAGCAGATAAAAACAAGACACTTTATCTCGAAGTGTTTCCTAAAACCATTGTCAATAAAGTTGACAGTCCAGATGTTGGTATGATGTATTCTATGAATATGTATCAAGGCTGTGAGCATGGTTGTATTTATTGTTATGCACGCAATAGTCATGAGTTTTGGGGTTATAGTGCAGGCTTGGATTTTGAGCGACGTATTTTGGTTAAAAAAGAGGCTCCAAAATTACTCGAAGAATTATTAAAAAAGAAAAGTTGGCAAGCACATCCAATTGTGATGTCTGGCAATACAGATTGTTACCAACCAGCCGAACAAAAATTCAAAATAACAAGACACTGTTTAGAGGTGTTTTTAAAATATAAGCACCCAGTTGCTATAATTACAAAAAATGCTTTGATTCTTCGAGATTTAGATGTTTTAAAAGAGCTTGCCAAAGACAATTTAATAAATGTAAATGTTTCTATTACCTCGCTTTCTGAAGATACTCGTCGAGTTTTAGAGCCTCGTACTGCAACCATAAAAAAAAGATTAGAAACCGTAAAAATATTAAGCGAAAACGGAATACCAGTAAATGTAATGTTAGCTCCAATAATTCCATCAATTAATAGCCATGAAATATTACCATTGGCAAAGACCGTTTCTGAAGCTGGAGCCTTGAGTATTGCTCACACTATTGTGAGGCTTAATGGTGCAATAGGAGAAATATTTACCGATTGGATTAAGAAAACGATGCCAGATAGAGCTGACAAAGTATTGCACCAAATAGAAAGTTGCCATGGAGGAAACTTAAATGATTCTCGGTTCGGAACGCGTATGCGTGGCGAAGGTGAAATTGCAAAACAAATCAACGATTTGGTAAAATTGGCTAGATTAAAATATTTTAAGGGAAAATCTATGCCAAAACTTAACACAACGCTACACGAACCTTATAAAGATGGTCAGCTAAAATTCTTCTAATAAAAAAGGGAGACTTATATAAAAAAGCCTCCCTTTACCAACACACTTTACAAACATCTTTTTTTAGAAACTAAAAGTTTCACTAAAAGTTCTATCATCTACTTTCATTATAATGGTATAATCCCCTTTTTTATCTTTTAAAAACGAATAAACACGTTCTACTATGGATGTATTCTCAATATTTTCTGAAAAAATTAGCTCATCATTTGAAAACCCATCGTCAGAATTGTAATAAATCTGAACTGTTAATGGCTTGTTGTCAATAGACAGCCTAGAGAGTAAAATTTTATGGTCTTTGAATCTTACAAACGGCTTGAAAAAGTGAACTTCTCTTTCTTTTATAAATTCAACGTTTCCAAAAGAGACAGTAAAAGGAATGATTTGAGTTTCTAGTTCTTTTTCTAACTCAAAAAAGTAATTTCCATTTGGAAGCGTGGTCAAATCAAATTCTTTATGGTAAGTTCCCGATTTTTTGATTTGTTCTTTATATAGAATAATACCATATACATCTTTTATCAACAACTGTTGTCCTTGTTTTACAATGTTTAGTGACAATACAGTTTTCTTAATATCATTTTTTATTTCTAAAAATGAAAGGTCTGTTGCATAACTTATCATAGTTGCCAACAAGGTTACTAATAGTATGCCTTTTTTAAATTCTTTTTTCATGATTTGGTTTTTTAAAGATTACATGGCAAATGTATAACCATTACAATCTTTAAAAAACATCTTATTTATCCTATTTGTATAGATAATTAACCTTATAAAAAGTTAATATGGTACATATTGTTAATTTAGCATATAATAATGGTAAATTTGCACATATTTTGCACTTGTATTAATAGTAATTTTGAATCAAATTAAAACCTCATGCTTAATATTAAACCAACTTTTGAAAAAGTTAGTACAAGTTTTGGGAGTTCACTCTTGGTTAAGAAGCATACTGAAGCCGAAACCAGAAAAAAGAAGAATGCTTTTTGGCACTTTCACCCTGAAATAGAATTAGTTTACGTCAATAAAGGCCAGGGGAAAAGACATATTGGAAATCACCTATCTTATTTTAATAATAGTCAGCTTATTTTGCTTGGCTCCAATCTTCCGCATAACGGTTTTACAGATAGGCTTACTAGTAATGGTTCTGAAACTTTAATACAATTCAAACCAGATTTTTTAGGTGATACCTTTTTTGACACGCCAGAAGTTCATGATATTGTTCAACTTTTTGAAAGAGGAAAAAAAGGAATACTTTTTAAACCTGAAACAAAAAAACTAGTAGGCCCCAAAATAGAAAGTCTTATTGAGTATGAAGGCTTTGAAAGAATTATAAGGTTATTAGACATTCTCAATGATTTGTCCAAATCTGAAGATTATATATTGCTAAATGCAGATGGCTATGCTTTTGAAACCAAATTGCAGGACAGTACTAAAATTGATATTATTTATAAACATATCAATAACAATTTTAAAAACCATATCAGTTTAGAAGAAATAGCCGATAAAGTAAGTATGACTGTGCCAGCTTTTTGTAGGTATTTTAAGAAAGCTACAGGAAAAACATTTACCAAATTGGTGAACGAGTATCGTGTGGTTCATGCTACAAAATTGTTGTCAGAAAGCCAAATGTCAATTACAGATATTTGTTTTGAGTGCGGATTTAATAATTTTTCACACTTTAATAAACTTTTCAACGAGTTTACTGGGAAAAGCGCCTCCTCTTATAGAAATACCATGAAGCAAATGGTGCAATAATTTATTTTTTCCCATCCCATTCAGCATAAAATTGTTCTAAATACAATTCCATAAACTTATGTCGTTTTTCAGCAATTTGTTTTCCAGTTTTAGTGTTCATTTTACCTTTTAACAACAATAACTTCTCATAAAAATGATTGATTGTTGGAGCAGTTGAAGCTTTGTATTCTTCTTTGCTCATATTTAGGTTGGGCTTAATATCTGGATCAAATAGTGTTCTGTTTTTAAAGCCACCATAATTAAATGTTCTTGCAATACCAATAGCACCAAGCGCGTCTAATCGGTCTGCATCTTGTATAACATCAAGTTCTGGAGACTTAAATTTTTGAATTTCGTTTCCTCCTTTAAAAGAGATGTTTTCAATGATTTTTATAACATGCTCAATAGCTTTACTATCTACATTAATATTAAATAAAAACTCACGAGCTACTTTTGGACCAACAGTTTCGTCTCCATGATGAAATTTGCTATCAGCGATATCATGTAATAAAGCACCAAGCTGAACAATAAAAACATCTACATTTTCATTTTTTGAAATGAGCAATGAATTTTTATACACTCTTTCAATATGAAACCAATCGTGTCCTCCTTCGGCATTAGCAAGTTGTTCTTTTACAAAAGCTATGGTTTTAGTAATTTGATCTTTTGAAGTCAATTAAAGTGTATACTTGAATGTCAGGTTGAGCGTAGTGGAAACCTAAAATTAAGTTCTCGACTACGCTCGAACGGACAATAAATTAATATTTTCTACCTTAAAACAGCAGGTTCAACCCATTTAAACTGGTATGAGTTTTCAGGAATTTTCATTCGTTCTGATAAACGTCTCATACGATCAGGTAATTTCATTAAATAATCACGTGCTTTCTCTGCTTCATCAGACAGGTTTGTGATGTTTGCTATTTCCCAACGCTTGATGAGTTTTTCTAAAATATCAACATAATCAGCCGATGTGTAAACACCAATACGTTGCGCTGTATTTGAAAACTCTTCAAAAGCAGTACTTATTTTATCACCAGATTCTCTTAAAAAATGTGCTGGCATTGTGATTTTTTGCTTCATCATATATTGAAAAGCCATCATCATCTGACTAGGATCAACAGCAAAAATACGCTCCACAAACTCTGAATATGCATGATGATGACGCATCTCATCACCAGAAATTATATTACACATTTTAAAGAGCTGTTTATTGCCTCTTTCTTTGGCCATTTTTGCTACTCGGTTGTGCGAAATATAAGTTGCTAATTCTTGAAAACTTGTATAGATAAAGTTTTTATAAGGATCTTTATCTGTTCCAATATCAAAACCATCAGCGATTAAATGTTGTGTGGTTTTTTCAATTTCTTTCATGTTTACACGACCAGATAGGTACAAATACTTATTGAGCACGTCACCATGTCTGTTTTCTTCACCAGTCCAATGTCTGACCCATTTTCCCCAAGAATTTCTTCCAACTTGGTCAACACCCTCTACATCCATTAACCATGACTCATAGGTTGGTAAGGCTTCTTCGGTGATCATGTCACCAACCAAAACCACCCAAAAATCATAAGGCAATTCTTTGGCTAATTCTCTGATTTCTGTTACTTCTTCAAAGAAATTATCACCTTCCGAATTTGGTAAAAAATCGGTTGGTTGCCATATTTTATCTACAGGAATAAGATATTTTTCTATTAAGGAATCGACGTCTTTTTCCAGATGCTGCATCACTTCCAGTCTCACATTTTTTAACGACATTGTTCTCGGTTTATGGATGAATATTTGAAGAAATAGCCTGTTCGATAGTACGAATTAATTCTTCCTTATCTACAAAGGTAGCAATTTTGATAGGTTGATGCACTGTGAACTTCAGATGATTTCCAATTCCCATAGGAAATTTACCATATCTTAACATTTTCCATGAGTTATTAATGCTGATTGGCACTATGGTAGCCGACGGAATTTTTTTAATCAAAATATCTAGCCCTTTTGTTTGAAAAGGTTTTGGTACACCGTTTTTACTACGTGTGCCTTCCGGAAAAATAACAGCAGCTCTTTTAGTCTCCTCAATATATTCTCCAAATTTCATAATTGCTGGTAATGATTGTCTCGGATTTTTTCGATCAATCAATACAGAGCCTCCATGACGTAAATTGTAAGAAACACTAGGAATCCCTTTACCAAGCTCTTGTTTGCTAATAAATTTTGGATGATGCTTTCGCATATACCACATTATCGGCGAAATGTCGTACATACTTTGATGATTGGCAACAATAATCAAAGGTTGGTCTGTTTCTATCTGATAAGGATTGGTAAACGTATAACGTGTTCCTAACACATTTGTGGAACGCATGATAAAAAACTGTAACCAATCGACACTGATTTTGTGAGCTTTATAGCCAAGTACATTAAAACAAAACCATTGTATAGGATGAAACACGATAAGTGTTAATCCGAAACAGATAAAATATAATATGGTTAAAGGGTAAGCTATTAATTTTTGCATAAAGCAAAATTAACAAAAAGTAAAATTAAAAACCTATTAATAGATAGGAATACACTGATTGTTTTCGCAAGTAAAATCTACTGGAGGAACAGGAGTTGAACAATTTGAAACAGCATCACAATTTTCGTTATAATCTGCTTCAAGAGCATTATATGCAGCAACTAACGATTGTAACTCTAAAGTATCAATGGATGTTGTATAAAACAAAAATTCCCAAGGACCACCACAAGGTTTACTACCAACTCCAATGTAGCGACACTCATATTCTTCGCCACAAACAGAAGTATCCATTAAATCTAAAATTTCAATCTTTAAATCACTTAAATGATTCAGTCGATTTTGGCATTCAGACGGGATATCATCTGAAAGGCAGCTAGACACAGTTAAAAAGACACTAAAAGCAAAGACAAAAATTTTAAATGTTTTCATAATAAGAGTTTTTATTATAGATGTGTTTTTTTGAAAAAGGTTGCGTACAAATGTAAAAAAGCCACAGGAATTTTTGTGGCTTTTTTACATTTTATCACACATACTGTTTTAGCAGTATTCATTGTAAGCATCAACTAGGTTTTCAGCAATCATTTCTGCTGGACGACCTTCTATATGATGACGCTCTAACATGTGTACCAATTCTCCGTTTTTAAACAAAGCCATACTTGGCGAACTTGGAGGAAAAGGAATCATGTATTGTCTTGCTTGGTCAACAGCTTCTTTATCTACTCCTGCAAAAACAGTCACAATATGATCTGGACGTTTTGCATTTTGTAAACTTATACGAGCACCTGGACGAGCATTGGCAGCTGCGCAACCGCAAACAGAATTTACAACTACTAATGTTGTACCTTCTTTTGCTAATGCAGCATTTACAGCTTCTGCAGTATGTAATTCTTCAAAACCAACTTTGGTTAAATCTTCACGCATTGGTTTTACTAATTCTGCTGGATACATATATTTTATTTTTTATAATTTAAATTATGATGCAAAGATACCAATTGTGTAACAAAGTACCTATGTAATCTACTAACAAATAGTATATTTACTCTGATATTTTATTGTTTAAAAAATAAGGACAGAGTGAACCTACAATATTGTTTCATCTTTTATAAGACTAAATTTATATGTAGGTTTGGTCATAAATAAAATCAATTGTTTGCATGAGTTTTTCAAAATGGATAGGAGCATCGTTGGGTTGGTCGTTCGGAGGGCCAATTGGTGCAATTATAGGATTGGTACTAGGAAGTATTGTTGATTCCATTTCAGATAATGGGACACCATTGTTGGGTGATTGGCAAGATAAACAAAAGAGACAGCCAGATTATCGCAATCAAAGACGACCAAGACCACAAGAGCGACCAACAACCAAGTCTGGTGATTTTGAAGTTAGCTTACTCATATTAGCATCTGTAGTTATCAAAGCCGATGGCAATCAAGACCAACGCGAATTGGATTTTGTGCGACAACAGTTTGTGAGTATGTATGGAAAAGAACGTGCAAACCATGCGTTTAAACTCTTTAAAGGGATTAGCCAACAGCAGATTCCTGTACGTCAGGTTTGTATGCAAATACAGCAAATGATGGATCATCCATCGCGTTTACAATTGCTTCATTTTCTTTTCGGAATAGCTAAAGCAGATACTATGGTTACCGAAAATGAAGTAACACAGATTTACACAATCTCTGGTTATTTAGGTATTAGTTCTCGCGATTTTGAAAGTATTAAAGCCATGTTTTATAATAGTAGCGATAATGCCTATAAGATTTTAGAGATTACTAAAGCTGCAACAGTAGATGAAATTAAAGCTGCTTACCGAAAAATGGCAAAAAAATACCATCCTGATAAAGTGATTCATTTAGGTGAAGAACATCAAAAAGGAGCGGAAGAAAAATTCAGACAAGTACAACAAGCTTACGAGCAATTGCAGAAAGAGAGAGGGTTTTAGCCTCTAAACAAAAAGAAATCATCTTTCATATCTTCAATTTGAGCGTCTTCATTAGTGATAATATAATCGATAGCTTGAGACGTGAATTCATCGCCTTTTGACGTCAGCGAGACGATTTTATTGTTGATGTCAATCATATTGTTTTTAAGTGCTAAATCCAAAACCGTCTTACTACGTACCTTTTGCCAATTGATATGTTCGTTGAGGTGATTGACGTGGCGTTCACGTTCATCGTCGTGGTTTCTTAAATGCAATAGGAAGGTCAATAAAGAGACCTCAATACGCTGTTGTTTTTCTCTGTATATTACTGCAATGAGTCCTTTACTTGGTGCAAACAAATACATGATTAAAAACAAAACACCTAACATAGTTGTGATGGAGCCTGCAATGGAAGCATCCAACCAATGCGCAAACCAATAGCCAGAAATAGCACTCAAAACGCCAAAAACAATAGCAAGTCCTAGCATTTTCTTTAAATCTGTAGTCAATAAATAGGCACTTGCAGCAGGCGCAATCATTAAAGCGACTACTAAAATAGCACCAACAGCATCAAAAGCACCAACTGTTGTGACAGATGACACTGTCATTAATCCATAATGAATTAAAGCAGGTGAAAAACCAAGTGAAGCCGCAAGCCCAGCATCAAACGTACTTACTTTTAACTCCTTAAAAAAGGCAATTAATAATCCAACAGTAATAACTAAAATAGAACCTATAATCCATAATGATTTTGGACCAACATCAGTTCCAGAAATAAATAATCTATCAAAAGGTGCAAAAGCCAATTCACCTAATAAAACCGCATCAACATCTAGATGCACATCATTAGCATTTTTAGCAATCATAATCACACCAATACTAAACAATGCAGGAAACACCAATCCAATAGCAGTATCTTCCTTTACCAAACCAGTTTTCTGAATACGTTCAACTAAAACTACTGTAATAACTCCAGTTAAAGCTGCTAATAATATGAGTAAAGGAGAGTTGAGGTCTTGTGTGATAAAAAAACCAACCACGATTCCTGGTAATATAGAGTGACTAATAGCATCACTAATCATGGCCATTTTACGAAGTACTAAAAATGTACCTGGAATAGCACAAGCAATGGCAACTAAACTTGCAATAAGCTGTATTTCTATTTGAGCATTACTCATCTTCTTTTGCTTGTTGGTTATACAAATTTGAAGCTTTGTCAAAGCCTTTTTGAGTTAAACTCCACATAGTTCCATCTAGCATCACATATTCTTTATCTACTAATTTTTGAAGTGTTTTTCGAGTAAACCCTTGAAAATTGTTTAATATTTTAATAGTATGAGGATGCGAAATATTGTCGTGTGTTTCTGCAATGTGATACATAAACGCTAACGTTTTTTGCTGCTCTAAATCACGTCTGTTGGCAATAAATCTGATTTGACGAAACAATAAGCCTCGACTTGGTGAAAATATAAAGGAAAACACTACAAAAACCGAAGCGACCAAAACAATTACAGGGCCAGTAGATAAATTATTTTGGCTAGAGCTAATCGCAGTTCCAAACACGCCAGAAAATGCTCCAAAAACTGCAGCTAAAAACACCATTTTGCTTAAACTGTTAGTCCATTGTCTTGCAGCAGCAGCAGGAGCTAAAAGCATAGCGCTCATAAGCACAACACCTACGGTTTGTAAGCCTAAAACAATTGCCAAAACAATAAAGCTTGTTATTAAAATATCAATGGTTTTGGTATTAAAACCAAGGGTTTTAGCGTAATCTTTATCAAATAATAATATTTTAAATTCTTTCCAAAAGAGTAGTAGTACAAACAAACAAAGGCCTGTAACAATTGCCATTAACCAAACATCACTTTCAACTAGTGTGGCTGCTTGTCCGAATAAATATTTATCTAATCCTGCTTGATTGGCGTTTGGTTGCTTTTGAATAAAAGTGAGTAAAAGCATTCCAAAACCAAAAAACAACGACAGAATTAATCCTAAAGCAGTATCTGATTTTAAGTGTGTTTTGGTAATAATACCTCTAATCCAAAACGTGCCTAAAAGTCCACTAACTAAAGCGCCTAATAGCAATGTATTACTGTCTTTTGCTCCTGTAATTAAAAATGCAATAGCAATTCCAGGTAATGCAGCATGCGAAATAGCATCACCAAGTAAACTTTGTTTACGAAGCACAGCAAAGCTACCAAGCATACCAGTAACTGCTCCTAAAATAGCAGTTCCTAATGTGATGGTACGAAGTGTGTAATCACTAAATACTAAAGAAAAATACTCTTGTAAATCCATTACTCTTGAATACTCACTTTATAGTTAATTCCGTAGGTTTTGGTTAAATTATCATCATTAAAAATGTCTTTAACAGGGCCAGTTGCTATTTTTTTTACATTTAAAAACGTTACCCAATCAAAATATTCTGGAACGGTTTGCAAATCATGATGAACGACGATAACTGTTTTTCCTGCTTTTCTTAATTCTTTTAAAATATTAATGATGGCAATTTCGGTTGTAGCATCTACACCTTGAAACGGTTCGTCCATAAAGTATATGGATGCATCTTGAACCAAGGCTCTGGCTAAAAAAATGCGCTGTTGTTGTCCGCCAGAAAGCTGACTAATTTGTCTGCTCTTAAAAGGCAACATTCCTACTTTTTCTAAAGCTTCGAGTGCTGCTTTTTTCTCTTTTTGACCAGGACGTTTAATCCAACCCAAACTTCCGTATGTTCCCATCATCACAACATCTAAAGCTGTAGTTGGAAAATCCCAATCTACACTTCCTTTTTGTGGAACGTAAGCAACTAGTGAGCGTTGTTTTTCATAAGGCTTTTCGTAAATACTAACACTGCCAGCAATAGGTTTTAAAATACCTAATATAGCTTTTATAAGGGTAGATTTTCCCGCACCATTTGGTCCAACAATAGCCATAAGCACGCCTTCAGGAATTTCTAAATCGATATCCCAAAGCACAGGCTTGTAGTTGTAAGCAACCGTTAAATCGTCAACTTTTACTGCTATTTTTTGTTCCATTATTTTAATGCGTTTACGATTGTATTTACGTTGTATTTAAACATCCCAATATAGGTTCCTTCTTCGCTTCCTGCATTTCCTAAAGCATCAGAATATAATGTACCTCCAATTGTAACTTCATGACCTTTAGATTTTACAGCGGCTTGTAAAGCTTCAATAGTACGTTTCGGAACAGAGCTTTCTACAAAAATGGCTTTTACATTTTTTTCTATAATAAACGCTGCCAATTTTTGTACGTCTTGTACTCCAGCCTCTGTTGCTGTTGATAATCCTTGTAAACCAACAACTTCAAAGTCATATGCTTTTCCAAAGTAATTAAATGCATCATGAGCTGTAACTAATATGCGTTTTTCTTTTGGTAATTCTTCAATTTTCAATATAATATCGGCTTTTAAGCTTAAAAGAAGTTTGTAATAGTTTTGCCAATTTTCTTCATAAATTTGAGCGTTTTCAGGGTCGTTTTCTTGTAAAACTCTTGATACTTCTCTTCCAAAACTGATAAAGTAATCTATATCAAACCAAACATGAGGATCGTAATTTGATGCAAAATAATCGGAACCAATTAAAGTGCTTTTGTCAATTTCTTCAGCTAAAGCAATTGGTGTTTTATTGCTCTTTTCCATTTTTTCAAATACTTCAACCAATTTACCTTCTAAATGCAATCCGTTATAAAAAATTATGTCTGCGTTTACAAGTTTAGATACGTCTCCTTCACTGGCTTTATATAAATGCGGATCAACACCACTTCCCATTAAACCTTGAACATTTATATAATCACCACCAATATTTTTTACCAAATCGGTAATCATTGTAGTAGTAGTAACAATGTTTAGTTTTCCGTTGTCTTTCTTGTCATTTTTACAGCCAAAAAAAACTGATATAATTGAGAATATTAATATGTGTTTTTTCATTGTATTAATTGTTTTTAGTAGGTAATTTGAAACTAACTCCAGCGCTAATTAATAAATCTTGTCCTTTGGTGATGCTTGAACCAATTGTGGCATCTAGTTGTACGTTGTTTGAGATTAAATAGGTAAGACCAGCATCCCAAAGATGATTTGCTTTATTGTTTTCTGGTAAATCACCATAAAGTTCTGCGTAAGCACCTAATTTATCGGTAATACTGTGACCATATGCTATAGTGTAAACGTACGATGCTTCTGGTGAATCGTCTCCCCAAGCTGCACCAAGATTATATGATAAGCTAGAGTTTTCACTTAAGGTGTGTGCAAATGAAAATCTAAAGTCTACTCCTGTGGTTTCTGGTTTGTAATCGTTACTTGCAGTAAATGGCAGGTATAAATGACCAAGAAATCCAATTTCCGGGAAGCAGCCATTTTCTTGTGCTATACTTGTTTTAAAACCAAATAGCAAAGGGTTAAAACCGCTAGTGACATCGTCTAAAGTTGTACCATTTATTTTTGTTTTGCCCTCAACAAAATCCCATCCTAATCGAAGTTCGAGATTATTTAATAAACCGTAACGAACCAAAGTAGTATTGTAAGTATAGTTTTCATTTTTAATGTTATTGTCTTCAAAAGATTCGTAAAATGCTCCTGTTTCTACTTGAAGGAAACCTTTTGGCATTGGTGTTGGAGATTCGGTTTGGTCTGGTCTATCAGTTATAAGTGCACCAAAGGTTTTCTTGTCTTGTGCAAAAGCAGAAACAGACATCGAGCTTAAAAAAAGTGTAACTATGTTCTTGTTAAATTTCGTTGACATAGATAATATTGGTAAAATCTTCATTGAGAAGAATGGTGTTATTATTGATTGAGATTTGTGTCATTTTGTTTTTATGGAATTGCTTTGCAATAGTAATAGTGTTTCCATATTTCAATCCGTTTTGAGCACAGAAATCAAAAAACTCTTTATCATCACTCATTAAACGTGAAATGATATACGCTTTACCTTCTGCTGATTGGGATAAAGCAATAGACGTGTCTTCTGTAGTGATTTCTCCATCAGCATTTGGAATTGGGTCGCCATGAGGATCAAATTTGGGGTTTCCTAAATACTCACTTATTTTATTCGCCAAAAAATCTGAAGTTTCGTGTTCTAATAATTCAGCTTCACGATGAATTTCATGTAAGCTCATATCAAACATTTTGAATAGTAAAGCTTCCCAAAGACGATGTTTGCGAACAACATTTAGTGCCATTTTCGTGCCTTCTTCAGTGAGTTGCAAAGCTTGATACTTTTCGTATTGCAATAAGTTTTTAGAGGCTAATTTTTTCGCCATATCTGTGGCTGCAGCATTAGAAATCCCTAATTTTTTTGCAATATTTCCTGGTTTTGTATCGTGATGGTCTTGGATGTCGTTATTGTAAATCGCCTTTACAAAATTTTCAATGGCTACTGACATATACGTTTTACTTTAATTAAAATTTAAGTCTGCTTAAAAAAACATTCAAATATAGTTAAAAATTTTTATTTAGGAAGCCATTTTTATAATTAGTAACTTTCGCTTTTAAATTTTATTCGCCTCTTATGACTCGTTTTTTTATTCTCTTTTTTTGTGCAATGACCTTTCAATTTTCATTTGCACAACAACAAAAACTACCGTTCCAACCTTTGGATGTTTTTGAATTGGAATGGGCTTCTGACCCTCAAATTTCACCTGATGGTAAACAGATCGTTTACAGACGAAACGGTTTTGATATTATGAAAGATAATTCTAGAGGGAATCTTTGGATTATCAATTCTGATGGGTCATCTCATCGAAAATTGACATCGAGAGAAGTCAATGAATCACAAGCAAGTTGGTCGCCTTCAGGTGACCGAATCGCCTTTGCAAGCTCAACCGACGAAGGTTCAGAAATCTATATGTATTGGACAGCAACAGGACAAATAGCCAAATTATCTCAACTCGAAAAATCACCGAGTTCTTTGACGTGGTCGCCAGATGGTCAGACAATCGCCTTTACCATGTTTGTTTCTGAAAAACCTCCTGTTATTGCTAAACTACCAGAAAAACCAAAAGGTGCCAAATGGACAGAACCTGCAAGAATTACAGATAGATTAAAGCATGAAGCTGATGGAAGCGGTTATATAGAACCAGGTTTCTCACATATCTTCATGATACCTGCAGAAGGTGGTTCACCACGACAACTCACTTCAGAAAATTATGAACATAGTGGAAATTTGTCCTTTTCTCCAGATGGAAAATTCATCTATTTTTCTGCAAATCGTTTTGAAGATTGGGAATACCGATTCAGAAATAGTGAAGTTTATAAAGTGAATGTTGACACAAAAATGATAACCGCTCTAACGACTCAAGATGGGCCAGATTATTCACCAATTGTCTCTCCAGATGGCAAAACGATTGCCTATTTGGGGTTTGAAGACAAGGTTCAAGACCATCAAAATACGCTGTTGCACCTCATGAGTTCTGATGGAAGCAACAAACGAGTGATTTCTTCAAAATTAGATGAAAGCGTTTCAGACATTCATTGGGACAAGGATGGGAAAGGTTTGTACTTTATGTTTGATGAAAAAGGAAACACTAAAATTGGCTATATCACAACATCAGGAACCATTACAAAATTGGCTAATAATGTGGGTGGAACTACCATAGGCAGACCTTACGCATCAGGTTCGTATTCGGTTTCTAACAATGGTATCATTGCATATACACAATCACGACCAGAATATCCAGCGGAATTGGCCGTGATTCAAAATAAAAAGGAGGTCAAATTAATTACCAATTTAAATAACGATGTTCTTTCATTTCGTGAGCTTGGCAAAACCGAAGAGGTTTGGTACAAATCGACGTTTGACGGTCGCAATATTCAAGGTTGGATTGTGAAGCCTCCATTTTATGATGCTACAAAAAAATATCCACTTTTGGTGGAGAATCACGGCGGACCCATTTTAAATTATGGTGACCGTTTCACTGCTGAAATACAATTATATGCTGCGGAGGGTTATGTGGTTTTTTATCCAAACCCAAGAGGAAGCACCAGTTATGGCGAAGAATTCGGGAATTTATTGAAGAATAATTATCCAGGACAAGATTATAATGACGTGATGGATGGAATCGATTATTTGGTGAATAATGGAATCGTGGACAACGAAAAATTATTCGTCACAGGTGGAAGCGCAGGAGGCATTATGACCGCTTGGATGATTGGAAAGAACAACCGTTTCAAAGCTGCTGCTGTGGTCAAACCAGTGATGAATTGGATTAGTAAAACATTGGTCGCTGATAACTATTTTGGCTATGCCGACACACGTTATCCTGGACAACCATGGGAAAATTTTGAAACCTATTGGAAATTTTCACCTATCTCATTAGTCGGAAACATTGAAACACCTACGATGGTCATGGTCGGCATGAATGATTTAAGAACACCACCAAGTGAAGCGAAACAATTGTATCATGCCTTAAAACTCCGAAAAATAGAAACGGTTTTGGTCGAAATTCCAGAGTCGTATCACAACATTGCCAGCAAACCAAGTAATTTAATTAGCAAAGTGGCACATATATTGGCGTGGTTTAAAAAGTATAATAAGGAGTAATAAAAATTAAATTAGTTTGATGAGATTCCTTTTTTTAAAGGGATTCAATGACATCCACAATCATCACCAGTACCACAACCTTTATTGGTTTTGGCTTTTTTCAATAAGAACTTCCGTACTAAAAACCATACTGCAAAGGCAAGTGCGGTAAAGACCAAAATATTTTGTAGTAAGGTATTCATAGTCCTTTAGTCGTAAATTATTTCAAAACCTGATAAGCAATTAAAGCTACAATATACGCAAATCCACTCATAATAAAAAGCTGAAGGACTGGCCATTTCCATGTATTTGTTTCTTTCTTGACAATAGCAAGTGTGCTCATGCATTGCATCGCAAAAGCATAAAATAGGAGGAGGGAAATTCCAGATGCAAAATTGAACAAAGGACCTCCTAAAATAGGGTTGACCTCTCCAGCCATTCGGTTTTTGATGGTGTCTTCATCGTCACTACCCACACTGTAAATGGTTGCTAAAGTTCCAACAAATACTTCACGAGCCGCAAATGAACTTACTATGGCTATGCCAATTTTCCAATCATAACCTAATGGTCTAATGACTGGCTCGATAGCTCTTCCTGTGATGCCAATAAAGGAGTGTTCTAATTTATAGGATGCGATGTGTTGTTGTAGCTCTTCAGTTGATAAATTTTGAGATGCATATTCATTAGTGATGATTTCTTCAGCTTTATTGAAATCGTCTCCAGGGCCATAGGAGGCTAAAAACCAAAGGACAATAGAGATGGCAAGAATGATTTTACCTGCTCCAAACACAAAGGATTTTGTTTTCTCTAAAACAGTTAATGCAACGTTTTTGAACATGGGCCACTTGTAATTTGGCATTTCTACCACAAAAAACGTTTTGCTTTTTATTTTAAGAACCTTATTCAAAATCATTGCCGAAATCAATGCGGCTCCAAACCCTATCAAATACAAAAGCATCAAAGTCAATGCCTGATAACCCAACCCAAAAATTCGACCTTCTGGAATCACCAATGAAATGATAATTAAATATACTGGGAGCCTTGCCGAACAAGTGGTAAATGGTGTTACCAAGATGGTAATTAGGCGTTCTTTCCAGCTTTCAATGTTACGAGTTGCCATAATGGCCGGAATGGCACAAGCTGTCCCAGAAATCAAAGGAACAATACTTTTGCCACTCAATCCAAAACGTCGCATTCCTCGATCCATCAAGAACACCACGCGGCTCATGTATCCACTTTCTTCAAGGACAGAAATAAATAAGAACAAGAACGCAATTTGTGGAATGAAGATAACAATGCCTCCAAGTCCAGGTATAATGCCTTCGGCCAATAAACTGGTAAATGCACCTTGAGGGAGTACGCTTTTTGTCCATTCACTTAATGAAGCAAACGCACTATCTATAAAATCCATAGGGACACTTGACCAATCATAAATAGCCTGAAAAATGGTCAAAAGTATCACAAAAAAGATGGCATAACCCCAAACTTTGTGAGTAAGGATACGGTCAAATTTAATACGAATATCTTTGGCGCTTTTTAGGTCAATCGTCTGGCCAAGTTTGAGCGTGTCGTTTATAAATTGATAGCGTTTAATGGTTTCTTTTTGCTGTAAACGTTTTAAATCGCTTTTTGATTTTGTTTTAAAATTTGAAACAGGATCAATTTCGTTTCTATCTGTTTTTCCAAAGTTGACGTCTTGAGTGATGACCAACCAAAGCTTATACAACAATTGATTTGGGAATGCTTTGCGAAGATTGTCAAAATACTCTTTGTCAATTTCTGAAGCATGCATACAAGGCTCTACAGATAATTCTTTGTAATTGAAAATCAGTTCTTTTAACTCATCTATTCCTTTTCGCTTACGTGTACTGACCAAAGCAATTTTTGTTTTTAGACGTTCTTCTAAAAAAGGAATATCTAACGAAATCCCTTTATAAATCATTCGGTCTGCCATATTGATGACCAAAATCACAGGGATTTCGAGGTCTTTAATTTGGGTAAAGAGCAGTAAATTTCGTTTTAAATTTTCTACATCACTAACGACAACAGCAACGTCAGGGAAATCTTTATCGTTTTTATTTAGAAGTAATTCGATAACGACATTTTCATCTAATGAAGAGGCATTCAAACTATAAGTTCCTGGTAAATCGATGATATGGGCTTTGACACCACGAGGCAACTTACAAATACCTTCTTTTTTTTCAACAGTGATACCTGGATAGTTACCAACTTTTTGGTTTAGTCCAGTCAAGGCATTAAAAACAGAGGTTTTTCCTGTGTTTGGATTTCCTATTAAGGCGACATTAATCTGTTTACTCATAGAATGATGTCGATTAAGATATGAATAGCTGTTTCTTTTCTAATGGCTAAATGTGTTCCGTTAATATTGAGATACATTGGGTCAGCAAATGGAGCCACTTGCACCAACTCCACAAAATTACCTGGTAAGCAACCCATTTCGAGTAGTTTTAAAGGAATATGAATGGAAGAAACATCAGTAATGACGCCACGCTCTCCACGTTTGATATCTGCTAAAGTTGTTTGCAAGCTTATTTAGATTGATTTTAAAGAAGCAAAAATAATGTAAAATTTTAGGGTAAAAAAATTGTAAGCTAAAAAGTATATTTAGTCTTCCTCTTTAAGGGTTTTAATGTCTTCAAGTAATCGCTCTATATCTTCAGGGTTCGTACCATCATAATAACCTCTAATTTGGCGTTTTTTGTCTATAAGCATAAAGTTTTCAGTATGAATCATGTCATATTCATCACCATTACCATCAGTTTTTACAGCGAGATAACTTTTACGAGCCAATTCATAGATGTGTTTTTTGTCGCCAGTGACCAAGTTCCATTTGCTGTCATTGACACCCTTTTCAATCGCATATTTTTTCAACTGTTCTACACTATCAATTTGTGGAGTTACTGAATGTGACAAAAGCATGACCTCGTTATCATTTAAAATCTCCTTTTGGATTTGTACCATGTGGTCGGTCATGATTGGACATATTGTTTGACAGGTTGTGAAGAAAAAATCAGCAACATAAATTTTATCCTTGTAATCAGCTTGGGTGATGGTCTTCCCATTTTGATTGGTTAGACTAAAATCTGCAATTTTATGGTATTTACTAACATGTTGAATGGTGCTGTCAACCATTTCAAAATTAACTTTTGAGGGTTGATAAATAGGAAGTACTTTTTTGGGTTTTAAAATGGAATAAAATATGGAGATTATGATAATCGAAAGGATTAAAAAAGCAATACCGAAAAACTTGTACTCTTTAAAGAAGGATAACATCTACTTAAAATTTAAGGTTTTATGTAAGATTAGAGCGCAAAAATACGACAGAATAAACAAAAATTAGGTATTTTTAGCCTGCTAAATTGAAATGTTATGAGAAGAATTTTACCTATTATCTTACTGTGCCTAATGCCCTTTTTTTCTTTTACACAGGATTTTAACGAAACCCTAAACACCATTCGAGAGGCTGAAGCAAAATCTGCACTTAACCAAATGTTGTTCAGAGCCAATCTCAATACTGGTAATTATGATGTAAAATATCATAGGTTGGAGTTTGACGTCAATCCTTCACAAGCTTTTATTTCTGGAGACGTAACAACTTACTTTGAGGCCAAATCTAATATGAGTGATATCACATTCGATTTGGCCAATAATATGACTGTGTCTCAAGTGATGCAACGAGGCAATCCACTTTCTTTTATTCAAAACACCGATGATGAACTGGTCATTACGTTACCAGTCACACAAAACACAGGCGTTTTAGATTCATTAACCATTACTTATTCTGGAAACCCTGTGAGTTCTGGTTTTGGCTCGTTTGAAGTCAATACCCATAATGGGAAACCTATTTTGTGGACATTGTCTGAACCTTATGGAGCCAAAGGTTGGTGGCCATGTAAGCAGGATTTGATAGACAAGATAGATTCTGTTGATGTGTATATTACAACGCCACAATTTAACCCAACAAGTGACGAATATATTGCAGTATCCAATGGACTAGAATTAAGCCAAGTTGTTAATGGTGCCAATAAAACGACTCGATATAAGCATCGCTATCCTATTCCTGCATATTTGATTGCAATTGCCGTGACGGACTATGCCGTATATACCCATCAAGTGGCCAATAATGGCAATCCGTTTGAAATTGTCAATTATGTGTATCCAGAAGATTTGGGTTCTGCGCAAAACGATACGCCTGTGACTGTTAGCATTATGAACTTATATTCTAATTTATTTGAAGAATATCCATTTGCAAATGAAAAATATGGTCATGCGCAGTTTGGATGGGGAGGTGGCATGGAGCATACAACGGTTTCTTTTATGGGAAGCTTTGACCGTAATTTGATTGCCCACGAATTGGCCCATCAATGGTTTGGTAACAAAATCACCTGTGGAAGCTGGAAAGATATATGGCTTAATGAGGGTTTTGCAACATATTTATCAGGATTAACGGTTGAGAATTTGGATGGAAACTCTGCATTTACAACTTGGAAACAGCAACGCAATAACTCAATTACTTCTCAAACCAATGGTGCCGTTTACCTTACAGATGTAGACACATTGAGTGTTAATAGGATTTTTAGTGGACGACTTTCTTATAATAAAGGTGCTATGGTTTTGCATATGTTACGCAAAAAAATTGGTGACGCCGATTTCTTTCAAGGCATGCAAGATTATTTGAACGATACAGATCATGCCTATGCTTATGCAAAAACAGTGGATTATATTTCGATAATGGAAACGGCAAGCGGACAGAGCCTCTCCGAATTTTTTAGTGATTGGCTATACAATCAAGGATATCCAACCTATACTGTAGAATGGAATCAGTTAAGCGCCACCCAAGTGAGAGTCACATTATCCCAAACACAGAGCGATGCTTCGGTTTCCTTTTTTGAAGCGCCAGTGCCATTAAGATTGGTTGGAACACAAGGTGAAACGTTGGATGTTGTTTTGGATAACACACTCAATAATGAAGAATTTTTGCTTTCGGTTAATTTTACAATAGCCAATGTTTTATTTGATCCAGAAAGCGATTTGATTTCAAAAAATAATACTGTACAACTTGGAATAGATCAACCACAGCCAGATTTGGCATTTCAGATATATCCAAACCCAGCATCGCAGAGCTTTACAATTCAAAAACCAGAAAGTTTGTTAGTGAGCGAGGTGCGTATTTTTAATACTTTAGGACAATTGTTATACCAAAATACGTGGACACCAATTATTGATGTTTCTTCTTTTTCAACAGGTTTACTTTTCATTCAACTTCAAACCAATATCGGGATCATTAATAAATCATTGTTAAAAAATTAGGCAGATATAGATTATAATTTTCTAAATGGGGTTAAAACACTACTTTTGCAGCTTATAATTTTTTTGATTAGAGATACATGGAGTTTGTAATAAAAATTGGTCAATTCTTATTGAGTTTGTCACTACTGATCGTACTACACGAATTAGGGCATTTTATACCAGCAAAACTATTTAAAACCAGAGTAGAAAAATTTTACTTGTTTTTTGATATAAAATACTCATTGTTTAAAAAGAAAATAGGCGAAACCATTTATGGAATTGGCTGGTTGCCGCTTGGAGGTTATGTCAAAATTTCTGGGATGATAGACGAGAGTATGGATAAAGAGCAAATGGCACAACCGCCACAACCATGGGAGTTTCGTTCCAAACCAAGTTGGCAACGTCTTATTATTATGCTTGGTGGCGTAACGGTTAATTTTATTTTGGCTTACTTTATTTATGTGTTTTTGTCTTTTGCTTATGGCGATATCGACATTAAGGCAGATAGTATAAAAGATGGCTATTCAGTAACCAACCCTATTTTGACCGATTTGGGAGTAAAAACGGGAGATAAAATCATTGCAATTAATGGTGAAAAAATCGAAACGGTTTCACAAATAAGAAAGAAAATCATTTCAGCGGAGTTGCTTACAATTGAAACTAAAGATAATGAGATTAAGGAAGTTAGCTTGCCTGAAGATTTTTTGGGTAAATTAAGTACAGGAGAAAGCAAGAATTTTTTTGGACTGCGTTTCCCTTTTGTTGTCGATAGAGTTGCTGACTCTTCAGCTAACAAAAATGCAGGATTAAAAGCGAAAGATATTATTACTTCGGTCAATGGAGAACCATTAAAGTATTTTGACGAAGTTGAAGACAGGTTAAAACCATTGTCTGGACAAACAGTAAATGTTGAAATATTAAGAGAAGGGAAAACCATTACAAAGCAGCTTAAGGTTAATAATAAAGGTGAGTTTGGGATTTATCCAGGAGGAGATTTGAGCGATATTGAAGCTGTTGGGTATTATGATATCATTAAGACTGAATACACCTTTGGTGAAAGTTTTGGTGTTGGATTGTCAAAATTTACAGGACAGATTTCTTCTTATGGAGAACAGTTAAAGAAAATTTTCACACCTAGTACTGGAGCTTATAAGGGTGTTGGAGGTTTTAAAGCCATCTATGATGTTTTTCCGGATGAATGGAACTGGCAAGACTTTTGGGCATTGACGGCATTTTTATCGATAATGCTTGGTGTACTTAATTTGTTGCCAATACCAGCATTAGATGGAGGTCATGTCATGTTCTTACTTTATGAAATGATATCTGGTCGTAAGCCTACCGAAAAGTTTTTAGAGCGCGCACAAATGGTTGGATTTTTCATCTTAATAGCATTGGTGTTATTTGCCAATGGAAATGATATTTTCAAGGCTATTTTTAAATAATAATATTTTTTGGAAATATATTTGTTGAAATTAAAAAATACAATATATTTGCAACCGCAAAAAAGGTTATATACCTTCCTCCTTAGCTCAGTTGGTTAGAGCATCTGACTGTTAATCAGAGGGTCCTTGGTTCGAGCCCAAGAGGAGGAGCAACTAGAGAAGAAAGTTCAACAGCAATGTTGGACTTTTTTTGTTTAATAAAAAATGAGTCACTGCTGCTACATACTTTATTCAGAAAAGATTAAACGTTATTAGGTTGGCTATAGTTCTGATTTAATCTAACGACTTTTTTTTTGGTTGTACCAATGGAAGCCAACAATTAAAGTGCATAAAAAAGCCCTACAGTTTTTCTGTAGGGCTTTTTGCTGTTAGATGCTTACCATTTATGAGGTAATATCCTCAAGGCGCTTTACTCTGTTGAGCGTGCCTTGTATGTCTCCTAACTGTGTTTGTAGTTCTTGTGTGATTTCTGGTGCAAGGGTGTGCTTTTTTAATACGTCTTGGTATTCATCAACGCTTGCTTTTTCACCACGGATAACTTCTTCTAGGACGGCTTCGTCGTCATTTCCGGCTAAGGAGCTTTTAATGTCTATCCATGCGCGGTGTAATGTGCCTGTGACACTACCGCTTTCTTTTGGTGTTTCTCCTAATTGGCGTAACTTTTGATCGATAGCAGTGGCAAAACGGCTACGTTGTGCTGCTTGTTGTTGTAAAAACCCTTTTAAGGCAGGATTCTTTGCCTCTTGCATTGCTTTTTTATAGCCTTTTTCGGCATCATAGTTTTTTTCGATAATGCCTTGTAACACATTTACGGTGTCTTTATGTGTTTGCTGTTTTGCTTTTTCTAATGTCGTTTTCATGATCTTTGTTTTTTAAAGTTATACTCTAAATTACATAAGAATTATAGGTTGTTGTCTTAAAGGTTTCCCATTTGGGAGAGGTTTAACAGGAAGTCTTAAGGACTGTTAAAGATGGCTTTCTTGGATGTGACTGTGTGTTAGGAATGTTCTAAAAGCCCTTAATGTGAAGCTCTGGTTTTGTGGTTTGTTTGCTTATATGATATGTATGTAAGTCGGTACAAAGTCGGCATATACTCGGTATATTATCCTTATAAAGTTAGTATATATATGGATGTTATTCGTCGAAAAGTTGAGGTTGCTGGAAGTGTGGAATGGATTTATTACTACTTTTAGTTTACTAAACAACTTATATACATCTTGTTATGGCGCGACAAAAAGGGATTGTACGTTTAAAAGGTACTTTGGGAGGTATTAATTTTTATGAACGATTGGGTGAGCCCCTAGCTAGAGTAGGTGGTGGTGGGTTTAACAGCCAGAGTTCGGAAACGTACCCACGCATACGGGAGAATAATGATGAAATGGCGAATGCTTCTAGGACGAATAGGGTTTTTAAGCAGGTGTTTAGGTCGCTACTCGTTGGGTATAAGGATGGGACTTTACATTATCGTTTGCAGTCTTTTTTTATGCGAGTGAAGGATTTGGACACGACGTCTGTGAGAGGGCAACGGACGGTTGCCAATGGGATGGCTACGCCTTATGGGAAACGATTGTTGACCGATTTTGATTTTACGCCCAAACGTTCAGTGTTATTGAATGGGCAGCTTGCTTTTGATTGGACTACTTATACGTTGACCGTGAGCAAATTTGATATACGTGATGCTGGGATACCTGCCAATGCGGACTTGATGGGACTGACTTTATTGAGTGTGCGTTTTGATTTTGAGCGATTGGAATGGGTCACTGCCGAGAGCCCTATGCTGGAGTTGTACCCTGATTTTGGAGACGACACTTTTACGATGTACACGACGCCTTTAACTGCTGGGCCTGGTGAGCGGTTTGCGATGTTGCGTGTGGCCTATTACCAACAGGTGAATGGGGCTAATTATTTGTTGCCTGGTGATGATAAGTTTGGGTTGGGGGTTGTTGGGGTGGAGTGATTAGTTTTTTTTTGTTTTTAAAACAGTACTTTTTTTCGGTTCTCTCTTTTCTTAATATTTTTTTGTTAGTTCCAATTTTCCAATTAAATTTGTAACCAATGTATAAGGTTTAACAACTTGGTTATGAAAGAATATTTATCTCTAGCAGAGACAGCAGAAATTGTTGGTAAAAGTAAAGAAACTTTAAGACGGTGGGATAATGAAGGGATTTTAAATGCAGTTAGAGAGCCTGTTTCGAATTATCGTGTCTATCGGAAAGATGATGTAGAGAATTTGTTAGGCAATTTATTCGATAAACGAAGAGAAGACACTATTTCAAATTATGTTGAACCTTTGCAAAATTATTCAGTGCTTGAGTTATTTGCAGGTGCAGGAGGATTGGCTGTCGGTATGGAAAAAGCAGGTCTGAAATGCGTTGCATTAAATGAAATCGATAAGTGGGCTTGTATGACACTCAAAAAAAATAGACCAAATTGGAATGTATTAGAAGGAGATATTAAAGATTTTGACTTTTCGGAATATAGAAATATTGTTGATGTTGTAACTGGTGGTTTCCCTTGTCAAGCTTTTAGTTATGCAGGAAAAAAACTTGGATTAAATGATGCGAGAGGAACTTTGTTTTATGAGTTTGCAAGAGTTGTAAAAGAAGTAAACCCTCCTATTTGCATTGGGGAAAATGTTCGAGGCTTATTAAGTCACGAAAAAGGGAAAACACTGGAAGGAATGATTTCTATTTTAGATGAAATAGGATATAATGTTGTGCCATTTAAAGTACTAAAGGCTATCAATTACAGAGTTCCACAAAAAAGAGAAAGATTGATTTTAGTTGGAATTAGAAAGGATATAGAAGTTGAGTATAAATATCCAAAAAAGCACAACAAAATTTATAACTTGAAAGATGCTCTTAAAAAAGGAGAACTATTCGATAAAAATGTCCCAAATTCGGAAGGTGCGAAATACCCAGAATATAAAAAACAAATACTTGATTTAGTTCCACAGAAAGGATATTGGAGAGATTTGCCCTTGGATTTACAAAAAGAATATATGGGAGGTAGTTTTTATTTAGGAGGAGGCAAAACTGGGATGGCTCGAAGAATTGGATGGGATGAACCTTGTTTAACGCTTACCTGTAGTCCTGCTCAAAAGCAGACAGAAAGATGTCATCCTGATGAAACACGTCCTTTTACAGTAAGAGAATATGCTAGAATTCAAACTTTTCCGGATGATTGGGAATTTATTGGTTCTACTGCACAGCAGTATAAACAAATAGGAAATGCTGTACCAGTAAATTTGGGACAAGAAATAGGATATTCAATTATAAATTTTTTAAATTCTTACGTTCAAGATAGAAATTAAAGACAGGTGATTGTTCAATTTCTTTAGTCAATTCTTCACAGCCTTTGTTTATTAAATCTTTGGTGTCAATTTCATCAATACTTTTATGTAGTTCAATTACGAGTCCATTGTAAAAATCAGGGTATCCAGTTAATCTATGCCAAAATTCTTTTCCAATTATTACTGGATGGGTAAGGTCAATTGTCTTGTAATGCATACTCAATTCATTTTCCTCTCCATACAATACTCCAACAACAAAATCAGAATTACTAATTCCCTTGAAAGCACTATTTGTTCTCGCTAAATTTATAGTATTACTAAATTTTTTTATGAGTGGTTTTACATCCTCTGAATTTATTGTATTTGGCCCTGATTTTAATTGACACCATTTTTTACGGTTATCAATTTTGTCTATAAATTCTATATCCATTCCTTTGATGAGTGAACCATTTGCAATTCCCAGCTGAACAAACATATTTTGAATCCGAGTGCCAAAAGAGGTGTTTATAGAAGTGCCTAGTACTCTTGGATAAAAAAGTGCTTTCGCAACTCCTTCAGGACTATAATTATTATCTAAAACTTTTGATAAATATTTAACGACAATTGGATTTATATTGTATGATTTAAGTTTTGAATGAGTTTTTAAAGATGCTTCAATGTGGTTTTTGAAGATAAAAGTTTCAAAATAAGATACAATTTTGGTTGTTAAGTCTTTTTCAGTCATATAAGATCAAATAAACAATTTTATTATTAATTTTTTTGTGTGGAGTCCACCACAAGTTGATAAATATACCAGAGCATATTCTCTGTGTTGTAAAAATCTAAAATAGTGTGTTTATTTATAGTATACAAGAACAATTTATTGTACTGAAATATAAAATTGTCACGAAGCATTAGGATAAAACAGATTAATTATAAACTATCTTTTGTCTTATAGTAATTAGCTATAGCTCAAAAAATAACACGATATTGTAAATAGGTAGGGAGGCTCTAACACCTCCCTACCTAACTAAATGCTTTTTACAAACTCTAAAAAGACGTTTATTTTTTAAATAAATGCCCCTATAAAATATATTACGAATCAAATAATTTCTTAAATATGCATAAGACAAACATATGGTGTTATGGCCAACTACGTTTTTACAAATTCGATGAAACGTTATGAACGTTCGAACCTATGCATAAAACTGTATAATGAAATGGTTGAGAATGGTCAGCTGATGCGTATTTTGAATCTGTTGATGAAGGTTATTGATGAAAAAAAGCATCGTAAAAACCCATTTAAACCGAGTAATGACCCTATTTATGCTATAAAATTGGCAACTTATAAAGGAGCCCCTTTTTATCTGATTGTTGATAAAACAAAGGATTTTGATATTGTATTTAATACTTCGCCAATTGATGCTGCCTATGTTGAGTTTGTAAAAGTGATTACAGAGGAGACCGCTATTGTTTTTACGCAGCATGCATTGGATAGGTATAATGAACGGATACATGGTGATGCCTATCATCATCATAGGGATATTATGAAACGTTTTATTGTAAACAACCCGATAAAGACCGATGTTGTTTTTGATGAGCGCAGTGGTAGAGCTGTACAAAGGGTGAATGAAGGGTTTTTGTGTGGGTATCTTGACCTAGCTCATCATTGTTTGATCATGAATACGTTTTTTGATTGTGATGGGTATATGGACAATTTTAGTCAGGCTAAAGCAAGGACTGAATATAAGAGAATGGCTGAATTGCCGCCAGAGAAAGCGGAGAAATACCGTGAAATCAATAACAAATTACATATGGGCATTATCAACCAAGATAAATTTGATTTTCTGCTTTTTATTAATAGGCTTGATGTGTAGGTGAGCGTGGGTTAATAACCGTTATTTTTTTGATTCGATATTCAATTTGAATTTTTAAATAGATGCTTTTAAATCCTCCATACTATCTACACCATTCAAATCTGGAATATCTATCTCGTATAAATCGGCAAAGGTGGTAAAGGTGGTGCCGTCGTGTCGCGTACGAACGGTCCCTTTAGGGAACAGTTTGCGCTTGGCTATAAAATCGGGTTTACTTATCCAACCGCAAACGGTGACTTCTTGTTTTAGTTTGTGGTAGCTACAAAAGATATAGATATCGGTGTCGAAATAGTCTTGCAGTTTTATGAAATTGTTGGTGTAGTTTGGTCTTACGTCTGTGGTGCGACCCATGGTCTTGACGTCTATTTTTTTGGAGTTTATGACCAAATCGACTCCGTTGTCAAAACCGCCTTTGCCATCGACATAGCCCAATCCAAAGGCATCCATAATGACCGATTGCCCAATAATACCTGTAAGTTGTTGCCCTTCATTTCCGTTGGCGGTATAGCGATGCCCAAAATTATGTGTTCTTACCAATTTTTCGCAGTGTGCTAGTATTGTACTATCAACCTTGATGGTAAACATAACTGTTGGAGTTTATAGCGAATTTATAATTTTTTTTGATTAGTAATGCTCACATTTTCAAAAGCTTTCGATGTGATTATATAATCTTATAAATGCTATTAATCATGAAACAATTATTACTAAAAATTATGCTGTTGTGTCTGGTAGGCACGACTGCTGTTGCCCAAACAAACACTTGGATAGGTGGTGGTGCCAATACCAATTGGAACACACTTGCCAATTGGAGTTTAAATGCTGTGCCAACAGCTGCTAATGATGTGGTTATTCCTACAGGGTTTACTGTGAATCAAAATGTGGCGGCTACGGTAAAATCTATTAACTTACAAGGTAATTCAACCTTAGTGCTGACGACAAGTTTCACTTTTACTGACGCTTCTACTTTTGGCCCAAATACCGTTGTTACTTGGTCGTCGGGAACCATTGATGGAGGAGGTACCTTGACAAACAATGGCGTCATTAATCTAACGTCAGCTGCGTTAAAAGTGATTAATGGAGATGTAACCTTGAACAATGCTGGAACTTTTAACATCACTTCGAATGGGGATTTTTGGATAGTGCAGGGCATTTTTAATAATCAAGCGACAGGTATCTTGGATTTACAAGCCGATAGCGGTAATATTACTTGGTCTGGAGGAAATTTACATGTGTTGAATAATACAGGAATCATCAAAAAAACAACCTCAACAGGAGAGGCGGAAATAGTTGTGGAAGTGAATAATAATGGTGGCGTTATCAGTGTTGAAAGCGGCACGTTATCTTTTCAAAATACCATTGGAAAAAATCTTACTAACGGAACTTATAATGTGTCTTCTGGTGCTACATTCGATTGGGATGGTACCATTAGCCTATCTGGAGTTTTGGAAGGGGTTATCGATGGCACTTTAAATTGGAATAATATTGTAAGCGTGGCGACATCTGCTACTTTTGATTTTTCGGGTTCTGGAGACTTTAATTGGACCAATGGTCAATTAACAGGAGGGGGAACACTTACGCATATTGGTAATTTGAATTTAACCACTCCATCCATTAAATACCTCATGGGAGATACGACGTTGAACAATGAAGGAACTTTTAATATTGCCTCAAATGGCGATCTTTGGATTGTGCAAGGCGTTTTCAACAATGAAGCAACTGGAATTATAGATCTACAAGTTGATAGTGCAAATATAAGCTACTCGGGAGGGACTTCTCATATTTTAAACAATTTTGGCACTATTAAAAAGACAAACTCAACAGGGGAAGCACAAATAATTGTTGAACTAAACAACAATAACGGAACCATAAGTGTTGAAACAGGTGTATTGTCTTTTCAAGGTGCAGATGTAAAAAACCTAAACAACGGATTTTATAATGTGTTTTCTGGAGCCACATTTGACTGGGACGGAACTGTTGCAGGGTCTGGAACGATGAGAGGTACTATCAATGGAAGTTTAAATTGGAATAATATATTGACTATTGCTGGGAATGCAACTTTTGATTTTGACGGTTCTGGAGATTTTAATTGGACGAGCAATAACCTTACAGGTGGAGGTACATTGACCAATAAAAGTATTCTGAAATTAACGACTACTGGCATTAAATACCTCATAGGAGATACGACGTTGAACAATGAAGGAACTTTTAATATTGCCTCGAATGGTGATTTTTGGATCGTTCAAGGAATTGTTAATAATAAAGTAAATGGGGTTATTGATTTACAAGCCGATTCGGGTGACATTACTTGGTCTGGTGGCATCTCTCATGTATTGAATAATGCTGGTATCATCAAAAGAACTACTTCAACAGGAGAAGCACAAATAGTAGTAGAAGTAAACAACAATGATGGTATTATTAGTGTTGAAAGCGGCACGTTATCTTTTCAGGGTACGATTGGAAAAAATCTTACTGATGGTACTTATAATGTGTTTAATGGCGCTACTTTAGATTGGGATGGCACCATCAATTTATTAGGAACATTGACAGGAACCATCGACGGAACTTTAAACTGGAATAATATCGTCAATGTTGCCGCAACAACATCGGCAACTTTTAATTTTACAGGTTCTGGAAGTTTTAATTGGACAAACAGTAACTTATCTGGAGGAGGTACTTTAATCAATCAAAGCACCATCAATTTAACAACAACTGCCCTCAAAGTCATTACAGGAGACACTACTTTAAACAACGAAGGCACCATCAACATAACTTCGGTTGGCGATTTATGGGTAGTACAAGGTATTCTGAATAATCAAGCTTCTGGAATAATAGATTTGCAAGGAGATAATGGAGATATTTCTTTTTCAGGTGGAACGTCGCATATATTTAACAATTTTGGACTTTTAAAGAAATCTAGTGGAGCTAGTTCCTCAACGATTTTTACTACCACGACCAATTCAGGAATTATAGATGTTCAAACAGGGACTTTAAGCTTTAATGATGCTTATCCTTTTAACAATGCCGTTGATGGTATTATTAAAGGAGTTGGCACTATTGACTTGCCTTCACCAACTAATTACACGAACAATGGTACCTTTGCACCAGGGAGTTCTCCGGGAACTTTAACAGTATTGGGAACCTACAAATCAACACCAACTTCTGTGCTTGATATAGAATTAAATGGATTGACACAAAGCACAGAGTATGATTTGTTAGCAATCACAGGAACTAATGCTGTTTTTGAAGGCAATGTGAATATCACAATGGGCTTTGAAGCTAATATTGGCAATAGTTTTACCGTAGCAACTGTGAGTGGTCTTATTACAACTAAAAATTTAATGACTCCAATCATCGTTGACCATGAAGGTAAACGTTATACCTTCGATGTGACGTATCCTAATGATAAGGCTGTTTTACTCACTATTTCTGATAAAGTAGATATCCAAGCACCAGACGTTTTGACACAGGATATTACAGTTCAATTAGATGCTTCTGGTAATGCGAGTATTACACCTTTGCAAATAGATAATGGGTCGACTGATAATTGTACATTGACGCCTAATTTGTTATTTGGTTTAGATGTGACGACATTTACATGTGCAGATTTAGGAGCAAATACCGTTACCTTAACCGTTACAGACGAGGCTGGTAATTTTGCTGACGCTACTGCCATAGTCACTGTTGAAGATACTATCAATCCTACAGCAGTCACTCAAAATATCACAGTGCAA
>DINS01000021.1 GCA_002426015.1 Flavobacteriaceae bacterium UBA5534
ACTACCACAACTGGAAGGGGGTTCACTATTAAATCGAACGTCGTATATCCATAACAATCAGGAATAGCATTTTCAGAAACCCTTACATAGATAGTTTGAGGATTACTGACATTATTGTAAGTTGCTGGGTTAGGAATAGGATTTGAATTGGTATCAGCGTCTGATTGAGACTCAAAATAAGTTACTGTATAATCTGCGGGCGATTGAAAACCTAATATTGTATTATTCTGTGCTAACAGATTAAATTGTCCTATTCCGTTATTATTTATATCACAAATAAACAAATCAGAAGGTTGCGTTGCAATAGCTCTATCATTAACTATTAAATTAAATATAGGACTTGACGAAGCCATATAACAATTAGCATCAGATAGATTTTCAACCCTAACAAAGATGGGTTGAGGATTACTAATATTTGTGTATGGGCTTGTAAGAGCTCCTGTATCAGCGTCAGCATCAGCAAATGTTGAATGATATGTTACAATATAATCTGTATTTGGTTGAGTTCCTAATATTCCCAATGATTGTACTTCTAAATCAAATTGACCAAACCCGTCATTAGAGACATCGTCACATATTTCTAAATCTGGGACAGCATTAATAATAGGTTTTGGTGTTATTACAAGTGTAAACGTTTCAGTTGTGTAACATCCAGAGTTTTGAAATTCCAATCTCACATAGATAGTTTGTCCATCAGTCCCCGAATAGGAATCAGGTGTTGCAATTGGGTTCGCGTCTGCATCTGCATCAGCTTGCGATTCATGATATGTAATGACATAATCCGTAGGGTCTAAAGACCCTAAAATCAAACTATCATTAGGAGTCAAATCAAAATTATAAGGCGCAGCTCCTGGATCACAAAGTGTTATGTCCTGAACAGCAGAACTAATAATAACATTTGGATAAAACTCTACCAATATAGTGTCACTTGATTGACAAGCTCCTGAAAAAATAACATCGACACTATAGTTTCCAGATTGTGTAACAGTGAGTGTTGGTGAGGTTTCTCCCGGAATGATAGCTCCTTCAAAATACCACACATGTGTAGCAGTCGTCACTCCAGTATCTAGCGTAATTGAATCACCATTACAAACAGTATTTCCAGCAGCAATGGTAATATCATCTCCTAACTCTCCTCCTAAATTAAAGCTGCCTGCTTTTAAAAACACTCCAGAATCTAATTGAGTATCCGTTGCATCTGCTACAACTAATTTGATATGATATGTATCTCCAGGAATGACAGGAGACTGTGCAGTAAACACGGCAGTACGTCCGT
Source organism: Flavobacteriaceae bacterium UBA5534 (assembly GCA_002426015.1). Lineage (GTDB taxonomy): Bacteria > Bacteroidota > Bacteroidia > Flavobacteriales > Flavobacteriaceae > Aquaticitalea. The sequence goes on from DINS01000021.1 coordinate 1,277, forward strand.
CAAAAGAAGTAGAAGGTTGACCAAAACCTGAATATGCTCCAAAATATTGTTCGTTGACTGCTGGGCAAGGCCCATTAAAAGGATGAATGTTGGTAACCAATATGGGAGTTGTCGTTCCAGGTAAAACAGCAAGATTTGTTGTATTACCTGATGAATCAGTTAATAAAAAAGCAAAGGCATCTGAATAGGTACACTCAAATCCACCCATATCATATTCTTCAGAAGCCATTAAAAAATCGAAACTTATAGTACTTGCTAACGGAACGAAATCGAACTCAATTATTGAGGCATTATTTGATGTAATACCAACCGTTGCATTAAGATCAGGATCACCAGGCCAAGCTGCTCCACCAGCGCTCATGTTGTTGTTGTTTGGCCCTCTTGCTTCTGCAGCATTACCCGAAGTCATAATAATACCATCCTGAAAAGGAAAGTCTATTCCATTACCGTAAAAATATCCAATCCCATTTACAGAACCAAAATTGGTTCCTGTTGAATAGGTAATATTGGACACTTGCGCACAAGGGCTATTGACGAGTACGTCTTCAATTAGCTCTTCAACGGTATAAGTTGTTTGATCAATAACAATATTGGGCCCCAAAACAAAAACAGTTATGGTTTCTGTATCCGAACATCCTTGAGGGTTGGTATCAGCAACCGTCAACGTAACCGTATAAGTCCCTGGGTTTAAATACGTATGTGACACCGATGGACCATTAGCCACAAATCCATTGCCAAAATTCCAATTATATGTTGCACCAGCACCATTGTTAGAAAAGGTAGCACTTCCATTAAAATCGACTGTATCACCAGGCAATATTTGAATAATCCCAGCTACATTTGCAGTCGGATTTGTACTATCTATAGAAGCCGTTATCGCTTGACATGGTGTCGCACAAAGAATATCAGCTGTCCACCCTGAATTTGTGCCTGTGGCATTACTTACAAACTTTAAGGTGATACAACCACTGGTATTGGCAACCGAAGCAGAAACTGATCCTGGACTATTAGCAGTACCTCCCGAATAGCTTCCTATAATTGGTGCTGTCGTATCTGGGCCATCATAAATAGTTAATATATCTTGGTTTGCTTGGGTAGTAAAATTTGTGAAATTAAGAATGATGAATTCACCAGCATTTGGTGAACAAATAGTCATAATAAGATTTTCGTTGCTACTGTAATTTCCAAAAGCTCCACCTGAATCATAAAGCTTATCTGGACCACATCTATTGAATGTCCCATTTTGCATGAAAACATCTTGGGAAAACCCATAAAATGAGATCAAAAATGCAATAAATATGTAGAGTTTTTTCATTATGTAATACTATTCTAACCATTCACAAAGCTGAAAAATATTTAACACTTATCTTTTTTCAAACTACTTATACTGTGATAATTACAAATTTATATCTAAAAAATAAACCTAAAACTGCTCATTCTTAAGACTAGTATTAGGCTAATGCTACTTTTATACAAGGTCGAAATTTAATAAATTTTAAGTAATATCATCATCTAATTCCTGATAAAGTTACCACTTTAACAATTACAAATCACCTTCAGAACGTCTAAACAATCTGTTAATAATACCAAATTGGTTATGGGATTTCTTATTTTTGCATAAAATTTTTAAAATGAATGCGATATCAATATCTATAAAAGAAACAAATAACCCAACCATTATAAAATTTGAAGCCGATTCGTTTTTAACCAATCATGAAAGTTTTGAATTTAACAATATCGATGAAGCTAAATCTTCTCCGTTAGCTCAAGAACTATTTTATCTTCCATTTGTTAAAAAAGTTTACATATCTGGTAACTTTATTGCCGTTGAGCGATACAATATAATGGAATGGAAAGATGTTCAAAACGATGTTGCTGAACAAATTGAGGCCTATTTAAAAGCTGGCGGCATTGTGATTAACTCAAATGCCAAAAGCAAAAAAGTGCCAGTGACTGTATATGCGGAAAGCACACCAAATCCTTCTGCGATGAAATTTGTTGCCAACAAAAAACTTGTAGCTTCCTCATTTGAATTTACATCTATTGATGATGCAAAATATTCACCTTTAGCCACTCAACTTTTTCATTTACCTTTTGTAAAAGGTGTTTTTATGGATGAAAACTATATTTCCATTACCAAATACGAAGTAGCAGAGTGGAACGATATTACCATGGAACTTCGCGAGTTTATCAGAAACTATATTGAAAACGGAAAAGATATCATACTTGCAGAAGCACCCGAAGTCTTAAAAAAGACTACAGAAAAATTGGACGAACATTTTGAAGCACTTGATGACACATCTAAAGAGATCATCAATATTTTGGAAGAATACATCAAACCTGCAGTTGCCAGCGATGGTGGTAATATTCAGTTTCAATCGTATAACCCATCCAATAAAACAGTAAAAGTAATTTTGCAAGGAGCTTGCAGCGGTTGCCCTTCATCAACATTTACCTTAAAAAATGGCATTGAAAATATGCTCAAAGAAATGCTGAAAGGCAGAGTTGAAATTGTTGAAGCCATCAACGGTTAGATTTTGACATATTATTGCTATCTTTATAGTTCATCGATTTATTAACCAAAAACTATTAAAGATGGCTATTTTAAAAGTTATTGAAATTTTATCAAATTCTGACACAAGCTGGGAAGATGCAACAAAAAAAGCAGTAAAGCATGCCTCAAAAACAGTAAAAAACATCAAATCGGTATATGTACAAGACCAAAGTGCAATAGTCAGAAATGACGAAGTCACCGAATTTAGAGTAAATTTGAAAATCACTTTTGAAGTCAATTGATTTCAAAAAAGATTAAACTTATGAAGCACTCCAATGAGTGCTTTTTTTATGCGCCAACATTTCGCTAACTTTGAGTCATGCGACGCATTACATGCATCTTTTTTTTGCTTAATGAATTGGACAAGGACAAAACCAAAAACCCATGACACATCAATTTACCAATAACCTTATAAACGAAACTAGTCCTTACCTTTTGCAACATGCTCATAATCCAGTTAATTGGTATGCTTGGAATTCTGATGTGTTGGATCTTGCGAAAAAAGAAAATAAACTCATTATTATAAGTGTTGGTTATGCTGCCTGCCATTGGTGCCATGTTATGGAGCACGAAAGCTTTGAAGACGAATCAGTTGCCAAAACCATGAATACCCATTACATCAATATAAAAGTTGATCGCGAAGAACGTCCAGATATTGACCAAGTATATATGAATGCAGTGCAGCTAATGACTGGCCAAGGTGGCTGGCCAATGAATGTGGTTGCATTACCAGATGGACGACCAATATGGGGAGGCACCTATTTTAGAAAAGAACAATGGATAAGTGCTCTTGAACAACTAAGTAAACTATATAAGGACAAACCAGAAAAACTTTATGAATATGCCGAAAAGCTAGAGCAAGGCATCAAAAATCTGGATATCGTCATCCATAATAAAGACGAAGCAAATTTTAAATTGAATCTCATCGATGAATCAGTTGAAAATTGGTCTTCACAGTTTGATCATCATCATGGAGGAATGAAGAGAGCTCCAAAATTCATGATGCCAAACAACTATCATTTTCTGCTTCGATATGCTTATCAAGCAAAAAAAAAGAATATTGAAAATTATGTACATCACACTCTTACCAAAATGGCTTTTGGAGGAATCTATGATCAGATAGGTGGAGGATTTTCGCGTTATTCAGTTGATGATAAATGGCATATACCTCATTTTGAAAAAATGCTGTACGATAATGCTCAACTTGTTAGCTTATACGCTGACGCATATGCTATTACAAAAAACGAACTCTATAAAAATGTGATTGAAGAAACCCTGACTTTCGTTGAAAGAGAACTTACAGGAATTCATAATAATTTTTATTCCTCTCTAGATGCTGATAGTTATAATAGAGAAGGTAAGCTTGAAGAAGGCGCTTATTATGTTTGGCAAAAAGATGAATTAAAAACAATTTTAGGAAGTGACTTTGAATTGTTTTCTGACTATTACAACGTCAATAATTATGGCCATTGGGAACATAAAAACTATGTTTTGATTTGCAACGCTGACGATCAATCTTTTTTAGACAAGCATAAACTTTCAAAAGAAACCTTCCAAAAAAAGAGAAATGAATGGAAAACCATACTTTTGGATACCAGGAACAAGCGGCACAAACCACGTCTAGACGATAAAACATTAACTTCATGGAATGCATTGATGATAAAAGGATATGTAGATGCATATCGTGTATTGGATAACAAAACTTATTTAGACACAGCCATTAAAACTGCCGAATTTTTAATATCACACCAACTTAAAAACGATGGTGGATTGCATCATAACTACAAAAATGGTAAAAGTACAATTAATGGCTATCTTGAAGATTATGCCACAACTATTGAAGCGTTTTTAGCCTTGTACGAACAGACTTCAAATGACAAATGGTTGCTTACTGCACGTGATTTAGCCAATTATACTTTTGATCGTTTTTTTGATGACAACAGCAAGCTCTTCTTCTTTACGTCCAGTGATGATGCTCCTTTGGTAAGCCGAAGTATTGAATATAGAGACAATGTAGTTCCTGCCAGCAATTCTATTATGGCAAAAAACTTATTTAAGTTGTCACATTATTTCAATAATGACCATTTTTTAAATACCGCAACCACCATGCTCAATAATGTAAGTCCAGAAATCAATGCCTATCCTTCTGGATTTTCAAATTGGTTAGATTTAATGCTCAATTACACCAATCCTTTTTATGAAATTGCAATTGCAGGAGAAGATTCTAAAGAAAAAATATTGGAGCTGAACAAAGTCTATTTGCCAAATAAGATCATTGCAGCGAGCAAAAACCAAACTACAATTCCACTTTTAGAAAACAGATACATCGTTAATGAAACTTTGATATTTGTTTGTGTTGATCAAACCTGTCAGCTTCCAGTAAAAAACACAACCGAAGCTTTAAAATTTATAAAGAAATAAACATGAAAACACTACAAATCATTCTCATCAGTATCGTTGCATTTGAACACTTTTATTTTTTAGTTCTAGAAATGTTTTTATGGACTACCCCAAAAGGCATCAAGGCATTCGGTCTAAAGTCTAAATCGTTTGCTGAAGACACCAAAGTCCTTGCCGCCAACCAAGGGTTATACAATGGCTTTTTGGCTGCAGGCCTATTATTTGGTTTATTAATAAACGAAAGTAAGTTCCTGATTTATATTTTGGTTTGCATCATCATTGCAGGAGTTTATGGTGCCTATTCCACAAAAAAAGTAAAACTATTTTATATACAAGCTGTCCCTGCATTAATTGCATTGTTATTTTTGGTTTTAGCTTGATTACTACTCATTGTATAAATTTAATCAATGAAGCTATTTGATAAAGAAGAGCTGTGTTTTGGCTGAATTTATGATAATTAGTAACTTGTAAAAAAATTAAAAATATGGATTTACAAAAATGGATTGACAAAGGTTACGAACTGATTATAAATTTTGGCCCAAAAGTAATTGGAGCTATCATTATATGGATTGTTGGTCTTTGGGTGATAAAAATGCTTATAAAAGGAATCAAAAAAACTTTAGAAAGGGGTGATTATGATGTAAGTCTCAAAAAGTTTTTGATCAATCTTATTAACTGGGCTTTAAAAATAGTCTTGATTATTGTTGTTTTAGGAACTGTAGGCGTAGAAACCACATCATTTGCCGCCATTTTAGCTGCAGCTGGTTTAGCAGTTGGACTAGCATTACAAGGGTCTTTGGCAAATTTTGCTGGAGGCGTATTGATCATGCTTTTTAAACCTTTTAAAGTTGGTGACCTTATTGAAGCCCAAGGTGAAACAGGTGTTGTTAAACAAATTGAAATTTTCACTACAAAACTTACTGGCTTATCTAATAGAGAGATTATTATTCCAAATGCAGCACTTTCAAATGGAAACATTATCAATTACACTACTGAAGGCACACGTCGAGTTGACTTAACCTTTGGTGTAGGTTATGATTCAGACATAAAAAAAACTAAAGAAGTTTTGATGAATGTCATAGCATCTCATCCAAAAGTTTTAAAAGAACCTGCTCCAACGGTTAATGTTTCTGCTTTAGCTGATAGTTCGGTGAATTTTGCTGTAAGACCTTGGTGCAATGCTGAAGATTATTGGGCTGTTTATTTTGAAGTGACCGAAAACACTAAAGAGGCACTTGATGCTGCTGGAATAGAAATTCCTTATCCACATCAAGTTGAAATACAAAAGAAAGGTTAAGCCTTCGATTTTAATGCAATAAAATCTTTTAAATAATAAGGGTCAAAATAAGCGACATCTTCGATGTCGTTTTTTTTGTATCTATCATACGCTAAAACACCCATTTCTTTTGCAGAAGGCAATTTGTCGTTAATGAAAATTGCATTAGGATGCTGTATTAAGGTTTTGGTTTTTTCTACACCATCACCTATAAAATAGACATTCCCTTTTTCTAAATACTCCTTAAAAGAATGTGCGTCCAAAATCTGTGCTTGTGTTTCTCTTATGTATTGGTGGTTTGCATCAAAAATAGCCGAATACACTTCCAACCGTCTTGCATCGAGCATCGATACAATGACACCTTCATCTATTTTGATTTGATGCGCCAAAGATTCAAGAGTTGCAACAGAAATCAATGGTTTATCTAAAGCGAAACACAGCCCTTTGGCTGCCGAAACACCAATACGCAGTCCTGTATAAGAGCCAGGTCCTTTGCTTACTGCTATGGCATCTAACTGTGATGGTTTTATCTTTGCAGATTCTAAAACTTCATTAATGAACACATGTAATGATTCAGCATGTGAATAATTGATGTTGTTATCTTCTTTAAAAACTAAAGTCTCTCCTTCTTTTGAAAGAGAGACCGAGCAGTTGGTTGTTGCTGTTTCTATATTTAGTATGAAGCTCAAAATGTAGGTTTTATTCTTCTTCTTCTTTTTTTACTTCTTCTTTTTTCTGTTCAACCTTATCACCTGTTTTCAAAGTTTTCGATACCACATTGTAAGGCCCTGTAATGATTTCGTCACCTTCTTTGAGTCCAGAAATAATTTCGATATTGGTATCGTCTTGAATACCTGTTTTTACAACCCTCAATTTAGCTTCTCCTTTATTGACGACGAACACGCATTCAAATTTCTCTTCGGTTTCAACTTTTGCTTTAGGTGATTTATTATCAACTTTTGCTTTAGTGGTAGGTTTTTTTGAAGATGTTGTATCTGTTTTAATCACAATGGCGCTAATTGGCACTGACACTGCTTTAGGGCGTTTGTTGGTAATAATATCAACCGTTGCAGTCATTCCTGGTCGGAATGGTGAATAGGTTTCTGGTTTGCCTTCCAATAGGTCTTTGTAAGATTCTTCAATAATACGAACTTTTACTTTAAAGTTGGTCACTTGGTCTGCTGTTAAGGTTCCTGCTGCTGAATTGGCTATTTCAGTAACAATTCCTTTAAATTCTTTTTTAAGATAAGCGTCCACCTCAACAATGGCCGTATCACCTATTTGAACCTTGACGATGTCATTTTCATTGACATCTATTTCAACTTCCATATTATTAAGGTTTGCGACTCTCAAAATTTCGGTTCCTGCCATTTGTTGGGTTCCAACAACGCGTTCGCCCAACTCTACATCCAATTTGGAAATGGTACCACTCATTGGAGCATAGATTGTCGTTCTGTTAAGGTTATCCATTGCTTCATTAACTGTTGCTCCAGCACTTTGCACACTGTAGTATGCAGACTGACGATTGGCTTGAGCTATTTCGTATGAGGATACTGCTTTGTCCCAATCAGCTTTTGAAATTATCCCTTTTTCAAACAATTGTTTATTTCTATTATAACTTGCTTTTGCCTCACGAAGGGATGCTTCGGCTTGTTCCAACCCAGACTTGACATTTTGGTAACTTGCTTGTGACCTGTTTACTGCTGACTGAATTAAATCAGGATTGACTCTCACCAATAAATCACCTTTATTGACTTGCTGGCCTTCTTTAAAAGGCAACTCGATAATTTCTCCAGAAACTTCACTCGAAATTTTAACCTCTACTTCTGGCTGAATTTTCCCAGTTGCTGATACTTTTTCAACGATATCTTTAAGCATTACCTTTTCGATATCAACTTCTTTAAAGTTTCCTTGTTTGCCAAAAAGACCTGCTTTTTTTCCTCCTATTAAAACAACTAATAATAGGGCAACTATAGAGACAACAATAATTAATGTTTTCTTACTCATAACGTGGTTAATTTAATTCTGTGATTGGAATTCCGAAATAAAATTCCAGAACTTTTAGTTTAAATATATAATCGTATTTTGTTCTTATGACTTCACTTTGTGCTACTTCAAATCTGTTTTGAGATTGACTAAAATCGAACGAATTGAGCAACCCTACATTATAACGTTCTTTGGAATAGTTATAGGCCTCTTCTCTAGCGGCCAATGTTTTTTGTGCAGCTTCATAAGCTTTTAAAGCACCTTTTGTATCATTATATGCTTGATAAACTGTGGTTTCTAAATCGAGATTGGCTTGTTCTAACTGAATTTTTGAACGCTCAAGATTTACTTTGCTTCGGCTAACATTGTTTTTTGCAGCAAAGCCGTTAAAAATTGGAATGTTCAATTGTATTCCAAAATTATGGTTTTTGTTATCTGATATTTGGGTTTCAAAATCTGGTGTATCAAACAATCCAGAAGTAAAATAATTAGAAGAAAAGCTATACGAACCTCTTAAGGTTGGTTGTAAAGCCCCTTTTGCGATTTTGACATCGTATTCTGCCATTTTTGTATTTGTTTCGGCAATCTTAATATCATAACGCTCTTCTTTTGCTTTTGCAACAATGGTTTCTGCCGATTCGTTTAATATGTTTGTTGGTGGCACTTCATATTCTATATCAGCAGTGTCAAAATTTTGATAATCTTCAATCAATAATAGTTGCGCCAATTGGATTTTTGAAATCATAATCGCATTTTCTGCATTGACAATTTGTTGTTCTTGTGACGCAATCGTTGCTTGTATTTCTAACAAATCACCTCTTGGTAATACACCAGCATCTACCAACTCATTAGTTCTTTGGAGTTCTAATTTTGTGACTTCCTGTTGAGCTCTAAGCACTTTGTACTGTTCTTTGTTGAATAAAATCTGTAAGAAAGAATTGGCAACAAATAATGAAATATCATCTTTCATTTTATCCAGCTGATATTTGCTTGCCAGAATACCAAGGTTAGAGCGATGTAACTGATTGATATTACGAAGTCCACTGTAGATATCAACTCCAGAGCTGATACCTCCTGAAAGGTTTTTAGTAGTTGCATTGACCGCATCAAAGGTTACTGGGTCTTGTCCAAGACCTATGCTCCATGAGTGTGAAGCACTGGTATTGAGCGTCGGCAAAAAATTTCCAAAGGCATCTTTTTTATTGATCTCGGAGGTCTTAATGTCTAATTCGGATTGTTTAATGGAAATATTGTTTTCTAGCGCGTAATCGACACATTCTCGAAGTGTCCATTTTTTTACTTGCGCTTGCGAAGCCATTCCTATTAAAACAAAAAGTATAAAGATTGATTTTTTCATATAAAACATATGTCTTTGTAATGGTAAATTTGTTACAAGTAATCTTAAAATAAACAATAAAAATAGCAATTTTAGCTTTAAACTATTTTGATAGTTGCTAGTTAGACTTTTAAATGCAAAAAATGTTACTTACAACCAATAGAAATTCATTCTTTTTTTACTCTGTAGAATTTCCAATAAATGATAAAACCAATACCAGCAACCAATATATATGGAATTGCCATTAAGTACACAATGCCATCATTGACACTTTCTGCTGTGGTTTGTCCTTCTTCACTTTCTAAAACAGCCCGACACATGGCACATTGTGCATTTGTTTCCAAAAAAAAGAACAAGGTCAAGATGGCAAAAAAGATTTTGGCTTTCATATTAAGCATAATAAGGTGAAATCATTAGGTACACTATGACTCCTGATACAGCTACATATAACCACATAGGGAACGTTATACGTGCAATTTTTTTATGACGTTCAAAATTATTGGTAATCGCTCTCACATAAGTAATGAGTACAAACGGAATAATAATAATCGACAATAAAATATGGCTAATCAAAATAAAATAGTACACATATTTTATGGTGCCTTCTCCTTCAAATTTTGTCGAATCGCTTGTCATATGATAAGCAATATACATCAGTAAAAAGACAACAGAACAACCAATTGCAGTGGTCATCAGGTTTTCGTGCAGTACAATTTTTTTGTTTTTGATGGCCCAAAATGCTATTAGCAGTATTACTGCTGTTAACCCATTAATGGTGGCATAGATTGGAGGCAAGAACGTAAGTGGCTCAACATCAAACCCCAGTTTACGTAAGTTGACACCAAAAAGGGCCGCAACTACTACAGGAATGATTATTGATAGTGCAACTATCCATTTGTTATATTTCTTTTCGTCTTGTATGTTATTTGTATCCATTATTCTTTCAAAAGTTTAGCAATATCTACTTTAAGACTACTGATCTCTTCTTTCATGCCTTCTTCATCCTCTTTTTCGGCTTCCGAAATCATTCCGTTATAAAATGTGATTGGATTGCCATTGACCACTCTTGAACGAATAAACCCATTTTTATCAATAAGTGCAAAATTACCTGAATGTTCAAAACCACCTTCAACCTCGTTGTCTTTAGCTGTATAGAGATAAAACCCTTCGTTTGCCAGTTTATAAATTGTGTCTTCGTCGCCTGTCATTAAATGCCAACTAGGGTTAGTAATACCATACTTTTCGGCATAGGCTTTTAATACTTCTGGCGTATCATGCTCTGGGTTGATGGTAAAGGAAGCAACTCCGAAATTATCGAACTCCTTAAATTCGTTTTGGATTTCGACCAAATTTCTATTCATACGCGGACAAATGGTTGGACAGGTTGTAAAGAAAAACTCTATCACATATACTTTCCCTTCGTAATCTTTATTAGTAATTGTGTTTCCATTTTGGTCTGTAAAACTAAAGGCTGGTACTTTCTTTTTCTTGCCATCAATTTCGATGAATGCCAAATCGGACACATAAGCATTTCTGTCTTTTGCGCCATCACTTCTACTTTCATTGCGCACGACATCGCCATTGGCTATTCTGTCTACAATTTTAGGAATGAAAATAATACCGAATACCAATATAATTAATGATATTCCTATGTATGAATAATTAGTCTTGTTGCTCATTGTCTCCTTTTAAATCGTTTGCTCTTCTGGTTGAAGAATCAAAGTTTCCTTTTCTTTTTTCTCGGTATTCAGTAAACAAAACACGCATGTCTTCGCTCATCTTGTTTTTGATTTCGGCCACTTCAATACAGTTATATGAATTTAAACCATACACAGGGCTTTTCATTGCTAGTTCGTTATCAGACCTATCATCAGTTCGTCCACGTTGATTAAGTTCATTATCGATGATGAAGACCTGATTGGTTGACAAGTCCTCTTTTAGTGGAGATTCTGACTCCAAGCTAGAATACACAGCTTGGATGTTATTTTCATCCCCAAAAATGAAATGCCAAAACTTTAAATCTTCATACGAGTTGATTTCCTTTTTTAATAGCTCAACTTCCTTTTCAGTCCCTTTGGGAACCACAACCACAATCTGGAAACGTTTAAAACCCTTGAATTTGTCATACACCAATTCTTTTAGGTTTGACGCTGCAATGGCATTACTCATAGGTTGGTTACCAAGAAATGCCAAGACCGTTATATGGTTTTTTAAACTAACATTTTCGTCGGTATCAGAGCTGAACCCTTTTAATTCAGATACGTTTTGATTGATGATTTCTAATGGATTATAGTTGTGTTTTGCAGGCAACAACATCAACAGAAAAGTGACCGGAAGGAAGAATAAAATTCCTAGCACCAAATAGCGTTTGACCTTTGTTTTGTTCATAGTGCAAAAATAAAAAAGACGGTTTAAATAACCGTCTTTTTATATTGTTTTAACTCAAAATTGAGTATTAAAAATTATGTTTTATATATCCTGAAGAATAGATGCTCTCAATATAATCACCTTCTTGCAAAAGTATAAACAACAAATATGCGATAAGGAAGATAGCTGTCCATACCACCATACGTCTTAAGTTAGCTGTTTCATCGCGCATGTGCATAAAGTCCCAAGTAATGTAGTATGCTTTGACAATGGTCAAAATAATGAAAATCCAGTTTAGGGCTTTCATACCTAATACATGACCCATTAATGACGATGGCTTATAGATACCCAATATAACCTCTACTGCTGTAATGATTGATAAAAGAATCAATACACCCCAAATTTTTTGAGTATTGGATTTAAACTTAATTAAACCTCTTAATATTTCTAATTTATGTTCTGCGTGTGCCATTTTTAAAATAAATTATCTAAATTATACCAAGTAGAAGAATGTGAATACGAATACCCAAACCAAATCGACAAAGTGCCAATACAATCCTACTTTTTCAACCATTTCGTAACTTCCTCTACGTTCATAAGTTCCCAAAATCACATTGAAGAAAATGATGATATTAATGACAACTCCAGAGAAAACGTGGAATCCGTGAAATCCGGTAATAAAGAAAAAGAAATCAGCAAACAATGATGTTCCATATTCGTTGACATGAAGATTTGCACCTTCAACAACTTTTTTGCCATTTGTTTTGAGTTGCTTTAAAGATTCTGATCTTGAAAGTACTGTTTTATGCCCATGTTCATTAATGTCTTGCGTTCTAATGGCAATATCTGGATGCGATTCAAAACCTGCAATCACTTCATCCATCGTATAAGTTGGCAATGCGCCTTCATCCACAAACCACAAACCGTTTTTACGTTCGTGCTCAACTCTATCGTGTGTTCCTGCAACCACAAAATCAGCTAATTTTACTCGATGTCCATCGGCATCTACAAACTGAAGAATATTTCCTCCCTTTGTTTGCACAGCTCCATGGTCACCTTTTATGAACGTAGCCCATTCCCAAGCTTGTGAACCAACGAATATCAAACCTCCAATAATGGTCAACAGCATGTATAAGGTCACTTTGGCTTTGTTCATGTGATGTCCAGCATCAACAGCTAATACCATCGTTACTGACGACATAATAAGTATAAAGGTCATAAATGCCACATAAATCATGGGAAACTCTTGACCATGTAAAAATGGTACGTGAGTAAACACTTCGTCGGCAATTGGCCATGAACCGATAAACTTAAATCTTGAAAAACCGTAGGCTGCTAAAAACCCAGAAAAAGTTAAGGCATCAGAAACGATAAAAAACCACATCATCATTTTACCATAACTTGCGTTTAAAGGTTTGTTGCCTCCACCCCAAGTTTTTTCGTCTGCACCAGTATTTACAACTGTAGTATCCATATTTAGCGATTAGTATTTAATAACAATTAAAAAGTTGCACAAAAATAATCAATTTATTTATCTGATAAAACATCCAAGTTCAATTTTTGAAAACTAATCCCAAATACTTTAGACAGATTTACTATGTCCTGACTAAAAATCAAGAGAAATTATCGAATAAAATATAAGAAGAAAAAGAGATACACCCACAATATATCTATGAAATGCCAAAATGTTGCTGCAAGTTCAAAACCAAGCATTTTAGAAGGGTTGTATTTTTGTTTAAAATGATTATAAATTACAACCAAAAGACAAATTAAGCCAACAACCACATGCAAAATGTGCACCATCGCTATCAAATAGATGTATGACATGGTTATATTACTGGTTGGTCCAGTAAAATTATATCCCAAATCGATGATTTCTTGAAACCCTATAAATTGATTGACAATAAAAATAATACCCAACACTAAAGTGGCCAATAACCATATTGTGACCATCGTTCTATTATTAGCTTTTAACGCACGCTTGGCAAGCATAAACGTCAAACTACTTATAACAATAACAACTGTACTGACGATAAAAGCATTTGGCAATTGAAAATCTTTCAACCAATCTTCTCGACTACTACTTACAATAAATGCACTTGTCCATCCCATAAATGACATGATCAATGAGATGATTCCAAACCAGAGCATCATTTTTTTGGCTCTGTTGTTTTTTTCTGCTTCTGTTCCTTGTGTTAAATCCATTTTATCTAATCAACTTATCTATAACGTAAACAATTTGTAATAATGTAATATAAGACACACTTGCCAACATCAATTTTTTGGCAGCCTGTGCTGTTCTCTCTTTGAATAATTGAATGGCATAAAACAACATCACCATTCCTAAAGCTAACACGATAATAGCAGCTACAATGGATAGTTTTAAATCACCCGTAAACCCAAACACAGGAATGATGGACACCAAAACTGTCCAAACAGTGTACATGATGACTTGTACTGCAGTGCCTTTATCGCGTTTTCCGGTTGGCAACATAAAGAAGCCTCCTTTTTTATAGTCATCGAACAAAAACCAACCTATGGCCCAAAAATGAGGGAATTGCCAGAAAAACTGAATTGCAAACAGCGTACCTGGCTCGATACCAAAATCATTGCGTGCAGCCACCCAACCTAACATAAATGGAATGGCTCCAGGTATAGCGCCAACAAAGACAGCCAAGGGTGTTTTGGTTTTTAAAGGTGTGTAAACCGATGTGTATAAAAAGATGGAAATTGCGCCATACATTGCTGTACGTGGATTGATAACATAAAGTGTCGCAATACCCAAAATAGTAAATAATACAGCAATGGTAAAAGCTGTATTGACAGACATTCGCCCAGATGGAATCGGTCTGTTTTTGGTACGATCCATCAATGCATCCAAATCGCGCTCAATAATTTGATTGTAAGCATTTGAGGCACCAACCATAAAATAGCCACCAAAAGCCAACAAAATCAATGTGGAAACCTCAATGGTTTCTGCTCCCAACAAATAACCAGCGATTGCCGAAAACACAACACTCAACGACAATCTCATTTTGGTAATTTCCTTAAAATCAGAAATTAATGAAGTGGCTGTAACAGAAGAATTTGTAGTACTCAATAGTTGTATTGTTTGTCGCTAAATATTGCGATTGCAAAGATACTTTGAAAATTGGTTTTGAGCAACGCTTTGGCAAAAGTAAATTCTAAATTTAAAATTTGAAAGACACGAATTTCATTAATTGGCACTTCATTAAACCAAAGAAGCAATTAAAAACCAACCTTTTGGGTTTAGTTCTTAACTGCTAATTTTAGGCTTTATTGGATTTTTATTGCTTTGTTAATAATAAATTGGCTGGAATTAAAAAATCAGAATCATCAACCTCGCCGCCATTTGGACACACTGTTTTACCTTCAGTTATTGTATTTGTTCTTGTCCATCCCAATTGTTCAACGTTTGAAGGATTAATACTATATTCCAGTCTCAAATCGCCAATTTTTCTTCTATAACAACTAGTAAGTGAAGGCTCTTTGTAAATCACTTTTACTGTACTCGTATTTATCATATAATTTCCAAATATCCCACCAGTAGTATTATATTTTTCGACGCCATTTAACTTATATTCAGTTTTAATCCAAATTTCATCTTCATAATCCTTTATTTCGTCATAGATATGAGTATGTTTAGTAACTACAATCTTAAGGTAATGTATCCCATCGTCATATATCCAAGATCCTAAAAATTTATTTAATAGATTGTTGGTGTCTTTAACATAGAAAACATTGTCTGTTAAAACAGCCTCATAAGGGTCGAGGTTATATCTGTCTTCAATATTTACTATAGTTTCTTGGCTATAACTTGAAAACGTTATAATTAATGAAGTTACTATTGTGAGTGTATATTTAGCTTTCATGAAATTGGATTTTTATTGCTTTGTTAAAGTCATTGATTGCTGCGTT
Organism: Flavobacteriaceae bacterium UBA5534; assembly: GCA_002426015.1. Classification (GTDB taxonomy): domain Bacteria; phylum Bacteroidota; class Bacteroidia; order Flavobacteriales; family Flavobacteriaceae; genus Aquaticitalea. The sequence continues at coordinate 17,135 of DINS01000021.1, forward strand.
GGAAAATCCAGCTCTAATGTACCATTGGGACAATCGGCAGGGTTTAAAACATCATGCGCTAAAACTAAAATCAACTTCATATGATTCAAGTTGTCAATAGAAACTTTTATAAAAACCTCGCCGTCTAACCCGCAAATACCATTTGGGTTATAATAATTTAAAACATAATTTCCATTGGTTGACATATAATAACCTTCAATGATAGAAGTATCCGTATTATTGGACACATTGGTGTTGTCATAAATTAAATTATTGGTTGTGTCAGTAATTTTATAACGTATTAATAATATATCTTCAGAGATATCTAAAAAATATTTTGTCGATTTTTCAATATGTAACTCAAAGGTTTTATTGTTGTGGGTTCCTATCCAGATTCCAACATACTTATTAAATAAATTATTGACATCCTTTATATATGCTCCATCCGGAATTTCTATTTCATTATTCATATAGTTAATTTGCTCTTCAATCGGGATGATCTGGGCTTTACAGCTTAAAGCAGTTATTAACATGCAACTTATAATTAGTATTTTTTTCATTTTTCAAAATTTCATGATTGAATACAGTCTTTTATTTGAACTTAAAAGAATAGAAAGATATTAAAAATAGCAATTAAGAACCTACCCTTTGAGTTTAGTTCTTAATTGCTGATTTTAGGCTTTATTGGATTTTACTCTACTTTGGTCATGATTATATCCATAGGAATATTGATTGGTGGCGCGTTATTAGGAATAATATCGTAGTAATTAACTTTCCAAGTAGCAGTAGTCGGATTAGTTGTTAAAATTCTCATCTTTAACCAAGATTCACATAAGTCATATTGTGCAAAATCTTGGGACTCATAGTCATAAGAGTTATCCAATATTCGCCCTGACAAACTCACGTGATCACTATTTAAACCTACATTAATCACTGGATGCCAATGTTGGGCCATAGCAGAATTATAAGGTTTATCAGATGTATAAACAAGGGTTTCAATTCCGTTATTGACCTCAACCATTTCAAAATGTCCTTTTGTAGTTGAATTTTGTTCAAAAAGGAACACTCTAAAAATTTGGTTTCCATTTTGCCATTCCCAAGTACCATGAAAAGGGTTTTGAGCATAGCTGTTTAAAGAAATAATTGTAAAAAAAATGGTTATTATTATATATTTAATTGTTCTCATAATATTTGTGTTTTATCCGCAAGGGGTTTCTTTGATGTTATCTTCTTCGGAATCATCATAATTAAGTTGGGTATAGTTTGTAAAGGTTTCATCTATGCTGAATAAATTGACTCCCATATCAGCCTCATCAATAAACTGTAAAAAGGCTTCCAATACTTCTTGATTATCTGTGTTATCTGTTTTGATTGGTGCAGGATTATCCCCTTCCATATCATAATATTTATCAAATATTGGCACAATCGTATTGTTTATATAGTCTGTTTCTTCTTGAGTAGCAGCCAATCCGCTTTGCCATTTTTTGTAGGTAGTCACATATTTAAAGAAATTTAAATACTTTGTCTTGTTTTTTATGGTCAAGGCATATCTAGTTCCTTTTCCTGTAACCAAAAAAGCAACAAATTTCCTATGGTCTAAATTATTATCTTTCAAACGTTGATAATAAAATTGTAAATCATTAGGAGAAAACACCGAGTATGTGTCTTGCCCTGTAGTGGCATCTGTCTCATAATGTGTATGAGCTATTGCAATATATTCAGAAATAGGATTCAATTGTAACTCAACATAAGGCTCAAGTGCTGTACCGCTCTGATCAAATTCTGTACCATCTTTGAATACCCCAACAGCATTTTCATGGTCCTCATTGACAGTTGTTGACAAATCAACTAACTTTTGTCGGTATTCAGGGTAATCAATAAATAATTCGTTCATGTTTTCACAGGGATTCCTTACAGAACTTCCATCTGTATTTGTAAGTGCAGTCGCTTTAGGCCCTCCAGATGTTGAAGTTGTTCCTCCAGAAGTTCCAGGACTACCAGTCGTACCGCCAGGAGTTGTACCAGTCGAGCCGCTTCCGCTACCACCTCCATCACATGGGACGGATTGCCATTCATATACATACTCATAACAATGACCACAACATTCCCATGTACAAGAAGAAACATTATGACCATTCGCACAATTTTCAAATCTATCTACCTCGACAAATTCCGTACAAGTGCTTCCTCTACCATAAGTATTTATCTGATCTATATCAAAAGGCTCTACAGTCATTTTATCCAATAAATCAATTTCTATGCCACTGTCTATCAAACTTCTTTCTTCTTGGGTCAATGTATAGGTCACCAAATCGGCTTCATAATCTCCATTCTCGGTTAAAGATAGCACAATATTGTTGATGTTGTAATTGTCATCTTCATTGTAAATACCGAAGGTATAGGAATGGTAAGACCCATCAATTGCCTCAATAAAAGTGGCTTCGTTGAGGATGAGGTCGAACTGCACGTTGTCGTATCTTGCATAATCGCCACCTGTTGTTTGCCTGATACCTCTTCCAATCGAGGCTAATTTTTCGGTCAGGGTACGGTTCTTAACGAACTCGTTGGAGCCAATTCTCGACACGGAGTATTTGTCGGCTTTGGGTTTTTCAATCTCCATGCTATCTTCCATACAATTGGTAAAGAGTACCGAAATGCCAAAAAGCAAGATGCCGAGTTTTAGGTAATTTTTAAATGTGTGTTTTATACATAAACTATTTTAGAAGGATTAAATGTTCAAGTAACACTTTTTAAAAACACCAAACAATACTTAGAACTACGTAATTTTTGCTCCAAAACACCAGCAAAACCGTTTCAAACTTAAAACAGGACGTCAGATTTTGAAAATTGGAATGGGCAAAGTGGGTGTTTGGGTGAGGGAAAAGACACAAATTTCACAGATTTTCACGAATTAATTAACGCTAATTAGTCTCTCTTTTGTTAATTATCAATATACCAATTAAACAAATCTGTTCTCACGCCAACGCTCAACCAAACCGTATTACTTTTAAACGTGGTCATGGTAGTCGCCTCTGGATTGAAGTTTCTAAAACTGATATTGGTAAAGAGTTTTAAATTACTCACTGGATTGATGATATAACCTGCTTGCAATTCGGCATTGAAGGTTTTGGTCTTGATACCTTGTCCAATCTCAACTCCTGTATCAGATGGACGTTCGTTATAGTTTCGGTAAATGTCACCTCCATAACTAAACGTATCATCGTCTGTATTAAAATCGAAGCCTCTTAAACCAAAAATCAATTTGGCATCTGCAAACCAACGTTGGTAATTGTAACGACCTATTAAAATGGTTTCTTTAAAATTGGAGCCCCAAAGATGTGCCATTGGCTGATTGTTATGACCATAATTGAGCACAATCGTGTTATGAGAATAGGTATATGGTCGCACTTGGTTATATTCAAACTGAAGCAATAAGTTATCAACTTTAAAGGCATTGTAATATTTTGCTCCTATTTGATACCCAAACTTGTTTTTCCAGCTTTTATTTCCGCCTTTGACATCGCTCAATGAAAACTCATCCAGTATAAACTGTCCGTAAAGATTCACTTTATTGTTCCATTTGTATTTTGCAGAGGCTCCAACAATAGCATTACCAGACCCTTGTCCAGTTTCAAACTCAATAGCTCTATAAAAAATAATTGGGTTTAAATAATTGATATCAAAACCTCTATCGTTGGTATTGGACCAAATAACCGATTCAAACAATCCAAGATTCAAACGCTTGGAAACATTCCAACTCAAATAATGATTTGCCATATACTTGGTCAAAAAAGCACCATCTTCGGTCACTTCTGGTCGAACATCCTTTAACCACATCCATGTATTGGTGTATTTTATTTTCCAGAATTTGGTGTTCAGTTTTAAAAATGGATACGGGCTCGACACGTCACTTTGTAATAACGAACGATAGCCATCACCTATAAAATTCTTACCATGACCAAATTGTACATTGATAAATTTGGCTGGTGAATAGGACAAATAAGCTTCTGCTACAGGATAATCATAAGCATCGTCTTTAAAACGCTTTGCAATACCTCGACCTGGAATAATCGCTGGGTCTGGCCCAAAGGCCTTTAAACTTTCGGCATATTGATTATAGTATTGAGCAAATCGACCTTGGCTCTCATAAACAGATGCCGAAAAATTGAATTTCTTGCCTAATCCTCCTTGCACATAAAACCCTCTTGTATTATTGAAGGTGGTATTAAAATCGGCTTCTGTATCCTTACCAACTTGCAAATCGAACACAGGATCTACCGTAAACCAATAATCTTTACCTTGCACTTGCACCAAGTGCTCATCCCACAATTTTTTGCTCCACCAACCATCACTCCCTTTTATCAGGGCTTTTTTTTCAGCTTCAAAATCGTAATAGGCTGCAACCTCATCGTACATAAAAGGTTTGGCTGCTGTATGTCCATTGGTCCCCAATCCGTTCATATTGGCATCAAATCGTGCATAATAGGTATGTGTGAACGGAATGTTGAGTCGGCTTGTATATTCTAAGTTTTGATATTTGACAATGTCGTTGTTGATACTGTCAAGCTCGTTGGAAACAATTTCGTTTAAGTCAGCTACTTTTTTGATAGTTTCGGCCTTTTCCTTTTCTGTTTGAATCACTTCTGGATTGACCAAAGGAATTTTTATTGTTAAAGAATATTGAAAGAATGTTGGCTTGCCATTATAGGTTCCTGGTTGAATTGTTGGCAAACTATCAAACACTCGTTTAGTCTCTTCTTTTAATTCGTCATATACCGCATCAACATAAAGCACTTTGATGTCGCCTTTGTCATTCACTTCAAAAAGCACTTTTATATCACCTTTATAGCTATCGTCAGCTACAATTTGTGGCACTTTAAAGTTTTCAAAAATATAGGTATTGATTTTATTGTTGAAACAGGCTTTTAACTGATCGATTGGTTGTGATTCACAATCTGGAAAGGTTGGAGATTTCTCATACGCTTGAATGTTTTGAGAAAACCCAGTATAATGAATTAGTGCAAAAAAGAATAAAAAGAATTTCTTCATAAGACAGTAGCAATCTTTAATAGGCGAAAGATACTATTTTTTTCAAAAAACGGGACATTAAAAAACCGTTATCCAAAGGAAGATAACGGTTTGTGTTAGATATTATTACTGTATCTATTGTACTTTAAAAACGATAGGCAAATTGTACATGACCGTTACAGGCTTTTCTCTTTGCTTTCCTGCTGCATTTTAGGGATTTTTGTGGTCAATCTCACAGCTTCTTTTTCCAGTTGGTGGTGAGGGGCTCTGGCTTTCACATCAGCTATATTTCCGTTTTTATCAATTTTGAAGGCGATATCTATTTTTTGGGTGCCTGTTAAACCGAGTTCGGTCGCCAAATCTAAATCAAAATTTCGTTGTACAAGTTTTGATAGCTTTTCTGACATACATTCTAAACGTTGTTTATTGTTTTTTGCTGATTCGCAACCAGGATATATTGGCACTTTTTCGACACCAATTGTAGAAAAAACATGATCTTCTTCAATTATTTTCTCAATTTTGTCTATCTCATCAATCTTAGCTGTTGTATTGGACGATGTTTGTGGTTCGGTAAAAAGTTGTGTTGGTAATTTTTCTACATAATCGTTTTCCTTTTCAATAGGCTCTTTGGTAATGACAACCGATGTTTTCTTTTCATCAACTTTCTGTTTATCTGTTTTTTCTATTTCAAAAACTTCTGGTGCAAATTCTGAAATTTCATCAATTGGATCGACAATCGCATAATCGTGATTTGTTTTTTCAAAGTTCATTTCAAAAACTCCAAAGGTTACCAAAAGACAAATAATCAAACCAACCTGAAAATACAGCGTTGAGTTTTTTTGTAAATTTACAGCGTGCTTTTGCGAAACCACACTGCTTTTGTTGCTCTGACCAGCAACATCTGTTGTGTTTTTTTGATTTTTCATAATACTTATTATTTAGAATGTTAATATTATGATAAAATCGCAATAAGCATACCAAAGTAAAAATCCCGTTCAATTAGTTTTGAACGGGATTTTGAATATGATATGTAAACTTTTATTTAGTCTTGTACTTGGAATAAAATTGGCAATGAGTAAGGTACTGTTACTGACTTACCTCTTTGTTTTCCTGGTTGCATTTTTGGCAACAAACCAATAACACGTTTTGCTTCTTTTTCTAAACCTGGATGTGGCGCTCTTGCTTGGATATTGGTAATATCTCCGTTTTTGTCAATCTTAAAGATAACGTTAATACGCTGTCTCCCAGAAAGACCAAGTTCTCCTGCCAGTTCAGTATTAAATTTTTTGTTGACGAAGTCTGAAATTTTATCAGACATACATTGTTTTTTGGCATTGTTTCCTTTTTCGTTTTCACATCCTGGAAATACAGGAACGTTTTCAATTACAGCAAAAGGAACCTCGATGTCTTCTTCTGGTTCTTCAACCACTTTTACATCGGCAACCTTAACGATTTTTTCTTCCTGACTTGTTTCTGTAGATTTGATAACCGTTTCTTCCACTTTTTCATCATCCTTTACAACCTCAATGATTTCTGGAGCTGCAGGTGGTGGTGGTGGAGGTGGTGGTGTTATTTCTTGTTGTGTGATTGGAATTTCCTCATCATCCAATTCATCCATATTTAATTGACCAATGTCAATGTTAGATTTCTCGTAAGTCTTATAATTTATTGCCCAATTAGTAAGCAATAACACTAAAGCAAGTCCAACAGCGAAGTATAACGAGCTGTTTCTACTTACATCTGCTTTTGGATTTTTTTTCGGTTCCATATCTAAACGTGTTTAAGGAATGCTAAATTAACCAATAAATTGTTAAAAAAGCAAGGATTAATTTATTTTAACTTTAACTTCCTATGCAAGGCTATAATCAGTACCGCAAAAATGACGCCAAAACTATTGGCTAACACATCTTTAACATCTGAAATTCTTGAATCGGTAAATAAACTTTGCAATATTTCTATCAAACCACCATAAACGATGGCCACTGTTGCTGACCACATAATTTTATTTTTAACATTCTTTGTAAGCAGAAAGTTATAAAACAACAAGGTCAATAGTACATAGGCAACTGTGTGATAAATTTTGTCATCAAAAGAAGATCCCAAATTTGGGATATTGACATTGTTGACCAAACTAGCAATGGTAAGTAACAGAATGTAAATAACAACTATTGCTAACGCGTATCGTTTAAGCACCAATCAACGCTTTATAATCGTCGGCCGACAGTAGCCCATCTAATTGAGAGGTGTCTGAACATTTAATTTTAATCATCCAGCCCTCCCCATAAGGATCGGAATTTACTTTTTCTGGCTCATCTTCCAATGAAGAATTGAACTCAATAATTTCACCAGAAACTGGTAAAAACAAATCTGATACTGTCTTTACAGCTTCAACTGTTCCAAAAATCTCTTCTGCTTCAAGGGTTTCGTCAACTGTTTCTACTTCAACGTAAACAATATCTCCTAACTCACCTTGTGCAAAATCGGTAATTCCAACAGTTACAATATCGCCTTCAATTTTAACCCATTCGTGGTCTTTGGTGTACTTTAATTGTGATGGTATATTCATCTTATTGTGGTATAAATTTTAGAATAACAAATGTACTTTTTAAAAGCTTTTAATTCAAAATTAATTTCCAAAATTATATCTCAAGGTTAATCCCGATCTGATGGTCGTTTGTGGAAATGAGGTCGAAATAGCATATTCGGAGAACGTATAGTCAAAATAGAAAATTCCTGTTAGGTTCTTACTAAAGGCATAATCGGCTGTATATTTAATGCCCCAAATGGTTTGACCAGAGGTAATTTGATTGTTGTCTAAATCGAGATATCTTATGATAGTTTTATTGTTTCTCAACGAAATATCTGCTTTCATATTCAAATCGGCTTTGATAATTTGTCCTGGCCCTGCCATTTTAGATCTAATTCGTACATCCTTTATGCGATAGCCAAGACCAATTATATATTCCTTACCTTGAATTTCAGTAAGCAAATTGTTATCAAAACTCAACGATAAGACTCTGTCTTTTTTCATTTCAGCCAAAATCTTAACCGAGTTTTTCATTTCAAAATCTATTCTAAACAATGGACTAAATTGCTCCTCTAAATTGATGTTGCTGAACAAAGTCTCGTTTTTAAAGTTACCTGCTTGGTTCAAAGCGGCTGCATTTTGTGGTGCATCATAAGGTAAAGTTGGGTCTGCGGCAACGTAATCTAAATTGGTTCGGAATTGGTTAATGGTATAACCAGCTCTGTAGCCATGGGTCAATGAAAAACGTTTGAAATTCTTTTTGAACCATGCCAATCTCATAAAACCTGTATATTTTAAAGTCCAGTTAGGAATAGGAATATCTCTAAATGCGCCTAATTTTTCCTTATCTGGATTACTGCCTTTGTATGCTGACAAAAATGCTGGCAATAAAACGGCTTGACTGGTTTTGCCAAATCCTAAAGGATAGCCTTCGGCATCTGTAGCATAGTTACTATTTCCATAAAACTCACGTGCTAATCTGTTAGCTATCACTAAACGGTTGGCTCTTAAATCTTCAAAGGCAGCTGATTGAGTTTCATCACTTTTACTGAATGCAGTTTTTATAAGTGCTGTTGAAATATTAAAGTTTCCGAAGGTGTTAGGAGTCAAATGGTTGTAATCGTTAAGACCATCTCCATCTAAATCTTCAACCCTAAAGTTCTCTGCAAAATTGGTTGAATACGTTCTACTACCAATTAAATCTATTTTTAAATCCTTGATCAATTCTATGTTTGCTGAAACATCGAGTATTTTGGTAGTGGTCTCCGTATATTGCTCGTTAAAATCTGGATAAACAGTGAGCCAGCCATTGCGAGCGACCAAATCTCTAATATCTCGTTGGCTACCAAATGTATAACCCAAAGTTGGTTTTAAAGTTCCTATAAAACCTGGTGTTCTTAAATAACCTGGCAAATAACTTCCGTTGTTTTCTGAATAGTTAATTTGTAAACGTTTGACCATTGTTAGAATATCAATCGCAGTATTGTAAACTTTGGTTCCTGCACTTTTTGAAGATGCATTGGTCACTGGTTTTCCACTTGCTGAAGCATCTAGTCCACTGTCGGTTTTGTCTTTGTTCCCTTTCTCATTTTCTCTGACTTCTTTAGCAGACAATGCTTTAGGAACAGCACTTCTAGTTTTACCAGTCGTTTTCGGGACTTTTCTTGTCAAACCAACATATTTATAAAGGGTTTCCATATTAAGACTCGAATTGATATTGTGGGTATTCGCGTTTTGAATGGAGTTGCCTAAGTTATAAAACTCTGTTTGATTGGTATCTGGGTCTGTGATGCCTAAATTGTTATTTAAATCAGAACCTTTTTGCCATCTAAAATCTCCTGTATATGAATAGGTTGCTCTTATAAAATTGAATGTTGGTATTTTATAAAGTGGGATTTCGTAGTTAAGCTGTAATTGCTGACTTTGGATGTTTGGGTCTCCAAAATCGAAAAAGCCATCCCAAACATCTAATGTAGGGTCTTGTCGTCCAGTGATATCGTTATCTATAAAATAGTTTCTGACGATATTGCTGTTAGATGCTGTAAAATTAAGGCTTAAAGCATTGGTTAGATTGTAATTGACCGCATATTGAAAATCAAATCTATAATTTCTTCTGAACAGCTCTTCTAAACCAATATTGTCTCCAGTAAGATCGACCTCTCTAAACTTTTGTTTGTTGAATTGTCTCAAAATATCTGTATTGACCGAAAAACTGGTAGGTATTGGGTTGAAATTAAAATCTTTAAGTATTTTCCAATAACGATTCCTAAAAATAGAATCATTCTTTTTGAATGGCTCTATAACCATTGGATTAAAACTGTAATTATAATTGACTCCTGTTCTTATTTTTTGATCTAAAGCGTTTTCTATTTCAAAATCGCGATGCTCTACTTTATTGTAAGAATAGTTAAAGGTTAAATTCTCTACGTCATAAAAACGAGGTTTGGCTTCACCTGTACGCTGTTTTTTGACACCAATAAAGTTGATGCTTTGACGTTTGGTATAATCTTCCGATTGTGTACGGATGGTTTCGCGCTCTTCATCAGTGGCAGCTGCATCCAATCGTGTCTCCAACTTTATATCTCTGTAAAACTGGTCGTATTCTGGCGTGATAATTTCTTCACTTTGCCCATAGTTAAATGGGATCTGTATTCCCCATTTTTTTGGTAATAATTGACCAAGATTTACATTGGTAACGACATCGTATTGCTTAATGTCTTCACGACTACGCTCGTTTGGTCGTTGCTCGATGGTACCAAAACCTATAGTGCTTCTTCTTCCTGTGGCGCTTATGTTTGCAAAATCGGCAATATTGGTATCCAAACTTAAAATAGCAGCCCAACCACCTTCGTTGTCGAGGTCAGCCAAACGAAGCTCATTGAACCAAACTTTTCCACAGACATCATTTCCACCCATATTGTTGTTATTGGCCGAGTTGTTTTTTACACCAACCATTAACACTCTAATATCACCAAAATTTGGGTTTCCTTTAATGGCAATTCTTGTTTCACCTACCACAAAATTGTCTCCAGCAGTTACCTCTACAGGACCTCCAGATGTAACTTGGTAAGTTTTTAAATCTGACAGCGACCCACTGTTAATACCTATCGATTTTATCTGTTGTAAATATTCAAGTTCTATGTCGATTTCATTTTCACTTGGCCAAAGTTCCTCTCTAGTTCTTGCATTTTCAATTACATTCAATGGTACTTGTATTTCGTAAAAATTTTGGGTAAAGTCATTCCCCATTCTTATAAATCCAACAAGATCACCAGAGGTTAATATTTGATTTTCAAAAGCTTCAGCATGCATAAACATTTTCAGTTTTTTATACTGACGCATATCTACATTAATATTTTTATAGACACCTTTAGAGTCATCTGGAACTAAATCACAAACCTCAACAACCAATGATTGCTCATTTTGTCTAATAATGTTATTATTGTTATTGAGTTCTTCCAATTCTACCCCTGGAGGCAAATCGTAGTAACCATCATTTTCCTGTAGCCCAATAACACCAACATTAAATGTTGGGTCTGGACTATTATTTATGGTACTGTCATCCAAATCTAGAGTGTAGCGTCTCCAATCACTTCTTACCAAATCAAAAGTTGCAAAACGCAATACTGTCGATTTAGAAAATTCATTAAGAAACAATCTTGCAAAACGAATAGAACGAATATCTGTAATACCTCCTATAGCCTCTCGAACATCAGATTCTCCAATTGGAATTCTAAATTGATACCATTTGGTGTCTACTGATTGTCCGTTAGGAAGTGGTATATCGGAAATTTCTTTGATATCATTAATTAAAGGATTGCTTATGTTCAATGAACTAGGAGTGATTTCAACCTCATACTCATAATAACTATCAATAGTATTCATAGTGTTGTCTCTATTGATATCTTCTACGTCTGGCTGTGTAGTTGACCCTCTATCTGTATCGCTTAAGGTGTCTGGTGAATTTCCTTGCAGCCCATTGTATTTTTTATAACGCTGAAAAATATTTCCATCAGCTTGAAGAAAATATTGATAATTATCATTAGCTGGGTCTGGCCCAAAAGCGGCTCCATTTGGTATTCTCGCAGCCTCTTCAGCGTCATCATACCCATCATATCCAACATCTTGGTTGATTCGTTCTTGGCCTCCTGTAGAAAACGCATACACCAATGACTGATTTTGCGGTACAACAGTACTATAAGCAGAAGATATAAGATTACTTACATCGCCATTATCTGGCAACCCGTTTTCATATTGCTTTTTACCATCCTTTAAAATATCTTCCGAAATGTTACCTAAATTGATAAATAATTTCCCTCCAGTATTTGTAGGATCATCCAAAAATGGATCTTGCACCCAAAACTCAATATATTCTACATTTGCTTGCTCAAAATCGGTCGATGTAATTTGTCTTGTTATACCAGCCCAACTTTGACTTGGGTTTGTCAATGTGCCACTTGTTGCATTAGGATCAAAATTATAAGGACCTCGTTCTTCTGGATAATAGGCTAAATCTAATGTGTTGATTACTAAACTTTGACCTTGAGGCACATCTTGGTTTGGAAAGATTTCATCCCGAAATACTCGTCTTGTATTTAAACCTGACACATCATCGTCACTGATGCCGCCTGGTCGTTGGTTGCTATAAAAAATAGGGTCAATGGTGTACCAATTTAAAAATGCCCTTCCATAGCCATTTTGTATGCCAGGATTATTGATGGGGTCATCATAAGGAACATTATTAACAGTTCTTGGTCTGCTTGACAAAAACCATGTCTGTGGAGACAATAAATCGATGGTACCTTGATTGCCTTCAAAATCATCAACATAGGTTGTGGCTTCTCCATCAAAATCGGTGCCTTTTGGAGCTCCTGGAGCTAAATAAGCAAATTCGCCTCTCACCGAAAGATTGGAAGCAACATCAGTGTCAATATTAGGAAGTTTGTTAACCAAGCGTGTTAAAAACGGCACTTCGGTTGAATAGTTTCCATTGATGCCAAAAATTGTATTATTGATAGACTCTGTATTGTAATTAGCCTTTTGAGTGATTGGACGTTCGTTAAGATTTAAAAGTGTTCCGCCCAAAACAAAGTTTTCATTAAATTGATGCTCTATATTAATCCCTGTAAAACGTCGTGTTTGCTGACCAAACACCGAATTGTTTTCGACAGACACATTAATTGGTGTATTGGATGCCTTTAGTGCCTCGTCCAATATTTGTACGCGGCCTAATTGATAATTTACTGTATAATCAATCCCTTCGACCAAAACTCGTCCTCCCGCAGTCACTTTGACCGACCCTCTCGGCACATTAAATGCGCCAATGGCAATACCATCGCCACCCGAAGATTTGTAACGCCCTTTTATTTGGAATTTGTTTTTTTCGATCTCATTAAGTGCTTCTGTTTTAGTAGCCTTGTAGAGCAAGTCATATACGTACTTTTCTTGATTTAAATTGGCATAGGTGGCGTCGTCATAATCGGTTGGTATCGCTGGATCTGCCAAGACATCAAATAGATATTTACCAAAAGGTTCTACTTTAGTAAAAATGATTTTTCCGTTTTGAGTCAACACCGTTAATCCTGGAACAAAATCAAAAAACCCATCACCTCCCGATTGTGGATCATTGTTAAAGTTTAAACGGTCTAAATGAAAAAGTCTAATCAATGGTGTTTCTGTGATTTCGGAATCATCATTGGCGTTTGGAGTATTATTATCAAACAAAGGGAAGGTTGTTCCATCTACTGGTTTGATATAATTTAAAGGAGATGCTTCTGTATAAAAAATATTGAGCTTAAAATCTTCTTCACTTAACTGAAATGCTCCAGTGTCGTAAATGTTTTTCATCATTAAATCCCAAATAGGCTCTTTAACATTGGTGATTGGACTTTTCAGCATCTTAACAATCAAACTTTGGGTAGAGCCTTCTGCATTAACAAAGGCATCATCGATACCATCAGCATTAGCATCGGTACCTCCCGTTTGGTCAACGTCAGTTGCATCATTAATTCCGTCATTATCTGTATCTGTACCATTATCAGGAGTACCATCACCATCAATATCGACATCGGCAATGTTTGGAATACCATCACCATCAGTATCTGGATTATTGGCCGTTGAATTGACACCATCATTGGCAAACTCTCCGACCTGATAGACGACACCTCCAACGGTATATTGAAAAGCAACTGCTAAAATTTCGTCATTGAGCAATCGTTGGTTTAATGAAATATATCCTAATTGTGAATGTAGTTGATAGTCTGTTCCTTGGTTTAGTTTTCTGGCATTTTCCAATTTACCAAAATCGAATCCTTCGTTAGCTGGCACCAAAATACCTTGCTCAACGGTTGTAATGTCTCTAACAGCTTGCGACAATTTTGAGTCTCCAACACCTATATTGGTTGGGTCAAAATCATTATTGCCATTATCAGGATATGCATTTGGTCCAACATTGACAAAACCAACTGGCGGATTGTCTAAACCTATAATTCCAGATTCGCCCAAATCTTGAAACGCAGCAATGTTTCTTACATTGTTGGTTTGATTGGTTCGGTTAGTCACCCAAACCTCCAAACGTGTAATTTGAACATTTGTTTCTAAAAACGGATAACGGTTCATAACGTCATCGTACTTACTCCTAAAATATTGAGCCAAGAAAAAGTGTCTGTTCTCATCATAATCCCTTGCGTAAAACTCAAAATCTTCGAGCGTGCCTCCTCCTTGAGCAACTACTGAACGCGATTGCGATTTTTGCTCTGAGAAGACCGCAGTTACCCTTGTTTTACCAAATTGTAACTCTGTCTTTACACCAAATAGGCTTTGGGCTCCAGTAATCAACGAGCTGTTAAGTGGCATACTGACATTACCAACTTCAATCTTACGAACAATATCATCTTCAGTTGGTGTGTATTCTAATTTGATTAAATTCTGGAAATCGAAAGTTGATTCGGTGTCGTAATTAGCAGTCACTTGTAATCTTGTCCCTACTTTACCAAGTAAGCTTAAACTGATACGTTGGTCAAAATCGAAGGTGAAATTGCTTCGGTTACGTGGTGAAAATGTTGGATTATCTTGTTTTGTAAACAGCACTCCTAAATCCATTTCAACCGAACCTTGTGGAATTACTTCAATGGTATTACCTCCAAATATGGATTCAAAAAATCCAGAATTGACATAAAATTCTGGCAATAAGTTTTTTTGTTCATCTTCAGTGCCATCTTTTTTACCTTCAGCAGCATCTACTTTTTGCTTGTAATAGTTACGTTGTTGCTCTAAAAGGACTAAACGTTGATATTCTGCAGGTGTTAAGATGATCGGATAATTGATATTGAATTTTCCTACTGTTTCAGTATAAATATAGCGATCAGAAATTGGGTCGTATGTGTATTTTGAAACAATGCTATTTGGATTTGGCATATTAATCGTGCCAAGCGAATAACCGGTTTTTGTAGAATCTTGTGAAGTTGGGTCTTGTGAAAAAGCTAAACTGCTAAAAAGCACAAAGACCGATAGCAGCAAATAGTATATTGTTTTCGAAAAGGTATAGTTAGTTGTACTCAAATCGTTATAAGTTTTTTAATGCTTCTTTAATAATGGTTTCCACATTGGCGTCTGGTTGATTAGACACAATTTTATCCACAACACGTTCAGCTTGTTTTCTAACAAACCCCAGAACTTCTAATGCAGATAACGCTTCATCTTTGCTTGTATTGTTTTTAACTGTTGAAAGTTCGTCAATATCATACACTTTTAAAACTTTATCCTTCAAATCTAAAATAACTCTTGCTGCTGTTTTTGCTCCAATACCCTTGATAGACTGAATTAATGCAATATCCCCATGGGCTATTCCTTCTCGCACTTGTTTTGGTGTCAATGATGACAACATCGTACGAGCAGTGCTAGCTCCTACACCACTTACCGAAATCAATAATTTAAAAATTTCTCGTTCGGCAATTGACGAAAATCCATACAATGTATGTGAATCTTCTTTGACAAGCAAATATGAAAACAGCTTTAAATGTTCTTGATCAGGAATTTGAGAATAGGTATGTAATGAAATATTAAGCAAATAACCAACACCATTGCAATCAATAACAACATCTGTCGGATTTTTTTCAACAAGTTTCCCTTGAATGTGTGTAATCATGTATTGGCTTTAGTTAAAGTCTCAAATGTAATAAAATTATTTGCATTACAAAGCCGATTCCTTCTCTAAAGACGCTTTGATTTCCAGTTCTTTTTTCTCTTTTTGTTGTGCGTCTATTACAGCAATAGCAGTCATGTTTACAATTTCATCGACACTAGCATCCAATTGAAGAATATGAACAGGTTTTCGCATTCCCATCATAATTGGTCCTATTGATTCTGACTTATTCAGCTCTTTAAGCAACTTATAAGTAATGTTGGCGGCATCCAAACTTGGAAAAATAAGTGTATTGACTTTCTTTCCGACCAATTTTGAAAAAGGAAACATATCTTTAAGCATCTCATCGTTCAGAGCAAAATCTGTTTGCAACTCACCATCAACCAACAATTCTGGATTGGATTCGTGCAATAATTTGACTGCTTCTCTAACTTTAGAAGCTCTAGGGCTTGGAGATGAACCAAAGTTACTAAACGAAATCATTGCCATGACTGGCTCCATACCAAACATTCGAACGGTTCGCGCTGTCATTTGGGCGATTTTTGCCAAATCTTCAGCTGTTGGATCTATATTAATTGAAGTGTCACTCAAAAACATGGGACCACGTTGCGTCATCATTAAATTTGTGGTCGCAGCTCTTGTAGCATTTTTTGCAAGACCTATCAACTCCAACATTGGTTTGACAACCGAAGGATAGCTTCTTGAAAACCCTGAAATCAATGCATCAGCATCACCTTCATTGACCATCATTGCCGCAAAATAATTGCGTTCGCGCATCAATTTTTGAGCCGAATATAAAGTGACCCCTTTTCGCTTACGATGTTCCCAATACACTTTGGCATATCGGTTTCTATTTTTTTCTTCATCATCCGATTTAGGGTCAATAATTGACACATTTGCATCAAATTCGATGTCTTCCATAAGTGATAGGATAGTCTCACGTCTTCCCAACAAAATAGGAATTGCAATACCTTCATCATACGCAATTTGAGCTGCCTTTAACACATCCAAATGGTCAGCTTCAGCATACACCACTCGCTTTGGATTCATTTTTGCTCTATTGGTCAACAATCTGACAATTTTATTATCAGAGCCTAAACGCTCCAATAGTGTCTCTCTGTATTTTTCCCAATCTTCAATCGGTTCTTTCGCCACACCACTTTCGATAGCTGCTTTGGCAACTGCTGGTGGCACTTCGGCAATTAAACGAGGGTCAAAAGGTTTTGGAATGATATAGTCTTTACCAAATGTTAAGCGCGTTTCGCCATAAGCTATATTAACCTGTTCTGGAACAGGCTCTTTTGCCAAATTGGCCAACGCCTTTACAGCAGCCATTTTCATGGCTTCATTTATTTTGGTCGCTCTTACATCTAAAGCACCTCTAAAAATAAATGGGAATCCAAGTACATTGTTGACTTGGTTAGGATGATCGGACCGTCCAGTGGCCATAATGATGTCATCTCTAGTATCGATTGCTAACTGATATTCAATTTCTGGGTCTGGATTGGCCATCGCAAAAACGATTGGATTTTTTGCCATCGATTTTAACATCGCTGGAGTCACAATGTTTGCAGTTGACAAGCCAATAAAGACATCGGCATTTTTCATGGCTTCATCTAGTGTATCAATCTTGCGATGTGTAGCAAACTCTGCCTTTTCTGTAGATAAATCATCCCTATCTTGTCTAATAACACCTTTACTATCAGTCATGACTATGTTTTCGCGTTTAGCTCCAAATGCTTGATATAAACGCGTACATGAAATAGCTGCTGCTCCTGCACCACTGATGACTATATTGACATCTTTAATTTTTTTATTTGTAAGCTCTAATGCATTCAACAAAGCTGCTGCAGAAATGATGGCTGTACCATGTTGATCGTCGTGCATTACCGGAATATCCAATTCGGCTTTTAGGCGTTGTTCGATTTCAAAAGCTTCAGGCGCTTTGATGTCTTCAAGATTGATGCCTCCAAAAGTTGGTGAGATATTTTTGACTGTTTGGATAAACTCTTCAACATTCTCTGTATTGATTTCTATATCAAACACATCAATGTCAGCAAAAATCTTAAACAGCAAACCTTTTCCTTCCATTACCGGTTTGGATGCTTCCGGTCCAATATTCCCTAATCCCAACACAGCTGTTCCGTTAGAAATGACTGCTACCAAATTTCCTTTGGCTGTATATTTATAAACATTGTTGACGTCTTTTGCAATTTCCAAGCAAGGTTCAGCAACACCTGGTGAATAGGCCAATGACAAATCACGTTGTGTTGCGTATTTTTTGGTAGGAACTACCTGTATTTTTCCTGGAGTTGGTTTTGCATGATATACTAATGCCTCTCTACGTTTGCTCTGCTTGCTCATACTATTTTTTGATTACATACGAATTAACAAAGTTAATGGAAGTCGTGTAATACTAAAAACTAAAATGTTAATCTTTTAGAAATTCAATATTCCGCTTCAACCCTTCAAATTTGGTACGCTTCACCGCTGAATCTTTAAAGATTTTTTTGAAGACATCTTCAGTTATTTCTTCCCAATCTTTTTTGGTCATGGATAACAACTCTGGATGCGGATTGAATAAAGGTTCGCTGTGAGCTTTCGAAAAACGATTCCATGGACATACATCTTGACAAATGTCACAACCAAATATCCAATCGTCAAACTGCCCTTTAAATTCTGTTGGAATTTTTTCTTTTAGCTCGATAGTAAAATAAGAAATACATTTACTCCCATCTACTACATAAGGTTCGGTAATGGCTTGTGTTGGACAAGCATCGATACATTTGGTGCAAGTGCCACAATGGTCGGTTGTTGGTAAATCATATTCTAATTCTAAATCGATAATCAGTTCGGCAATAAAATAGAAAGAGCCAACTTGCTGTGTCAATAAATTACTATGCTTACCAATCCAGCCTAAACCAGATTTTGCGGCCCAAGCTTTATCTAACACTGGGGCAGAGTCCACAAAAGCCCTACCATTAACGTCCCCTATTTCATCATGAATAAAGTTTAAAAGTGATTTAAGCTTGTCTTTAATGACATAATGGTAATCTGTCCCAAAAGCATATTTTGACAATTTATAACTTTCTGAATTTTGGGTTTCTGAAGGAAAATAATTCAACAACAAAGAAATGACACTTTTAGAATCTTCTACCAATTTTGTTGGGTCCAATCGCTTATCAAAATGGTTTTCCATATAATGCATACTGCCTTGCATATTGCCATTGAGCCATTTTTCCAATCGAGGTGCTTCTTCTTCTAAAAATTGTGCTTTACTGATGCCACAAGATAAAAAACCGAGGCGTTTGGCTTCGGTTTTAATATGTTCTGAATATTTCAATTTATTATCAATCAAAACAATCCGCCTTGAATGTTACCTTTAATTTTGCCCAAATGTTTGTAGGCTAATTCTGTTACTTCACGTCCACGAGGAGTACGCATTATAAAGCCTTGTTGAATTAAGAAAGGCTCATAAACTTCTTCAATGGTTTCAGCACTTTCACTAACAGCAGTTGCTAATGTGGTAATACCGACTGGTCCTCCTTTAAATTTATCAATGATGGTCATTAGTATCTTGTTATCCATTTCATCCAGTCCGTGTGCATCAACGTGTAGAGCCTCCAAAGCAAACTTTGCAATTTTTATATCGATACTTCCATTTCCTTTTATTTGTGCAAAATCTCTTACACGTCTCAATAAGGCATTGGCAATACGTGGCGTTCCTCTACTTCGTCCTGCAATTTCAACAGCTGCTTCCATAGAAATGGGCACATTTAAAATTGAGGCACTACGTTGGGTGATCGTGGTCAATAATTCTGTATTGTAATATTGCAACCTGCTTTGTATTCCGAAACGGGCTCGCATTGGAGAGGTTAACAATCCTGAACGTGTTGTTGCTCCAATTAAAGTAAAAGGATTTAAATTGATTTGTACTGTTCTTGCATTAGGTCCAGATTCAATCATGATATCGATTTTATAATCCTCCATGGCTGAATACAAATACTCTTCGACAATTGGGCTTAATCGATGTATTTCATCAATAAACAACACATCGCGTTCTTCAAGGTTGGTCAACAAACCTGCAAGATCGCCAGGTTTGTCCAAAACTGGTCCTGATGTCACTTTGATGCCGACATTCAATTCGCTTGCTAAAATGTGAGCCAATGTCGTTTTGCCAAGCCCTGGAGGCCCATGAAATAAGGTATGGTCAAGTGCTTCATCTCTCAAATTAGCTGCCTTAACAAATATTTGTAGATTTTCCAATACCTGATCCTGACCAGTAAAATCATCAAATGATAAAGGTCTTAATTTTTTTTCTACATCGAGTTCTTCTGGAGAAAAGTTATCGTTGGATGGATTTAGATTGTCGTTCATATGAAAACAAAGATAAACAAAAAGCCTTTCTAAATTAGAAAGGCTTTTGTTGTATTATTATATTTTTATTTAGTGCTGTAGTTCTTCTTCACCTTCTTTTAAAGGTACATTTTGTGGCACAAAATCATCATCATGTCCTGGCTTACTATAATCGTAAGACCAACGATATACATGAGGTATTTCACCTTCCCAGTTACCATGAATATGCTTCACAGGTGCAGTCCATTCTAAAGTAGTAGATCTCCAAGGATTTTGTACTGTTTTCTTACCAAAGAACATACTGCTAAAGAAGTTGTATAAATATACCAATTGAAATACACCTCCAATTAAAGCAAAAATGGTAATGATCACATTCACATTGGCCAAATCATCAAACAATGGAAAATTAGAGTTTGTGTAATAACGTCTTGGCAATCCTGCCATACCTATAAAGTGCATTGGGAAGAATACACCATAAGCACAGATGGCTGTGACCCAAAAATGTAAGTATCCTAAATTTTTGTTCAACATACGTCCAAACATTTTTGGATACCAATGGTAAATACCAGCAAACATTCCGTAAAGTGCAGAAATACCCATTACTAAATGGAAGTGAGCAATAACGAAATACGTATCGTGAACATTAATATCTAGTGCGCTATCTCCAAGAATGATTCCTGTCAAACCTCCAGTAATAAACGTTGAAACGAAACCAATCGAGAATAACATTGCTGGATTAAGTTGCAGATTCCCTTTCCAAATGGTCGTTATCCAGTTGAAGGCTTTTACCGCTGAAGGTATTGCAATCAATAAAGTTGTAAATGTAAATACTGATCCAAGGAATGGATTCATACCAGAAATAAACATATGGTGACCCCAAACGATGGTTGATAAAAATGCAATTGCTAAAATAGAAGCCACCATGGCACGATAACCAAAGATAGGTTTACGTGAGTTGGATGCCATAATTTCAGAAACCAATCCCATTGCTGGAAGGATAACGATATATACTTCTGGATGTCCTAAAAACCAAAATAAGTGTTCAAACAATACAGGTGAACCACCTTGATAATGTAATACTTCGCCTTGAATAAATATGTCTGATAAGAAGAATGATGTCCCAAAACTTCTATCCATTATTAACAATAACGCTGCTGAAAGTAATACTGGGAAAGAAATAACTCCAATGACAGCTGTAATGAAAAACGCCCAGATTGTTAATGGCAAACGTGTCATTGACATTCCTTTTGTGCGTAAGTTGATAACAGTAACAATATAGTTTAATGATCCTAATAAAGACGACGCAATAAAGATAGCCATCGATACCAACCATAAGGTCATACCCATTCCTGAACCTCCTTGTGCCATTGGTAAAGCACTTAATGGTGGGTAAATTGTCCATCCAGCTGCTGCAGGTCCTGCTTCAACAAATAAAGAGATGACCATGATGACACTCGATAGGAAGAACAGCCAATACGATACCATATTTAAAAACCCAGATGCCATATCTCGTGCTCCAATTTGCAGCGGAATTAATAAGTTACTAAACGTACCACTTAAACCCGCTGTCAATACAAAGAATACCATGATTGTACCATGTATAGTAACTAATGCCAAATAAATATCTGCATCCATAACACCTTCTGGAGCCCATTTGCCCAATAAGGCTTCAAACAACACGTTAGGTTGTTCTGGCCAAGCAATTTGCATACGAAACATTAAAGACATGATGACACCAATAACTCCCATGATGGTACCAGTAATCAAATACTGTTTAGCAATCATTTTATGATCTTGGCTAAAGATATACTTGGTTACAAATGTTTCTTTATGATGATGTCCGTGATCGTCGTCGTGTGCGTGAGTATCTGCGTGTGTTGACATAATCTATATATACTTTTTTAAAACGATTTTTATTAGTTTAGTTTAAAGAATTTTTGAATTCTTTCTGTTCTTTCATCCAAGCATCAAACTCTTCTTGAGTTTCTACGATGATTTTCATTTGCATGTTGTAGTGAGATTTACCACAAATCTTGTTACATAACAATAGATAATCAAAATCATAACGCTCTAAGGCTTCTCCGCCTTTTGCAACTAAATCTTTGCTTTTGTCTGCTCTTATTTCGTTGATGCGTTGTACTTTTTCAACCATATCAGGGTTTTCCCTCATTTGAGCGGTTGTCACAGTTGGTGTGAAACCAAATTGAGTGATCATTCCAGGAACACAGTTCATTTGCGCTCTAAAATGAGGCATATAAGCTGAATGTAACACGTCTTGTGAACGCATTTTGAACAATACTGGCTTATTTACTACCAAATGAAGTTCTGTAGTGATAACATCGTCTTGTGCATTTGGATCGGCTTCATCCAATCCTAAAATGTTGGCTTTATCTAAATCAATCAATCTGACGTTAGCTTGCCCTAATACATTATCTTGACCTGCATAACGGGCTTTCCAGTTGAACTGTTGAGCATATAATTCGACCATCATTGGGTCGTCATCTTCATTGACATTCATAATACTTGTCCATGTGAATAATCCGTAAATGATTAATCCTGCAAGCACAATTACTGGAATGATAGTCCAAATGGCTTCTAATGTGTTATTGTCAGCAAAGAACAGTGCTTTTTTACCCTTTTCGCCTCTGTATTTAAAAGCAAAGTAATGAAGTAAAAACTGTGTGATTGTCTGCACGATAAAAATGATTACCATAGAGATAATCATCAAGTTATCGAGTTCAGGTCCATGAGCAGATGCCGAGTTTGACATCAAAGGCAAATCGCCCCATTTCACAAAACACACAATTGTTATGGCATAAATGAAGAGTAGGAAACCTATCATTAAATAGCCGTTTATTTTATTGTCATAGTCTGTGGCGACACCAGTATCTGATGTGCTCGTATTAACTTGAGCTAAATCAAATATTTTCACCATCTGCCAAATGGCAACAGCTACAAAAAGTACTATAATAATTGTTAAAAAAGCAGTCATTGTCGTTTCTCTTCTTTATTTAATTTAATTAATAATGGAAATGTTCACTTTCTTTAATGAATGGATTTCCTTTTGCCAGTAATGGTGCTTTTGTTAAAGCCGTAAATACTACAAATATGAATAATCCAGCAAATAATAATATCGAGCTAATTTCTGGAATACCTATAAACCAACGGTCTCCGACAGTTGCAGGCATTATCATATTGAAAATATCTATATAATGTCCGCATAAAATAACGATACCAGCCATCACAACAAACCAAGGAATACGTTTGTAATCACTATTCATCAATATCAATAATGGGAACACAAAGTTCATAACGACCATTCCTAAAAATGGTAATTGGTAATCTTGGAATCTTGTTACGAAATAGGTTACTTCTTCTGGAATGTTTGAATACCATATCAACATAAATTGTGAGAACCACAAATACGTCCAGAAAATACTGATACCAAACATAAATTTAGCTAAATCGTGTAAGTGACTATCATTTACAAATGGTAAAAGTCCTTTAGATTTTAAATACATCGTTACCATCGCAATTACAGTGATACCACTAACAAACATACTTGCAAATACGTACCATCCAAATAATGTTGAGAACCAGTGAGGGTCAACACTCATAATCCAATCCCAAGACATCATTGATTCTGTATAAATATAGAATACTAAAAACGCTGCTGAAATACGGAATGATTTTTTGAAATTACGATTATCGTTGACATCGGCATTATCTTGTGCAATAGAAAACTTACGTGCAAAATGTCTGTAAGTACACCATCCTGCAATAAATATCAGTCCTCTAATAATAAATCCAGTCATGTTTAAGAAGCCTGACTTACCTTGAATTAATTTGTCATGAGCAACAACTTCTGGGTCCATCCAAACGAATAAGTTGTAATGTCCTATGGTTCCTGAAGCCACAGCAATTCCTAAAACAATTAATGCTCCTGGCAATAAATAGGCTGTGATCCCTTCCATGACTCTGAACAATACTGGAGACCATCCAGCTTGTGCTGCAAATTGTATTGCATAAAACGCTAAAGCGCCTAATGCTATCATCATAAAGAAGAAAGCTGCTACATATAATGCAGACCAAGGTCTGTTGGCAATTTGATGCTGAACATGTTTTGCGTGTTCATCACCATGGTGAGCTTCTGCAACGTCAACATGAGCTTCTTCTGATGACTGTTCGCCGTGAGTAGCAACCGCTTCATGTGCTGCAGCTTCTCCATGACCACCTCCATGTGCAGATGCTTCTTCTGCAAGCATTGTTTTTACTTCATCTAAAGATTTGTGAGATGTCATAAAACCATATCCAACACCTAATAATCCTAAAATGATTAAGGCGAATGAAAATGTCTTTAATTTATTTGAAAATGTATACATATCTATATTGAATCTTTAACAGTCTTATTTCCTCCTAATTCTGATTTTAAGTCCATAACGTAGTTAACTACTTGCCAACGTTCTTCTTCGTTAAGTTGATTGGCATAAGAACCCATGGCGTTTTTACCATAATAAATAGTATGATAAACACTTCCAGCAGTAATTGCTCTACCAGCATCATCATAACTAGGTACACCCAAAATCTTTTCTCTTTTTACAAGGTTACCTTGTCCATCTCCTTTCTTTCCATGACAAATGCCACAGTAAATATCATATAACTGACCTCCACGAATGGGATCAATTTGTGTAGAATCTAACGGACTCACTACAGTTTCTTTAGCCAATAAATATCCATCATTGGTATTATCAATGTCAAAAGGTGTAAATCCTCTTGGAATTGAACCTTCTGCTGGCAACTGGGCTTCAACACCATTTGCAAAAGCATTAGACTCACTGTAAGTTTCATATCCTACAGGTTCGTACATATTTGGCATGAATTGGTAATTAGGTCTTGTATCTTTTTTACATGAAGCAAAAGATACTAATACGATAACCAATATTGTTGTTTTAAATAAGCTTCTCATAATCAACTATTAATGCGCTTTATCAATGATGTTAATTTCTACTGCTCCTGTCTCTTTTAATAATTGAGCTAATTCTTTTTCGTTATTGTGAATTGCAATTTCCATTAAGAAATGGTCATCAGTCGTTCTTGGATCAGGATTTTCAGCTTTTTTGAATGGCCACATCCTACTTCTTAAATAAAATGTAATCACCATTAAATGCGCTGCAAAAAACACGGTCAACTCAAACATAATTGGCACAAACGCAGGCATGTTTTCAATATAACTGAAACTTGGTTTTCCACCAATATTTTGAGGCCAATCTTCGATCATGATGAAATTCATCATCACAATAGCAACGGTCAACCCAATGCATCCATATATAAATGAAGCAATTGCAATACGTGTTGGGGCCAATCCCATGGCTTTGTCTAAACCATGCACTGGAAAAGGCGTAAATATTTCTTCTATATGATGTCTTTCAGCTTTCACTTTCTTGACAGCTGACATTAACACATCATCATCAGTATAAATAGCGTGAATTACTTTTGAAGATTCTTCCATACTATTATTAGTTTATTAGTTTTTTAGCTTGTCCAGACCAATCATCACGTTCTGCTCTTCCTGGGAATGAGCCTGTGATTTCGTCTAACAAGTCGTATTCTCTTTTTGTCATTTTGCTCACTTGTAAGAATGTATAAATGCCTATACTATTCAGTACTTCTTCCATTTTTGGTCCAATACCATTTATTTGCTTAAGGTCGTCCGCTTTTTGAGTATTGGCATCAAACTTACCTATGCTTTCAAATAAACTATTGACTTTATCTGAAGTGTCTGCTTTTGCTTTTGAAGGTGATTTAACAGTACCTTGTTTTCCAGAAGTTCTTGGATCGGCACCTGTACCGACCAAACTATCACCTCTTTCTCTAATGTTTTTATATCGCTCACCAGATGATTTCAAGATTGTTTTTACTTCTGCCTGTGCTATTACAGGAAATGTACGTGCGTATAATAAGAACAATACAAAGAAGAATCCAATGGTTCCGATAAAAATTCCTATATCAACAAATGTTGGTTGGAACATTGTCCAAGATGATGGTAAGTAATCTCTGTGCAATGAGGTTACGATAATAACGAAACGCTCAAACCACATACCCACGTTTACCACAATAGAGATAAAGAATGAGAACATGATACTTGTTCTTAATCTCTTGAACCACATAAACTGTGGCGAGAACACGTTACAAGACATCATCATCCAGTATGCCCAAGCGTAAGGACCTGTTGCTCTGTTTAAGAATGCGTATTGCTCATATTCTACTCCAGAGTACCAAGCGATGAACAACTCTGTGATATATGCCACACCAACGATAGAACCTGTTATCATGATAACGATGTTCATCAATTCGATATGTTGCACTGTAATATAATCTTCAAGGCTACATACCTTTCTCATAATGATAAGGAGGGTATTTACCATGGCAAATCCCGAGAAAATTGCTCCTGCAACGAAGTATGGTGGGAAAATTGTGGTATGCCAACCTGGTATTACTGATGTTGCGAAATCAAAGGATACAATTGTATGTACAGAAAGTACAAGTGGTGTTGCTAAACCTGCAAGTACCAAAGATACTTCCTCAAAACGTTGCCAGTCTTTTGCTCTACCTGTCCATCCAAAACTTAATAATGAATAGATTTTCTTTTGGAAAGGCTTTACTGCCCTATCTCTAATCATTGCGAAATCTGGCAATAATCCTGTCCACCAGAAC
The DNA here is from genome assembly GCA_002426015.1 of Flavobacteriaceae bacterium UBA5534. Classification (GTDB taxonomy): domain Bacteria; phylum Bacteroidota; class Bacteroidia; order Flavobacteriales; family Flavobacteriaceae; genus Aquaticitalea. The sequence goes on from DINS01000021.1 coordinate 43,882, forward strand.
ACTAATGAAACCGATAAGTACGTTGAGATTGCAAAAACGTCCCAAAGTAGTGGTGAGTTAAAGTTGACCCAAAGTGAACCAAATTGATTTGGAATTGGTAATACCCAATAGCCTAACCATGGACGGCCCATGTGAATGACAGGGAATAAACCTGCTTGAACCACCGAGAAAATAGTCATTGCTTCAGCAGAACGGTTAATCGCCATTCTCCATTTTTGACGGAACAGTAAAAGTACAGCAGAAATCAGTGTTCCTGCGTGACCAATACCAACCCACCAAACGAAGTTAGTAATATCCCAAGCCCAACCAACGGTTTTGTTAAGACCCCAAACACCAATTCCAGTTGAAATGGTATAAATGATACACCCAATCCCCCAAAGAAATGCTACTAATGAAATAGAAAAAACTATCCACCATGCTTTATTGGCTTTTCCTTCTACAGGTCTTGCTACATCCACAGATACATCATGGTATGATTTTTCGCCTGTAACTAAAGGTCTTCTAATAGGTGCTTCGTAATGAGACGCCATATCTTTATATAATTATTACTTAATTAATATTATGCTTCAGTTGTATTTCTCACTTTAGTTTGATACATCACGTTTGGTTTTGTTCCAACGCTTTCTAACAAGTGATACATACGGTTATCTTCTTTAAGTTTTGCAACTTTACTTTCTTTATCATTGATGTCACCAAAGGTCATTGCTCCATTGCTACATGCAGAAGAACAAGCTGTTTGGAATTCACCATCTTTAATTTCACGTCCATCACGTTTAGCATCAAGAATTGTTTTTTGTGTTTTTTGAATACACATTGAACATTTTTCCATAACTCCACGAGAACGAACAACCACATCTGGATTTAATACCATACGTCCTAAATCGTCATTCATATGATAATCAAACTCGTCATTTTCGCTGTATAAGAACCAGTTGAAACGACGCACTTTATAAGGACAGTTGTTTGCACAATAACGTGTACCTACACAACGGTTATAAGCCATGTGGTTTTGACCTTGACGACCATGAGACGTTGCTGCAACTGGGCAAACAGTTTCGCAAGGTGCATGATTACAGTGCTGACACATTACAGGCTGGAATGCTACTTGTGGGTTATCAGCAGGAGATTCCATTTCATTGAATCCACCAAGAGACCCATTATCTCCAAATAAACCAGAGAAGTTTTCTTTTTTAGTATCATCTCCCTCAAACGTATCTTCAGAAGAATAATATCTATCAATACGCAACCAGTGCATATCTCTACTACGACGTATTTCTGATTTACCAACTACAGGAACGTTGTTTTCAGCATGACATGCAATAACACATGCTCCACATCCAGTACAAGCGTTCAAATCGATAGATAAATTAAAATGATGACCTATTGAACGATCAAATTCGTCCCATAAATCTACATCAGGTGACGTAACAGGAGTTTCAACGTGATTTAAAGATACTACAGGAATTGCATTCCAGTAATCTTTATCTTTTGTATTGAAAATTTCTAATGTTGTTTCTTTAATGATATCTCCACGACCCATTAAAGTATTTTGTAATTGTACACAAGCAAACTCATGTTCTCCCGAAGCTGCTGTTACACTTACATTTTGAACTGTATTGAAGTTTTGGTATAAGGCATAAGCATTAACACCAGTTTTCATTTCGTCTTTTAATCCAGCTGTTCTTCCATAACCTAACGATAATCCTACAGATCCATTAGCTTGTCCTGGTTGAATGATTACTGGCACATTTTTTATTGTCACACCATTAACAGTAACATTTGCATAGCTACCATTTAAACCTCCATTAGCAACGTGCCAATTTTTAAGATTTAATTGTTTTGCATCTGCTGTAGAAACCGTTAAATAGTTATCCCAAGACACTCTTGTTAAAGGGTCTGGAAACTCTTGTAACCATGGGTTGTTGGCTTGTTGACCATCACCCATTCCTACTTTAGTATATAAAGTTAACTCTAACCCTTCAGATTTAGCTGATGACGCCAATGCTCTTGCCGCATCACCTGATGAAGCTACAGCTTCTGATGTATTAGTTTCAGTTGTTTCAGGTGTATTTTCCAATGTTGGCATAGCACCAACATAAATACCATCATGCAATGCTTTATTGAATGAATTGCCTCCTAAAATACCAGTATTCCAATTATCTTTAATAAAATCGTGGTAAGACATATCATTACCAGTCCATTTTAATAAAGCATCTTGAAATTGCCTTGTATCAAACAAAGGACGAATCGTTGGTTGTGTTAAACCGTAATGTCCTTTTTTAAGTTCAACATCTCCCCAAGACTCTAAATAATGAGGTGCTGCAGCTATATATTGAGTAGCTGAAGCTGTTTCATCAGCTTTCATAGAGAAAGCAATAGATAATTCTGTTTTCTTTAATCCTTCTGCAAAATCATTTGCGTTTGGCAATGTATATAATGGATTAACTCCACTCATAATGATAGCACCAACTTTTCCAGCTTTCATATCAGCCACTAAAGTTGCTACATCTGCATCATTACCTTGTCTTGTTTTTATTGGAGCAGACTTATCAAATACTTTACTGCTTAAATAAGCATTGATTTCTAACGCAACAGTTTGTGCATTAACATCTTGAATTCCTGTTACAACAACACCATTACTTCCAGCTTCTTTTAATTGTGAAGCTGCCTTACGAACTGCATCATCAATTTGTTTTGGAAGATCTCCAGAAACTGAACCACCAACAACGTAACTATATAATTTAGCTAACGCTAATTTTTGTTGGCTTGGCGTTGCAGGCACACGCTTATCAGCATTTGCTCCAGTTAATGACATGTTAGCTTCAATCTGAATATGTCTAGACATTTTACCTTCTTGAGGCACGCGTCCTTTAGCATAACCTGAATCGAAACCACCACCTTGCCAATCTCCTAAAAAGTCAGCACCTACAGAAACTATAGTTGAAGCTTTTGAGAAATCGTAATTAGCTAAAGCGCGTTCTCCATATTTAGCTTGGTATGCATCTAATGCAGCAGATTCTGAAACAGCATCGTAAACTACATGACGGACATTACCATATTTTTCTTTGAAGTTTGATATCAATTTACTTGTTGAAGGACTTGCAAAAGTTTGTGTTAATAACACAATCTCTTTACCAGCATTCATTAAGTCGGTTAGCTTTTGATTCGTTTCTAAATCAAAAGTGCTCCAAGAAATTGATTTACCATCTTTCTTTGGTCCTTGAACCCTTAAACTATCATACAATCCTAAAACTGAAGCGTTCACTCTGGCATTTGCACCACCTTTGGTAGTAGCCATCGTATTGTTTTCAATTTTAATTGGACGCCCTTCACGAGTTTTAACTAAAACACTTGCAAAGTCAAACCCATCTGCAATGGTAGTTGCATAGTAATTGGCAACACCAGGAATAATTTCTTCAGGCTGCACTACATAAGGAATCGACTTAATCACTGGTCCTTCACAGGCAGCAAGTGATGCTGCTGCTGTACTAAAACCAACATATTTTAAGAAATCACGACGTGTTGTAGAAGAAGCTTCCAATGTGCTTTTATCTCCTAAAAACTCATCAGTAGGAATTTCTTCAACAAATTCGTTTTGTTTAAGCGCCTCAACAATAGAGCTATTTTCGTTTAGCTCCTCAACACTTTTCCAGTATTTCTTGTTTGATGACATATTATATAATTGAATTACTTCTTAATAAATTAATAATGACACTTACCACATTCTAAACCTCCCATTTGTGCAACGGTAAGTTTATCAACTCCATACTTTTTAGATAACTGTTCGTGTATCTTGGTATAGTAGGCATTGTCTTCAACTTTTACATTTGTTTCTCTATGGCAATTGATACACCATCCCATTGTTAATGACGAGAATTGATACATTACTTCCATTTCTTCAACAGGACCATGACAGGTTTGACACTCAATACCTCCAACAGTTACGTGCTGTGAGTGATTGAAATATGCAAAATCTGGCAAATTATGAATCCTTACCCATTTAACAGGCTGTGGTGTTCCAGAATATTTTTGCTCCGCGTCATTCCATCCAGCTGCTGCATAAAGCTTTTGGATTTCTCCATCATAAAATTCTTTACTAAATTCTTCGGTCGCTGTAGACTCAGCAACTTCAGTAATTGATTTGTGGCAGTTCATACACACATTCAATGATGGAATCCCTGACGTTTTACTTACTCTCGCAGACGAGTGACAGTACTTACAGTCTATACCATTGTCTCCAGCATGTATTTTGTGCGAATAATGTATTGGCTGAACTGGCATATACCCTTGATCGACTCCAACTTGCATGAAATATCCATACACAAAATATCCACTTGCAAGCAAGAAGAATATTGCTGTCACCAAAACCAAGAATTGATTTTGAACAAAAGCTTTCCAGATTGGCACTCCCTTTTGCGAGGCAACTTCTACGCCTTTAGCTTCTGCAAAACGATTTAATGTACGTCTTACCAACACCAAAGCCATTGCCAACAAACCGAATAATAAAGCTAAAGCACCTAGAATAAGTTTGTTTGAAGTGGTATCTGTTGAAGGGTTAGGATTTACACCTCCTACTGTTGCAGTTCCTGTTTCAGCTGGAGCAGCTTCTTCAGCTGTATAAGCTAAAATATCACTGATATCTTGGTCAGACAATTGTGGAAAAGCTGTCATGGCAGTGCCATTGTACTCATTGAAAATCTTGACAGCATAAGCATCGCCTGCCTTTACCATTCCAGCACTGTTATGAATCCAATCTGTAAGCCAAGCTCTGTCTAAACCCTGTTCATCAGCAAGTCTTTGCTCAATATTTCGAAGTGCAGGACCTGTCATTTTCTTATCGAGTTTATGACAAGCAGCACAGTTTGTATTGAATAAAGCTTTTCCTTTTATAGGATCACCTTCTTGAGCGTGAAGTGAAGTTGAAAGCGTAAGTAAAATAATAAACCCTAAATATAGAATCTTTGAGGTTAATTTACGGTGTATCACCTGTTTCATATTGTTAGTTGAATTATCTTCTAAACTTTGGTATGATTTTTTCATTAACAAGAAAAAAATACAGTTAAAAATCTCACGCAAAAGTAATACTTAAAGTCGATTTTAGAAATGTTAGGGAACTGTTAATTGTTAATTTATAAACATTCTAAATAATAATTTGAATGATATTTAAGTTTAATAAATTTACATTTGTATAAAATTAAAAATAGTTATGATAAAACCATGTTTTAAAGTCGTTTTTATTTGCCTGATAGTCATTGGGTTTTCGGTGAAAGCACAAGCACAGGAAGGTCGCGTGATTATTGACCAAGATAAAGACATCGAAAAATTATTGGAGTTTAAAAAAGATATAAAAACGGTTGATTTATATAAAATCAGAGTGTTTTCTGGCGATCGAAGCAGTGCAGAGTACACAAAAAGCCAAGTGACCAGTCTTTATGGTGATTGGCCAATTGCAATGGAATATGAAACACCTAATTATAAAATATATGTTGGCGCATTCAGAACCCGATTGGAAGCTGACAGAGCATTATTGAAGGTTAAGAAGAGCTACCCTGGAGCTTTGATACTGTTCTTTAAAAAAGAACGTAATTGATTTCTAGAACCAATTTTACATAAAAAAAGCGACCAAATTGGTCGCTTTTTTTGTTGTTCCCGACTTTGCTCGAGCTGACAGTTGTTTTTAATTATTTCAATTTCTTTTTTACCTCAACCTCATGGAATGCCTCTATAACGTCATCAACTTGAATATCGTTGTAGTTTTTAATTTGCATACCACAATCGTATCCTTTAGCAACTTCTTTAACATCATCCTTGAATCGTTTAAGCGACGATAACTCTCCTGTATAGATCACAACGCCTTCTCTGATTAAACGAATATTTGAGTTTCTAAATATTTTACCATTGGTAACCATACAGCCTGCAATGGTTCCAATTTTAGACACTTTAAAGATTTCTCTGATTTCTGCGGTACCTGTAATCTCTTCCTTAAGTTCTGGAGACAACATACCTTCCATGGCATCTTTAAGGTCATTGATGGCATCGTAGATAATCGAGTACATTCTGATATCGATTTCTTCTTTATCAGCAATTTGACGTGCATTGCCCATTGGTCTAACGTTAAATCCGATAATAATCGCATCTGACGCAGTAGCCAATAACACATCACTTTCTGTAATTGCACCAACACCTTTATGAATAATATTTACTTGAATTTCTTCAGTCGATAATTTTTGGAATGAATCTGTCAATGCCTCCACAGAACCATCCACATCACCTTTAAGAATGATGTTCAATTCTTGGAAATCACCAAGTGCTATACGACGTCCAATCTCATCAAGAGTGATATGACGTTGTGTTCTTACCGATTGCTCACGTTGTAATTGTGTGCGCTTTGCAGCAATTTGTTTTGCTTCACGTTCGTCTTCAAATACGCTGAACTTATCACCTGCTTGTGGTGCACCATCCAAACCTAATATAGATACAGGAGTCGATGGGCCTGCAGATTTTACATTGTTGCCACGTTCATCGTGCATAGCACGAACTTTACCGCTGTTCTTTCCTGCAAGTACATAATCACCTACATTCAAAGTTCCGGCTTGCACCAATATGGTTGACACATAACCACGACCTTTATCAAGGAAAGCCTCAACAACAGTACCACTTGCGTGTTTATTTGGGTTTGCTTGAAGTTCTAACAATTCGGCTTCGAGCAATACTTTTTCTAATAATTCTTTAACTCCTTGCCCAGTTTTTGCAGATATGTCGTGTGATTGGATTTTTCCTCCCCAATCTTCAACCAATAAATTCATGTTAGCTAATCCTTCTTTTACTTTTTCTGGATTTGCCCCTGGTTTATCGATTTTGTTAATTGCAAAAATGATTGGCACATTGGCTGCTTGTGCATGGGCAATGGCCTCTTTTGTTTGTGGCATGATAGCATCATCGGCAGCAATCACAATAATTGCCAAATCGGTTACTTGTGCACCACGAGCACGCATCGCTGTGAAGGCTTCGTGACCTGGTGTGTCTAGGAAGGCGATTTTTTGACCTCCTTCTAATTGCACTCCATAAGCACCAATATGTTGGGTGATACCTCCTGATTCACCTGCAATTACATTCTCTTGACGAATATAATCGAGAAGTGATGTTTTACCATGATCGACGTGACCCATCACAGTAACGATTGGTGCACGAGGTTTTAAGTCTTCAGGCTTATCTTCTACTTCTTCAATATTATCTTCTAAATCGGAAGTGACAAATTCTACTTCATAGCCGAATTCATCAGCTACAACAGATAACGTTTCTGCATCGAGACGCTGGTTCATCGTTACCATCATACCCAACGACATACATGCAGAAATAATTTGTGTTACTGGAACATCCATCATCGTGGCGACTTCACTTGCAGTAACAAACTCAGTTACTTTTAAGATTTTGCTGTCTGCTTCTTGTTGTTCAAGATCTTTTTCTGACTGTTGACGGTGTTGGTCTCTTTTATCTCTTCTGTATTTTGCACCTTTTCCTTTAGATGACTTGCCTTGAAGCTTTTCAAGTGTTTCTCTAACTTGCTTTTGAACTTCGGCTTCACTTGGTTCTTCTTTTACGGTACTTGTACGTTTGCCGCCTTGGGTTTTTCCTCTGAAGTTTCCTTTTTGGTTATCTCTATTGTTTGAGAAATTAGGTTTGGAATCGCCTCCTGCTGCCGGCCCTTTGCTTATACGGCGTCTTTTCTTTTTGTTAGCGTCGTTAGCATCTGTTTTTTTCTCTTCCTTTTTCTTTTTTGGTTTATTGAATTGAGATAAATCGATTTTTTCTCCCGCAATTTTAGGCCCTGAAAGCTTTTGGTATTTTGTTTTTAAAGTTTCATCCTCTTCTTCCTCAACTTTTGTGGTTTCGGTTTTTGGTGATTCTTTAGGTTTTTCAACTTTAGGCTGTTCTGTTTTTGGTTCTGTGTCCTGCTCTGTTTTTACCTCCACTTTTGGTTTTTCGGTCTCAACAGGTTTTTTCACTTCTGGTTCGACAGCTTTTTCTTCAACCTTTGGTTCTTCTTTTTTTGGCTCTGGTTTTGTTGGGTTCAAATCTATTTTCCCAACTTGTTTAGGGCCACTCAACTCTGCTTTGGCTTTTACAACTTGCTTGCTTGCTTCTTCACGTTTGTGTTTTTCTTCAAGCTCACGCTCACGTTGCTCGCGCAATTCTTCCTTTTCTTTGAGTTTTGCCTCACTGACTTCTTGGGATTCAGCCTTTTTGTTGGCATCCGTCTGAAATTCGTTAGAAAGAATCGTGTGAACTTCCTCTGATATTTTGGTATTAGGACTTTTCTCCACGTTGACGCCTTTTGATTCTAAAAAATCAATAGCACGATCAATGGAAATGTTGAGTTCGCGTAATACCTTATTTAATCTAATTGTATCAGCCATAAATTGCTTGTAATATACTTTAAATATGTGTTATTCTTCAAATTCTTCTTTAAGAATTCTAATAACGTCAATAATTGTTTCTTCTTCTAAATCGGTTCTTTTAACCAAATCAGCAACATCTTGTTCTAAAATGCTTTTTGCTGTATCTAATCCTGCTTTGCTAAATTCTGCAATGATCCAAGATTCTATTTCGTCAGAGAATTCAGATAATTCTACATCTTCTTCAGCGCCTTCTCTGAATACATCTATTTCATAACCTGTCAATTGCCCAGCCAAACGTATGTTATGACCACCTCTACCTATGGCTTTTGATACTTCTTCTGGTTTAAGCAATACTTCAGCACGTTTGGTCTCTTCATTCAATTTTACTGAAGTCACTCTCGCAGGACTCAATGCTCTTGTGATGAACAATTGAATATTGCTTGTATAGTTGATAACGTCAATGTTTTCGTTACCTAACTCACGTACAATTCCATGAATTCTAGATCCTTTCATACCAACACAAGCTCCAACTGGATCTATTCTATCGTCGTAAGAATCGACAGCTACTTTTGCTTTCTCGCCTGGAATTCTTACTACATGTTTGATGGTAATCAATCCGTCAAAAACCTCTGGTATTTCTTGTTCAAATAATTTCTCCAAGAAAATAGGAGCTGTTCTGGACATAATAATTGTTGGCTTGTTTCCTTTAAGCTCAACACTTTCGATGATTCCTCTTACATTTTCTCCTTTTCGGAAGAAATCTGAAGGAATTTGCTTTTCTTTTGGTAAAATGATTTCATTGCCCTCATCATCTAAAAGGATGATGGCTCTGTGACGAATATGATGCACTTCTGCTGTGTAAATTTCGCCAATCAAATCTTTAAATTGTTTATAGATATTGGTATTGTCGTGTTCGTGTATTTTAGAAATCAAATTTTGACGTAGCGCCAAAATAGAACGTCTTCCAAGGTCAATCAACTTTACAGCTTCGGCAACATCTTCTCCTACTTCAAAATCTGGTTCAATTTTACGTGCTTCAGATAAGGCAATTTCTTGGTTAGGCTCTTCAACTTCATCATCAGCAACGACAATTCTATTTCTCCATATTTCCAAATCCCCTTTATCTGGATTGATAATGATATCAAAGTTATCATCATCACCATATTTCTTTTTTAGAGCGTTTCTTAATACGTCCTCTAAAATCGCCATTAACGTTACACGATCGATTAATTTATCATCTTTAAACTCTGAAAAAGAATCAATTAATGCAATATTTTCCATACCTACTATGAATTAAAATTTTATAATCACTTTTGCCTCTAAAATGTCGTCAAACGCAATTTTAGCTTGCTTATTAACTGTTATTTTACCTTTGCCCACTGGCTTTGGTTCTTTTGTTTTCCATTCTAAAAGTATTTGTTCATCACCAACTTCTGTTAGTTTGGCTTCTACTTTTACGTTGTCTTTGGCTTTTACTTGGAGCGTTCTGCCAATATTTTTTTTGTACTGTCTTTTATTTACTAAAGGTGTTGTGGCACCAGCAGATGTGACTTCAAGCGAAAAATCTTCTTCTTCAAGATCTAAATTATGCTCAATGGCTCTGCTTATAAATATACAGTCTTCGACACTCACCCCATTATCTCCATCGATGACAACATAAATCTTGCTGTCTGATGAAATCGTAAAATCAATTAGAAAAAGATCCGGTCTTTCTTCTAATCCGTTCTCTATCAACGATTGAACTATGGTCTGATTCAGCATTTTTTTAGTATAAAAAGAGGGGACTTTTTGTCCCCTCGCGTTATCTTTTTTTCATACAACGCTGCAAATATACAACTTTTAAATTGATATATCCAAAGGTTATAAAGTCGATTTTTATTATTAAATTTATGACAAATAAATCAACCACACCTGAATATGAAAAAAATTTTAGTTCCAACTGACTTTTCTAAAGAAGCCGAAAATGCTCTTAAAGTTGCGGCTCAACTTGCAAAAAAACACGACTGCGAAATTTATTTGTTACATATGTTAGAATTGCCTCTTCATGAGGTCGATGCTTTGAGCACACATAGTGCTTTGCCTGAAGCCATGTTTTTTATGAAACTGGCACACCAAAAGTTTGAGGACGTGATGTCAAGCTCTTTTTTAGACGGTATCACAGTTCACGAAACCGTCAAAGCCAACAATACGTTTACAGCTGTAATAGATACATGTCATGAGCACGATGTTGATATGATTGTTATGGGATCACATGGGGCAAGTGGATTTAAAGAAATGTTTATTGGTTCTAATACCGAAAAAGTGGTACGCACTTCTGATATTCCTGTATTGGTTATTAAAAATGAGCATGCCAACTTTACCGTTGACAATTTTGTCTTTGCATCTGATTTTAAAAATGACAATAAAGAAACTTACAAACAAGCTGTTGATTTTGCTAAATCGTTTGATGCCAAAATACATTTGTTGATGGTCAATACACCTAACAATTTTAATACCACAGAGGTTTCCAACAAGCGCATTCGTGAGTTCATAAAAGATTATCCGTTTAATAATTTTAGCATCAATATTTATAATGATGAAACGGTAGAAAAGGGCATTTTGAATTTTTCTAAAATGATAGATGCTGATTTAATCGGGATCAGTACTCACGGACGACAAGGTATTTCACATTTCTTCAATGGAAGTATCAGTGAAGATTTAGTGAACCATGCCAAACGTCCTGTGATTACTTTTAAAATCTAATACCCTTTTTTATAAAATGCAAAAAGTCTTCCTAAAAAGGAAGACTTTTTTGTTGCCCTACTAGGGCTTACCTCGACTTCGCTCGGCATAAACTTCTCGCCCAAATTAATTCATTTTAAAGCAAAAAATCCCGACTTATTTCTAAATCGGGACTTCAATTTTTGTTGGCCTACTAGGGCTCGAACCTAGACTCTTCTGGACCAAAACCAGACGTGTTGCCAGTTACACCATAGGCCAATCTCTAAATGAGGATGCAAATTTAGTACAAAGTTTGATTTGCACAAACATTTTTTAAAGAAAATAACATCATTTACTTAACGTTTACTTAAAAACCTTTAGACCTTATTTTTTTATTCTTAAATTCGCCACTTCTACAAAACATAGATTTTATGACAAAATTCAGCTTTAAAAAATGGAATACGATTTTAGGTTGGTTCGTTTTTTTAATTTCACTTATCGTTTATGGATTAACAATTGAGCCAACGGTAAGTTTTTGGGACGCTGGCGAATATATTTTGACCTCATCAAAATTGCAAGTTGGACATCCACCAGGAGCGCCTCTGTTTCAAATGTTTGGAGCATTCTTTTCTATGTTTGCAATAGAACCTTCACAAATTGGGATGATGCTCAACATGATGAGTGCGGTAGCAAGTGCTTTTACCATTCTGTTTATGTTTTGGACCATTACACTACTATTAAAAAAGTTAGTTGGAACTGAAGAAAAGTTGACGCAAAACAATAAAGTAGCGATTTTAGGTAGTGCTTTAGTAGGTAGTTTGGCGTTTACATTTACTGACTCATTTTGGTTTAATGCAGTAGAGACCGAAGTGTACGCCATGGCAACATTGATCATGGCAATTCTTTTTTGGCTTGCTTTGCGATGGGAACAAGAAATGGATGAGCCACGAGGCAACCGATGGTTGGTACTGATTGCTTTTGTTATTGGGCTTTCGTTTGGGGTTCACTTTATGGGATTACTGACCATTCCTGCGATCGGACTCATTTATTACTTTAAAAACTATAAAACCATAACGGTAAAAAATTTCATTATAGCCAATTTGATTTCGGCAGCTATCCTTTTATTCATTTTCAAATTATTACTGCCTAATGCCCTGAAGATTTTCAGTGCTTCGGAAATATTTTTTGTCAATACTTTTGGGCTTCCTTTTAATTCGGGAACCATCATCGCATTCCTCATTGTCATAGCTGCTTTTTATTTTAGTTTAAAATATACCAAAGACAAAGGCAAACAAATTGCAAACACGCTCATACTCTGCCTGATGTTCATTTTTATCGGTTTCTCATGCTGGTTGATGTTGCCTATACGTGCCAATGCCAACGTAGTCATCAATGAGAATAATCCGTCTGATGCCAGAGAGTTGCTAGCTTACTATAATCTTGAGCAATATCCAGAAACTCACTTGTTTTACGGTCCTTTATTTACCGAACAATATACTGGACTTGATGAAAACGAGCCTTATGTTGACGACAAGCCTAATTATGAAAAAGACTATAAAACTGGCAAATATGTCATCATAAACGATTGGAAAAATGCCAAACAAAATTATAATTCTGAACATGCGGCAATATTGCCTAGAATGTGGAGCACCGAAAATGCCGAAAACTACATGATGTTTACTGGCTTATTGGATTTTTCCATAAAACCAGAATATCAAATGCAAAACGAATTGCGTTCAATCGTAGCTGACTTTAAAAAGAATGTAGCGGAAGGACAAGTCGATTATGAAGATTATCATAATTTCCTTAAACAATTTGGAACCTATCTTGATGTTGAAAAACCATCCTTAATTCAGAATATTGGGTATATGTTTGAATACCAATTAGGATATATGTATTGGCGCTATTTTATGTGGAATTTTGTCGGACGCCAAGATGATATTCAAGGTAAATATGACGATTTGCATGGCAATTGGATAAGTGGTATCAAATTTATAGACGAATGGCACCTCAACATGTCTCAAGACAATCTGCCAAGTGATGTTAAAAACAACAAAGCCAGAAATACATATTATTTCTTACCATTGATATTAGGACTCATTGGATTTTTATTCTTATTGAGCAAAGACAAGAAAACCTTTTGGACGATGCTGGTCTTTTTCTTGATGACAGGACTCGCCATACAATTTTACACCAATGTAAGACCATTCGAACCTCGCGAACGCGATTATTCGGTCATTGGTTCATTTTATGTGTTTGCTATTTGGATTGGTTTTGGCGTGTATGCTATCTATGAATCCATTAAAAAATATAGTTCTTCAAATTTATTGGCTCCAGCGATTACTTTAGTTTGTTTAGTATTAGTGCCAGGCATTTTAGCTGCCAACAATTGGGATGACCACGACCGATCAAACAAAGAAACTGCACATTCAATGGCTGTGACATATCTCGAATCGTGTGCTCCAAATGCCATTTTGTTCACTATTGGTGATAATGACAGTTTTCCTTTGTGGTATGCACAAGAGATTGAAGGTATTCGTCGCGATGTGAGAGTTATCAACACTAGTTTGTTCCAAACCGATTGGTACATCGATCAAATGAAACGTAAAGCTTACGATAGTGACCCAATCCCTTCACAATTGACACATGAGCAATATCGCTATGGGACCCGCGACTACATCATGCGACAAGAAGTCACCAAAGACACCATATCAATTAAAGATTTTATGGCCTTTGTGACAAGTGACAATCCTCGTGCCAAATTAAAGTACATATTGCAGCAACAAGGCGAAGACACAAGCGTGTATCCTAATCAGATGCTGAACTCAAATTTTTTCCCAACCAAATTTGTTAGTATTCCAGTTGACAAAGAAACTGTATTAAAAAACGGTATTGTGAAAGAAAAAGATGCCGATAAGATTGTTGATGAAATTGTTATCGAAATAAAGGGAAGCGCACTATACAAAAACCGTTTGTTGATGTTGGATATTATTGCCAATAACAACTGGGAGCGACCAATATACTTTACAGGTGGAAGTTTTGGTGATGACGATTATATTTGGATGAAAGATTACCTTCAGCTCGATGGTTTATGTTACAAATTAGTGCCTATCAAAACACCAGTTGATAAAGCCAATCCTTTTGATATGGGACGCGTCGATAGTGATTTGATGTACGAAAAAGTCATGAAATGGCAATGGGGAAATAGCGGTACAGATATATACCATGATGTAGAAACTCGTAAAAACGGCATTACATATAGAGGGAATTTGGCTCGTTTGGTGGAGCAATTGATCAATGAAGACAAATTGGATAAAGCCGAAAAAATAGCCGATTTGGCTATGGAAAAAATGCCTGTGGATGATTTTGGTTTTTATACTTTATTGGAACCTTATATCAGTGCTTACTATGAAATTGGCAACAAAGAAAAGGGCAGAAAACTCTACAAAGATGTGACCAAAAAGTATCAAGAAAACCTAACCTATTACAGTGGCTTATCAGAAGATAACCAAAAGCGTTATCTAGACGAAATAGTGACCGATATTCAACGTTATCGAAGCTTAGTTGATATTTTGGTGGTTTATAAGGACAAAGAATTTGCAACCAAAGAAACAGAGAAATTCAACAATTATCTAAAACTGTTCAGCCGTTTTGCAGGTGATGAACCAGAGCCAGAAACCATTAGAGAAGATAGAGACCTTTCTGTTGATACGATTGATAGCATCTTAAAATTAGAATAATTTTCTTTTGAACATCATTCCGATAAAAACACCTTTGGTGGTCAAAAAACTATTTCCTGATTATATCTGGGACAAGGCTACCATTGATAAGGTTTTGTATCTCACTTTTGATGATGGACCAACCCCAGAAATAACCAACTGGACTTTGCAAGAGTTAAAAAAACACAATGCAAAAGCCACTTTTTTTTGCATTGGCAATAATATTGAAAAACATCCGAAAATCTTTCAACAGATTCTGGAAGAAGGCCATGCCATCGGTAACCATACACACAACCACATCAAAGGCTGGGAAACGAAAACCAAAGATTATATTGAAAACGTTTTGGAAGCTCAAAAAGCAATAAGCAATCAAATTCAAAATTCAAAATTCAACGATTCTGAAATCAACAATCCTCAATCGTCAATCGTCAAACTTTTCCGTCCACCTTACGGTAGAATCACTCCAAAACAAGGAAAAAAATTAATGGAACAAGGTTACAGCATTATCATGTGGGATGTATTGTCTTTTGATTGGGACAAAACAATATCTAACGACGATTGCTTTAACAATGTCATTTCTAAAACAAAAAAAGGAAGCATTATTGTATTTCACGATAGTGTAAAAGCCAATGAAAGGCTTCAATATGCACTCCCAAAAGTATTGGATTATTTTACTAAAAAAGGTTACGAATTTAAGTCCTTACAAGACTAAATATACTCTTGTATTATACCTATTAAGGTATTGGCATCTTGCTCTCCACTATGTCGCCATTTCATCTCACCACTTTTATAAATAATGAGTGTTGGCAATCCTTTGACGCGCAATGCTTCTGCCAACTCTTTGTTTTTGTCAACATCTATTTTGATGACCTTGGCTTTGTCGCCAAGTGCAGCAGCTACATCTCTTAGCACAGGATGCATTGCAGTAGATTGTTCGTTCCATTCTGTAAAAAAATCCAACAAAACAGGAATATCGACATCTATTAATTCCCCAAATTTTGACATACATTAAAGGTTTAAGTCAAATGCGTTATTACAAACCTACATATTTTTTTTTATATTAAGCTATATCCTATACAAATAGGTTGCTTTTACTGAATAATTAGATTAAGAAATTTGCGTTTTTGACCCTTTTTTGAGTTCAATCACTGTAATTTCTGGCCAAATCCCTACGCGCCCAGGAAATGCATGATACCCAAATCCTCGATTGACATTGATATATCTGCCAAATTCTTCATACAGCCCAGCCCATTGTTTATAGACATATTGCGAAGGGCTCCATCTAAAAAACCCAGGAATTTCAATCCCCATTTGCAAACCATGTGTGTGACCACTTAAGGTTAGATGATAATTGAAATCGTTTTGCTTCACTTTGTATTCCCAATGAGAAGGGTCGTGTGATAATAAAATTTTAAAATCTTCTTTATTGATTCCTGTTGATGCTATTGCCAAATCTCCAGCTTGATTAAAACCTTTTCCCCAATTTTCTATCCCTACAATAGCTATTTTTTGACCATCTTTTTCAATATATCGATGTTCATTCAACAATAAATCAAACCCTATTTTTGGATGAATATCTTTGACTGCCTGAAAATTATTCTTTTTGTCTTCTTTGGTATTCCAATTGACATAATCACCATAGTCATGATTACCCAAAATAGAAAACTTTCCTAAAGGCGCATCGAGTTGTTTAAACACCTCAATCCAAGTATCCATTTCATCTGCTTTGTTATTGACAATATCACCTGTGAACAGCATAATATCTGACTTTTGCTCATTAATTAAATCGACACCATACTGAATTTTTTCTTTGTTGGTAAAACTTCCTGAATGGATATCGGATATTTGAGTAATGGTCAAGCCATCAAAAGCATCTGGTAAATCGTCAAATGTCAATTGGTACTTTAATACTTTATAATTATAGCGTCCTTGGATAATCCCATACAGAAAAGATGCAAAAGGTATCGCCGCAAGACCTAACGCTATTTTAGAGATAAAAGCCCTCCTACTGGCCAAAGGTTTTGTGTCACCAGCACTTATCCACGATATTGTTTTTTGAACAACCCTAATGATATCTTCTCCAAACATCATAACAACTAAAACCAACTTGGGAATTAGAAATGTGAGTAATAATCCAGCGGCCAATTGAAAACCTTGTGTTTGACCAGAGCTTCTTGGTGTTGAAAATAGGGTATAAAACAGATTGAGGTAAACTACCAATGCTACAACAATCCAAATCCATTTGATAACTTTATTCTTTGTGAGCGTTTTAATAGCCTGAAAAGCATAAAATTCAATGAAAAAAAATAAAGCAGAAAATATGAGTAATGGAATAATGAAACGCGCCATCAAAAAAATCTTTTTTCAAAGATACTTCAATTAAACTGTTATTAAAATCTTATGATTAAATTTAACCATCCCTTAAGATTTAGTATATTTCGGAAGCATTTTGAACAAGTATCACAAATGAGAGTATTTTTATCATTACTTTTTGCCTTTTTTCTAATCGTTGGCTGCAACAATAAGCCCAAAACCGAACCTGCAAAGAAGGATACATCATTAATTTCTTATGTCAATCCATTTATAGGAACAGGTGGTCATGGACACACCTATCCAGGAGCAACCATGCCTTTTGCGATGATGCAATTGAGTCCAGACACGCGTCTGGATGGTTGGGATGGCTGTTCGGGCTATCATTTCAGTGACAAACACATTTATGGATTTTCTCATACACACTTAAGCGGAACAGGCGTGAGTGATTATGGCGATATTTTATTGATGCCAACAACGAGTGTACAGTTCAACAATGGAAGTGATGGCAAAAAAGGCTATCGTTCAAGATTTTCGCATAAAAACGAGGTAGCTCAACCAGGATTTTACAAAGTATTATTAGACGATACAAGTGTCGACGTTGAATTGACCGTATCTGAACGTTCTGGGATTCACAAATACCAATATCCAACTGCGCAAAATCAAATGTTGATTCTCGATTTGTTGCATCGTGATGAATTATTGAGCGGAAGCATCAAACGAATTTCTGATACAGAGCTTTCTGGTCATCGTCATTCAAAAGCTTGGGCAAAACAGCAAAAACTTTATTACTATATCAAGTTTTCACACCCTATTTCGGTCGATTTGGGAGCTTCTAAAAGTCAATACAAAAACAAAAAAGCAGCGTTCCAGTTTGATAATCCTAAAAATGAGCCAGTTTATGTCAAAATCGGTATCAGTCCAGTAGATGAAGAAGGTGCTCGCAAAAACATGGAAACCGAAATTGGCGATAAAACCTTTGATCAAATAAAAGAAATTGCACAATCCACTTGGGAGAAACAACTCGAAAAAATTGTTGTTGAAAGCGATAACAAAGATTATAAGACCAACTTTTATACTGCATTGTACCACACGATGATTGCGCCAAATCTCTATCAAGATGTGGATGGTCGCTATCGAGGTATGGATTTAAAAGTGCACGAAACCAAAAAATTTGACTATTATACTGTGTTTTCCCTTTGGGACACTTATAGAGCAGCACATCCACTATACACCATCATTGAGCAAGAACGCACCAATGATTTTGTAAACACATTTATTTCTAAATATAACGAAGGCGGCATTATGCCCATTTGGGATTTATCTGGCAATTATACAGGCTGCATGATTGGTTACCATGCTGTTCCTGTCATTGCTGATGCTTATCTGAAAGGTATAAGAGGTTACGACGCTGAAAAAGCTTTTGAAGCCATGAAATTTTCTGCGACACGCAATTGGCAAGGGTTAAAATCATATAAAGAATTTGGTTTTGTTCCAGTAGAAGAAGAAAGCGAATCGGTTTCAAAAACCTTGGAGTATGCTTATGATGATTGGACGATAGCCAAAATGGCTAAAGAAATGGGCAAGGATGACGATGAAGAATTATTTACCAAGCGTGCACAATATTACAAGAACGTTTATGACCCAGAAAGCAAATTTATGCGAGGTCGTTTTCGCAATACGTGGTTTTCCCCTTTCGATCCCTATGAAGTCAATTTCAACTATACCGAAGCCAACGCATGGCAATACAGTAATTATGTGCCACAGGACATTTCTGGGTTAATGAAGTTAATGGGCGGAAAAGACTCATTAGACCAACAATTGGATGTTTTATTCACTGCAAAGTCAGAAACTTCAGGTCGTAACCAAGCCGATATTACAGGATTGATTGGTCAATATGCACACGGTAATGAGCCAAGTCATCACATGGCTTATTTATATAATTTTGTAAATAAACCCTACAAAACACAAGAAAAAGTACATCAAATTTTGACTACACTTTATAAAAATGCTCCTGATGGCATTTCGGGTAATGAAGATTGTGGTCAGATGAGTGCTTGGTACGTCTTTAGCGCTATGGGATTTTATCCTGTGACACCAGGCTCCAATCAATATATTATCGGAACACCTTTGTTTAAGAAAACAACAATTAACCTTGAAAATGGCGAAAAGTTCCATATCAAAGCATATGATGTAAGTGATGAGAAGAAATACATTGCGTTTGCAAAGCTAAACGGAAGAACATTAAATGAAACCTACCTCTCTCATGAAGACATTATGGAAGGTGGCACTTTAGAACTTTGGATGACTGACCAACCAACAGACTGGGGAACATCAGAAGGGGACGAACCCATTACCGAAATTGATGATTATGTGATCGTGCCTGCGCCTTTCATTGCAAAAGGTGATGTGGCTTTCAAAAATGAAACAGAAATTACTTTAGCAAATGCAGATGCAGATGCTTCTATTTTTTATACATTGAACGATTCAACCTTTATAAAATATGAACAGCCTTTCAAGATAGCTGAACCAACTATTTTGAAGGTGTATTCTGAAAAAGATGATGAAAAAAGTGCAATCATAACGACGTCGTTTTATAAAATTGACCCTAACGTGTCTATTGTTCTAAAAACAGACTATGCCAATCAATATAATGGTGGTGGACAAACCGCTCTCATTGATGGTATAAAAGGTACTAAAGATTTTAGGACTGGTTCTTGGCAAGGCTATCAAGATAAAGATTTGGTGGCTATTGTCGATTTGGGATCTAACAAACCAATCGAAAATGTGAGTGTCAACTTTTTACAAGATCAACGTTCTTGGATATTTTATCCTACCGAAGTGCTCTGTTATGTATCGAGTGATAATCAAAATTATCAATTGATATCGAGCCAAAAAATTGATGCGACCAAAGGTTCAGAAAAAGCAGACATAAAAACCATTCAATTTGATTTAAAAAACAAAAAAGCACAATACCTTAAAGTCGTTGCAAAAAAACTTGGCAAACTACCAAAATGGCATCTTGGCTATGCATCTGATGGTCGCAGTTGGTTGTTTGTGGACGAAATCAGCGTTAAAGTCGGCAGTTTACAGTCTTCAGTTGGCAGTCAGTAATTATTAGCCTAAAACTGAAAAATATTCGTGTACTGGTGGCAAAAAAAAAAATTTAACTATTAAACCTGGAATTTAAAAATATGACCCAACAAAAATCCTATCGTTCTTCCTTTATATTGCTAACCACCTTATTCTTCCTTTGGGGATTTATAACCGTATTGGTCGATTCATTGATTCCAAGGCTTCGTGAGCTGTTTACACTGACTTATTTTCAGGCTGGATTGGTACAGTTTGCGTTTTTTGGAGCCTATTTCTTGCTGTCGATTCCTGCAAGTTATATCCTTTCAAAAATTGGTTATAAAAGAGGGATCATTCTTGGATTATGTACAATGGCATTGGGTTGTTTACTGTTTTATCCTGCAGCTTCCTATCGTGTGTTTGGTGTTTTTATGTTGGCCTATTTTATTTTGGCTGGTGGCATGACCATATTGCAAGTGGCAGCCAATCCGTATGTCGCTGTTTTAGGAACTGAAGATGGAGCATCGAGTCGATTGAACCTATCACAAGCTTTCAACTCTTTAGGAACAGCTATTGCTCCAATTATTGGTGCTTTATTTATATTGAGTGATACCATTAAAACGGAAGGTGAAATCGCTGCACTTTCTGGTAACGAAAAAGGATTGTATCTCGCTACAGAAGCTGCTGCAGTACAAAAACCGTTTGTAGGATTGGCTATTTTTATCTTTATCATCGCAGGTATTTTCTTTTTTGCTAAACTTCCAAAACTCATCAATGAAAAAACCGTCGGCACCTATGGCGATGCTCTCAAAAACAAGAATTTAATGATGGGAGTTCTCGGTATCTTTTTCTATGTTGGTGCCGAAGTGGCCATTGGTAGTTATTTAGTAAATTATTTCTTGGATATGAATCTCGTAGAGGTTATTAAAGAAAATGGTTTTATGAAATCCATAGCAGAAGGTTTGTTGAGTTCTGGAATTACTGAAAATGACAATAAAGCCATTGTTGGCGTCTTTGTGACCTTCTATTGGTCTGGTGCGATGATTGGTCGATTTGTAGGTGCTTACCTCACTAAAATTATGAAACCAGGAAAGGTTTTAGGTATTTTTGCAACCATAGCAATCACCTTGATTTTAATTTCTATCAGTACCACTGGTTTGGTAAGTATGTGGAGTATCTTGGCAGTCGGATTATTCAACTCTATAATGTTCCCAACCATATTTACATTGGCAATTGATGGTTTGGGCGAATTGAAACCAAAAGCTTCAGGCTTGTTATGTACAGCTATTGTTGGAGGTGCTATCATTCCACCAATGTTTGGGTTTTTAACTGATCATATTGGCTTTAAGTCATCATTGATTTTTGTAATGTTGTGTTACGGTTATATCCTATATTTTGGATTTAGAAATAGTAAAAAACAAGTTGTATTATGAAACGCAGAAACTTTCTAAAGAACGCATCACTTACAGGAGTCGGATTGGCAGTTGGAAGCACGCTGGTTAATTGTGGAAATCCTAAAGAAGGAAAACCAATAGTGACTTCGAATGAAAAAGCTTCTTTACCTTTAGTCATCGCCACTTGGGATGTTAAGAATGCGACTGCCAAAGCTTGGGAGATACTGCAAGCAGGTGGCAATGCACTCGATGCTGTTGAACAAGGTTGCCGAGTGGAAGAAGCCGACGAAAAAGGCCAATCAGTTGGCAAAGGTGGCTTACCAGACAGAGATGGCAATGTTACTTTGGATGCATGTATCATGGACAAACATGGCAATTGTGGCGCTGTCGTTTATCTTCAAAATGTGGTGCATGCGGTTTCTGTAGCTCGGAAAGTGATGGAAGACACACCTCACGTCATGCTTGCTGGTCATGGGGCTGAACAATTTGCCTACGAAATGGGTTTCCCTAAAGAAAACTTATTGACAGAAGCCTCCAAGAAAGCATGGGAAGAATGGAAAGTGACCTCACAATACAAACCCATCATCAATATCGAAAATCACGACACCATTGGTATGTTAGCTATTGACAAAAATGGTGATATTTCTGGCGCTTGCACTACAAGTGGCTTGGCATATAAAATGGCTGGACGTGTTGGCGACTCTCCTATTATTGGTTCTGGATTATTTGTTGATAATGAAATTGGAGCTTGCGTTGCAACAGGATTGGGTGAAGAAGTCGTTAAAACCGTTGGTAGCTTTTTGGTAGTTGAATTGATGCGTCAAGGCAAAACACCTCAAGAAGCATGCGAGGAAGCCATCAGCAGAATTGTCAATAAGCCGAATAGCAACTACAAAGATTTTCAGGTTGGCTACATAGCTGTGAATAAGCAAGGCATTACTGGTTCATACTCAATTCATCAATGGTTTAGCATGACCAAATATCAGGATGGAACGAATGAACAGATACAATCTGATTATTTTAATAAAACATAATTGCTAATACCAACATCTCTTAAAACCACTTCAAGGTCAAATCAATCAACTTCTGCTTAAAATTATTATAAGGAGGATACAACAAATCGGTGGCTCCCATTGTGTGTTGTTTCACTAATGAACGTCTATTAGAGAATGCCTCAAACCCAAAAAACCCATGTGATTTTCCGATGCCGCTATTATTGCTTCCTCCAAAAGGCAAATTGGGATTCAAGAACTGTAGTAGATTGTGATTGATGCAACCAGTACCAGCTCTGGTGTTGTTCATGATGTAATCAATGTTCTTTTTGTTCTTGCTGTAAATATAGAGTGCTAAAGGTTTTTCTTTAGAGTTGATATAATCAACCGCCTCCTCAATTTTTGAATAGGTCTTAACAGGAAGTATTGGGCCGAAAATTTCATCTTGCATCAATTGAGATGCTTCAGGTGCATTAAAAACCAACGTAGGTTCGATGTAATTATCTTCCAAATTGAAATTTCCTCCAGAAACAATTATCGCTTGATTTTGTTCAGCCTCCTCAATATAAGACTTCAGCCTTTCAAAATGCTTTAGATTGACAATCCTACAATAAGAGTTTGAGGTTTCAGCGTTTTCATTATAAAATTTAACAATTTTTGATTTGAAAATTTTAGTAAATTCATCTTTCAAATCAGACTTGAGCAAAATATAATCTGGCGCAATGCAGGTTTGTCCTGCATTGGTGAACTTGCCAAAAATGATTTTTTGGACTGCTTTCTCTAAACTCGAGCTACCATCGATAATGGTAGGCGATTTACCTCCCAATTCTAACGTTACAGATGTTAGATGTTGGCTTGCTGCTTTCATCACTATTTTTCCAACTTGTGGCGAACCTGTAAAAAAGATATGATTAAATGGGAGTTTCAATAATTCTTGCGACACCTCAACATCACCTTCTACCAAAGCGATTTCATCTTCCCTAAACAGGTCTTTAATTATCATCGCCATCACTTTTGAAATATTTAAAGTCTGTTCTGATGGCTTTATAATGACTGTATTTCCAGCTGCAATGGCAGAAACCAAAGGGCTAAAGGTCAAATTAATAGGAAAATTCCAAGGAGAGATAATCAAGCAAATACCTTTCGGTTCATATTTAATATAAGAGGATGCTCCAAGTAAAGCCAGAGGTGTGTCAACCTTTTGCAGTTTCATCCAAGATTTTAGGTGCTTCTTGATAAATTTGATTTCACTCAACACTGGATAGATTTCGGTCAGGTCAACTTCTAATTTTGGTTTTTTGAAATCGTCATACATCGCTTTTCGAATAGCCTCTTTATAAGTTGTCTCTAAAGCAATCTTTAATGCATTCAATTTTTTGACACGCTCTTTATAGGTAGTGCTTCCTATTTTAAATTGATTGGTTTTTTGAGTATTAAATAATTCTAAAAACCTGTTATCCTTATAATCTTCCATTTAATCGTTAACGTATTTATTGGGCTACGAGCCGAATTTGTGCATTTCGTCGATGTTTTTTGTGTTGGTGTTCATTTAACCGTTTATCGATGTTTTTTATCTAATTTATTATTTTTCACTGACTTTGTGATGTTTCTTTGACTTGTAATTGAAACCAAAAATAAATTTAATAGTCATGAAAAAAGTTTTAATCCTTATCTCATTTATTGCTTTGCCTCTAATTTCTGTAGGACAAAATAATACATCTGATGCTTTAAAGCAAAATGACTCTACCGCTACAATTAAAACTGACGAAAAAACAGTTTTAAGTTCTGAAATGAAAGCTGAAGTAAACGAGATCAACTACAAAAAAAGTAATGATATCATCAGCATAAAAGCTTACAGAAAAAGTCTTCAAATTAAGGTAAAAGAAATTAAAAATTGTTAATCAGACAATTTTAAGACACCCTTCTATTCATATTTAAATTCGAGCTATATCAATATTGAAATAGCTCGAATTTTTTTATTTGTTAGGAATATCATCTGTTGAAAACCCATACAACTTGCCGGCTTCCTCTTCTTTTAACTTTTGAACTAGTTCCAAAGCATCAGGAATGACGTCGCTGCAAATAACAATCAATGAATCCTTTTTTGCGTTTTTGATGGCAAAGGTTGCCGCTTCCTTTTCATTGGGAATAATAGTGGTTTTCTTATTTGGATCTTTCATTTTAATACCAGCGTCCAACATATTAATGAGTTCGGTTTCTGTTTTCCCTCTTAAATTCTTGTCTTGTCGAATGATGATTTCATCAAACATTTCGGCAGCAATACTTCCTATTTCATTAGTATCTTCCTCTCGTCTATCACCAACACCTGCTATAATTCCAATTTTAATGCTTGCATCAATATTTTCAATAAATTTTTGCAAAGCTCGCATTCCTGCTGGATTATGTGCATAATCTAACAATACCTGAAAATCTTTGAACTGAAACAGATTTAATCGACCAGGTGTTTGTGCTGGAGACGGAATAAAGGTTTCTAATCCAATCTTGATTTCGTCAATGGTAAATCCTCTCACATAGGCTGTAATGACTGCTGGCAAGACATTCTGGATCATAAAGGTTGCACGTCCACCATAAGTTAGTGGTACATTAACGGCTTTAATGACTCGTAACTTCCACTCGCCTCGACAGATTGTGATGTATCCATTTTCATAAACAGCCGAAATACCTCCTAATTTTTGCATTGCTTTGATACGCGGATTATGTTCATCCATAGAAAACAAAGCCACGTTGCAATTAACGGTTCGTCTCATTTCATATACCAAATCGTCATCTGCATTTAAAATGGCATAACCATCTGGTAATACGGTTTCGGGAATGACGCCTTTTACTTTGGCAAGCTGCTCAATGGTATGAATTCCTTTTAAGCCTAAATGGTCAGCAGCAACGTTGGTCACGATGCCAATATCACATTTATGAAACCCAAGTCCTGCTCGCAACAAACCACCACGAGCACACTCTAAAACTGCAAAATCGACAGTTGGGTCTTTCAACACAAATTCGGCACTTGCTGGACCTGTACAATCGCCTTTCATCAATAATCGGTTTTGGATATAGACACCGTCACTTGTTGTATAGCCTACTTTATAGCCTTTCATTTTTGCCAAATGTGCAATAAGTCGAGTGGTGGTTGTTTTTCCATTGGTCCCTGTGGTGGCAACAATAGGGATTCGACTTGTAGAACCTTGTGGGAATAACTTATCAATCACATGGGCTGCAACATTGCGAGGTAATCCACTAGTTGGTGCTAGGTGCATCCTAAAACCTGGCCCTGCATTCACTTCGAGAACAGCGCCTCCTGTGTCTTCCAATGGTTGACTAATATCTGTAGTCATCACATCGATACCACAAATATCCAAGTCAATGATTTTTGAGATGCGCTCTGCCATAAACACATTGGCTGGATGCACAATATCAGTTACGTCTTCGGCAGTTCCACCTGTGCTTAAGTTTGCAGTGTCTTTTAACAATAAACGCTCGTCTTTTTTAAGAACGAAATCCAACGTGTATCCATTTGCCTTGATGATGCTCAATGTCAAATCGTTTACTGTGATTTGTGTCAGGACATTTTCGTGCCCATAACCACGTCTTGGGTCTTTGTTGACCTCATCTATCAATTGTTGAATCGTGGATTTTCCATCACCAATAACATGTGCTGGCGTACGCACAGCTGCAGCCACCAATTTGTGATTGATGACCAACAAACGATAATCATCTCCAGTAATGTATTTTTCGATGATGATAGCGCCACTTTTAGAGCTTTCTTTGGCGCTTCTAAAGGCTACCAAAGCATCTTCATAGTTTTTGATGTTCACGGTAATCCCTCTTCCATGGTTGCCATCAACGGGTTTTACTACCAATGGAAAACCTACATAACGACAGGCTTCTTCAAGACTGCTTTCTCGTCTGATGATATCGCCTCTTGGTGTTTGCACTTCGGCTTGTTCCAATAAATATTTGGTATCTTCTTTATCACAAGCCAATTCCACACCAATACTACTTGTTTCGCTAGTTACAGTAGCTTGAATACGTTTTTGGTTGGCTCCATAACCTAATTGACATAACGAATATTTATTTAAACGTATCCAAGGAATGCCACGTGCTGCTGCTTCCTCTACTATAGAACCAGTACTTGGACCAAGACGTTCTTCCTCGCGCAATTCACGCATTTTCTGGATATCGTCGGTTAAATCATAATCCTTTCCATCAATCAATGCTTGACATATTTCTACCGAAACTTTTGCAGCATAACGCCCTACAGATTCTTCCATATAAGCAAAAACCACATTGTAAACACCTTTTTCACCATAACCTCGTGTGCGTCCAAAACCGACATCCATTCCTGCCAATGTCTGGATCTCGAGTGCAATATGTTCAATGATGTGCCCCATCCAGGTGCCTTCTTCGACACGTTGGAAAAAACCTCCTGGAGTTCCAACCGAACAACGATGTTCATACATTGTAGGAAACATTTTTTCAAGTCGCTCTTTAAATCCTTTTATTTTATCAGATGGTCTTTCTTCCATTTCTTCAAGGTCGAGCACCATAACAATCAGTTTATGTCTTCTTACTGACCAATAATTGGGGCCTCTCATGGCATTTATCTCACGTATTCTCATAAAAAATTAGGATTTTGTTGGTTTGATTGAATAATCATAAATATAGAATTTTTTTGTAATTAATTAAGTTTATTTTTGCAAATTGCTAATTCTAATTGATAAGAATGACGATTAAAGGAATATTGATTCCCATAGGTGGAAATGAAGATAAAGGATTTGAAGATGATGAAATCCACAGACTTGATTATATAGAAGAAGGTATCTTATCGCATGTGGTAAATGCTGCTGGAGGTGTAAATGCCAAAATTGTTGTAATCCCAACAGCATCTAGTATTCCTGTTGAAGTAGGCGAAAATTATTTGACTGCATTTTCAACGTTAGGATGCAAAAACGTTGACGTATTAAACATCAAATCAAAAAAAGATTCTGAAAAACCTGAAGCCATTGCACTTATAAAAAATGCAGATTGCATCATGTTCTCTGGAGGTGATCAATCTAAAATTTCAAAGTATATTGGCAATACAACAATACATAAGGTTTTGTCAGAAAGATATATAAACGATGCTAATTTTGTGATTGCTGGAACAAGTGCAGGAGCTATGGCCATGGCAAACGAAATGATTGCTGGAGGCAGTAGTGCAAAAGCGTTTGTAAAAGGAGCTGTTATTATGAGAAAAGGATTGGGACTGTCACCAAAAGTCATTATTGATACGCATTTTATTCAGAGAGGTCGTTTTGGCCGTCTATCGGAAGCTGTCGCAAAATTTCCAAATTTACTTGGCATTGGATTAGCAGAAGATACAGGTTTAATGATAAAAAACGGAAACGATTGCACCGTTATTGGCTCTGGAATGGCCATTGTTTTTGATGGGAGTCATCTGACCCATAATAATGAAAAAATATTGCAAAAAGGAACACCAATGACCATGACCAATCTTAAGGTTCATGTATTGGCAAATGGAGATCATTTTAATATTGATGATCGCCAAATAAAAGTTCTTCCAATAGAATCGCCTTTTGTCTAATTTTTTAGGAAAAGTACTTTTTTTCGAATACTTTCATTTCAATTATTCAAACTTATGAGAGTTAGATTTTATATAGGCATCTTATTCCTTTCTATACAACTTGCGAGCATAGTTTATGCACGTTTTATACCTGAACGGTTTTTTTGCTGGGCACCTTATGATAGCCATACGTTATTTGAGGTTTTTGTAACTATTGATGGTAAAACACTCTCACAACAAGAAACAGAAAAACGTTACGGTTATAAAATGAAAGGTTGGGAACAACGGTCAATCGATAATATTTTTTCTCTCATAAGGCAATATGAAAGAACCTATGGCAAAAATGATCGTGCAGAAGTAAAAGTAATCTATTCAACTAATGGACATCCTGAAAAAGAATGGAAACTAACACGGTAATTCAACAATCATCTTTCTGGAAACGACCTTTACAATTTGAAGGTACGCCTTTGTTACCAAATGTTTTGTTGATGTGCAAATTAATTGTACTGCTCTTGTTGGCTCACCATATTTTTGCTAAAATCGAAGACCCTTTTATTCCGTTTATTCCAGCTTTAGATATTTTTCATACTATCCCAAACCTATTCAAACTGGTTTTAAGGAGCTTACTTGTCATTTCGGTTACCACACTTTTTTTTAATTTTTATGTCAGGACATCTGTCATTGTAATAGGCAGCATCGTTATCTTAAGTATTTTAGCTTCAAAACCAGATTTTTATAATCATACTTTTATTTGTGGTTGTGCCTTGTTCCTATCAGGATTGACAAATAACAAACAGCCTCCATATTTGCTTTTTTTACAATTGGGGCTTGTGTATTTTGGCGCCTCAATTAATAAAATTTTTGATGCCGATTGGTGGTCAGGAGCCTTTATGCATAATTGGTTGGCTGTAGCTAGAGAAAATCCTTTTTATTTACTCGTTTCAAAATGGTTTCCACATCTTTGGTTTGCAAAATTTTTATCTTGGACTGCCATTTCTACAGAATTTATCATTGCTTTTATGGTTATAAGCAAAAAGTATAGAAACTTTGGTATTTGGTTTATTATCATTTTTCATACGATTTTATTCACAATGACATCTTTTCGATATGGTCATTTTATTGAATCGTTAGCGTTGATATTATTGGCTTTTTTGGCTTGGCCAAAAGGCAACATGCTTGTAGAGCATAAACCCAATGCTTATCATCTATTTAGAAAAATAATGCGCTTGATGGATTGGGACAATAAAATTATTTGGAAAGAAAAGAAGTTTGAAGATAATTCATTTATAGAATTAACAACTCAAACAAAAAAAGTAACCAATGATGTTGCTATAAAAAATATCATTTTATATACTCCTGCTTTTTATATCATTCTTGTGGTTTCAGATATGGTGTTATATGTCATTTTATACAATCATAGAACAACTCTATTTGTATTAAATGCAATCACGATATGGGCTTTAATTATTTACTTTTTACCAATTAATTGGTCAAACTATTTTAATAAAAAGAAGACTACTTATAAATAGCAATCGTTTCTTTCCCTTGCGAGGTTTTAAAAGCGCGATACATCCCTTCGGTATTGAATGGCATAGCGATGTTTCCTTTTGCGTCAATTGCAATCAATCCACCATCTCCTTGTATTTTAAGGATTCTTTTATTTATAACTTCGTTTGACGCTTCCTCAACAGACATCCCTTTGTGCTCCATTAAACAGGACACATCATAAGCTACAACACCTCTAATAAAATATTCGCCACTTCCTGTACAACTTACAGCACAGGTTTTATTGTTTGCATAAGTACCAGCGCCAATCATTGGGCTATCACCAACGCGTCCCCATTTCTTGTTAGTCATTCCTCCTGTCGATGTTGCCGCCGCAATATTCCCTTTTTGGTCGCAAGCAACTGCTCCCACAGTTCCAAATTTGCCATCCTTTTTTGCACTATGATCCAATTGAAAATTGTCACTGTCTTTTATATCTTGCCATTGTTGGTATCGTAAATTATCATAAAAATACTCTGGTGTTTCAATGGTGTGACCATTACTTTTAGCAAACTTCATAGCACCTTCACCAGCCAAAAAAACATGATAACTTTTATCCATGATATCGCGAGCTAATGACACAGGGTTTTTAATTCCGGTCACTAAAGAGACTGCACCAGCTTTAAGATTTTCACCGTCCATAATTGCAGCATCCATTTCGTGTGTACCTTCGGCTGTAAATACCGAGCCTTTCCCAGCATTAAATAGTGGAGAATCTTCCAATAATTTGACTGCAACCTCAACTGCATCAACTGCGCTTCCACCTTTTTCTAAAACAGTATAACCTTGCGATAATGCATTTTGTAAAGCAGCTTTGTATTGAGTTTCCAGTTGTTCAGTCATCAAACCTTTTACGAGTGTTCCAGCACCTCCGTGAATGGCAATTGAAAAATTATTCATTAGTATCATTATTTATGGGCGAAAATTACAAATTGCATTTCATTTAATTTCAATTCGACCCATAAGTTTTGTAGTTTTATGGTCTTCAATACAAAAACACAATGTCAGACCAAAAACGACTTTTTTTAGTAGATGCTTATGCATTGATTTTTCGTGGCTACTATGCCTTTATAAAAAACCCTAGAATTAATTCTAAGGGACTTGATACTTCAGCCATATTAGGTTTTACCAACTCATTGTTAGATGTCATAAAACGTGAACGCCCAGATCATTTAGCGGTTTGTTTTGATAAAGGCGGAAGTGTCGACCGAGTTGAAATGTTTGATGCATACAAAGCCAACAGAGATGCAACACCAGAAGCTATTAAGATTGCTGTGCCTTACATAGAACAGATTTTAAGAGCCATGCACATCCCTATTATGGTCAAAGATGGTTTTGAAGCTGACGATGTTATTGGGACACTTTCTAAACAAGCTGAAAAAGAAGGCTATAAAACTTTTATGGTGACACCAGATAAGGATTTTGCACAATTGGTAAGCGAAAACATATTTATGTACCGACCAGTTTTTGGTGGCGGATACGAAACTTGGGGTATTGAAGAAGTAAAAGCAAAATTTGAAGTTGAAGACCCATTGCAGGTCATTGACTTTTTAGGCATGATGGGAGATTCATCCGACAATATTCCTGGACTGCCTGGTGTTGGTGAAAAAACAGCCAAAAAGTTTATTGCGCAATATGGAAGTATGGAAAACCTTTTGGCTAATACACACGAGCTAAAAGGAAAAATGAAAGAAAACATAGAAGCCAATAAAGAACTGGGATTGCTCTCAAAAAAATTGGCAACAATCATGCTCGATGTTCCTGTGGATTTTGATGCTAAAGATTTTGAAATGTCAGAGCCCAATATTGAAGAGGTTACCAATATTTTTCAGGAGTTAGAGTTTAGACAACTACTCACAAACTTTCAGAAAACATTTTCAGCAGAAACCACTACCGAAACACCGCAACCGAATTCCACAGAAAAACCAAAAGAGGTCAAAAAACCAACATCAGCAGGCGCTGGTCAATTCTCGTTATTTGATGCTCAAGGCAATGAAGAAGCAATTATAACATCTCAAAATGCCAGAATCACATCAGCAACAAACTCGCATTTTTATCAAAGTGTGGCATCAGGAATGGCCACCAAACTATTTATACAAAACCTGATGAAACAAACCAGTGTGTGTTTTGATACCGAAACCACTGGCATTGACCCAATAACTGCAGAATTAGTTGGTATTGCTTTTTCTTGGGAAGCTGGAAAAGGCTTCTATTTACCATTCCCAGAAAATAAAGACGAAGCACAAGAACTTATTGAGCAATTACGTCCGTTTTTTGAAAGTGAAACCATTCAAAAAATAGGTCAGAATTTAAAATACGATATTAAGGTTCTTCGAAAATATAATGTAAAAGTAAAAGGCAAACTGTTTGATACCATGTTAGCACATTATCTCATAAATCCAGATATGAGGCATAACATGGATGTATTAGCAGAAACTTATCTAAATTATACGCCTATTTCTATAGAAGAATTAATAGGTAAAAAAGGGAAAAATCAGCTTTCAATGAGAGACGTTCCTTTAGATAAGCAAACTGAATATGCTGTGGAAGATGCAGATATAACACTTCAGCTAAAAGAGCATTTTGAAAAAGAATTAGGCGACGCTAATACTCAAAAATTGTTTGATGAGATCGAAATTCCACTACTTCGTGTCTTGGCTGATATGGAACTTGAAGGAATTAATCTAGATGAAGATTTTTTAAATTCACTTTCGGAACAATTGGATAGCGATATCAAAACTTTGGAAGCGAATATTTATAAAGAGGCAGGAGAGGAATTCAATATTGCATCACCTAAACAATTGGGTGATATTTTATTTGATAAACTTAAATTGGTCGATAAGCCAAAGAAAACAAAAACAGGACAATATGCGACCTCTGAAGATATTTTGAGTTATTTGGCAAAAGATCATGAGATTATTCAACATATTTTGGATTATCGAGGTCTTGCAAAACTGAAAAGCACTTATGTTGATGCTTTGCCTACACAAGTAGAGCCATCTACTGGAAGGGTTCATACCGATTATATGCAAACCGTTGCCGCAACAGGACGTTTGAGCAGCAATAACCCTAACCTACAAAACATTCCAATCCGTACCGAACGCGGACGCCAGGTAAGAAAAGCATTTATTCCAAGAGATGAAAATTACATTTTACTAGCGGCAGATTATTCTCAAATAGAGCTACGCATTATTGCCGCTTTGAGCAAGGAAGAAACCATGATCAATGCCTTCAAAAAAGGAGAAGATATTCATGCTTCAACAGCTTCAAAAGTATTTAATGTCCCCATAGAGGAAGTTACGCGTGAACAACGTAGCAACGCCAAAACGGTCAATTTTGGAATCATCTATGGTGTATCTGCCTTCGGATTGAGCAACCAAACCGATTTATCACGTGGCGAGGCCAAAGAGCTAATTGACACCTATTATGCCACCTATCCTAAATTGCGAAATTTTATCAGCGAACAGGTTGATTTTGCACGCAACAATGGCTATGTACAAACCGTTTTGGGCAGGCGTCGTTATTTAAACGACATCAACTCCAGAAACGCAGTTGTGAGGAGTGCTGCCGAACGTAATGCTGTCAATGCACCAATACAAGGAAGTGCGGCAGATATTATTAAAATTGCGATGATTAACATCCATAAAAAACTGGAAGAAGGCAATTACAAAACCAAAATGTTGTTACAAGTACACGATGAGTTGGTGTTTGATGTTTATAAACCAGAATTGGAGCCCATCAAAACCCTCGTTAAAACTGAAATGGAAAACGCCTATATATTGGACGTACCATTAGATGTCGATTTGGGCGTTGGCAATGATTGGCTAGAGGCACATTAGATTAACAATCTACTTTTTAAGAGCATTCATCGTACCCAAACGTTGACCCATAAGTATAGAGATTGAACTAAAAACGTCTTTTTGGTATAGCATAATATTGAGAGAACCTCCATAAGCAAAGTACCCAAGTTCATCTCCTTTTTTAATAGGTACTGGAACAGATCCTGGAGGGACCATGGTTGATTTGTTATTGACAACAGAAGGATGAATGGAGCTTATAGTGTTTAGTCCCACAGGTATTAAAGCAACATAACCATAATCTTTAGTTTCTATAATAAAATAAGCACGATGAAAGTCTTCAAAAATGCTAAAATCGGTTGTACTCTCACCTATATCACCTTTATTAAACCAATCTTCGCCATCCAAAATTCCGTTATAAATCCCTGCAACTTCTTGTGACTCTACAATTTTTCCGGTTACTGGTGCATGATAATGATGGTAACTATTTGGCATCAAAACACAAGACACAGCAGTTCCATCAACAAAGTATTTGGCATATTTTGAGCCATTCAAGAGGTCATGTACATTGATATGTCTTGTTTTTACTTTTAATGGTGTTGTTAAGGTTAAATCGGACTCAATAAAATTAATTTCTGTATCACCTGAAGCAACAACGACAGAGTCATCATCTGCACTCGCAATTGGTCTTGGGTCTTTAGATATTTTTAGTTTTCGCGTGAAAAATTCATTGAACGATTTGAAGCCTCCTTCTGGAACTACAAAATCGTCAATTTTAGTAGAAGGGTCTTCCATCCATTTCTTAATGTACAGCAATGATTCTGGTGAATCCATAAAGTTGCCTCGCGCTTTGATAAACTTTACTGACCAATTAAAAATCTCTTTAGAATAAGGTACATTTGAATTTTTTCGACTTTCAAACGTATTGAGAAAGTCAAAAGCTTTTTTGTTCTCCAAATAAAAATAAGTAAATGGCATAATCTTACCCAAACCACCTACTGGAGTAGGCAAAAACGTAAACCAGTTTTCAAAATACGTAACTAAATAATCAATCTTTTTACCTATCCAAGGGTTTGGCTTCCCATTTTGCAACGTAGGTGTTAAATTAGCAATGGCTTCATCAAAAGCTTTTACGACTTCTGGGTTGCTTACTATCTCTCTTAATTCTTGCATCAGTTGCTTCATTTCAGAATTTAAAGGTGGTTGCAAGTCGGTTAAATCGATGTCTTGACTCATGATCTTATTATTTTGAAAACGTTATATTGATTTTAATTGTGCCTCACTTATATCGATAATGGTACAAACTTCTGTAACCGTAACAAACTCATCTGATTCGTACATGCCATTACTAATTAAGTGTGTAATCGCAGGAGGTGTATTGAATTCTATTTTTTTAGGGTCTTTTATATACAAAGCTTTGGCGTTTTCAAGGTCTTGCTTACAACCTTCCATAAATTGCACATAAGCATCTGTTGGAGATACTGTACCTCCTTTTATAATGCTATCCCAATGTGTTACAACTCCTAAAAGTGCCCATGCAGCAATAGCTTTTGGCATTGGATCGCTTTTTACAAAATCCAAAATGCCTTTAAAGCTTTTTAGTTTTTTAAGTTCGTCGTCTAAATTATTGGATGCATCGTTTTTACCACCATAAGCAACAACTAATTCTTCAAAGGTTGCTTTTAAATAGCTATCTGGATTTTTAGCTGCATTCATTTTAGCGTCAGCAATCATTAACTTATCAACGATTGGCATCGCATGCCATAAATAATTCAATTTACTAATTCCCATTCTGTCATCTATGGTATCCATAAAACCTAAAATAACAGCACTACACAAAATAGGCCCTACATCTAGCATATCTGCATACATTTGAACAATATCAAAAATGACATCTGCTGATGTTTGTGCTGCCCAAGATGTTGCTTTATCGGGAGGTAATGGTTTTTTACCTTTAAAAGAACCCATATCCCCATTAATTCTCGCTTTTTCATAGGCTTCGTATTCGGCTAATGTAAACGGTCTGATTTGTTCAACCGTTAAGCCTTGTTGCTTCCAAACAGGCTCAAAATACGTTTCGTCTGATGGCAGAAATCCAGGATCTGGACCAATGACATTGTTATAAAACAGTTTGAATTTTTTAAATAAATCGGCACCTTCAGTTGTACCATATACTTCCTGAAATGATGCTAAATTGTGTGGCAAGTTTAAAGCAATCGTAGCGACCAAAGTTTTATGTGCTGCACAATAGGTGTTCCAGGAATCATCAGTGTGTAAATAGCTTTCATAATTAATCCAGTCTCTATAAAACATGAGTGCTGTGTTAATATCAACTGGCCTGAATTTGGAATGCTTATAAATCTGTGCATTTGCGCTTGGAAATTCCACACCACTATTCAAACAAACATCCACATAAGTCAAATTTTTATTTACCGTTGCTTGCGGCACATTTTTAAGTGATATAATTTGAACATTGGCTGGATACCCAAATATCGTCTGATTGGCTTCACCAGTAACACCAAATCGATGCCAATGGTACAACATTGGCGCATTGGTCGTGTAGCCTTTCCCATAGTAGGCACCAAGATGTGTGAAGCCCATTTCGATTTTTTCGGAGGTTGGCGACAATAGTTCTTGAATGGTTCCTTTATTCAGTTCCGGATGAAAATAATTGATGAGCGCATATATAGGCTCATTGGCTTTGAGATTCATTTTCTTACGGAGGAAATCATCTATATAATAAAAGCCCGATTTATAGTTTTTATCAGGTCCCATAATACTATCGTTATTGCTTACAGGTACAAAGTGCATTCCGACGCTTCCATCAGCTAGCCTATATTGATAATCTTTAACAACAAATGAAGCGCCATTAGGAAGTATGACTTCAGTAGAGCCAAATTTGTCTCTGGCAATTTTGTAATTTTTAAGGGCTTGGTCAGTTAATTCGAAATCACCAGCATAGGTTGATTTACCGGCATCGTGAAAGATTGGATTTCTGTAAGGGATTTGCATGTTTCAATGGATTTAAAATGTTTAAGTTACGAATTTTTTACATTATAGATTATGTATCTACTTGATTATTAATTTAATACATTCGTTCATCAACGAAAAACCATTATTCTATGATTTAGTTGTCATATGGCCGCTCTTAATTAGGTCTAGATAGTATTGGGCTGCTTTATCTTCATTAAAAATTTCCAAAGTGGCTTTAAACAGCACATTTGCTTCCGAAAACAATTGGTCTTCATATAACTGAATTGCTTTTTCAAAAGGCTCTTTAATTAGAAGTTTTAGTGCTTTGAGATCCTTCGTGTCAAAAGAAAACACTTCATAAATAGCAACCGATTTACTTTTTCCCTTTACAGGTACATTCCCAAGAAATCGGTAATCAATCTCCATATTTTCCTTTACTTCCAGCAACACTTTTTCGCTAACTATAATATTGGCATCAAACAATTTTGATAAGCCTTCCAATCGCGAAGCAATATTTACCGAATCTGAAATAACTGTTCCATCCATTCGTTGGTGCTCACCAATAGTGCCAAGCATTAGCGTTCCCGAATTGATTCCGATGCCTAATCTTATTGGTATCAATCCCTTTTTGGTATGGGATTTATTGTATTCTTCCAGTTCTTTTAAGACTTGAGCGGCAGTTAAAATAGCGTCTGATGGGCTGTTTGGGAATAATGCCATAATGGAATCTCCTATGAATTTATCGATAAACCCATTGTTTTTTCTCACAATAGGTCCGAATCTTTGTAATAGGGAGTTGATAAAATGGAAATTGTCTTCTGGTGATAAACTTTCCGAAATGGTAGTAAAAGACCTTACATCAGCAAAAAAAACAGTCATTTCTTTTGTGACGTGATCACCAAGCTTAACATCGACAACACTATCTTTGCCAAGAAAACTTAAGAACTCACTGGGAACAAAACGACTATTAGCAATATTGATTTTTTTGATGTTTGAAGATAGTTTCTTAATGGCTTTAAAGGCGTTGGAAAATTTTAGCGAGAGTAAAAAAGACTGACTAAAAATAAATATCACCAATCCGTAAGGCGAATAATACCCTGTATTAATGACATTATTATCATACAAAATATCATTAAACACGGTAACAACTATGACTGATATCCCAATTAATGCTATTGAAGACCCTTCTCTTTTTCGTACACAAGCTTTAATTACTACATATAAGAGATAAATATAAGAGGTGACCAAAACCAGAGCATAAGGCATCAGAACTTTTGTTGAAACACTGGCAGGAAACAACAACGAACCTGCAAAAAGCACTCCAATAAGCATATATATTTTACCCAAAACAACTTTTGCATCTAGTGGAAATAATTTTTGAATAAAGAGGATAAACAAAGGTGGTCCTATAAAATATCCTATAAAAATCAATCGTGTATAGGCTTCAAAGTTGAAGTCTGGGAACAATTCTATCAAAAATGTTTCCCCTAAACCAATGGTCCTAAACATAACCAAAAAACAGACAATACTAAAATATAAGGTATATACTTCCTTTTTCATTAGGTAGTAGAGCCCTAAATGGTGGAATGCCATAATAAACAAGATGCCTGCCAAAAACAAATCTAAAGCTACTTGCCGAGATTGCAGTGCCTTTATTTGCCTTTCCAACCCAAACTTATAAGGAGCTGGCGCACCTCCTTTATCGAAATGATAATTAGAAACTTGTAATATCATATAAATATCATTGCCTGTAGATGTAAAGTAGATATATTTGGGCAATGTTTGCGGCGTACTGTTTAGTTTCGAATCTGATACTACGCCGTTTTCGGCAACCAATTCATCATCAATCCAAAGCCTGTAAGCTGTAAAATGGTAAGGAATACGAAGCCCTAGTTTTTCGTTATTGAGATTGTTCTTTATTTTGAGTCTAAAGGTTGCAAAGCCTTGGCCAGGTAGATTTTCTCCATTTTGTCCAAAGTCATTCCAAACGCCAGGTAAGTTGGCAAAAGATGGGGATCCATTGTCTGGAATACTGTCAGTTTCTAAAAGTTGATTCCAATAAAACTCCCATTCACCATTTAAGTTGGAGATTCCATTCTTGCTAAAGTCCCAATGGGTTAAGTCTAAAACACCTTGTTTGGCCTTCTGTCTTTTAATGCCACTGCAACCTGTAAACAGGAGCATAGCAATGAAAAGTAACATCAATAGCCAAAAGGATGTTTTTTTTGTCTTCACTTTCAAAATTTTTTAATGCTATCAATTTATGGGGAAGACTCTTAAGCATCTGATTAGTTAGGTAATACAAATATGAAGAAAATTAATCAGATAGCATAAAACTTGTTAGGAAACATTATATAATATCCATTTAAAGAAACCGTATTAAATTTATCATAGCCAGAATAACATTATCAAACAAGGCGCATAATTCATTACTTTACAAACTACCATCTTTGGTTTTTTAAGCTGTAAATACTACTTTCAAAACTTTATTCTGGTACATTATGACCTCTTTTTACTATTAAAGACAACGTATCTCAAAAAATATTTAATACATTAATTTACAAGCTGATAAATTGTCTGTAAAAATTACTCCATACTATTTGGTAATCACATAGATTATCGTAAATTTGCAAACTCTTTTTGAGAGAGGAATGTTTAATAAGTAAAATTAATAAGTGTGGATACATTAAGCTACAAAACGATTTCAGCAAACAAAGCTACTGTTAATAAGGAGTGGATTTTGGTTGATGCTGAAGGTCAAAGTCTAGGGCGTCTTGCTTCTAAAGTTGCAAAACTTTTGAGAGGTAAGCACAAGCCTAACTTCACACCACACGTTGATTGCGGAGATAACGTTATTGTTATCAACTCTGAAAAAATCAACTTAACAGGTAACAAGTGGAATGACAAAACGTACATTCGTCACACAGGTTATCCAGGTGGTCAAAGAAGTTTATCTGCTACAGAAATGTTTGGAAAAGATCCAGCACGATTAGTAGAAAAATCAGTAAAAGGAATGCTCCCTAAAAACAAATTAGGTGCAGATTTATTCCGTAACCTAACTGCTGTGGTTGGAACAGAGCATGCTCATGCTGCTCAAAAACCAAAAGCAATTAACTTAAACGAATTTAATTAATGGAAGTAATTCACAAAATCGGCCGTAGAAAAACGGCTGTTGCTCGCGCGTATGTTGCCAAAGGAAAAGGGAACATCACAATCAATAAAAAAGACATGGCGACTTATTTTCCTACTGCAACCTTGCAGTACAAAGTAAATCAACCTTTGGTCATGACTAACAATGAAGGCAACTTTGATATTACAGTAAATGTATATGGAGGTGGTATTACTGGTCAAGCAGAAGCGATCCGTTTAGCATTATCTCGCGCAATGTGCGAAGTCGATGCAGAAAACAGAGGCATTTTGAAACCAGAAGGATTGTTGACAAGAGACCCAAGAATGGTAGAACGTAAGAAATTCGGACAGAAGAAAGCTCGTAAGAAATTCCAGTTCTCTAAACGTTAATCTTATTACCAACTCGATTGGAAATATCATCAGACATATTTCCAATCAAGTTTTTTTCAAAAAACAAATTTTAACCCAGTTTTAGTTTAGCATCTAAATGAAGCCTAGCGCCAAAAGCCAAATGGAACATTGCTAATTAACAGAACGTAAACTATTAAAAATGAAAGTAGAAGTAAAAGAATTATTAGATGCAGGTGTACACTTCGGTCACTTGACACGTAAATGGGATCCAAACATGGCTCCTTACATTTATATGGAACGTAACGGTATCCATATCATCAACCTTTACAAAACAGCAGCAAAAATTGAAGAAACGTCTCAAGCGCTTCACAAAATTGCAGCTTCAGGAAAGAAAATCCTTTTTGTAGCCACAAAAAAACAAGCCAAAGACATCGTTGCTGAAAAAGCAGGTGCAGTCACTATGCCTTACATCACTGAAAGATGGCCAGGCGGAATGTTGACCAACTTCGTAACCATCAGAAAAGCCGTTAAGAAAATGGCGATGATCGATAAAATGAAGAAAGATGGAACATTCTTGACATTATCTAAAAAAGAACGTCTTCAAGTAGATCGTTTGAGAGCTAAACTAGAGAAAAATTTAGGTTCTATCTCTGACATGACTCGTTTACCAGGCGCTTTGTTTGTAGTAGACATCAAACGTGAGCACATCGCCATTAAAGAAGCACAAAAACTAAACATTCCAATCTTCGCAATGGTTGACACGAATTCTGATCCACGTCAAGTAGATTATTTAATTCCTGCAAATGATGATGCATCAAAATCTATTGATAAAATTTTAACTCTTGTCACATCAGCTATTGCAGATGGTTTATCTGAACGTAAGTCAGACAAAACAGAAAAAGAAGAAGGTGCTGACACTGAAGTAAAAGCAACAAAAAAATCAGCAGCTAAAAAGAAAGTAGCTGTTGACGAAGAAGAATAAATAACAATTACACAACATCAATAAGTCGTTTAGTTCTTTTCTTTGTTGAAAATTAATTGAACGACTTTTTTAAATTTTAAAAATATATGGAAGCTATGGTAAAAATAACAGCCGCAGAAGTAAACAAATTAAGACAAGCTACAGGTGCCGGAATGATGGACTGCAAAAAAGCATTGGTTGAAGCTGAAGGAGATTTTGATAAAGCAATTGACGTATTACGTAAAAAAGGTCAAAAAGTTGCAGAAAAAAGAGCTGACAGAGAATCTTCTGAAGGTGCTGCAGTTGCTAAAATAAATGCCGACAATACTGTAGGTATCGCTATCGTTTTAGGTTGTGAAACTGATTTTGTAGGTAAAAACGAATCGTTCGTTGCTTTAGCAAACGACATTGCTGATATCGCAATTAACTGTAATTCTAAAGAAGACGTATTGGCTGCTGATTTTGGAGGCATGACTGTTGCAGATAAATTAGTTGAGCAAACTGGTGTCATCGGTGAAAAAATTGACCTAAATGCTTTTGAAAGATTAGAAGCACCATACGTTGGTTCTTACGTTCACATCAATAAAATTGCTGCGATTGTAGGTTTTTCTGCAAAAGTTAACAATGTTGAAGAATTAGCTAAAGACGTAGCCATGCAAATCGCATCTATGGGAGCTACAACATTATCTTACAAAGATTTTGATCCTGCATTCATCGCATCAGAAACTGAAGCAAGAATCGCTGTGATTGAAAAAGACAATGAAGAATTGGCTCGTTTAGGCAAAACTCTTAAAAATGTACCTTCTTATATCTCAATGGCGCAATTAACTCCAGAAGTATTGGCTAAAGCTGAAGAAGCTGCCAAAGCAGAATTGAAAGCTGAAGGTAAACCAGAACAAATTTGGGACAGAATCCTTCCAGGTAAAATGGAGCGTTTCATTTCTGACAACACGACTTTAGATCAAGAAAAATGTTTGTTAGACCAAACATTCATTAAAGACGAAAAAATGAACGTAGCTAAATATGTTGCTTCTTATGGCGACGTAAAGGTTACAGATTTTAAACGTGTGTCTTTAGGATAAACCTAATTTAAATATTATGCAAAGAGCCTTTCATTTATTTGAGAGGCTTTTTTTTATCATCTAAAAACAAAAAAATTATGTAGTTTTGCTAAACTTTTAAAATCATTATGAAGTATAAAAGAATCCTCCTCAAACTTTCAGGTGAAGCCTTAATGGGAACACGTCAATATGGTATTGATCCTCAACGTTTGGCAGAATATGCCGAAGACATTAAAGCCATTACCGAAAAAGGTGTCGAAGTAGCCATTGTCATTGGTGGTGGTAATATTTTTAGAGGTGTAGCAGGTGCAAGTAATGGTATGGATCGTGTACAAGGTGACCACATGGGAATGTTAGCAACCGTTATTAACGGACTTGCATTACAAAGTGCTCTCGAAGATGCTGGCGTCCCAACTCGTTTGCAATCTGCGGTTCACATTAATCAAGTTGCCGAACCCTTTATTCGTCGCAAAGCAATGCGTCATTTAGAAAAAGGTAGAGTGGTCATTTTTGGTGGAGGCACAGGAAACCCTTATTTCACAACTGATTCGGCTGCTGTACTCCGTGCAATAGAAATCGAAGCTGATGTGATTTTAAAAGGCACTCGTGTAGACGGTATTTACAATGCGGACCCAGAAAAAGATATAAATGCCATAAAATTTGACCATATTACTTTTGATGATGTATTGCGCAAAGGTTTAAAAGTTATGGACACCACAGCATTTACTTTAAGTCAAGAAAACGAATTGCCAATTATTGTGTTCGATATGAACAAAAAAGGGAATTTGCTTAAGGTTGTTGCTGGCGAAAAAATTGGAACCAAAGTTAATTTATAATCCGAGATACATTTTGGCTTGTTTTTTGAAAGCCACACATATTAAAGTTTAAAAAAAATGAACGAAGACATTCAATTTATATTAGACACCGCAAAGGAAGCGATGGATGCAGCCCTTAAGCATCTCGAAAAACAATTTGTAAACATCAGAGCTGGTAAGGCAAGCCCTGCCATGTTAGGTAGTGTTATGGTTAACTATTATGGCTCGCAAACACCATTGCACCAAGTTGCCAACGTCAATACTCCAGATGGACGTACCATTACTGTGCAGCCTTGGGAAAAAGGTATGATTCAAGAAATTGAAAAAGGAATACAAATCGCAAATTTGGGCTTCAACCCAATGAATAATGGCGACACAATCATTATAAGTGTACCACCTTTAACCGAAGAGCGTCGTCGTGACTTAGCCAAACAAGCAAAAGCCGAAGCTGAAGATGCAAAAATTGGTATAAGAAGTGCTCGTAAAGATGCCAATTCTGAAATCAAAAAATTAGACGATGTTTCTGAAGACCTTCAAAAAAATGCGGAAGTAGACGTGCAACATCTCACGGATAAATACGTTAAAAGAATAGATGACATTTTAGAAGTCAAAGAAAAAGAAATCATGACTGTTTAAAATTTTAAGCGACTCTTTAGTCGCTTTTTTGTTGCAACCTTTATCTATTTTTATAAATGAAAAAAATCTGTGCTAT
This sequence comes from Flavobacteriaceae bacterium UBA5534, assembly GCA_002426015.1. GTDB lineage: Bacteria > Bacteroidota > Bacteroidia > Flavobacteriales > Flavobacteriaceae > Aquaticitalea. The sequence goes on from DINS01000021.1 coordinate 87,390, forward strand.
TTACTTTTTATTGCTCTGTAGTTTAATAGCACAGTCGCAAATTATACATGTTCAAAACGATTCAACAGGAGTTCAAAATGATTCAACTTCAAAGAAAACCGAACTTTTAAAACAATTGGGGAATGGTTATTTTCCGACCAAGTTTGTTAATATTGATTTACGTTATCTTGTAAAATTCAATCAATACGAAGGCTTTAGAACTGGTCTTGGAGGCATAACCAATGATGCCTTTTCTGAAAAATACCGCATTAACAGTTATGTCGTTTATGGGTTTAGAGACCATAATTTCAAGTATAGTATTGGTGGTGGTTTTAGAGTTGCCGAAGCGACCAATACTTGGGTGAATTTTTCATATACCGATGACTTACAAGAAACCGGAAGTTCTGCTTTTTTAACTGATAAGCGTTTCTTTTCTTTTTTTGAGCCTCGCCTGCTTAACATCGATTTGTTTCATCGGCACATTACTAAAGCCCTTTCTTTAGAACACCAATTTACACACAATCTAATTTCTGAAACACAATTGGCAATTAGCAATATCTCACCAACCTACAATTATATTTTTTCTACTGACGATCACTTGTACAGGGAGTTTCACTTAACGACTGCAAAAATTGCTTTGCAATGGTCTCCTTTCAGTGAATTTGAACAAACCAAAAATGGCATTGTAGAAAAAATTGATGGCTATCCGAAATTCACCTTACAATACACCAAAAATATTGACAACCTACTTGGAAGCAATCTAAACTTTTCTAAACTAGATTTCAGGACCATCTATCAACTAAAGCACAAAAACGCATCGGTAACCGAAGCCACCATTACTGGAGGCTTTGCTTACGGAAATGTCCCTTTGACACATTTGTATCATGCTTATCCCAATAACATAAGAAAATCGACTATTATGCAACGTTTTTCCGTTGCTGGCATCAACAGTTTTGAAACCATGTTTTTCAATGAGTTTTTCTCTGACCGATTTACAACATTCCAATTTAAACACTATGTCAATCCTTTTAAAATTGCACCGCGTTTTAAACCACAATTAGTACTTATTACCAGATATGCACTTGGCGATATGAGCCATATTGAGCGCCATCAAAATGTTACTTTTGGGACATTAGAAAAAGGTTATTCTGAATCAGGTTTTGAAGTCAATAAACTTCTTTTCGGGTTTGGTTTGAGTTTTGCCTATCGATATGGTGGTTACCATTTACCTGCTTTTGAAGACAATGTAGCCTTTAAGTTTACGTTTAATGTAAATTTGTAAGCAGATAATATCCTGCAATAAGTCTATCTAATCCTTCCCTTTTTTCTACCTTTGTCGCTTCGTAAACGATCGTATGTTTAAATTATTTACAAAAAGCTTTTGGGAAATCGTTGCGCGACTGATTTTGCGTAACAAAATAGGGATACTTATTGTCATCGCATTGATGACCCTTTTTCTAGCCACAAAGTGGGAAAACATGCGTTTTACCTACACAGAAGCCAATTTGCTACCCTATGACCATGAGGTAAATATTACTTACCAGGAGTTTTTAGATGTGTTTGGCGAAGAAGGCAATCTTATCGTATTAGGCGTTAAGGATTCTTCCCTGTTTACAGTTGAGAAGTTGAACGCTTGGAATCGTCTCTCTGAAAGTTTTAAAACTTATAGCGAAGTCGAATCTGTCCTATCAATTAAGGATTTACAAAAGTTAGTCAAAAACACCCAAAAAGAAACCTTTGAGTTGGAGCCTTTTATCAAGGATTCACTGCATTCTATAGCTCAAATAGATACACTAAAGCAACAACTTTTTGAGCAATATCCATTTTATGATAACTTTTTGTTCAATAACGACACCAAAACCATCCGAACTGCCATTTATCTAAAAAAAGATATTGTCAACACAGCAGCTCGTAAAGATTTTGTGATTGATGTCCTGGAACAAAGAGTCGCTGATTTTGAAGCAGCCAACAATTTGGATGTTCGCGTTTCTGGGATGCCTTATATAAGAACTTTAAATGCCCAAAACATTGTTGACGAAATAGGATTGTTTGTAGCTGCTGCACTGTTAGTAACTTCCCTCATTTTCTTTTTCTTTTTTAGATCGTTTAGAGCCACCTTTATTTCGCTTATCGTAGTGAGTGTTGGTGTTATGTGGACATTGGGAATTATTGGTTTACTTAATTATGAAATAACTGTTTTAACCGCCTTAATTCCTCCTTTGATTATCGTTATAGGAATTCCTAACTGTATTTTTCTTATCAACAAATATCAAAATGAGGTTAAATCTCATGGTAATAAGGTCAAATCGTTACAGCGAGTCATTACAAAAATTGGAAACGCCACCTTGATGACCAACATCACAACTGCTTCTGGTTTTGCAACTTTCATTCTCACAGAAAGCACCTTGTTAAAAGAGTTTGGTATTGTGGCCTCTTTGAGCATCATCGCTATTTTTATGCTGTGCCTGCTCATTATCCCTATCATTTACAGTTTCATGCCTTACCCAAAAGATCGACATTTAGAACATTTAAACAGACGTTGGATTGGTGGTTTTGTCAACTGGATAGAACGCATGGTCAAAGAGCGACGGATTACGATTTATTTCTCGGCAGTCATCTTATTGGTTTTAAGCATTATCGGCATTTTCCAAATACGTATTTCTGGTAGTCTTATTGAAGATATGCCAAAAAATGCTGAATTTTTTGAAGACATCCGTTTTTTTGAAGATGAGTTCAATGGTGTGATGCCTCTCGAAATTGTTGTAGATACCAAACGCAAAAAAGGGGTTATGAAGTTGAGCACGCTTAAGCGTATGAACGAGCTAGAGGAGTTGATCGATGAAATTCCAGAGTTATCTCGTCCAATATCTGTGGTTAGCCTTGTCAAGTATTCTAAACAAGCCTATTATAATGGCAACCCAAAATATTATCAATTACCAACAAGTCAAGAAAACAGTTTCATTTTATCATATGCCAAAAACTCATCTTCTGAAGCTAACCTTCTTAAAAACTTCGTAGATAGCACAGGTCGATATGCTCGAATCACCACCTTTATGAAAGATATAGGCACAGATAAAATGGAGGATATCGAAGATGATCTACAGGCTAAAATCGACAAAGTTCTTCCTGCCGAAAATTATAATGTCACGATGACCGGAAAAGCTTTAGTTTTTCAAAAAGGGACCACCTATTTGGTAAAGAATTTAGCCATTTCATTATCGCTTGCCATTTTATTGATTTCGTTATTTATGGCTTATATGTTCCGTTCGTTAAGAATGATATTGGTATCATTAATTCCAAACATCCTTCCATTGTTCATTACAGCTGGGTTAATGGGATATTTTGGAGTCCCTATAAAACCATCGACTATTTTGGTGTTTAGCATCGCTTTGGGGATTTCAGTAGATGACACCATTCACTTTTTAGCAAAATACCGACAAGAACTTCAAGCCAATCATTGGAAAATCAGAAAGTCAGTTTATGGCGCACTACGCGAAACTGGTGTAAGTATGTTTTACACCTCCATTGTGTTGTTTTTTGGGTTTTCAGTTTTCACAATTTCAAGTTTCGGCGGAACCGTTGCGCTTGGCGCATTGGTATCTATGACCCTTTTATTTGCCATGCTTTCTAATTTGCTCTTATTGCCTTCTCTTTTACTATCATTAGAACGCAGTATTGCCAATAAAGAAGTATTAAAAGAACCATCCATCAATATTATTCCAGAAGATGATGATGAGGACTAAATTTTAAAATTCCAAATTTCAATTCCCGAATATTTTGGGTTTGTTTTTTGATGTTTTGGATATTGAAAGCCGAAAGGCTTTTTTTATCTTTGCACCTTTAAAATAAATTATAATGACATCACAAACTATTGCTGGTTTATTAAAAACGGAAGCAAAATCTCAAGATATAGAAATCAAAGGTTGGGTTCGTACCTTCAGAGCCAATCGTTTTATTGCGCTAAATGATGGCTCTACATTACAAAATATTCAATGTGTTGTCGATTTTGAAAAAATGGATGAAACCATTTTGAAGCGCATCACAACAGGAGCGGCTCTACATATCAAAGGACAGTTGGTAGAAAGCCAAGGGAAAGGCCAAAGTGTTGAAATCGTCGTTACTTCTGTAAAAATACTTGGCGATTCTGACCCAGAAACTTATCCAATTCAGCCTAAAAAGCACTCGTTTGAATTCTTACGTGAAAATGCACATTTACGCACACGAACCAACACTTTTAGCGCTGTGATGCGTTTACGCTCAACCTTATCATTTGCTATCCATAAGTATTTCAACGACCATGGTTTTTACTACATGCACACGCCTATCATTACAGGAAGTGATGCCGAAGGTGCTGGCGAAATGTTTAGAGTGAGCAATCTCGATGCAAAAAATCCACCTTTAAATGAGGATGGCACTGTGAATTATAAAGAAGATTTCTTTGGAAAAGAAACCAACTTAACCGTTTCTGGCCAATTGGAAGCTGAAACTTATGCGATGTCATTAGGGAAAGTTTACACATTTGGCCCAACTTTTAGAGCCGAAAACTCCAATACATCTCGTCATTTAGCGGAGTTTTGGATGATTGAACCAGAAGTGGCTTTTATGGATTTGGCAGGCAATATGGACTTGGCGGAAGACTTTATGAAATCGGTTTTAAAATATGCCTTGGAACACAATCGTGAAGATTTAGAGTTTTTAGAACAACGATTATTGGACGAAGAAAAAACCAAACCACAAGCCGAACGTTCTGAAATGAGCCTAATTGAAAAAATCAATTTTGTGGTTGACAACCACTTTAAGCGTGTAAGTTATACCGAAGCTATTGAGATTTTAAAAGACTCTAAACCAAACAAAAAGAAACAGTTCAAATATATTATTGATGAATGGGGAGCCGACTTGCAAAGTGAACACGAACGCTTTTTGGTAGAAAAACACTTTAAATGTCCAGTGATTCTATTTGATTATCCAGCCAATATCAAAGCGTTTTATATGCGTTTGAATGAAGAAGGAAAAACCGTTCGTGCCATGGATATTTTATTTCCAGGTATTGGTGAAATGGTCGGAGGCTCACAACGTGAGGAACGTTTGGACGTATTGAAAGCAAAAATGAAGGCTCTTGATATTGATGAAGAAGAACTGTGGTGGTACCTCGATTTGCGAAAATATGGAACCGCTGTTCATTCTGGTTTTGGGCTTGGCTTTGAACGCTTAGTAATGTTTGCAACAGGAATGGGCAACATTCGAGATGTGATTCCTTATCCAAGAACACCTCAAAATGCCGAGTTTTAATAAAAAATTAAGCTAATCATATTATAAAACAATCTATATTTATCACTTATATAGATTGTTTTTTTTAATTTTAAAGTCATTCAAATTTTATATATGCTTAAACAGTATTTACAGTTCAAATTGTCACAAAAATTGTCGCCTCAACAGATTCAGTTGATGAAACTGATTCAGTTGCCCACACAAGCATTTGAACAACGTTTAAAGCAAGAAATGGAAGAAAACCCAGCCCTTGAGGGAGGAAAAGAAGACAATGACGATGAGTTTGGTGACTCTTTTGATGAATTTGACAATACAGACGACAACTACGACGATACAGAAACCATTGGTGAAGATATCAACGTAGATGAATATTTGAGTGATGATGATATTCCTGATTATCGCACACAGACCAGTAATTATAGTGCTGACGATGACGACAAAGACATCCCTTTTGCAGCAGGCACTTCGTTTACACAATACTTAACAAACCAACTAAACACCTTTCGTTTATCAGATGACGAACGTGATATTGCTGAATTTTTGGTAGGCAGTGTAGATGAAAGTGGTTACATACGTCGGTCTTTGGCTGATATTGCAGATGATTTGGCATTTACCCAAAATGTCTATACAGATGAAAAGAGTATTGAAAAAGTGCTTCACATTGTTCATCAGTTAGATCCTGCAGGTGTTGGTGCTCGTAACCTTCAAGAATGTTTGAGTATTCAATTACATAGAAAAGAAAAAAATCCAGATGTCGAATTAGCTATTGCAATCATTGATAAAGCTTTTGATCAATTCACAAAAAAGCACTACAAAAAACTCATTCAAAAGTTTGACATTACCGAAATGCAGCTAAAAGATGCTATAGACGAAATAGAGCATTTGAACCCAAAACCAGGAGGTTCATACTCTGGAAATAACAAAATGGTCGAACATATCGTTCCTGATTTTGCCATTAAAATTGTTGATGGTGAACTTGAGCTAACATTAAACGGTCGAAATGCACCAGAACTTCATGTCTCTCGTGAATATACTGACATGATGAAAGGCTACAAGGAAGCCAAAGACAAGTCAAAATCACAAAAAGATGCCGTTATCTTTATCAAACAAAAATTAGATGCAGCCAAATGGTTTATTGAAGCCATCAAACAACGCCAACAAACCTTGTTTGTTACCATGAGTGCCATCATGCACTATCAGAAAGACTATTTTTTAACTGGTGATGAAACCAAGTTAAAGCCAATGATTCTTAAGGATATTGCCGACGAGATAGAAATGGACGTCTCTACAGTATCTCGTGTAGCTAACAGTAAATATGTGGACACGCCTTATGGCACAAAACTTATTAAAGAATTCTTTTCAGAATCGATGACCAATGACCAAGGTGAGGAGGTATCGACTCGAGAAATCAAAAAAATATTAGAAACGGTTATCGAAGACGAAAACAAACGCAAGCCATTGACAGACGATAAATTGGCAGCCATTTTATTGGAAAAAGGCTATCCTATTGCGCGACGTACGGTTGCAAAATATAGAGAACAATTGGATATTCCTGTCGCAAGGTTAAGGAAGAAAATATGATCGATCGTGTACTAAAAAGTATTTCATTTATTTTTCATCCTATCATCATGCCTTTGTTGGGTGTGTTATTTTATTTCTCTAAAACACCACGTTTTATTCCAGATCCTGTGATTAAAGCAAAAGTATTCTCTGTAGCGATACTTACACTCATACTGCCAATATTAATTTATTATCTTCTAAAAACATTAAAAACTGTCGATTCTGTCTATTTAGAAAGCACTAGAGAGCGTATTGCGCCATTGTTGATCAATTGTGCCATTGTGACACTTATCCTTTACAGAGTGCTGCCATATAACGAGGTGGAAGAGTTGTATTATTTTTTTGTTGGTGTCCTTTGTTCTACTTTAGCTTGTTTGATTTTGGCAATCTTAAAATTTAAAGCGAGCATCCATATGATTGCAGCATCTGGATTTTTTATGTTTGCCGTTGCCTTGAGTATCCATTTCAAAATTAATATCAACGGAACAATTGCTTTGATGTGTATTATTTTGGGAGCCATTGCAACTTCGAGATTACACCTTAAAGCCCATACGAATATCGAATTGATTATTGGTTTTTTTATTGGATTGTTACCTCAACTCATCATACTCAACTATTGGTTGTAAGTAGATTATAAAATCTTTTAGCTGTTAGAGCCAAGAATCACAGCAAAAAATGCAGGTTAAAAGCTATAAAATATAAAACATCAATCCAATTTTGATGCTACTTGTATCGATTGATTCTCCATTGAGTTTTGCCGAGTTTTTAAAAATGGGATTTAGTCCATAATACACATGAAAATTCCATGTAGAATACCCTAAACTTAAGGTAAGACCGTACCGCAGTTTTTCAATGTCATCGATAGCTGTGCTTTTAATGGTGCCCAAATCACCTTTATATTTTGAAGAGTTAGCAACCACATAGCCAAATTTAACTCCTGTATAAACTCTCCAGAATGTATAATCGGCAGCTGTTGAAGTACGCCATCTAAACTCTAATGGCGCCTCAACCACATAAGTAGTAAACTTATTTTTGCTAAAAGCTCCTTCAATGGGAGAGTAATTCAAGTTATTAGAATCATCTTTCTCGATGAGCATATTTTGGTTATAGGAATTGGATGAAAGACCTAGGCCAATCCCTATAGCGAGATTTCGTTTGTCATTAATAGGCATGTCTCTAATAAACCCTAGATGAAATCCGCTAGAAAACCCGCTTTGTGACATTCCGCTTGGCTTATTATTTAAAAGATTATAAGTTACAGATACATAAAACTGGTCTTCTCTGTAACGTGTGTCTATTTTGGTATAATCAACAACTTTCTCCTCTTGAGAAAAGCAAGAGAGGGTTATGAGTAATAAAAATATAAATAAAACATTCTTATTCATATTACAAATATAATTATTAGAGCTTTAAGAATTGGATTAAAAAAAACATCCTGAATAAATTATATCCAGGATGCTTTAAAAGTATTTCTAACAAATAAAATTAATAGTTTCCTTTTTTGTTTGCTGATATGTCACCTTCACGAGTGGTGTAGTTTATTTTTAAAGCATTTGCTTTACGCAATTCTTGCTTTATATCTCCTATCAATCCCATATTGGCTTCTTTATCAACTTTTAATGCTGCAGTAAGATAGTCTCTCAACTCTTCACGTTTACTAGCGCGTTCTGCCGCTACAAAAGCTTGAATATCGCTAACATCAGCAAATTTATCATTCAACTGAATACGAGATTCTTTACCATATTTACCTTGAAATCTTTCTTGAGGTTGTCCTGCATAAATGTACATGATCAAATCTTTCTTATCTAGTTTTTCAACTTCTGTTGCACTAGGTAGTCTGTTTTCAATCATCAACGTGTTTTCACGCATTACAGTAGCAACCATAAAAAAGAATAGTAGCATAAATACAATATCTGGTAAGGATGCTGTAGATATGGCTGGTAATTCTCCCGATTTTTTCTTTTTAAATTTAGACATAGAGTTTTATATTTTCTAAATTAGTTTTGTACTTCAGATAATTTTTGAGGATATTCAAGTTTTATCTTTTCGATTTTCTCTTTTAGTTTTTCTTTATTACCTGTAAAATTGACATCACTATAGCTCTTTTCCATTTCTTTAAATGAAACGCCATAAAGATCTTGAGCTCTTCTATCTCTTAATACATTATAAGCAGCTACTAATTCATTTTGAACAGAAATGTATGTTGCATAGGTCGTTTCTCTTTCATTTTTAAGAGAGATAATTGCTTTGTCTGGATTATCAGATGAAGCTGGGTCTTTTTTACCTTTACAGTAGCTACATGCGTCTTCTCCTTGACCTCCACCATTATCTAGAAACTCAATTGCTGCTTTACGTAAATCTTTAAGTTCCATCAGTTCTTCTTCTACCAACAACTGATTGTCTTTACTGATCAATACTGTAAATAAGTTTTTTTCTTTAATAATAGGTGGCTCTTGATTAGTCTCATCAATAGGAGGCAACTTACGACTGATACCAGAATCGGTTTCAATAGTTGTGGTTACCAAAAAGAAAATAAGAAGTAAAAACGCAATATCAGCCATTGAGCCTGCATTTACTTCGGGTGCTGATCGTTTTGCCATAATTATTTATTCATCATTTTTTTGACTCCAGAGAACATCATTGCTCCTGCTGCAGCAATAACTAAAATATAAAAGGTTCTGATGCCTGTTTCTATCCATCTCGATTCTGAAGCTGTTAAGACATCTCCTCCATCGAGTGCTTGTTCTGTACCACTGGACATGACAAAAGCTACAATGACAACCAATGCAAATAAACCAACAGCAATCAATGCTTGCTTTAGTTTTGCAGGGCTAGACAATAAGTTTTTGACACTGAACAATAGTGTGATAATCGTTGTTATTGCCAACGTAATAATAGCTAAAGTGATAAATGATGAAACAATTCCTTGTTGCGAAGCATCAGCTTCAATAACTTCATCACCAATCATCATTATTCTTATCAAAAAGAATAACGCAATTACTCCAATTATTAGTACAGCAATTTTTATTATTTTTTGTAAATTCATAAGTATTAATATTTGAAAATAATTGGATTATTATTTTTTGTTTCTAATCAATAAATCCATAAGAGTTATTGAAGCATCTTCCATATCATTTACAATGCTATCGATTTTTGCAATAATATAGTTATAAAATACTTGAAGGATAATTGCTACAACAAGACCAAATACAGTTGTTAAAAGTGCTACTTTAATACCTCCAGCAACAAGTGATGGTTGCATATCTCCAGCAGCTTCAATTTTATCAAATGCTTGAATCATACCAATTACAGTTCCCATGAAACCAAGCATTGGTGCTAATGCAATAAATAATGAAATCCAAGAAACGTTTTTCTCTAATTGTCCCATTTGAACACCTCCATAAGCTACTACAGCTTTTTCAACGGCATCCATACCTTCGTCAGTTCTATCTAATCCTTGATAGAAAATAGAAGCAACAGGTCCTTTTGTGTTTCTGCAAACTTCTTTAGCTGCTTCAACTCCACCTGATTGTAAAGCGTCCTCAACGTTTTGAGTTAACTTTTTAGTGTTTGTAGTTGATAAGTTTAAAAAGATAATTCTCTCAATAGCAATTGCTAATCCAAGAATTAAACATAACAATACAATACCCATAAACCCAGGGCCTCCTTCAATAAAACGTTTTTTTAATTCTTGAGTAAACCCTAATTCAGGTTCAGCTGCAGCATCTGCATCTTGAATTGTTGTTGCAACAGTTGTTGCGCTTGACGTTGTAATAGCATTTGTATTTGCATTAACAGTCCCGAAAGCCATCATACCTGCAATGGCTAGAATAGAAAATAATCTTTTCATTGTTCTTAATCTTAATTTTATTAGTTAAAGTGTTAAAGATATAAAAAATTTGCAATTAAAAAATAAAAATTACAGCAGAGAGGAAGGGATTCGAACCCTCGATACCCTTTTGGGGTATACACACTTTCCAGGCGTGCGCCTTCGACCGCTCGGCCACCTCTCTAAATTTGTACTCTTCAATTATAGTGTCAAATAAAGAAAAAAACTTTCAAGGCAAAAAATTTTGTTCGTTAATTTTAGGACATTTCACCACGTAAAGCTGTTTCAAATATGGTTTTGAAGGTTTTATGTGAAATCTTTTCGCCCAATAAATACATTAATTTAGTAATTGCAGCTTCTGTTGTGATGTCTTTTCCTGAAATTACTCCTATTTTTTTGAGCTGTGAACTTGTTTCATACTGTCCCATATTAACACTTCCACCCGAACATTGAGTGACATTAATAATAGGTATGCCTTTTTTTATGGTGCTTTCCAACAGCTGAATAAACCAATCTTCTGTTGTGGTGTTGCCAGCTCCATAAGTTTCTAAAATAATCCCTTTAATATCTGGAGAACTGAACAAACAGCTCAAAACCGATTGCGAAATACCTGGAAATAGCTTGACCAAAGCAATGTTGGTGTTAAATGTTTTTCTCACTACTAACTTCTTTCTTGTGTTGGGTTTGAACAGGTTTTCGTGATATACCTTTAAGTGCACTCCAGATTCTGATAGATGCGGATAGTTTAGGGACTCAAATGCTTCAAAATGCTCGGCATTTATTTTAGTGGTTCGGTTGCCTCTATACAGTTTGTACTCAAAATAAAGGCCCACCTCTTTAATCACTGGCTTACCATTGTGCTGCAATGATGCCATCTGTATGGAAGTTATCAGATTCTCTTTAGCGTCAGTCCTCAAATCTCCAATTGGCAATTGTGATCCGGTAAAAATGACTGGCTTTGCCAAATTTTCGAGCATGAAACTCAATGCAGATGCCGAATAACTCATCGTATCACTACCATGCAACACCACAAAACCGTCAAAATCATCATAATTGCCCTCAATTATTTTGGCTATTTGAGCCCAATAGGTAGGATTCATATTGGATGAGTCTATTGGCTCCTCAAATGAGAGGGTCTTTATATTGCAATCCAATAATTTCAATTCTGGTATTTTCTTTAACAGGTTACTAAAATCGAAAGCTTTCAACACTCCAGAATTTGGATCTTTAATCATCCCAATAGTACCTCCTGTATAAATAAGTAAGATGTTAGGTTGTTGGCTTTTCATTTGTTAAATATTAAAAATTGATCTTGAATTTTGAGTAGTAATTTCGGCAATTTTTTCTTGGGGCAAACCATAAAGTTCAGATAGTTTTTCCAGTACCTTTATTATATAAACGCTTTCGTTACGTTTTCCTCTATATGGCTTTGGAGCCAAATATGGCGAATCGGTTTCCAATACAATGTGTTGTAAATCTATTTGATTGATGAATTGATCTATTTGTCCGTTTTTGAACGTTACAACACCTCCAATACCCAATTTCATGTTATAGGAAATTGCTCGTTTAGCTTGCTCCAGATTTCCTGTAAAACAATGAAAAATACCGAATAGGTCATCACTCTTTTCGGTTTCCAAAACTTCAAAAATTTCATCAAACGCATCTCTACAGTGAATGACTATCGGCAATTGGTGGTGCTTTGCCAATCGTATTTGGTGTCTAAAGGCTTCCCGTTGTATCTGCAATGTGCTTTTATCCCAATATAAATCGATACCAATCTCGCCAACTGCATAAAATTTTCGCTTTGTGAGCATTTCCTCAACATGCTCCAATTCGTCTTTATAGTTTTCTTTCACATGAGTAGGATGCAATCCCATCATCAAAAAAATATGGTCTGGAAAATCGGCTTCCAATTGAAGCATCGATTTGGTATAAGTTGAATCGATAGCAGGAATAAAAAAACGTGTCACATTTTGTTCGATGGCACGATGGATCATTGCGTGTCTATCTTCATCAAATGCTTCACTATATAAATGGGTATGTGTGTCGGTTATGATCATAAAGCAAAAATATATGTTTTACATCATTATCTTTGTATGAAATTAGTAAGATATGGAACTGTTACAGGAATTTCTTCTTAATAAAGGATATACTAAAGTTAAATTAAAACTCACAAAAACAAATCATTTTGAAATAAAGGCCACCATCAATGGCGTAAAAGGTTTATTTATTCTGGATACTGGTGCCTCCAGTAGCTGTGTGGGTTTTGAAGCTATTGAAACCTTTAAGCTCAATGCCAAAGACAGCGAAGTTAAAGCCGCTGGTGCTGGCGCTATTGACATGCTGACTCAAATTTCAAAGAAAAACACCTTAAAGATAGGAAAGTGGAAACAGAAAAAAGTCGCATTGATTTTATTCAATTTAACGCATGTCAATACAGCATTGATAAATCATAAAGCAAAACCTGTCGATGGCATCATCGGTGCAGATATTTTGAAGAAATCCAAAGCCATCATTGATTATAACAAAAAGTATTTATACCTTAAATTGTAGTATAATTCTTTATAAGTAATTAAAATGTACTTATATTTATAATCTAAATCCCTCTTATTAATAGCAAATGAACGCATCTATCATTATAGCTGATGATCATCCTCTTATACTTAAAGGACTGAATGACTTTTTGTTAGAAAAACAATATACTATTTTGGCATGCGCCAAAAATGGTAAGGAAGCTTTCGAGTTTATTGAAGAGCATTCGCCCGACATCGCTATTTTAGATATACAAATGCCTTTTTTGACTGGATTGCAAATTGCACAAAAATGTCAAGAACTGAAATTAGAGACAAAAATCATCCTCATCACTTTTGAAAAAGATGAAACTATCTATAACCAAGCAAAGAAATTGGGTGTTTATGGCTATATCCTTAAAGAGTTTGCGCTTGAAGAAATAGAAAACTGCATTGCATCAGTAATGAAAAACAAAGCCTATTTTAGTCCAGAGCTGTTAACTTATCTTGAAATTGAGGAAGTCCCGGAAGAATTGGAATTACTGACGCCAACTGAAAAAGAAGTTCTAAAGCTTATTGCCCAAAATAAAACTGCAAAAGAGATTGGAAACATCTTATTTGCTTCATATAGAACTATTGAAAAGCACAAGCAGCATATCATTGATAAGCTGGATTTAGAGTCAAAAGGAGGTAGCTTGATCTTATTTGCTAAAGAAAACGAATCTTTTTTATAAAAAAATACGTAGTTCTACGTATTGTTTGGTGTTTACTTATTCACGATATTTACAGTGCTATTAATTCTTAGGGAGAATTATTTTTACTTAAAAGCTCTGGATTGTCATTGATTCAGGGCTTTTTTGATTTTTTTACTTATATTTTAAAAAATAGATGGCTGTATATCAATAAATTAAGAAGCGTGTTGTGAAAAATACGTAGTTCTACGTATTGTTTGGTATTTGTTTATTGTCGAAATTTACATTGCTATTAATTAGTTAAGTAAAGGGAGATTAATGAGAGCTCTGGATTGTCATTGATTCAGAGCTTTTAATTAAAATTTTCCGTGGTTCCCAAATCCCAGCAATATGAAACAAATGAAAAATCAATTTCATCAAGAAAACAGACTTTTAATTATAGGGTTAATTGTCAGTGTCATCTTAATAATAACCGCAAATATTCTTGTTAATTTTTTTTAGTTATTAGTTAGTTATATTATCAAGAAAAAAGGGCAACTTAATTATAAGTTGCCCTTTTTATTTTTAATACAGCTTTTCAATAAACTATAACTCTAATGCTTTCTTAACATCACTATTCATTAATAACTCTGTCGGATTTTCCAATGCTTCTTTAACAGCAACTAAAAACCCAACACTTTCTTTTCCATCAATGATTCTATGATCGTAGGATAAAGCCACATACATAATTGGTCGTATTTCAACTTTGCCATTGACAGCAACAGGGCGTTCAACAATATTATGCATTCCTAAAATACCACTTTGTGGTGGATTGATGATAGGTGTCGATAACATACTTCCAAACACACCACCATTGGAAATAGTAAAGGTTCCTCCTGTCATTTCATCAACAGTTATTTGTCCATCACGTGCTCTGATTGCTAAACGTTTGACCTCATTTTCAACACCTCTGAAAGATAAATTTTCGGCATTTCTGATAACTGGCACCATTAATCCTTTTGGTCCTGAAACTGCAATACTGATATCACAAAAATCGTAACTGATCATTTCCTGTCCATCAATCATTGAGTTAACTGCAGGGTACATTTTTAATGCTCTAACCACAGCCAAAGTAAAAAAGCTCATAAACCCTAGACCAACACCATGTTTGTTTTTGAAGGTTTCTTTGTGCTCATCACGCAATGCAAAAATTGGAGACATATCAACTTCATTAAAAGTCGTCAACATGGCTGTTGTATTCTTTGCTTCGACTAAACGCTCTGCAACCTTGCGACGCAACATTGACATTTTACTTCTTGACGAACCTCGACTTCCGCCTGTTGGAGTTCCCATAGATGGTGTTGCATTAACAGCATCATCTTTAGTCACACGACCATCTTTTCCTGTTCCTTTAATATCAGAAGCAGATATGTTTTTTTCTGCCAATATCTTTTTAGCTGCTGGGCTAGCAGTTCCTGTTGCATATGTTTTTGATTCTTCTTGAGTCGCTTTTTGGACTTCCTTTTTAGGTGCTTCCTCTTTTTTCTCTTCTTTTGCAGGTGCACCTCCTTCTGGTTTTGCAGCACTAGTATCAATTAAGCAAACGACTTCGCCAACTGCTACGGCATCGCCTTCTTCTGCTTTTAGTGTAATAATGCCACTAGCTTCTGCTGGAAGCTCTAATGTTGCTTTGTCACTGTCAACTTCAGCAATGGCTTGGTCTTTTTCTACATAATCACCATCTGCAACTAACCATGTTGCAATTTCCACTTCTGTGATGGACTCTCCTGGCGAAGGAACTTTCATTTCTAAAATCATTGGTCTTATTGTTTTTTGTAACCTATCGGCTTGCGTTGTTTTTGTTCTGTTTCTATTTTGTCTCTTTACACTAAATCATTCTTTAAGGTACAAATTGTGAGCTTAAAGAATTATTCTAAATTTTTAATTTTATCCCCTTTTACTGGTATATAATCTTCTACAACCTTTCCATTAACCATTATTTTATCAAAATAAAGCTTTGCTCCTTCAGCGATATTCATATCCTCAACATTTTGCAAACTTAAATGCAGATGTGGCTCTGTGGTATTACCAGAGTTACCACATTTTGCCATTAGTTGACCTTTTTTAACATTCTCACCTTCTTTTACAATTATTGAATTGTGTTTTAAATGTGCAAAAAGTATGAACTCCTCATTTTCTGTTTTTAAAATAATGGTGTTTCCTGTAAGCTGTTTTGGATTCAGTTCGCCTGGAACATTATCGTTAACACCATCAATTACCTTGATTACAGTCGCATCGCAAGGCGCAATGATATCTTTTCCGAACACAAGGTAATTCTCATTCTTTTTGGAATCACCAATATATGATTTGCCATCTTTCATCATTAGAATGTCATAAGCATATTTTTGATTCTTGTGCGCTACATGATAATTTTGCTCTACGGTTTCTCCTCCCCAAAAAACAAACCATTCCTCTTTAAAGGGCAAAATCATTTTTGTGATGTTTCGCTCTAAAGTGGGAAGATTGTCAGGAACATGCTGTGACACATATAACCCATTGATTTGATTTGCTTCATTCAACGAAAGTAGAATGTCAAAAAGTCCATTTTCAAATGCTGTTTTATAAATATGGGCTGTTTCTTTAGTTTTGAGAAAAGTCATTGACTGGATTTTACCCAAATTCTGTCTTAGATTGCTTCCAAGAAATTCTTTCGTTTTATCTAAAGGGAGAGCAGCTTTCATTTCATTATCAAACAAATTAAAAATGCTCTCATATTGTCCTTCGTTGAAAAATGTTTCAAATGATTTTGCGACACTAGCATAATTATCTTTCTCTTCTTGTGAAAAAGAATAAGTTGACACCAAAACCGCTATGAGCAAAATCAGTCGTTTCATGATTATCTTTGATTGTTTTTAGTTTTGTCAAACACATAATCAATCACTTCTTGGTGACGACGTTTTGAACGTGTTGAACTTCCTGCAGCTGGAGCTCCATAAGGCCTTAATGATGCAGCCCTAAAAGTTTTTGCTTCATCTAAATGCATCAACATATGGCTATAAGCTCCCATATTACGTGGTTCTTCTTGTGCCCAAACGATATCATTAGCATTTTTATATTTTTTCAATACTTTGCGAATGTCTTCTGTTGGCAATGGAAACAATTGTTCTATACGAACCAGTGCAATGTCATCTCTTTCTAACTTCTCTTGTTCTTCCAATAAATCATAATAGAACTTTCCGGTGACAAATACCAACGTTTTTATTTTATCAACTTTTGCTTGTTCATCGTCAATAAGCATTTGGAAGCTACCATTAGCAAACTCATCTACTGTTGATACGCATTTTGGGTGGCGCAATAAACTTTTTGGCGTAAAGACAATCAATGGTTTTCTAAAATTGGCTTTCATCTGTTTACGCAATAGATGATACATATTTGCAGGTGTTGAACAATCGACAACAAACATATTATCACTTGCACATAATTGTAAGTATCGTTCCATACGTGCCGAAGAATGTTCTGCTCCTTGGCCTTCATATCCATGTGGCAATAACATCACCAAACCATTTTGCAGTTTCCATTTGTCTTCAGCTGCAGAAATGTATTGGTCTAACATAATTTGAGCTCCATTGCTAAAGTCGCCAAACTGCGCTTCCCATATAGTTAATGTTTTTGGACTTGCCATGGCATAACCATAATCAAACCCAACAACTCCATATTCTGACAGCAATGAATTATAAATAAAGAAACGTCCTTGCTTGTCACTTATCTGGTTAAGAAGTAAAATCTCCTCTTCGCTATCTTCAACTTTGATGACTGCATGACGATGTGAAAATGTTCCTCTTTCAACATCTTGACCAGAGATACGTACGTCATAACCTTCTTGAAGAAGTGTTCCATATGCTAAATGCTCTGCCATAGCCCAATCGAGCTTGTCTTCATCAAACATTGTTTGTCTCGATTCGACAAGTCGTTCAATTTTACGAATGAATTTTTTATCTTTTGGGAGTGTAGATATGACTTCTGTTATTTTTGACAATTCGGCTTTAGAAACCTTTGTGTTTATTGGTTTCATCATCTCGTCTTCGGTCACATTCACGTAATTTTTCCATTCATTTTCCATAAATGGCGTAATGACCGTTTTTTCTATTTTACGCGAGTCTTCAAGGTTAACCTCTAAAGATGCCTTATAATCTTCTTCTAATTTTGCAACATAATCTTTATCGATAATGCCTTGCTCTATCAATTTTTTAGCATAAATATCTCTTGGGTTCTCATGCTTTGCAATGGCTTTGTAAAGTTTTGGTTGGGTAAAACGAGGCTCGTCACCTTCATTATGCCCATATTTTCTGTAGCCCAATAAATCGATAAATACATCGCGCTTAAACTTCATTCTAAAGTGTAAAGCAAACAACACCGAATGCACTACAGCCTCTACATCGTCGGCATTAACGTGCAATACTGGTGACAAGGTAACTTTACCAACATCTGTACAATAAGTGCTTGAACGTGCATCTAAGTAATTGGTAGTAAACCCGATTTGGTTATTGACTACAATATGGATGGTTCCATTTGTTTTATAACCATCTAAAGATGCCATTTGTATGATCTCATAAACGAGACCTTGACCAGCAATCGCTGCATCGCCATGCACAATGATTGGCAATACTTGTGATGGGTTATCTGGATATTTATCGTCCTGTTTTGCTCTTACTATACCTTCTACGACTGCACCTACAGTTTCTAAATGTGAAGGGTTAGGTGCAATATTCAAATTTATTTTATGTCCTTTTTGGGTCTCTCTATCACTGGTCCAACCCAAATGATATTTAACATCGCCATCAAAAATTTCTTGTTCATAATCTTTTCCATCAAACTCACTAAAAATGTCTTTAGGTGATTTTCCAAAGATATTTGTCAATGTACTTAATCGGCCACGATGCGCCATTCCCATAACAAATTCCTTAACACCATAATCTGCAGCACTTTCAATAACAGCATCTAATGCTGGTATTAACGATTCGCCTCCTTCTAATGAAAAACGCTTTTGTCCAACATACTTGGTATGTAAAAAACTCTCAAAAGAAACAGCCTCATTAAGCTTTTTAAGAAGATGCTTTTTCTCTTCAATAGAAAATTTTGGTTGATTATCATTGACGTTCAACTTGCTTTGAATCCACTGAATCTCTTCGGGTTTTCTTATATACATATACTCAACTCCAATAGAGTGGCAGTATATTTTGTCGAGGTGCTCAATGATGCTCCTTAAGGTCTGGACTCCGATTCCTAAAATATCACCAGCCGAAAAAACGGTATCTAAATCATTGCTATTTAGTCCGAAATTTTCTAATGCCAATGTTGGCTCATAAGTTCTACGTGCGCGTACTGGATTGGTTTTTGTAAACAAATGCCCACGATTTCTGTAGCCATCTATCAAGCGAACTACATTAAATTCTTTCTGTATTTGTTCTGGTATTTCTGGAGCGATACAATTTTCAGCCAAAACACCATTCAAATCGGCGTTTTCTGTTCCAAAATCAAATCCTTGAAAAAAGGCTCTCCAACTTGGCTCAACAGAATCTGGGTTTTGTAAATATTGGTCGTATAAATCAGCAAAATATGCTGTGTGTGCGGCGTTTAAGAAGGAATATTTATCCATTATGCTTGGTAAAACGTTCTGGTACTATCAAATTTTTGTCAAAAATACAACTTTTACTAAAATTAGAGTTGGTTTTAGTATATTTATATGATATATCATTATCTATAAATTTAATTGATTGCTATGTTTATTTTTCAACAAAAAAAAGTGCTCTTTTTTGCATTCTTTTTAATGATTATCAATTCAGTATTTTCTCAAAATCATCATACAACAGATGGCTCATTTTGGAAACATGTCCGTTTTGGTGGTGGCCTAGGCTTAAGTTTTGGTGATGGTTTCTTTAGTGGAACTATAGCTCCTAGTGGCATTTATGAATTTAATGATCAGTTTGCACTTGGACTTGGATTAAATGGGACTTTTAACAGTTTGAAAAACACATATAAGTCAACTATTTTTGGAGGAAGTGTGATTGGTTTGTACAGTCCTTTACAAGAATTACAGCTTTCGGCTGAATTTGAAGAACTCAATGTTAACAGAAAGTGGGAAGACCATCTAGCAATTGAAGACCAAAACTATTGGTATCCAGCATTGTTTGTTGGAGCAGGATATCGAACCAGAAATGTCACTTTTGGAATCCGTTACGATGTGCTTTATGACAAAGAAAAAAGTATTTATGCAGATCCTTGGGCTCCTTTTGTTAGAGTTTATTTCTAAACCAAACTTTCTGCCATTCGCGTTTTAAAATCATAAAGGTGACTTCTTCTGATAACTGTAAGGTATCACTACCATCCAATTGTCTTATTTTATCTTCAGAAACATCTATAATGTAAAGCAAATTGAGGTAATCTGTAAATTTTTCTTGAATGAGTTTGTAAATGGTCTCGTGAAGCATCAACTTTAAACTTGTTGGCAACACATCGTCATCAAATTCTAAATTGATATTGGCAAACAGCAAATCTTTATTGAGTTGCTGAATCAGTTTTTGATACAAATTGAGTTGATTGGCTTCATCAAATAAATCCTCAAATGTGGTTAAGTTTTTCATTTGACTTTTTATACGTTACGATCCATCAATTGTTCCCCGAACTGTTTTAAATTGAACTTGCTTTCTTCAGAAATCGACATGTTTCCCAATATTGAAAAAGCTTTGTTTGTATAATTTTTTATTTCTTGTCGTGTTGCTTCAGCAGAACCGCTCGATATAAATATTTGTTTAACGTTTTCAATTTTATCATGCGCTTCTGATGGGTTTATCTCAAACAAATGCTTTAATTGTAGCGCATCTTCCTTATTAGAATACTCCAAAGCTTTAAGATATAAATACGTTTTTTTATTCTCTATGATATCACCTCCTACTTGCTTTCCAAATGTATTTGGGTCTCCAAATGCATCGAGGTAGTCGTCTTGGAGCTGGAATGCGATACCAAGGTTTTTTCCAAAGTCATAAATATGTTGCTGTTCATGTATAGGAGCTCCAGCAACAATAGCGCCCATTTTCATTGCAGCACCTACCAAAACCGCTGTTTTAAATTCAATCATTTTGAGATATTCATTGATGGTGACATCATCACGAGTCTCAAAGTCCATATCGTATTGCTGACCTTCACAAACCTGCAGAGCAGTTTTACTGAATAGTTTTGCCAGAGCTTGAAACGTTTGAGCATCATAGTTTTCAAATAATTGATACGCCATAATGAGCATAGCATCTCCCGAAAGGATTCCAGTGTTGATATCCCATTTTTCGTGTACAGTCGATTGGCCTCTTCTTAATGGTGCATCATCCATAATATCGTCATGGATTAATGAAAAATTATGAAACACTTCAATACTCAACGCTGCATCCAAAGCTTTTTTATAGTCGCAATTAAAAATCTCGGCGGTCATTAACGTTAAAACTGGCCGTAAGCGTTTACCTCCCAAATTTAAAATATAGCTGACAGGTTGATATAAAGTAATTGGTTGCTTTTCAATCTTAAAGTCATTAAGATAGGTTACAAAAGCTTCTTGGTAGAATTGAATACGTTGCATGCCACAAAAATAAAGTAATTGCAACAACTATTACAAACACTTTAAACGAATGTTAAAAAAACATTAAAACCTTGGAAACTATTTTTGTTTTTAAAGTTTCCTTGTGTACATTTGCACCCAATTATGAGAGAAAAAATTATAGATAAAGCCGCCGAATTGTTTCTAACCCTTGGTTTCAAGAGTGTGACTATGGACGATATAGCTAATGAAATGGGCATATCAAAAAAAACCATTTATGTCCATTTTGAAAATAAAACCAAGTTGGTCGAAGCAGTAACATTTACTGTTTTTGAAACTATTTGTGATGGTATCGATTGCATTTGTGACGCATCACACAACCCTATTGAAGAGCTGTACGACATCAAAATGTATGTGATGAACTATCTGAAAAATGAGAAAGCATCACCACAATATCAACTCAAAAAATATTATCCTCAAATCTTTCAACGCTTACAGATAAAGCAATTTGAAAAAATGCACGAGTCTGTTAAAGAAAGTATCCAAAAAGGTGTTGATACAGAGCTTTTTAGATTGAATATCGATGTCGATTTTATTTCTAGAATGTACTTTAATGGTATGACTGGAATAAAGGATGAAAACATTTTCCCATCAGAACAATTTTCTATGGAATACCTTATGGAAAGCTATCTCGAATACCATTTAAGAGCCATTTGTAGCGAAAGAGGATTACAACTATTAACCAAATTTATTAATAATCAATCATAGAATGAATAAAGCAATCATCTTAACTTTCATCTTACTACTTCCTTTATCGGTTTTATCACAAGAAAAAACCGCAAGTTTTAGCTTACAGGAAGCTATAGATTATGCACTTCAAAACAATCGTACAGCAAAAAATGCTGAACGCGATATTGAGGTCGCCAAACAACGTAAATGGGAAACAACCGCAACGGGTTTACCACAAATAAATGGGAAAATAGAATATCAAAACTGGTTAAAACAACAAGTATCACTTTTACCAGCTGCAGCTTTTGACAACACACAAAGTGTTATAGATGTTGTAAACGATTATTTTGATGCTAACCAAACAAATTTTGATGTCAATTCTCCTGACGGTTTTATTCCATTACGCTTTGGAACAAAACAAACAATGAATGCATCAGTTACTTTAAGTCAATTAATTTTTGATGGTTCTTATCTAGTAGGTTTACAGTCTGCAAAAGTGTATTTGGAAATTTCTGAAAACGCCAAAGTAAAAACAGATTTAGAAGTTAGAAAAGCAGTTATTAATGCTTACGGAAATGTGCTTTTAGCTGAAGAAAGTGTTCAGATATTACAACGAAACAAAGAGGTGCTTCAAAAAAACTTAAACGATCTAACTAAAATTTATGAAAATGGATTGGAAGAAGAAGAAAGTGTAGAGCAATTACAAATCACGCTTTCTAGTGTTGAAAGCTCACTTAAAAATACCGAACGTTTAAAAACATTGGCTTATCAAATGTTTAATATCACTTTAGGAATAGATCTTAATAACAATTCTGTTTTAACAGATAATCTAGAAACTTTAACTCAAGAAAACATCTCATTAACTCTTTTAGAGACAGATGCCAATGTTGAAAACACTATCGATTATCAAATAGCAGAGAACGACAAGGTTTCTAAAGAGTTGTTACTAAAATTAGAAAAAAGCAAAGCTTTACCTAGTTTAAGTGCTTTTGTAAATGCAGGTTATTCAGGAAATGCAGATAATTTCGATTTCTTAAAAAAAGAACAACAATGGTTTGGGTCATCTTTATTAGGTGTAAGTATGAATATTCCAATATTTAGTTCTTTAGGTAGAAGTGCATCAACCCAACGTGCAAAAATAAACCTTGAAAAAGCTGAAGATGATTTATTAGAAACACAACAAAAACTTCAATTACAAATATCTTCTGCAAAAAGCAATTATCAATTTGCTATAGAAGATTATGATAACAAAAAACAAAACCTAAAACTTGCTGAACGTATTGAAGCTAAAAACCAAACCAAATTTTTCGAAGGTATTGCTTCAAGTTTCGATTTACGTCAAGCACAAACTCAATTATACACAGCTCAACAAGAATTTTTACAAGCAATGTTAGATGTAATTACCAAAAAAGCTGAATTAGAAACCATACTAAACTCAATCAACAAACAATAAAAACACTATCAAATGAAACATATATTATCAATCATTGCAATAGCATTCATTTTAACTTCCTGTGGTGAAGAAAAAAAGAATTCTGTAGAAAAAGTATTAGAAAGTAATAATCTAGAAACTATTAGAACAAAACGCGCAGAATTAGTTGGCCAACAAGAAGCTATTCATGCAAAAATAAAATTACTGGATAATAGAATTTCCGAATTAGATACAACCAAAAATATTCCTTTAATAACAACTTTCACTGCAAAACAAGAAGTGTTTAATCACATGCTTGAATTACAAGGTAATGTGACTACCAAAAACTTAATGGTTATTACTCCAGAATACAATGGTATTCTAACCAATGTCTATGTTAAAGAAGGTCAAAAAGTAACTAAAGGTCAAGTATTAGCTAGAATTGACGATGGAGGATTAGGGCAACAATTAGCACAATTACAAATTCAGGCTGATTTGGCTAAAACAACTTTTGAGCGTCAAAAACGTCTTTGGGATCAAAAAATAGGAAGTGAAATTCAATATTTACAAGCAAAATCTTCCTATGAGTCACAACAACAAGCAGTAAATCAATTAAAACAGCAGTTAGCTAAAACTACTGTTAGAGCTCCTTTTTCTGGAACTATTGATGATATTATTACAGAACAAGGTAGTGTTGTTGGTGCAGGACAAACACAGCTAATACGCATTGTAAACCTAGACAATATGTATATAGAAACCGAAGTGCCAGAACGTTATATTTCTAATGTTGTTGCAGGTAAAAATGTACAAGTAGAATTTGCTGTTTTAGGAAAAACTATAGATACAAAAGTACGTCAGGCTAGTGATTTTATAAACCCAGCAAATAGAACATTTAAAGTAGAAATTGCTATTCCAAATAAAGAAAAAACTATTAAACCAAACCTTACTGCAAAGCTTAAAATTAATGATTACACAAACGAAAATGCATTACTAATCCCACAAAGTATTATTTCAGAAAATGCCGAAGGCGAACAGTATGTTTATGTAGTTAAAAACAAAAATGCTAACGGAGAAGGCGTGGCAAATAGAGTTATTATTAAAACAGGAAAAACACAAGGCGATGTTATTGAAGTTCTTGAAGGTATTGAGAATGGTGTTGAAATTATTAAAGAAGGTGCAAGAAGCGTAAAAGATGGCCAAACTGTGAAAGTATTAACTTATGAAACTGGAAAAAATGGCTAAAAAGAAAAAACAAATCGATAAAGAATTTGGTTTATCATCGTGGGCTATTAACAATAAAACCACAATGTATGTGCTTATTTTAGTAATCTTCTATCTTGGTTTAGTTGCGTTTTTTAATATGCCAAGAGAAAACTTCCCTGAAGTTAATGAAACTAAAATATACGTAAGTACTGTTTATCCAGGAAACACAGCTGAAGATATTGAAAAGCTGATTACAGATCCTATTGAAGATAAACTAAAAACAGTGAGTAATATGGTTGACATTACCTCAACATCACAAGAAGATTATTCTATGGTGATTGTTGAGTTTGATGAAAACATTACTGTTGACCAGGCTAAACAAAAAGTAAAAGACGAAATTGATAGTGAAACATCAAGCGAAGATTGGCCAACTTTTAATGGTGCCAAAGTAGAACCAAATATATTTGAGTTGAGCCTATCGGAAGAAATGCCTATTCTTAATATTAATATTTCTGGAGATTATCCTATTGAAAAATTAAAAGAGTATGCTGAATATCTTCAAGATAGAATTGAAAACTTAATTGAAATTAAAAAAGCAGATATACGTGGTGCTCAAGATAAAGAAGTAGAAATTGCTGTAGACATCTATAAAATGATGGCTTCAGAAGTTACTTTTAACGATATCATTGGAGCAATTAATAATGGTAACATGACAATGTCTGCTGGTAATTTAATTGCAAGTGGACAACGTCGTACTATCAGAATTCTTGGAGAAATTGAGTCTCCTTCAGAATTAGAAAATTTTGTTGTAAAATCTGAAAATGGCGAAGCTATTTACTTAAAAGACGTGGCAACAGTGGCTTTTAAAGAAGAAGACAAAACCACTTTTGCTAGAGAATATGGTGATCCTGTAGTGATGCTCGACGTTAAAAAGCGTGTTGGGAAAAACATGGTTGATGCAGTAGACCAAATTAAAGTGATTGTTAAAAACGCAAAAGATGATTATTTCCCAAAAGATTTAAAAGTCACAATAGCAAACGACCAGTCATCTGTAACTATAGGTCAAGTAGATGATTTAGTTAACAATATCATCTTTGGAGTTATCCTTGTTGTAACGGTTTTAATGTTCTTTTTAGGATTTAAAAATGCCATCTTCGTCGGATTTGCAATTCCAATGTCCATGTTTATGTCGCTAATGATTTTAAATCTACTAGGACATAGTTTAAACACAATGGTTCTTTTCGGACTAATTATGGGACTAGGAATGCTTGTTGATAATGGTATTGTGGTTGTAGAAAATGTCTATCGACTTATGGATGAAGAAGGCATGAGTAGGCTTGAAGCAGCTAAAAAAGGAATTAGTGAAATTGCTTTTCCTATAATTATCTCTACTGCAACAACAGTAGCTGCCTTTATTCCATTAGGTTTATGGCCTGGAATTATGGGAGAATTCATGATGATTTTACCAATAACGCTCTCTGTTGTTTTAGGATCTTCATTATTTGTAGCTATCTTTTTTAACTCGGTTTTGGTGTCTCAATTTATGAGTATTGAAGATAAAGACATGCCATTAAAAAAGATAATAACTTCTACAAGTATAATGGCAATATTAGGTCTTATTGTGTTTTTTGTAGCTGGAGAATATAGAGCATTAGGAACATTAATGTTATTTACAGCTATTATGCTTTGGGTATATCGTTTGTTCTTAAGAAAAATGGCAAATAATTTCCAAAACAACACATTAGTAAAACTCGAAAATTGGTATGAGCGTCAATTACGTCGTGCACTTTCAGGTAGAATGCCGATTGCCTTAACTGTTGGTACTTTCGTGTTATTGATACTAGCTTTTGTTGCTTTTGGAGCTTCTTTAGCAACACAACGTACAAAAGTTGAGTTTTTCCCAGATAACAAACCAAATCAAATTATAGTTTACATCGAGTATCCTCAAGGTACTGCAATAGACAAAACGAATGCCATAACTAAAGAAATTGAATCTAGGGTTTATAAGGTTCTTGATAATAGCCAATATAAAGAAGGGGATTATAATTTCTTGGTAGAAAGTGCTGTTTCTCAAGTAGGAGAAGGTGCTGGAAACCCACAAACTGATGGTGGATCTGCTGCCGAAATGCCTCATAAAGCTAAAATTACAGCTTCCATGAGAGAGTTTAAATACAGAAAAGGTGAAGATAGTGAGTTATTGCGTCAAAAAGTACAAGAAGCTCTAGTAGGCATTTATCCTGGTGTATTAATTTCAGTTGAAAAAAACATGGATGGCCCTCCAGCTGGAGCTCCTATTAATATTGAATTGGAAGGTGATGATTATAATGAATTGATTAACACCGCAGAAAATATGCGCGAATTCATCAATGAAAAAAATATTGCTGGAATTGATGAGCTAAAAATTGATGTTAATAAAGACAAGCCAACAATGCGTGTTACTATTGACAGAAAAAAAGCAGGAGAATTAGGAGTTAGTGCTGCTCAAGTTGGCCAACAACTACGTAATTCTATCTTTGGTGCAAAAGCAGGTGTTTATAAAGAAGGTGGTGATGATTTTGATATTTATGTTCGTTTTAATGAAGAAAACAGATATAACACTAGTGCATTATTTAATCAAAATATCACGTTTAGAGATAATACTGGTAAGCTAAAAGATATTCCATTATCTACATTAGTTAAGTTTGAAAACAACTCTGGTTTTAGTGCTATAAAACATAAAAGCACCAAACGTGTAGTTACTGTATATTCTGCATTAGCACCTGGTTATACAGATGCTGGAGCTATTGTAACTCAAGTACAAAACGAAATGAAAAGTTATGAAGGTTTGCCTGAAAACATCAAAATAGATTATACAGGGCAAATTGAAGAGCAAAATAAACAAATGGCCTTTTTAATGGGCGCATTTTTTACAGGATTATTATTAATATTTTTCATCTTAATTTTTCAATTTAACTCTGTTTCAAAGCCAGCAATTATTATGATGGCAATATTCTTAAGCTTTATTGGAGTTTTTGGTGGCATTGTAATTACTGGAAGTGCATTTGTCATTATGATGACCATGGTTGGTATTATTTCATTAGCTGGAATTGTGGTAAACAATGGTGTTGTATTACTTGATTACGCTCAACTTTTAGTTGATAGAAAAAAGAATGAATTAGATATCGATATTGATGATTATTTAGAAGTCAATGATTTATTCGAAAGTATAGTAAAAGCTGGTAAAGCCCGTTTGCGTCCTGTATTACTAACAGCAATTACTACGATTTTAGGGTTAATTCCACTAGCAATAGGATTAAACATTAACTTCTTTACATTATTTAAAGATTTTAATCCTAATATTTATATGGGAGGAGATAACGTAGTATTTTGGGGTCCATTAGCTTGGACTGTAATTTATGGATTATTAGTTGCAACCTTCTTAACATTGATTTTTGTTCCAGTTATGTTTTTCCTTACAATGAAATTCAAAATGTGGTTACGTCGAAAAGTGAAATCAGTAAATGAAGATTTAGAAAATGGATCTAACGTCCAATTGGACATTGATTAATAGCGAAAAAGCCTCGACAAATGTTGAGGCTTTTTTATTTGATAATCATATAACTTCATTAAATTTGCAACCTTAAACACTTTACTCATTAGAAAAGTGTAAAAATTAAATTTATGTATAGAAGTCACAATTGTGGTGAAATAAGAACATCACACATTAATAACGAAGTTACACTTGCAGGTTGGGTACAAAAAGTACGTGATAAAGGATTTATGGTTTGGGTCGATTTACGTGATCGATATGGTATTACACAACTTATTTTTGATGAAGAGCGCACACCAAAAGCAATGATGGAGCAAGCTCAAAAATTAGGACGTGAATTTGTAATCCAAGTAAAAGGAATTGTTATTGAACGTGCTTCTAAAAACCCAAATATCCCAACAGGTGATATCGAAATTTTAGTGTCTGAATTAACTATTCTAAATTCAGCTCTCCTCCCTCCTTTTACAATTGAAGATGAAACCGATGGTGGCGAAGAATTACGAATGAAATATCGTTATTTAGATATTCGTCGTAATCCAGTGAAAAACAGTTTAATCTTTAGAGCTAAAGTGGCTCAAGAGGTTAGAAATTATTTGTCTAAAGAAGGATTTATTGAAGTTGAAACGCCTTATTTAATAAAATCGACTCCAGAAGGAGCTCGTGATTTTGTTGTGCCTTCTCGTATGAATGAAGGTCAATTTTATGCATTACCACAGTCGCCTCAAACATTTAAACAATTGTTGATGGTTGGTGGCATGGATAAGTATTTCCAAATTGTGAAATGCTTTAGAGATGAAGATTTGCGTGCCGACAGACAGCCAGAATTTACACAAATAGATTGCGAAATGGCATTTGTGGAACAAGAAGATATATTGAATGCCTTTGAAGGTTTGACACGTCATTTATTAAAAGAAGTGAATGGTGTTGATATTAAAGAATTTCCAAGAATGTTATACGATGACGCTATGCGTTTGTATGGAAATGATAAACCAGACATTCGTTTCGGAATGCAATTTGGCGAGCTAAATGAGGTTACTCAACATAAAGATTTTGGTGTTTTTAATTCTGCTGAATTAGTTGTTGGTATTGCTGTTCCAGGTGGAAATAATTATACTCGTAAAGAAATAGACCAACTTATCGATTGGGTAAAACGCCCACAAATTGGTGCTTTAGGAATGGTATATTGTAGAGTAAATGAAGATGGAACTTATAAATCTTCAGTTGATAAATTTTATGATGAAGCTGATTTAGCAAAATGGGCTGAAATCACTGGAGCAAAAGCTGGCGATTTAATATGTGTACTTTCTGGAGATACAAATAAAGTTCGTCCTCAATTGAGTGCTTTACGTATGGAATTGGCAACACGACTTGGATTACGTAATCCAAAAGAATTTGCACCACTTTGGGTAATGGATTTTCCATTATTAGAATGGGATGAGGACACCCAACGTTACCATGCAATGCATCACCCATTTACATCTCCAAAACCAGGTCAGTTAGAATTACTTTCGACGAATCCAGGAGATGTAAAAGCAAATGCTTACGATTTAGTGTTGAATGGTAATGAAATTGGAGGTGGTTCAATTAGAATTCACGATAAAAAAACACAATCGTTAATGTTTGATTATTTAGGCTTTACACCTGAAGAAGCTAAAGCGCAATTTGGCTTCTTAATGGATGCTTTCCAATATGGAGCGCCTCCTCATGGTGGATTAGCTTTTGGGTTAGATAGATTAGTTGCTATACTTGGTGGACAAGAAACAATACGTGATTTTATTGCATTCCCGAAAAATAATTCTGGTCGCGACGTCATGATTGATGCACCTGCTCCAATTGATGATAAACAACTCGAAGAGTTAAGTTTAAAACTCAATCTTAAATCATAATAATTAATCCTGCTTTTGCAGGATTTTTTAGTAGTATTAATCATGCCAAAACAATCACTTCTTAAACGGTTTCATATTTGGAGATATAAAAATGTCTCTCAAAAAAACTTCGTTTATTTTTTGAGCACTCTAGTAGGCTTACTAGCAGGATTGGCAGCTGTAACATTAAAAAACATAGCATTTACAATTGAAAGCTTGTTAGAGCACGGAATTATTTTCTCTCAAAATCAATTGTACTTCATATTACCTGTTTTGGGCTTACTCTTTGTTTATCTGTTAAACAAATATGTATTTAAAAAAGCCGTTGCACCTGAAACGCCTTCGTTTATAAAAAGAGCTATTCCTTCTGTTTTATATTCATTATTAAGACAAAAAGGGTTTTTACATTATAGGCAAATATATTATCCTTTGATTGCTGCGCCACTAACCGTTGGCTTTGGTGGTTCTGTAGGATTATTGGGGCCTGCAATCACTTCTGGTTCTGCGATAAGCTCTAACTTAAGTCGTTTGTTGCACATTGACCAAAAAACAAGAACGCTTCTTATAGCATGTGCATCTGCTGGAGCTATGGCGTCCATGTTCAAATCGCCAATTGCTGCCATTGTATTTGCCGTAGAAGTATTTAGTTTAGATTTAACTTTTGCTTCATTATTACCTTTATTAATTGCATCCATTTCATCTGTATTAACATCATACTTTTTTTTGGGAGATGATTTACTTTTCAATTTTAATCTAACAGATAAGTTTACCATTAATGATACTGTTTTCTTTATCATTCTAGGTATCGGAACAGGAATTGCTTCTTTATATTTTACAAAAATATATTTCGCCATTTATGCTTTTTTTGAGCGATTAAAAACACGCTTCTTAAAACTCGTTGTTGGTGGATTTGCCATAGGCATTATGTTATATTTTATTCCGCCACTTTATGGTGAGGGTTTAAGTTTTACGAAAGACTTATTTAATGGTAATTATTTACATGCACTTGGCTCAAATCCTTTTGATGCATATTTAGACAATATTTGGGTTGTTATAGCTCTATTAATTGGGTTCACTTTTTTTAAAGTTATTGCCATGACAACAACTTTTGCAGCAGGTGGTGTTGGAGGAATTGTTGTACCAACAATGGTTATGGGAAGTGCGTTAGGAAATGTGGTCGCTAAAATAATCAATAATATAGGTTTAGGATTTCAGGTATCGGAAGCCAATTTCACATTAGTCGGTATGGCTGGATTGATTGCTGGTGTTATACATGCACCATTAACTGCGATATTTTTAATTGCTGAAATTACTGGTGGCTATGTATTGTTTTTGCCTTTAATGATTACTGTAGCCATATCTTACATGATTACAAAAAATTATATGCCACACACTATTTACACTCGTGAATTGGCTGAAAGAGGCGATTTGTTAACTCACGATAAAGACCAAAATGTTCTGACATTAATGAAGCTTGATAATGTTATCGAAAAAGACTTTATCAAACTAAAACCTGAAATGACTTTAGGTGAAATGCTTCATAATGGTGTTGCAAAATCGCAGCGAAATTTATTTCCAGTGACTAATACCGAAGATGAATTTTTAGGTGTTATTTTGTTAGATGATATTAGAGAGTTTATGTTTGATCAAGGTTTATACGACTCTACAAAAGTTGAATTGTATATGCATAATCCACCAGATATTATTGTATTTGAAACCGATACCATGCAAACGGTTATGGATAAATTTCAAAGTTCTGGAGCTTGGAATCTGCCAGTAATTAATAACGGAAAATATTATGGCTTTGTTTCAAAATCTAAATTATTAACCGCCTACAGAAGACATTTAATTAGCTTTACAAAGTAACAGATGAAATATTTAATTGGAATTTTAACACTAATAGTTTTCGCTTGTATTTTTTACGGATTTATTTGGGATACTGACTATTCTGAAAAATTTATAGGTTTTGGTGTTGTTGGATTGTTCTTTGTTGTTTTTCCTCTATTTTCTTATTACAGATGGAAAGATAAAAAAGTAGAAGACTATATGCTTACCAAAGAAAATCTTGAAAAAATGCGTAAACGAGAAGGTGACAAGCGTCGTTAATTTAAATTTCGTTTTTCGATAAAAAAGCGTTTCAATAATTGTGATGCTTCTTCAGCCATAATACCGCCAATAATTTCTGTTTTAGGATGTAATTTAGTATTCAACGTTGTGCAACCTCGCTCTTCATCTTTAGCTCCATACACAATCTTGCTAATTTGACTCCAATACAAAGCACCAGCACACATTTGGCAAGGTTCTAAAGTGACATATAGTGTGCAATTTTGAAGATACTTCCCTCCCAAAAAATTAGACGCAGCAGTAATAGCTTGCATCTCGGCATGTGCAGTAACATCAACCAATAATTCTGTTAGGTTGTGTGCTCTGGCAATAATTCTATTTTCAATAACAATAACAGCTCCAACAGGGATTTCTCCTTTTTCATAAGCAGTTTCAGCTTCCTGAAGTGCTTTTTTCATAAAGTAAGTGTCATCAAAAGGATTTTCCATTATTAAAATTTAAAAGGTCGGAATTCAAAAATACGATTTTCAAATACTACATTTGTAAACTGATGAGCAAATTTTTAGACCATATTAATTCACCTTCTGATTTACGAAAACTAAATCAGAATCATTTACCTCAACTCGCTAAAGAGTTACGTAAGTTCATCATTAATATTGTTGCCACAAAAGAAGGACATCTTGGTGCTAGCCTTGGTGTGGTTGAGTTAACCATTGCACTACATTATGTTTTTGACACACCTAACGACTTGCTTATTTGGGATGTTGGGCATCAGGCCTATGGTCACAAGCTATTAACTGGACGAAAAGATAATTTTCATACCAATAGACAACTCAATGGAATTAGTGGTTTTCCAAAACGAAGTGAAAGTGCTTATGATGCTTTTGGTGTTGGCCACTCCTCTACATCTATTTCTGCTGCTTTAGGAATGGCAATTGCCTCACAGCTAAAAGGAGAAAACAAACACCACATTGCTGTTATAGGAGATGCATCTATAGCTAGTGGAATGGCATTTGAAGGATTAAATCATGCTGGTGTTACTGATGCCAATTTACTAGTCATTCTTAATGATAATGCCATAGGTATTGACCCAAGTGTTGGTGCTTTAAAGCAATATTTAACCAATGTTAAAAAAGGTACTGAAAAGCAAGATAATATTTTTGAAGCTTTAAATTTTAATTATTCTGGGCCTATTGATGGTCATGATATTGATAAAATTATTTCGGAATTACAGCGCTTAAAAAATGTAAAAGGCCCTAAATTTTTACATATCATAACTACAAAAGGCAAAGGTTTAAAGCAAGCTGAAGAAAATCAGGTTAAATATCATGCTCCAGGAAAATTTAATATTGAGACAGGAGAAATTTATGACAAATCAGCCTCTAGGCTGCCAAAGTTTCAAGATGTTTTTGGATATACCATTGTAGAGTTAGCAAAGCAAAACGATAAGATTGTTGGTATTACACCTGCTATGCCAACTGGTAGTTCTTTAAAATATATGATGGATGAAATGCCAGATCGTGCTTTTGATGTTGGTATTGCAGAGCAACATGCTGTAACGCTTTCTGCAGGTATGGTCACTCAAGGCTTGGTTGTATTTTGTAATATTTATTCAACGTTTCTGCAGAGAGCTTATGACCAAGTTATACATGATGTTGCTTTACAGAATTTGCCTGTGATTTTTTGTTTAGATAGAGCTGGTTTGGTTGGTGAAGATGGCGCTACACATCATGGCGTTTTTGATTTAGCTTACTTACGTTGTATCCCTAACCTCATCATTTTTGCGCCTCGAAATGAAATTGAATTACGTAATATAATGTTTACTGCTCAATTAGGTTTAGACAATCCTATTGCTATAAGATACCCTAGAGGTAAAGGTGTTACAATAGATTGGAAACAACCTTTTTCTAATATAGAAATTGGGAAAGGAATTGAATTAAAAAAAGGAGATTCACTAGCTGTTTTGAGTATTGGGTTTATTTCTGAAAATGTATCAACTTCCATAAAAAATCTAAAGAACAACACAGCTATTGGTCATTATGATATGCGATTTATAAAGCCTTTAGATGAAGATTTGCTTCACCAAGTTTTTAAAAATTATAAAACTATTATTACTATTGAAGACGGAACTATTAAAGGAGGCTTTGGTAGTGCTATTTTAGAATTTGCTGCACATAATAATTACAAAAATTCTATAAAATGTTTAGGAATTCCTGATGAGTTTATCGAACATGGAACAGTCGATGAACTGCAACACCTAACGTCATTAGATGTAGAAAGCATCACAAAGTTTTTGGAAAATTACTCCTGATCGTTAACCACTATATCTGGTTGCTGATTGGTTTCATAAACCTTTACACTTTTCTGTGGCTCTGCATTTTTACTTTTAGAAATATCATCTATCATCAATAAAAAAGCTAGTGTTACAAAGAAAATAACGATAGCACCTAGAAGATTTTTTTTCATTTTAAGTAGGGTTAAAAGGTTGATTTGGACTCAAATATAATAAAATATCGTTAAACCGCAAATTTTTCCGTTAAAATGTTTTCATTGTTAATAACTTTTGTAATGCAGTTTTGTCAGCAAACTATAAATGATTGCCTTTTAATTTTCTGTACGTCAGTATCGCATTACTATCTGATAGTTTTGATATAAAATTGCAGATGGCCAATAAACTATCGTAAACTGTAAGATGATTTAGATCTAACGTTTTAGGAAAAAGACTCAAAATCAGTTGATTATAATTAGATAAGTTGTTAATGTGCTTGTTATAAATAGTCGTTGTAAAAACATCTAATAGCTCATTGATAACTTCGTAGCCAGCAATTTCTTTATCAATGACATCTCTCGATTTATATATATTCTGGATACTTATTTTTATAATGTCATCAATTTGCGCTTTATACTTGCTGACATCCAACAGCCCTTTTGAAAAATCTCCGTTTAAGATATCATCTTCATTGTGCATAAATACTTCAACTGCTTCATTAATCAAAGTATTGATGGCAAGTGCTCTTAAATAACTTATGCGGTCTTCGGTATTGGTCAATGCATTATAGTTGTTCGTATTGATGTTTGCCTTAACAAGGTTAATCAAATACTCAAGTGCATATTCTTCTTGAATCAGCCCAAGATTGATACCATCTTCAAAATCGATGATGGTGTAGCAAATATCATCAGCAGCTTCCACTAAATAGGTTAGTGGATGTCTAGAATAACTAATGTCATCAGTTGAACTTCTTCTTAATAAGCCCAACTCATTGACAACATCTAAAAAAGCTTCTTTTTCACTTTGGAAAAATCCATATTTTTTGTCTGCAATATGTGACGATGGTTTTTTTGGTAAAGACTCTTTGGGGTATTTTATAAATGTCCCGAGCGTTGCATAACTCAATCGCAACCCACCCTCTCTTCCTTGTCTGCTTTCGGTCAAAATTTTAAACCCATTGGCATTGCCTTCAAAGTCACATAAATCTTGGTATTCTTTAGCTGTCAAATGGTTTTTAAACTCTTTTCCTTTGCCAGTTTTAAAAAACTCTCCTATCGCTTTTTCGCCCGAATGTCCAAATGGTGGATTCCCTATATCATGAGCCAATGCAGCTGCGGCAACAATCGCTCCAAAATCATTAATTTGGTAACCATGTACGTTTTGTAAATGTGGGTGCTTTTCCAAAAGCTTCTGGCCAACTTTTCGACCCAGCGAACGTCCAACAACACTTACTTCGAGGCTATGTGTCAGTCGTGTGTGAACAAAATCGGTTTGTGATAATGGTATCACTTGTGTTTTGTCCTGAAGACTTCTAAACTCTGAAGAAAAAATAATACGATCATAATCGACTTCAAATCCCAAACGTGTTTCGTCTTGTTCTTTACGTATGCGCTTGTGTGTGTCTCCAAAACGTTTTAAGGATAGTAACTGTTCCCAATTCATAGTAACTTTTTAAGCTCTCGCAAGATACATTTTTCAATGTTAACTAAACATTTCCTACATCCAAATTATTTGCAATTAAGTAACATTAAGCTAACTTTTTTATGAACTACGTTTAATCTTGAGTTAACCTCATCTTTACACTATTGAGGTTTCTTTGCATCGAAATAAATCATGGTCAACTAAATGAAACAATTTATAATCGTATTTGTACTTCTCACCTCTTCATTTATCATAGGACAAACCAATGGTTCTATTACGGGAAAATTAATAGATAAAGAATATAACGACGAACCTTTACCATTTGCCAACGTACTGATAAAAGGGACCACGACAGGTACCACTTCAGATATTGAAGGCCTTTATGTTTTTGAAAACTTAAACCCTGGAGATTATGTTCTTGTTTTTAGTTTTGTTGGTTATGAAACTCAAGAAATTCCTGTAAAAGTTGATGCCGGAAAAGTAACAACTGTCAATATATCAATGGGAGCAAGTGCCGCTTCGTTGGATGAGGTCGTCATTACAACTACCACAAGAAAAGAAAGTGAAGCTGCTCTATTATTGGACCAAAAAAAAGCTGTCGAAATTAAGCAAAGTATTGGTGCAGAAGAATTATCTCGCAAAGGAGTAAGCAACGCTGCAGGTGCAGTGGCAAAAATATCTGGAGTGTCCAAACAAGAAGGGTCTAGCAATGTATATGTTAGAGGTTTGGGTGATAGATACCTTAATACAACTATGAATGGTTTGTCACTTCCATCTAATGATATTAACAAGAAGAATATAAATCTCGATTTGTTTTCGACAGATGTTATTGAAAACATTTCGGTAAGCAAGACCTATGCTGCCAGATTTTATGCCGATTTCTCTGCTGGTAATATCGATATTTCTTCAAAAGAATATACAGGTAGTGGTTTTTTTGATGTTGCACTAGGTTCGGGATTCAATACAAGAGCTATTGACAAAAACTTCCTCAAAAATGAAGGTACTGGATATGTTGGAGATTACTCAAGGTATAATCACAATCCTTTTGCTGTCATTCTTTCTCATGGTGTAGATCCTGTAAATGCGGGAACTCCAGTGAATATTGGCGTGAGTCTTTCTGGCGGAAAATCATTTGATTTTAAAAATGATTCTCGATTAAGCTTATTTCTTACTGCCTCTTTTGAAAATGATTATGAATACAGAGATGGTGTTGTTGCTGACTACACTGGGGGCTATAATAAGTTGTTTAGTGATTCCGAACAGTATAATTATTCAACAACATCGACTGCTATGGCAACTGCTGTTTATAGAATTGATGACAATAATAAAATAAAATACACATCATTATTTACCAATAGTTCGTCGGATCAGGTTGGATTCTATGGCGTTGATGGGCAAGGAATTTTATATGATTTCTCTGATGAACCTAGCGGCTATTTTCAAAGTAACTACCAATTCAATCAAGATATCGTACTTGTTAACCAATTGATGGGAGAACATGCCTCTGGAAAATTTGATTTAGATTGGGGTTTTGGTCATAATAGAGTCTTGGCTCACGAACCAGACAGAAAACGTTTTACATTATTAAATTATGATGCATTACTGGATAATGATTCTTCAACTAGCCCAAACTTTGCTCAAAATAACAACTTCAACAATCAACGTTATTTTCAAAATATAGAAGATGAAGAACTAAATAGTCGATTGTCCTTAACTTTTAATGCCACAGAACGATTTAAAGTTATCCTTGGATATGACGGAAAATCTAGAGAACGTAATTTTGATAACTCCAGATATGGTTATAAAAACATAGACACCGATACTTATACCATTACTGATATTCTTAATTTGAACAGCTTGTTCAATACACAGAATTTTATAGATGGCCTTTATCAAACTCACGTTTTTAATCCTATCAGTCCAGAGTATGGCATTACCCAAACCAACTTTCCGGGAAAGCTTGAGAACACTTATAAAGGAAATTTAAATATTCATGCTGGATTTCTTTCTGCAGAAATCGCTGTAAGCAACAAATGGTTATTTGTTCCAGGTGTGAGATGGGAAAATTATGATCAGCGCATTGACTATAATGCCATTAACTTATCACCTAGTGACCTAGGTTTTGCTGAATCAAAAGAGACTTTTATTTTACCTAGTTTAAATATCAAATACAGTGTCAACGAAGACCAAAATTTACGTTTAGCTGCGAGCAAGACGATTTCTTTCCCAGAGTTTAAAGAAATAGCTCCTTTCGTCTATGAAGGCATTAGTTATAGAATTGGTGGTAACCAAGATTTATTAGGCACCAATACAGGTGTGAACCTGACAGACAAAGCCTATTCAGATGTATATAATGTCGATATAAAATACGAATGGTTCATTAGTAGAGGAGAAATTATTTCATTTGGTGTTTTCGGAAAACAGATTAATGACCCAATCAATTTAGTCTTGGCTGCTGATGCTACTGGGACTCAACGTTACTTTAGAACAGGTGAAAAGGCAGAAATTTTAGGAGTAGAAATTGAAGCAAGAAAAAATTTAGTACAAAGTGGAGAGGATGCCACTCTACTTTCTGCTGGTTTCAATTTTACATATATGCATACCAAACAAGACCTATATAGTAGTATTGAGGGTTCTTATGGAACATCTTTCAATAGAGCAACTGATAAACTGGAAGGAGCTTCGCCAATTATTATCAATGCCGATTTGAGCTACAAACCAATAATGAGTGGTAAGTTTCGGCCTACTGCCAATCTCATTTTTAATTATTCATCAGACAAAATCTTTTCTTTAGGGTCTGGAAATGTTGGAAATATTATTGAAAAAGGAATACCAACATTAGATTTCACACTAAAAAATAAAATTGGGTTCAATACAGAATTGAATTTTAGTGCAAAAAACATGTTAGACCCTAACATAGAAACCATAAGAGAAAACACAGGAGATGGCAATGTTATACTATCTAGTTATAAAAAAGGAATTACTCTAGGTCTTCAATTGAAATACAACTTTTAATTAAAAATAATATAAACGAAAAACAAACTTTAAATTTTTAAAACAATGAAAATGAATACTAATTTATTTTTAAGTTTAGTTGCAACAGCTATACTTTTTGTGTCGTGCTCAACCGACGATACTGCTGATATCATCATCAATGATAACAGTGTAACAAACAATAATAATGGAGGCGGAACAACAGATCCACAAACTATTTTTCTTTCAGGAACTTATACTGAGAACCTAACTTTAAATGCCAATAATAATTATAAAGTGAACGGTTCTTTAATAATGGCATCTGGTACAACCTTGACAATTCCATCTGGTATGACTATTAAGGCATTGGCTGCTGGCTCTGATGTCTATATTGCAATTTCTCAAGGCGCAAAAATCAATGCTATTGGTACTGCCAATAACCCAATTGTATTTACTTCAGACGCATCAAATCCTGCCGCTGGTGATTGGGGAGGGTTGATCTTATTAGGAAAAGCACCTGTCAATTCTGTGACTGGAACTGCTACTTCTACTTCAGAAATTGCAGGTTTACCATATGGTGGAAATATTGCTAATGATGATTCAGGTGACTTAAAATATGTAAGAATAGAATATTCTGGAGGTTCGGCAGATGGACAGTCAGAAAACAATGGTTTATCATTCTACGGTGTTGGAAATGGTACCTCTGTAGAATATATCCAAATATATGAAGGTAAAGATGATGGTGTTGAGTTTTTTGGTGGAACTGTTAACGTAAACTATGTATCTGTAATCAATTTAGAAGACGATTCAATCGATTGGACAGAAGGATATTCTGGTAATATTTCTAACGTATATATTAAAGCCATTCAAAACCCGACTGCTACTCACAATTCTGATAAAGCTTTTGAATGTGATGGTTACAATGATGATTTTGGTAACAACTCAAACCCAATATTTTTTTCTAGTCCAACAGTGAGCAATGTCACCATTATAGGTGTTGGTTCTGGCAATTTATTTCAAGATGGAACTACAGTAAGTGCTGGCTCTTATGAAGCAATACGTTTAAGAAGAGGAACCGCGGGAATTTTTACCAATATGACGATTACAGGTTATGGTGAAGCTTTTGATTGTGATGGCAACTTAACAACTGATCCAACTGGAGCGGCTATTCAGAATGATTTACTTCAAGTAAACAATATTACTTTTACTGACGTGACTACTAAATTTAAAAATGATACAGGTGTGACATTGACTGAATCAGACTTTATCTCTGGAGATGGTAATGGAACAGGAACAAACTATGCAACTTGGGGAGCTGGTTGGACTGTTGGCAATTAACTAGGCATCCTATTAATAAACCAAAAAAGCATCCAGTTTTGGATGCTTTTTTTATTTCTTTTAATAAAAGGTGCTTAATTGCGAACTGCGACAGACGTTTTATTAGTCCATTCATTAACACTCACAATTGCATTTCTTGTATAATCTACTTCTTTTAAAGTTTTATCATTCCAATAAAACCACTTGCCGACCTTTTTCCCATTATCATAACTAGCAGAAACTACTTTATTGCCTGCTGCATCAAAACTCAACCACTCCCCTTGAAGTTTCCCATCTAAAGTATAAGCACCTGTTTGGCTTACAACTCCATTGTCGTGATAATAAACAACTTCAATTAGGTTAGTGTCTTTGTTAAGTTTTAAATCTCTCTTTTGCTGACCAAAAGAAACCACAGCAATTAAAAAGGCAACTAAAAATAATACGTTTTTCTTCATAATTATGGGTTTAACATTACTTAATAATCAAATATACCAATTAATTAACACTAAAACAATGTTTACATAACATTAAATTAACATTAAAAATTTAATTGTTTGATTTTCAGCCAATAACGCAATGTTAAGTTTAATGATTAATTAATATTCCCATTACATAAACA
This sequence comes from Flavobacteriaceae bacterium UBA5534, assembly GCA_002426015.1. Classification (GTDB taxonomy): domain Bacteria; phylum Bacteroidota; class Bacteroidia; order Flavobacteriales; family Flavobacteriaceae; genus Aquaticitalea. The sequence goes on from DINS01000021.1 coordinate 128,409, forward strand.
TTACCTGAATATGTGATATTTGGCTGTATTTTAAAATGCAATTAGTTTCATATAATCTATTAGTTTTTGTCGACTACATTATCATGAATGCTGATGACTGCCTTTGGCCAAGGCAGTTTTTTTTGTTTATATCGTAATGTTTTAGAAACATTAAGTTAACATTAGTGTTGGTTCTTTGCAGCGACAAAAACTAATACTAATAATGAAATTAAAATTAACGTTTACAGTGTTATCTGTTTTGACATTTATGACTGTAAATGCTCAAAGCATAGAATCATCAACCTTCGGAAAAGGCATTTTTAATATTGTGGGCAAAGACAGTACTTGGAGTATGAAAATAGCTGCAAGAATGCAATTTTTAGCAACTTCCACATGGCCTGAAGGTCAAAAAAACGAATCCGAATTTCTTGTTCGTAGAGCACGATTAAAATTTGATGGATTTGCTTACAGTCCAAAACTTGAATATAAATTAGAATTAGGCCTATCCAATAACGATATTTCTGGCTCTTCAGAGTTTACAAGCAACGCTCCAAGATACATTCTTGATGCAGTTGTTAAGTGGAATTTTCACGAAAATTTTGAATTGTGGTTTGGTCAAACTAAATTGCCAGGAAATAGAGAACGTGTTATTTCCTCTGGAAACATGCAATTGGTAGATCGATCATTATTGAATAGAAGATTCAACATTGATCGCGATTTAGGTTTACAGTTGCATCATCAATTTAGACTTTCAGAAAAATTTATAGCTAGGGAAATCATCGCAATCTCGCAGGGAGAAGGAAGAAATATTACTACAGGTAATTTAGGAGGACATCAATATACAGCTAGGTTAGAACTATTACCATTTGGTAATTTCGAAAGTGATGGTGATTACTCAGGAAGTGATTTAAAAAGAGAAACAACACCCAAACTTGCTATAGCAGCCACCTACGATTTCAACCATAATGCAGTCAAAACCAGAAGCAATCAAGGCTCTTATATGGCGAATGATATTGGATTTTATGAAACAAACATTTCAACAGTATTTGTTGATGCCATGTTTAAATACCAAGGGTTTTCCTTTATGGCTGAATACGCCGATAGAACTGCTGATGATCCTTTTGCCAAAAATTCGGATGGTACTCTGACTGGCGATGTGGTACAAGTTGGAAATGCCTTAAATTTACAGGCAGGGTATTTATTTAAAAACGATTGGGAAGTTTCTGGTCGTTACACAAATATAGAATTAAACAAAACCATCACTGGTAAGGATGCAGAAAACCAATATACATTAGGAGTATCTAAATATATCGTAGGTCACAAATTAAAAGTACAATCAGACATCAGCTATTTAGAAGTTGCCAATAGCAATGATCAACTGATGTATAGATTACAATTTGATATTCATTTTTAAAACATAACATTTACATAACATATTACTTACAAACACTAAAGATATTTGCAAACTATTTCAAACTAAACTATGGATAATATTTACTTAATAATGATAATTGCCTTGGCCGTTTTAGCTATTGCTGATTTGGTCGTTGGTGTGAGCAACGATGCAGTAAATTTCTTAAATTCTGCTATTGGCTCAAAAGCGGTTTCATTTAGAACAATTATGATTGTTGCCAGTTTGGGTGTTGCCATTGGCGCCATATTTTCAAGTGGTATGATGGAGGTTGCTCGTAAGGGTATTTTTAACCCTCATGAATTCATGTTTAATGAAATCATGATTATTTTTATGGCTGTTATGATTACCGATATACTTTTATTGGACTTTTTCAATACTATCGGGTTACCAACATCTACAACAGTATCTATTGTATTTGAATTGCTCGGAGCTTCAGTTGCAATGGCATTAATAAAAATAGGCCATGCTGGCGGAGGATTAGTAGATGTTGTCAATTATATCAATACCTCTAAAGCGACAGAAATCATATTTGGTATCTTGCTCTCCGTTGGGGTCGCCTTTTCAGTTGGTGCGCTCGTACAATGGGTTTCTCGTTTGTTATTATCTTACAATTATGAGAAAAAAGCCAAATGGGTTGGTGCAATATTTGGTGGTTTGGCATTATCAGCCATTACCTATTTCATTTTCTTAAAAGGGATAAAAGGTGCTGCATTTGCAGATGAGAGTTATGATATTATTGGCGGCAAGACGATAAAAGACTTTTTAGAAGACCAAGTACTTCCAATTATTGGTATTAGCATCGTATTTTGGTCACTCCTATCAATGGTATTAATCAGCTTCTTTAAAACCAATATTTATAAACTCATTATAGTAGTAGGCACATTTGCATTAGCTCTTGCATTTGCTGGTAACGATTTGGTCAACTTTATTGGTGTTCCTATTGCTGCTTGGCAATCTTATGAGGCTTGGGTAGCTTCTGGTGTTGCAGCAGAATCTTTTAGCATGGGCTTCCTAGCTGACAAAGTACCTACTCCAACTGTCTTATTGGTAGTTTCAGGCCTTGTAATGGTATTGACATTATGGTTTTCTAAAAAAGCTAAAACGGTTACTGAAACCGAAATTAATTTATCAAGAGAAGGTGAAGGAAAAGAACGTTTTCAACCTAACTTTTTATCAAGAGGATTTGTAAGGTTTGCAATGGCTAGTTCACAAATGACCTCTTATATTTTACCAAATACTTGGCAAGAGAAAATTGACAAACAGTTTGAAAAGCCAGTAATCACCTTAAATAAATCAAAAACTTTTGAGATTCCAGCTTTTGATATGGTAAGGGCTGCAGTCAATTTAATGGTTGCCAGTGTGTTGATCTCTTTAGCAACATCAATGAAACTGCCTTTATCAACAACCTATGTAACCTTTATGGTGGCAATGGGTTCGTCTTTAGCAGATAGAGCTTGGGGAGCAGAAAGTGCAGTGTATAGAGTTGCAGGTGTATTAAATGTCATTGGTGGATGGTTCTTTACAGCAATTATCGCCTTTATAGCTGCTGCTACAATCGTTATTTTGATTAACATACATGTGCCTTCAATGGTTGGTATCCTATTATTGATAGCTGCATTATTGTTGGTAAGAAACTATATTGCACATAACAAAAAAGGAAAAGAACTAAAGGCTGAAGATCGTTTAAATAAAACCGAGAGCAGTTCAGTACAAGGTGTTATCCATGAGAGTGCTAAAAATATTGCCAATGTAGTAAAACGCGGCAATAGAATTTACACCAATGCCATCAACGGACTTGCAAAACAAGATTTATCATTACTTAAAAAGAACAAAAAACAAGTCATTAAATTATCTGAAGAAGTAGATGAGTTAAGAGATAACATCTTTTATTTCATTAAAAACCTTGATGACTCCAGTGTTGCTGCAAGTAATTTCTACATAAATATTCTAGGATATTTACAAGATATGACACAATCTTTGGAGTACATTTCTAAAGTGAGCCATAAACATATCAACAACAACCATAAAAAACTTAAGTTTAGCCAAATTAAAGAGCTGAAAGAAGTTGATGAGCGTTTTGAGCGTTTATTCAATAATACAAGAAACGCTTTTGATTCGATGTCTTTTGAAGAAATAGGCACTATTTTGGGACGTAAAAAAGAAATTATGTCTTTAGTGACTGATAAGATTCAAAAACAAGTAGAACGTACACGTACTGAAGAATCGAGCCCTAAAAACACGACTTTGTATTTCAGTTTATTATTAGAAACTAAAGATCTATTGAATGCCACCATGAACCTATTGGAAGAGTATCACAATGCTCATGACAGTTCTGTAAAGCCTGCAAAAATAAATACTGCAGATGATGACAAGAAATAGAAAAGTATAGAATCTTGATTCAAAAAAGCCACCTCAGATGAAGTGGCTTTTTGTTTTGTAGCAAAGTTATCCCATAAAAAAACACCTCTTTCGAGGTGTCTTTATTGTAACACTTATATTGGTTTTATTAAGAACCACACATCAAACAGTCATCACCTTCAGCTTCTTTAGCTTGTGCTATTAAAGCTTTCATTTCTTCGGCAGTCATGGGTTTTACTTCTGTTGTTTCTTGAGCAAATTTAGCTGCTGCTTTTGCAGCTTGCTGTTTTTGTTGTGCAATTAGAGTTTCATCTACTTCAATGACTTCAGAAACTTCTGCTGCTGGCTCTTCTTTTTTAACTGTATCTAACGTAAATTTAATAGCGTCAACAGCACTCTTCGTACGCAAATAGTACATTCCTGTTTTTAAGCCACTTTTCCATGCGTAGAAATGCATTGATGTTAGTTTTGCCATTGTAGCGCCTTCCATAAACAGGTTTAACGATTGTGATTGATCAATGAAATAACCTCTATGGCGAGACATGTCTATAATATCTTTCATACTCAATTCCCAAACAGTCTTGTACAGTTCTTTAATATGTTGAGGAATGATGTCGATATTTTGAACCGAACCATTGGCTCTCATGATCTCTTGTTTTACACCATCATTCCAAAGCCCTAGTTCTACCAAATCTTCCAATAAATGTTTGTTCACCACAATAAACTCTCCAGATAAAACACGACGTGTATAAATATTAGATGTGTATGGCTCAAAACATTCGTTGTTTCCTAATATTTGTGATGTACTTGCCGTTGGCATTGGTGCTACCAACAACGAATTACGAACACCATGTTTTTTGACCTCTTTGCGAAGTTTTGCCCAATCCCAATTACCACTTAATTCTTCGTCTTTAATTCCCCAAAGGTTATGCTGGAATTCGCCATTACTTATTGGAGAGCCTTTATAAGTTTGGTAAGGTCCATCTTTTTGGGCTTCCTCCATACTTGCAGTAACCGCTGCATAATATAATGTTTCAAAAATATCCTGATTTAGCTTTTTAGCTTCATCACTGGTAAAAGGCATACGCAACATAATAAATGTGTCGGCTAATCCTTGTACTCCTAAACCGATAGGTCTATGGCGAAAATTGGAGTTTTCAGCTTCTATAACTGGATAATAATTTCTGTCAATGACCTTGTTCAGGTTTTTGGTAACACGTTTTGTTATTTTGAATAGTTCTTTATGGTCAAACTCACCATTTTTTACAAACATTGGCAATGCAATCGAAGCCAGGTTACATACAGCAATCTCATCTGGAGATGTGTACTCCATGATTTCGGTACATAGGTTTGAAGAACGTATGGTTCCTAAATTTTTCTGGTTAGACTTACGGTTTGCTGCATCTTTGTACAACATATAAGGTGTGCCTGTTTCTATTTGAGATTCTAATATTTTTTCCCAAAGCTCACGTGCTTTAATCGTTTTGCGCCCTTTACCTTCTTTTTCATATTTGGTATATAAGGCTTCAAATTCTTCACTATGCACATCGCATAAACCAGGACATTCATTAGGACACATTAAGGTCCAAACACCATCTTCTTGCACTCGCTCCATAAACAAATCAGAAATCCACATGGCGTAAAACAAGTCACGAGCACGCATTTCTTCTTTTCCGTGGTTTTTCTTCAAATCCAAGAAATCAAAAATATCGGCATGCCATGTTTCCATATAAATGGCAAAACTTCCTTTACGCTTTCCGCCTCCTTGATCGACATATCGTGCTGTATCATTAAACACTTGAAGCATTGGCACAATGCCATTACTAGTTCCGTTGGTGCCAGCAATATAACTTCCTGTAGCTCTAATATTATGAATAGACAAGCCAATACCACCAGCCGATTGTGAGATTTTAGCTGTGTTTTTCAACGTATCATAAATACCATCGATACTGTCTTCTTTCATTGTTAAAAGAAAACAAGATGACATTTGAGGTTTTGGTGTTCCTGCGTTAAAAAGTGTAGGTGTGGCGTGCGTAAAGTATTTTTTGGACATCAACTCATAGGTCTCGATTACCGCATCCAAATCATTTAAGTGAATTCCTACTGCCACTCGCATCAACATGTGTTGTGGACGTTCGGCAATTTCCCCATTTAATTTTAAGAGATAGGAACGTTCTAAAGTTTTGAACCCAAAATAATCGTATCCAAAATCACGATTATATATAATTGTAGAGTCTAGAACTTCTTTGTTTTCCATAATGACTTTGTACACGTCATCAGCTAACAATGGTGCCTTTTTTCCTGTTCGAGGGTTGACATATGTGTATAAATCTTCCATTACTTCACTGAAAGATTTTTTTGTGTTTTTATGTAAGTTAGAAACTGATATCCTTGCTGCAAGACGTGCGTAATCTGGATGCGCTGTGGTCATGGTTGCGGCAATTTCTGCTGCCAAATTATCCAATTCGCTTGTAGTAACACCATCATATAACCCTTCAATAACACGCATAGCCACTTTAACAGGGTCTACAAGTTCATTGAGTCCATAGCACAATTTTCTCACTCTAGCAGTGATTTTGTCAAACATCATTGGCTCTCTGTGTCCATCTCTTTTTACTACATACATAATTTTTACACTTTTTTAGTCTTTCTGATACACCTTTCAGAAAATGGGTTAATTAGTTAGCTGTTTTTTAAATTTAGGTTGTTCTAAATTTAATAGGGTTTAATTTTTAAGGTTAATAGGTTGCTTCCGATAGTTCGGAACTTCTAAATACTTAAATTTAAATTGTTTAGATTAATTAATTTGGCTCCTTTTATGTACTGAAAATTCAGCGTTAACAAGGAATATGCCTATTTAGAAATCAGCATCAAAGCTGAATTTGTCCTTTTCCTCTTCTTTATTGAGTACACCAGCTTTTTGATATTCTGACACACGCTTTTCAAAGAAATTGGTTTTTCCTTGCAAGGAAATCATATCCATAAAATCAAATGGGTTTGCTGTGTTATATTCTTTATCACAACCCAACTCACTTAACAATCTGTCTGTGACAAACTCTAGGTATTGAGACATTAAATTGGCATTCATCCCAATTAAACTTGCCGGCAACGATTCAGTAATAAATTCTCTTTCGATATCTAATGCATCGACTAAAATTTCCCTGATACGTTCTTGAGGCACTTTGTTTACTAAATGCTTGTTGTGCAAATGCACTGCAAAATCGCAATGCACGCCTTCATCACGAGAAATCAACTCGTTAGAAAAGGTCAAACCTGGCATTAGCCCTCTTTTTTTCAACCAAAAAATCGAGCAAAATGCACCAGAAAAGAAAATGCCTTCTACAGCTGCAAAAGCAATCAAACGTTCTGCAAAACTTGGTGACTCAATCCATTTTAGAGCCCAATCTGCTTTTTTCTTGATTGCAGGAAAGTTATCGAGTGCATTGAACAATTTGCCTTTTTCGACCTCATCTTTAACATACGTATCTATTAGCAATGAATAGGTTTCGCTATGGATGTTTTCCATCATAATCTGAAATCCATAGAAAAATTTTGCCTCGCTATATTGTACTTCATTGACAAAGTTTTCTGCCAAGTTTTCGTTAACAATACCATCACTTGCAGCAAAAAATGCTAAAATATGCTTAATAAAATAACGTTCGTCGTCATTCAATTTATTTTTCCAATCTGTAAGATCTTGATGCAAATCGATTTCTTCAGCAGTCCAAAAACTGGCTTCTGACTTTTTGTACCATTCCCAAATATCATGATGTTGAATAGGGAAAATAACAAAACGATCTTTGTTTTCTTGTAAAATTGGTTCTGTAAATTGAGACATTATTTAGTGTTTTTTATTGAAAATATTAGACAAAAATTTACTGCGACTCGGGATTAACAAAGATTCAAAAATGTATGGGAAAATGAAAGGTATTTTTATAAACAATGTCAACAAGTTTTTAACAAATGAGTGTTTATCGCTAGTGACAGCCATTTTGAGAGCCTAAACCTATATCACTTGTTTTCAAGGGCTTAAAAATACAAATGCTTTGAAAGCCCTATGAAATAAGGGAAGTTGATTTTACAGAAAAATGAAAATTTGTGCGTTTTCAAAGAATATGATGACATAAAAAAAAGAGAGTCAACAAACTCTCTTTTTTACCCCAATAATTAACTAAACTAACCCTAACTTTAAGAAACCGAAAAGGATAAAAAAAGTCAGGAAATGAATCCTGACTTTTGTTGATTAATAGCATTTAATCAAAAAGTGAATCCCCACGATCACTCTATATTGTGACATTTGTTTTATGGCTAATAAAATTATTACTTCAAAGATTAGAAAATATAATCTGTTTTCAATTGACAGATGTATAGTTGGTAGTAAAAATTGTATAATTGGTAATTTCAATACAAACACATTTGATTTCTTATTTAAGAATAATCAATTATAGACTTGTTATACAAAATACGCTACTAATCATACATATCTATTAGTGACTCGTCTGATATATTATTATATTTGAGGTTATGATAAAAGCAGTAATTGTTGATGACGAGCCAAAGGCAATTCAAAGTTTGTCATGGGAACTGACAACCTTTAGCAGTGAGATAGAAATCATTAAAACGTTTTCTAATCCAGAAGACGCTATTGAGTATTTAGACAATCACTCTCTAGATTGTTTATTTCTGGATATCCAGATGCCAACCATGGATGGTTTTCAGTTTTTGGAACGGTTGAGCAACACCGATTTTGCCGTCGTCATTACCACAGCTTATAATGAATATGCCATTAAAGCATTAAAACATGAAGCTATTGATTATTTGTTGAAACCAATAGACTCTGACGATTTACAGGACACCATTGCCAAAATAAAGAAGCACAATAGTCGTTTGGTTAATTCATCTAAAATTGAGGAAGTGCTGCTCAATTTTAATTCGAAATTTGATAAAAAAAAGATCTCTATCAATACTGATGGCAAGCTTATTTTTGTGGATGCAGACACAATTGTTTTTGTAGAGTCTGAAGGCAATTACAGCACTATTGTTATGGATGACGGTCAAAAATTGGTAATTACAAAAAAGTTGAAAGAGGTCAATACAATTCTACCTGAGCACTACTTTTTTAGAATACACAATTCATACATTATTAACCTAAATAAAATAAAAGAATTCATTAAAAACGAAGGCTACGTAGTCATGGAAACCAATCATAAGATTCCTGTGGCAAGACAACGTAAAACTGACTTTTTAGAGAAATTATAGCATGTACCATTTTCTCCCTAACATACGATCTTTAAGATGCCCTTTAAAGCTGTTTTCTGTTTTCCTTCTAGCTTTAAACGTATATACTATTAATGCACAAACAGCTTCAGATTCTATCTTTGAAAAAAGCATCAATCTGAATGTTTTAAATACACTCAAGAGCTACTCATCTATAGACTCTACATTTTCAAAATTTAAGAACGACAGTTTGAAAATGAAAACCTTGATTGAAAAGACCAAACAGTCAAAAGCTCTTGAAGTAGAAAGTTATGCTTTGAATGCTTTGGGCGCCATTTATAGAAATTTATCCTATTATGACAAAGCATTAAAAGTTCATCAAGAAGCAAAATCACTTGCTGAAGAGGCAAAAAACACAGAGTTGCAGGTAATTAGCCTTAACATGATTGGTGTTGTTTACAGACGCATCGACCTTATAAAACCTGCTTTAGATCATCACAAAAAAGCGTTGGATATTGCCAATACTACACTACCAATGACTCCAGAGTTAAAGCATAGCATTGCAGTATCCCAAAATAGTATGGGCAACCTCTATCTAACTTTAAAGCAATATGATTTAGCAAAAAGACAATTTGAAAAATCTTTAATTATAGAAAAAGAGGCCAATAACCGATTAGGATTGGCAATTAATTATCAAAATTTGGGTTATACTGATGAAGCCAAAGGAGATCTCGAACTAGCACTTAAAAATTACAAACGCTCTCTTGACTACAACAATCAAATAGATTCAGAAATTGGACGTGTCATTTGCTATAATAGCATCGGACAAGTCTATATCAAACAGAAAAAGTATGATGATGCCAATGTCATCATTAAAGAGGCTTTAAAAAAAGCTTTACAGATGAACGACCAATTTTATATTGCATCGTCCTATATCAATTTGGGATGGTCTGAAAAAGAGTTGGGTTTGTTAAAAACAGCCGAAGAACATCTAAAAAAAGGGCTTGAGCTATCTGAAAAGTATGGTTTTAAAACCTCTATTGTAGATGCCAACCAGCACCTGTCTGAATTATTCATCGAAAAAAGAGATTATAAAACTGCAATGTCATATTACAAAAATGCTCTCGAGTTGGAAAAAACAATTACCAACGAACGCAACATGCAATATGTCAGTGACATCATTATACAATATGAAAACGAGTCAAAAAACAATCAGATAAAAGCTCTTGCCAGCGAGAACGAAATTGTCAAGACTAAACTACAACGCAATCAACGTTTGTTTTGGTACACTTTAATTGGGCTTATCATACTTGGTGGTATCATCATAGCATTCAACAGAAACCGACAATTGAATAACGAAAAACAAATCTTGACATTAGAACAGAACATGCTAAGAAGCCAGATGAATCCTCATTTTATCTTTAACTCACTGAACTCTATCAAGCTTTACATTATCAATAACGAAAAGGAAAATGCCGTTTATTATTTGAACAAGTTTTCAAAATTGATTAGAAAAATCCTAATCGCCTCTACCGAAAAAGAAATGTCTTTGGAGGAAGAGCTAGAAACCATGCAACTTTACATGAATATTGAAAACATACGCTTTTCTAATGAAATAGATTTTACGATCAACGTTGATAAAATCATAAATACGGCAAGTATTAAAGTACCCTCGCTTATCTTGCAACCGTTTTTAGAAAATGCGCTTTGGCATGGTTTATCATCTAAAAAAGAAGATAAAAAAATAGTGTTGAGCGTATCTAAAACTTCTGAAGATTTTGTGACTATTTCCATCACTGACAATGGTATTGGACGTAAAGAATCAGAACGCATCAACAAGAATAAAATTTTGAAACGCAAATCGGTTGGCATTGATATTACCAAAGCTCGTCTGTCTAATTTCTCAAAACGATATACGAGTGACTACAAACTTATCATTGAAGATTTATATGATGATAATGGTAGTCCAATTGGCACTAAAGTCATTGTAAACATTCCTACGAGAGCCATCGTTTTAAAAACCGCCTAGAGAACGCATTGGATGTTTAGCCTCCAAACGACTTGTAATCGGTAGTTTTTATAGAAAAATTTGTCTTTCTGAGCTCAACACAGGTCATGGTCATATCGTTTTTAGACTTTTTCTTGTCTTTATAAATCATTTCCATCATCAAGCCATTTTTAAATTTTTCCATCCATGCTGAATCAAAACCCTTTGGCATATTCTTGGCATTGGCAGTCCACATATTGTTAAAACTTACTGGTGCTTTTTCGGCAATATAGAAAGTGATTTCGTGCTCATCGCTTTCACTCATAAAACCCTGACATTCATAACCCATAATCGTTTTAGTCCCGATTTTCTTCATCGTAAAATCTTTATTTGTTTCGGAAGCATCGCTGACTATTTCATTTATGTTCATCGAGGTGATCTGGAGCATTTTTTGCCCAGCCATATTCATAAGCATGACATTTACGTTAAGTTTCTTATCCATCACAAAAATCATATCACCTTGCTCTCCTTCCATTTGGTCCATTTTGTAACCAAAATAATCGGCTCCTTTTTTAAGGTAATAGTTAAGTACCATATCACCTTTTTTTGAGGTCATTTTGAGCTTATAACTATAATCGAACATATAGGTTTCTGGAAGATCAGCTTTTTTTGATTTTGGAAATTGGGAAAAACTTTGTTGAGAAATAAAACAAAGTGTTAGGCAGATAGTTGCAGTTTTAAAAAATTTAAAAGACATCGCTGAAAGTTTTAAAGTTAATCAATAAACGTCTATAAATTAACAATAAATAGCTATAAATCAAATAGATAATGTGCAGTTGGTTTATAATAGCGTATAATTGGTAAGAATGCTATATTCTACTTGTGCTTTTCAGCAACCTTTTCAAGCTCCATATACCAATCTTCGCCAAACTTTCTAATCAACGCCTGTTTGACAAATTTATAAACTGGCACTTGTAACTCCTTGCCAAGTGTACAAGCGTCATCGCAAATTTCCCATTTATGGTAATTAACCGCCGAAAATTCAGTGTAGTCCTTGACCCTTACAGGATATAAATGGCAAGACACCGGTTTTTTCCAATCGATCTCTCCTTGGTTATGTGCCTCTTCAATGGCACAAAGCGCAGTGCCTTTGTTATCGAACATCACATAAGCACAATCAGCTCCATCAATTAAAGGGGTTTCAAACTCACCTTTTTCTGTTGTGATAAATGTGCCTTGCGCTTCGATGGCAGCAATCCCTTCTTTACGCAAAAAAGGCTTTACTTTCGGATAGATATCTTCCAATATTTTGGTTTCAGACATCTCTAAAGGTGCTCCAGCGTCGCCATCAACGCAACATGCGCCTTTGCAAGCCGATAAATTACAGACAAAATCTTTTTCGATAATGTCTTCTGAAACGATTGTTTTTCCTAATTGAAACATGCGGCAAAAATACTCAAAGTTTACCTTTATTTAATGTTCAAAATCAGGATTAATGACCTACTTTTGCAAAAAATATTAAAACACAGAGCCATGCAACTCAATTTTAAGGAAATATTTACTGCATTTATGATTCTTTTTGCTGTGATTGACATTGTTGGAAACATTCCTATTGTCATCGATTTGCGTAAAAAGGTTGGGCACATTCAAAGCGAAAAGGCATCGATAATTGCTGGAGTCATTATGATAATGTTCTTGTTTTTAGGTCAAAATATCTTATCATTAATTGGTATTGGTGTGAATTCATTTGCGGTTGCTGGTGCTTTTATTTTATTTTTTATTGCTTTAGAAATGATACTGGGCATCACACTCTACAAACAAGACGAGCATTCTGCAATGACTGCATCTATATTCCCGTTGGCGTTTCCTTTAATAGCTGGCCCAGGAAGTTTAACTACTTTGCTTTCTTTGCGAGCTGAATTTAGAATAGAAAACATCATCGTTGCCGTAATATTGAATGTTATCATTATCTTTATTGTGTTGAAAACGTCATCAAAAATAGAGCGAGTATTGGGACCAAATGGCATCAACATCATCCGAAAAATATTTGGCGTTGTGTTATTGGCTATCGCTGTAAAGTTATTTGCACACAATATCAAAGCATTGTTTGAATTGGCTTAAAAAACTTAAATCGAAATGAAGATTTTTACTATTATATTATCCATTATTGCATTAGGATTAATCATTTTTAACGCAACAAAAGTGAACCTCGACCATCCATTTGAAGGCGAGAGTATCATCGCCATCATTACGATTGTCGCATCACTTTGTGCTGTTATTTTGCTTCAGATATTGAGAATTTCTAAACGTATTGAACAACTTTCTAAACGTAACAACTAATGTTTGATGCTCTCATCGTTGGAGGTGGCGCAGCGGGTTTATCTTGCGCCTTGGTATTGGGTTCGGCTGGTAAAAAACCATATGCTCAAGATAAAAAAATAGGTATCATCGTTCATCAACGAACATCACATTTACAAAGTGCATTATTCAATAACGTGTTGGGATTGAGCCCTGGAACCACAGGAATCTCTATTTTAGAACAAGGCAAAGACCAACTTACCGATTTATACCCACATATAGAACAAATTGAAGATGAAAAAGTACTGGAAATCATCCAACAAAATGATGCTTTCTCCATCATCACAAACAAAAGCACTTACACATCAAAACTTGTGGTCATTGCTGTTGGCTATACCAACTTATTCAGCATAAAAGGGCTGGAACCTTACATAGAGCCTCATCCAAGAGCTGTGGTCGAAAAAGAACGTATATGGTTAAAAAACACCAATCATCTTATCGAAAATGGTCTATACGTTGCTGGTACTTTGGCTGGATGGCGAAGTCAGTTTGCAATAGCCTCGGGTAGTGGCGCACAAGTGGCTACCGACATTTTAACACTTTGGAATGATGGAAAAGATGCACAAGTGCATGACAAAATTTAGCCTATTCCCCTTTGCTCAACTTAATCACTTCTTCAATCATATCATCAGTAGAATTCATGATTTCTTCGTAAGCATTTCTACCATAGAGTTGGTCTGCCAATGATGCTTTGATGAGTTGCTTAATTTCTGCATTATAAGCCACAAAGGTAATATTGACGTTTTCTTTGACACTCAAATACTCCTGAAAACGAACAACAACATCATCACTTACTACAAAATTATTGATAAAATCGTCCTGTGTGACATTTTGGTAAGGCTTGCGATCTTTATCTAGCTCTTCAAAAACAAAATAGCTGATATAGCCTCTGCGCAAGATATAATTAATGGTTTCGTTGCTCTTAGCTATATTTAATGGTACAAATACATCAGGGATGATACCTCCTCCTCCATACACAATTTTACCTTTTGGTGTTTTAAACTTTAAAGAATCAGCTACTTCTATATTTATAGCATCGTTAAACTCACCATTGCTTAATCTTTTATAATAATCATTATAATACGTATCACTTTCTCCATTATTATAAGGACGCTGTATCGAACGCCCTGTTGGCGTATAATAGCGAGACACTGTCAATCTTACAGCGCTACCATCACCAAGAGCCATCTCACGTTGTACCAGGCCTTTTCCATAACTACGACGACCTACAATAGTGCCTTTGTCATTGTCCTGCAAAGCTCCTGCAACAATTTCACTAGCAGAAGCCGAATTTTCATTGATGATTATAAATACTTCGCCTTCTTCAAAATCACCTTTGCGAGTCGCATAACTTTTTTCGATTTTACCAGATTTGTTTTTAGTGAACAAAATAAGTTTGTCATCTTCCAAAAACTCATCGACAATCTGTTCTGCAATGGCAAGAAATCCACCAGGATTATCGCGTAAGTCTAAAGCTAATTTTGTAGCACCTTCATTTTGCAGCCTATCCAATGCCTTTTTAAATTCTTTATAGGTCGATTCTGCAAAACGATTTATTTTTATATAACCCAAATCTGACGTCAACATATACGCTGCATCAACGCTATTGATTGGAATTTCTGAACGTTTTACAGTAAAATCGAGTAACTTATTCTCACTTTTACGATAGACTTTCAATCTTATTTTGGTATCTTTTTCGCCCTTTAGTTTTTTGATGATGTCGGCGTTGCTCCATTGGCGTCCAAAAATAGAATCCCCATCAGCCATAATAATACGATCACCACTTTTAATGCCTGCTTTTTCACTTGGACCACCTTCACTTGGGCGAATCACTGTAATTGTATCTCTATACGTGTAGAAGCTCACACCAATGCCTACAAAATCACCTTTCATATTTTCAGTGACACGTTGCATTTCACTTTTAGGGATATAAGTTGAATGTGGATCGAGGTTATCTAAAATACCATTGACAGTAACATCTACTATGCTATCGGTATTGATATCGTCAACATACTCATAATCTATATAATCAATGAGCCTATTGAGTTTGTCTTTTTTGCTATTGGACGTAAATAAACGGTCAGATGTATCAGAAAAATTTAACTTCCCACCAATAAAAACGCCTGCTGCAATGGCAACGCCTATAATCAATGGTATGTATTTTTTCTGAAAGCTCATGATGCGCTTAAATCTTCTATTAATTGTAGTTCAATCCCTGCTTTTTCTAAAAACTGCAGTCCCGAATTGTCTTTATAACCTTCTCTGTAAACGACTCTTATAATACCTGCTTGGTGTATCAATTTGCTACATTCTTTACATGGTGACAATGTGATATAAAGTGTTGCACCTTTGCATGATTGTGTTGATGCTGCCACTTTTAAAATCGCATTAGCTTCAGCATGCAGCACATACCACTTTGTATAACCATCTTCGTCTTCACAATAATTTTCAAACCCTGTTGGTGTGCCATTATACCCATCAGAAATGATCATTCTATCCTTAACAATAATCGCACCAACTTGTTTGCGTTTGCAATGAGATAATTTTCCCCATTCTTCTGCCATTCTCAAATAGGCTTTATCGTATCGTAACTGTTTTTTCTTTGGCATTAATTAGTTTCTTATTTGGGCGTTACCCTTTGGGTCTGGCTATTCGCTATATCTTTTTGTGTTTAAAAAACTACAAAAAGGATACCGCTTCTATCCTTAACGCAAATCCTATAACGAATATAAGTGGTTCGTATTTTAATTTGTATAATTTAGAGTTAAAATTTTCATCATCACCGCTGTCTTTATGAAAACAACTTGCTGTTAATGAGCATCGGAATGAGCAGCCCAACGACTACAGCCGAAATAATCATCACCCAATCTCGCTTTGAAAATCGAAAAAGTGTCTGGCAAATAAATCCTAAAAAGACCACAATAAATGCCACGATAAGTTGTCCTATTTCTATTCCTAATGACAATTCTAAAATTGTGATCAATTTGTTCTGCGCCTTATTCACAAGTTTTTCAAAATTATCCACATAGCCAAGTCCATGTATAAGTCCAAAAAACAAGGTGGTAAAAAACAAAATCCCTGCCTTTTCAGCCTGTGCCTTTTTCCCAGCGGTAAATACATTATACAATGCAATTATCAATATCGTTATTGGAATGAGCAACTCTACAAGTTGACGATTTACATTTATAATATGGTAGGTTGCCAAAATCAAAGACAGTGTGTGGCCAATAGTAAAAACAGTGATCAAAAGCAAAACCCGTTTCCAATCTTTAAACAAATAAGGCAGTGACAGCACAATTAAAAACAAAATGTGGTCGTAGGCATTGACGTTGAGTACATGGTACATGCCATGCTGCAGATAAGACAAAAACGTGTCGAACATAATTACTGTATTTGGGATAAATCAAAGGTACAATTTATAACCATTGCACAAAATAAATTTTAACACATTCATTATACCAAAAAATTATAATAATTACCCGTTTTAATCTAATTTTATGCACATGTTTGCACTTGTCGATTGTAATAATTTTTATGCGTCCTGCGAACGCGTTTTTCAACCACAATTAAACCACAAACCCATAGCTGTTTTGTCTAATAATGATGGTTGTGTCATTTCGCGCAGTGATGAAGCCAAGGCGTTGGGTTTGCCTATGGGAGCACCTGCGTTTAAGTACGAAGCATTTTTCAAACAACATAGCATCCAAGTATTTTCATCCAATTATTCCTTGTATGGCGACATGAGCGAGCGTGTCATGAGCATTTTAGGACAATTCACGCCAGACGTGGAAATTTATAGCATTGATGAGGCTTTTTTGCAGTTCAAAGGATTTGAGCGCTATGACTTTAAGGACTATGGACTTCAAATGCGACAACGTGTACTCAAATGGACAGGCATTCCAACCTGCGTTGGTATTGCACCAACCAAAGCTTTGTCTAAAGTTGCCAATAAAATTGCTCGAAAATTTCCGAAGCAAACCAATGGAGTATATGTCATCGATTCTGAACAAAAACGAATTAAAGCTTTAAAGTGGTTAAAAATCGAAGATGTTTGGGGTATTGGTTATGCTCTACAAAAACGGTTGAAAGCCAAAAATTGCAAAACTGCTTTTGATTTTATTCAATTGTCTGATGATTGGGTTCGCAAGAACTTTTCAATTACAGAGTGGAAACTAAAAAAAGATTTGGAAGGCATTCCAACTATGGAGCTCACTCACAAAGAACCCAAACGCTCCATTGCCACGACACGAAGTTTTGAATACACATATTCTGATCTAGATAATATTAAAGAACGTATCTCAACTTTTGCCACAAGTTGTGCCGAGAAATTAAGAAAGCAACAATCGAGTTGTCATGTGATTATTGTATTGTTGAGTAGCGACAAACATAAAAAAGGACTGCCTCAACATAGAGCAAGTAAAACCTTTAGCTTACCTTATCCAACAGATTCTTCTTTGGTTATCAGTGATTGCGCTGTAAAAGCAGTCAGCGAAATTTTTAAGGAGGGCATCAAATACAAACGTGCTGGTGTTATTGTCACAGGATTGGTACCAACCGACAATCATCAACTCGATTTATTTCAACACGAAAATCCAAAACACAAGCCTTTAATGCAGCGTATTGATGCGATTAATCACAAATATGAAGCTGCAAAAATAAAATTGGGCAATCAAGATTTAAAACGCACTTGGAAAATGCGTCAAGAACGCTTATCTTTAAAATATACAACCAACATTAACGAAATACTCACTGTAAAATGTCATTAAAATTCTTCACACCAAAAAACGCATTGGAGTTCTACACACCAGACGAAAGCCAAAGTCTGGATATTGTCTTGGCACAAACAGGTATTTCGGCTGGTTTTCCATCGCCTGCCGACGATTTTAGAGACAACAAAATAAGTCTCGATAGAGCTTTGGTTAAAAATAAGGAAGCTACTTTTTATGCCAAAGTGAGCGGACAATCGATGATTGGTGCAGGTTTAGACGATGGTGATTTATTGGTCGTGGATAAAAGTTTAGAGCCTCAACACAACAAAATTGCCGTATGTTTTATTGATGGGGAATTTACTGTAAAACGTTTGCAAGTCAACAAAGAAGGTGTGTATTTACTTCCTGCAAACCCTGCCTATGAGCCTATACAGGTTACTGAAGACAACACCTTCCAAATTTGGGGCATTGTGACGCATGTGATTAAGAAAATCTAAATAAAAAAGCTCCAACATTTCTGTTGAAGCTTTTTGTACTCAAGGCGGGAATCGAACCCGCACTCCGAAGAACTGGATTTTGAATCCAGCGCGTCTACCAATTCCGCCACTTGAGCAACTATTAGTAATTGGACTGCAAAATTATAAAATATTTTACTACAAACAATTAAAAATAACAGCTTTTTACTTTAGCAGTCCAAATAAATTCCTAAATTTGCACCTCGTTAAACAAAAAGCGAATCAATTCGTTATAAAACAACCTTTTATCAATGCCTAACGTCATTACAGAAGCCAAAATTTTTGCCTGCACTCAAAGTAGAGAGCTGGCCGAAAAAATTGCAGCAACTTTTGGTGCACCACTGGGCAATGTCATTACGTCAACATATAGTGATGGTGAATTTCAACCATCCTACGAAGAATCGATAAGAGGAACCCGAATTTTCATCATTGGCTCAACACATCCAGGCCCTGAAAACTTAATGGAAATGTTGTTAATGATTGATGCCGCAAAACGTGCTTCAGCAAGACATATTACTGCTGTTTTACCTTATTTTGGTTGGGCAAGACAAGACCGAAAAGATAAACCAAGGGTACCAATTGCAGCCAAGTTGGTAGCGAAAATGCTGGAAGCAGCAGGCGCGACACGCATCATCACTATGGATTTGCATGCTGACCAAATACAAGGCTTTTTTGAAAAACCAGTCGATCATTTATTTGCATCGACCGTGTTTTTACCCTATTTGAGAAGTTTAAATCTTGACAATTTAACTATCGCTTCTCCAGATATGGGAGGCTCTAAAAGAGCTTATGCTTATTCCAAAGCGCTAGAAAGTGATGTCGTTATTTGTTATAAACAACGTGCCAAGGCCAATGTCATTTCGCATATGGAACTGATTGGCGATGTCACTGGCAAAAATGTCGTATTGGTAGATGATATGGTCGATACTGCAGGAACATTGACAAAAGCAGCCGACTTGATGATGGAGCGTGGTGCATTGAGCGTAAGAGCAATTTGTACACACCCTATTTTATCAGGCAATGCATACGAACGACTTGAGAACTCTAAATTAGAAGAATTAATCGTAACTGACTCTATTCCTTTAAGACAAAAAAGCAACAAAATTAGAGTCATCAGTTGTGCTGATTTATTTGCAGAAGTGATGCATAATGTACACTACAACAAATCAATCAGCTCTAAATTTTTAATGTAAATTAATATTAATATAAACAAAAACAATGAAATCAATTACAATCAACGGATCTCAAAGAGAAAGCGTGGGCAAAAAAGCAACAAAAGCCTTACGTAATGCTGGTCAGGTTCCTTGCGTATTATACGGAGGAGACAAACCAGTGCATTTCTCTGCACCTGAATTGGCTTTCTCTAAACTGGTTTATACGCCTAATGCGCATACAGTTGTGATTGCTATGGAAAATGGAACATCTTACAATGCAATCATGCAAGATATCCAGTTTCACCCAGTGACAGATAAAATCTTACACATCGATTTTTATCAGTTATTTGAAGATAAAGAAATCACTATGGATATTCCTGTACATATTATTGGAACATCTAGAGGTGTATTAAACGGTGGTGTTTTACGTAGAAACCAACGTAAATTAAGAGTTAAGGCATTACCAGCAAATTTACCAGATTTTGTAGAGGCAGATATTACACCTTTAAAAATCGGAAGCAAGTTATACATCACTGCTTTAGCTAACCCTGATTACAAATTCTTACACCCAGATAACACTGTAGTTTGTCAAGTAAGACGTTCTAGAGCTAGTGTTGCTGAATTTGAAGAGGAAGAAGAGGCAGCTGCAGCAGAGGCGGCTGAAGGAGCAGAAGGAACTGCTGAAGGAGCTACAGCAGAAGCAACTTCTGAAGGTCAAGAATAAATCAATTTATTTTGATATATCTAAAAGCATTCTGTTAATCAGGATGCTTTTTTTATTTTTACTAAAAAATGAATGTGCAAATTTTTACTAAATTTATTTAAAACATCAAAACCTTCCACTGATATCGAAGAAGATCCCATGAAAAAATTTTTAATAGTAGGACTTGGTAATATTGGAGCAGATTATGCTAATACGAGACATAATATAGGTTTCAAAGTATTGGATTTTTTGGCATCCAAAGAATCCTTGACTTTTGAAACCCAAAAATTAGGTGATGTGGCAACCTACAAATTTAAAGGTCGTCAGTTTATATTGCTCAAACCAAGCACCTATATGAATTTGAGTGGAAAGGCTGTGACTTATTGGCTTACCAAAGAGAAGATCCCATTGGAAAATCTATTGGTCATCACTGATGATTTGAACCTGCCTTTTGGGACTATTAGATTGAAAACCAAAGGAAGTGATGGTGGCCATAATGGATTAAAAGACATACAAGACAAACTACAAACAACAACTTATAACCGTTTTAGATTTGGCATAAGCGATGCTTTCAGTAAAGGAAGGCAAGTCGATTATGTGTTAGGGGAATGGACTGATGAGGAAAACAAAAAACTTCCTGAACGATTGGAAAAATCGATAGAGCTTATCAAATCATTTGGCACTGCTGGTGTCAATATCACAATGAACACTTATAATGGTGCATAAAAAAGGGAGCTGAATTCAGCTCCCTTTTTTATTTATAAATTTAAATCAATTTATTACTTAATAATGATCTTTTTAGTTTCCGTTCTTAAGCCATCTGTAACATTAATCAAGTACATACCAGCTTGAACATCATCCAAACGTATCATTTCATTGAAGTTGGTTGTATTGACATAGCGACTGTTAAACACTTTTCTTCCTCTAATGTCATAAACGTCGATTCTAATGTCTTCACCAGAATTAGAATTGAACTTCACAGTAAACTCACCATTATTTGGATTAGGGAAAATTGAGAAATCAGATAGTTCATTTTCTTCAACTCCCAATGAGCCTTGTACACATAAATTTAGGGACCAACTGTTTAAGGTACCTGTATCAACAGCAAAATTATCCAATACGGTTAGAACCCAATTCCCTCCTGACATTTCCCCATAGATATTAGATAGGTTGCCTTCTGGCACATACGAACCTGCAAATGGTGAAGTCCCTCCAGTAATTGGATTAGTAGCTTCTTGGTCAAAAACGGTATTAGAATAACTTCCTGGTCCATTAGCACCATTAACACTTGTTAATTCTACTGTTGTTCCATTAGGACTAGTTATACTTGCCGTTATATCTCTAATCCATTCGTGTGTAATATTAATTGTAACATTAACATCTGTAATAGGGAAGTTTTGTGGAATATTTATCGTCGAAGTATAATTAACTCCATTTGTGGCAATCGTAATTGGTGTATCTGTTGCCGCGAAGGTAGCACAAGAAATGTTAGCGGTAGTAAAAGTAAACACACTAGATGCAGGTGATGTAGCACAAGCATTAGATGAAGTTACTCTCCAATAATACAACGTATTATTCGCTAGTGATACAACATAGGACGGTGAAGTTACTGTAGCTGAATTTACAATATTTGTAAAGCCTGGATCAGTCGCAACTTGCACTAAATAACTTTGGGCACTTGCATTTGCACTCCATGTTAACGTTCCTGTAGCCGACACACCCGTCGCACCATTTGCAGGGGCAGTTAACGTTGATGCTGCTAATGTTGTTGAAAACACATTTAAGGTTACTGGAGTTGTTTTGGTTGTAGATGGTGCAGTTCCCACCACTGTAATAGTGTATGAACCAGGTGCTACTGCACCTGTATTTGATACTGTCATCGTTACAGCCGTATTATTAGCGGTAGCAGATGTTGGTGAAAACACTACATTGGCACCAGCAGGAACTCCTGTTGCTGAAAACACAGTGTTTTGATTAAATCCACTAAATGTGTTATAAGTAAAGTTATAAACCGCATTATTTGGTTGACAAGCTGATACATTAGTATTAGCAAAATTCATTATAAACTCTGAATTGATGATTTGAAAGTTTGAGCTATTCACATTATAAAAAATATTCCCTGCTCCTTCAACCATGATTCTAGCCTGATTAGTTGCGTTATTTGGTACAGTAACATTATAAGAACCATTATTTGGAACACCAGACGCCAAAACAATTGGGAAAGTTGCTCCTCCATTTGTAGATAATAAAATATTGACATTAGTAGTATTTACTGGAGCCACATTAGTATTGGCTACGTCCCAAGTAACAGTTTGTGTAGAACCAACTTGCCACGTTACATTACTACTTTGAGAAGTTACAATAAATGGTCCTGCTGTCCCGACTGTAGTAACAACCATTCCGTCAGATGAAGTGCTTGCTCCATTGGCAACATTATCTCTAACGGTTAAGTTAAAATTCATAGTTCTAGCAACAGATGGGACAACTTCCCATGTCGTTGCTGTCGATCCTGTAAGCACTGTTGGCAATGCTGGCATATATCTATTTGGAGATGTTGTTGGATTTAAAGACCTGAATGCTGGTCCTGCAGTAGAAATAGATACTGGTGGCATCGTTGCAGGCGTTGCATCCAATTGCTCCCAACAATACGTTAAAGTATTTGTTGGATTCGCATCGGTAGCTGATCCTCTTAATACAAACGGAGTTGATTTTGGAATTGTGTAATCTAATCCAGCATTAGCAACAGGTGCAGCATTATTAGTATTGGATTGTGCAGCACATTGACTTGCTCCAGCAGAAATATTTGCCCACATCTCTCTTATGCTTTCACCATGAAAATAATCATCACTATTGTTTTGAACGTTAGGCGCACAAATTCCTGCATAGCCCATAATAGTTGATGCACTTCCTGGCTCAAATGATTTTGATGATCTTTGGCAATTATTATTTTGAGTATGGTTACCTCCATATTGATGTCCCATTTCGTGAGCCACATAGTCAATGTCGAAAGTATCACCAACAGGTGAATTAGAACCAGTTACACCTCTAGCTTTTCCAGTACCACATGGAGAGTTCAATTGTGCTATACCTCCACCTCCAGTACTAAAAACGTGTCCAATATCATAATTTGGTGACCCTATTTGAGTATTACAAGTGGTTTGGTTTTGATTCAACATTGTTGCTCCATCATTATTAGTATATGGATCTGTAGCAGCATTTAAATATATAACATTGGTGTTGTTAGGTACAATTACCATACGTATAGCTACATCTCTTTCAAAAATACCATTTACACGTGTCATAGACGTATTCATTGCCGCAACAACATTAGGTACAGTTCCTCCATGAAATGAAGCATACTCTCCTGTACAGGCCAACGCTAAACGAAAAGTTCTTAATTTTCCATCATTTGCATTTCTGTTGGCAACATCAATCAATTCATCTGAAACTTGCGGTTGGTCAATTAAATCAGTTTCACAAATAAATTGAAAGTCATTTGTATCTGCCGCTGTTCTAATATAAACACGATAAGTAGTTAAATCTTCCGAATACGGCTCAATAAATACCGTTTTCTTATCAGACAGCACCATACTGCTCAACCCTTTCTGCGGAGATAAACTAAATCGCAATATAGCTGCTGGATTTGTAATACCGTAACCGATATATGATCTGATTTCTGGGAATTGGGCCTGTAGCTCTGGCGCAAAATTTGAGGACTCCTCGATTCTGAAAGATTCCATTTTGCCATCAATATTAGGAAAATCTACAATAACAGTAGATGTAGAAGACCCTCGTTGAGGTGTATTAAGCAATCTGTTTTTTAAATCTGTAAGATTTAATTCATAATAGCTTACAACAGCAGGCTCGGTTTGTTTGTAAAGTTGCTTTTTTGAGAGCGCTTCGACTTTAGTCGTTTTTGTCCATAAAGACTCGCTCTTTTGTGCAAAAATTGCGACAGAAAAAAAGAAAATACAAACAAAAAATAAATTGAATTTTAAGTAATTATTTTTCATTAGGTCAATTTTTATAAGATTCTATTTGTTATTAGTTAGAAATAAGTCGGAAAGATACTTTCTAAATTACTAAATTACAAAAAAATGTAAGTTATATTGATTAAATCCTATGAAAAAAAGCTTCTTTCTTATTGCATTAATGGTTTTTTGCTGTAAGACCTCCGAAATTCCTAAAAGCAATTTGTCGGTTGAGGACAAAATATCTCTAACCACCAATTGTCCAGATGATGGCACTTGTACTTTTGAAGTTATCCCAAACTCTTCAATGAAAATCCTAACTGATGATACTGGCGCTCTATATCCTCAATTCTACAAAAGTGAAGCCGTTGTCTTAAAATTTGAATACAAAAAAAACGAACAAGTCAACACAGCTGATGGTGGATACAGTGAGCTTATCTATCTTGAAATAAATGAAGATGATTTAGAGTTAGAATTAGAAAACTCAAAATTAGAGCAAGTAAAACTTCTTTTTGGCAGGTTGTGCTTTTGTAGAGGTTCATCAGGATATTTTAAAATCACTGATGGCTCTCTTTCTATTAAAAAAATTGGCAATGACACTTATCGAATTGATATAACATTCACAACCAATAAGGTACCACAAATCATTAATTCCATTTCAGAAACTTTTTCTTTAAAATAATCTTACCACTTCAAATGCATTGGGCAAACTTTGACAAAGTTACTGCCTTGAGATTGTATTAAAGTGAGTATTTTTACAAAAAAATATTTTAATTGAAAACCCATAATTCATTAATTACTTTTACTAAAAAGGAAACCATTGTTACCATTGGTACATTTGATGGCGTGCATATTGGGCATCAAAAAATCATAAAAAAACTGGTAAAGGTTGCTCATACAAAAAAATTGGAATCTGTGGTCTTGACTTTTTTTCCTCACCCTCGAATGGTGTTGCAAAAAACATCGGACATCAAGCTTTTAAACACAATAAAAGAAAAAGAAACACTTTTATCACATTTGGGCCTAGACCATTTGGTCGTCAAAACTTTCGACAAGGCATTTTCGGCCCTTGAAGCCGAAGATTTCGTTAAGACCATCCTTGTTGAAAAATTAAAAGCAAAGCACATTATTATAGGATATGACCATCGTTTTGGAAAAGGCAGAAGTGCTGACATCAATGACTTAAGAACTTATGGAAAACGGTTTAATTTTGAAGTCGAAGAAATCTCAGCTCAAGATATCGAAGAAGTTGCTGTAAGCTCCACAAAAATAAGAACTGCCCTAAACAACGGAGAGATTGTCACGGCAAATGCCTATTTAGGTTATCACTATTTTATTACCGGAACCGTTGTAAAAGGTAAAGGCCTGGGCAGAACTATAGGATTCCCTACTGCTAATATCCATATAAAAGAAGATTATAAACTAATCCCAAAAAATGGAGTCTATGTCATTAAAGCAACAATTGATGGACGTCCAGTTTTTGGGATGATGAATATTGGCACCAATCCGACAGTTGATGGCAAGCATCAAACCATTGAAGCTCATTTTTTTGATTTTGATGCCGATATTTATGATGACGAATTGAAAATTGAATTCATAGAGCGTCTTCGAGATGAACGAAAGTTTGATTCCATTGATTTGTTAAAAGCACAGTTAAAACAAGATAAAATCGATGCAAAAGATTTTATTTAAACATATTGACAATAGTCCGCTTATTATTTTCCGAATCATTTTTGGGTTTCTCATTTTTTTGGAAAGCATTGGCGCCATTTTTACTGGTTGGGTTCGTCGCATTCTTGTAGAACCCCAATTCACATTTAATTTTATTGGTTTTGATTGGCTGCAGGTATTTCAAGGAAATTTCATGTATGTATTTTATATCCTTATGGGTATTTCTGGGATTTTTATCATGATTGGTTACAAATACCGATGGAGCATGTTGGCATTTACCTTATTGTGGTCTGCAACCTATTTGATGCAAAAAACATCCTATAACAACCATTATTATTTGTTGATGTTATTGAGTGCCATTATGGTGTTTCAGCCTGCCAACAAATACCTTTCGGTCGATGCAAGATTAAACCCAAACATCAAAAGTATTTCAATGCCGCAATGGTGCAGCTTGGTGTTCATATTGCAAATGTTCATCGTCTATACGTATGCAAGTATTGCAAAAATATATCCAGATTGGTTAGACACTTCGGTTGTTGAATTGCTTATGAAAAGCAAACAAAATTATGTTTTAATTGGTGATTTGCTCCAAGAAAAATGGGTACATTATATTATTGCATATGGAGGTATTTTGTTTGATGGATCAATCATCCCTTTATTGTTATGGAAGCCAACCCGAAAATGGGCTTTTATTATTTCAATTTTCTTCCATTTATTTAATTCATTCGTATTTCAGGTTGGAATTTTTCCATATCTATCGTTGGCGTTTGCTTTGTTCTTTTTTGAATCAAAAACGATTCATCATTTGTTTTTAAAAAAGAAACCATTTTATGAAGAAAGCGAAACTGTTATTCCGAAGTATAAAAATGTGTTCCTGTTTGTTTTTGTGACCTATTTTATTGTTCAAATTGGATTGCCACTACGGCATTGGTTTTTTAAGGATGATGTGTTATGGACCGAAGAAGGCCATCGTTTGTCTTGGCGAATGATGCTACGAGCCAAAAGCGGTCATACATCTTTTAAAGTTATTGATACAAAAACCAATGTGGTGATTCCCATTGATTTGAATGATTATCTTACCCAAAAACAAATACGAACGGTTAGTACCAAACCAGATGTGATTTGGCAGTTTGCTCAACACCTCAAAAAATCGTTTGCCAAAAAAGGGATGGATGTCCAAGTGTTTGTCAATTCACATATAAAAGTCAATAGTAATAATATGAAGCAACTAATCGACCCTGACATTGACCTTGCCAATACAAAATGGCAACCTTTACAGCATAGTGATTGGCTTTTGCCTTCTACTCAAGAAGATGACAAATAATTTGCTGACCAAAAATTTATAAAAACTGTCAACTGCGACCACTCACTGAAGACTAAAATTTCCTTACTTTTGCCATCAAATTAAAAAATCATGTTACAAGTACCTTTTATTAGAGACCACAAAGATACCGTTATCAAAGGATTAGCTAAACGGAATATCGATGCTACCCAAATGATAGATGAGGTCATAGCTTTAGATGAAGACCGAAGAAGTCTGCAAACACAATTAGACAACATCCTTGCAGAGTCTAACAGTTTATCAAAAGAAATCGGTAACTTGTACAAATCTGGCGAGGCCCAAAAGGCCAATATCTTAAAAGAAAAAACAAGCCAACTTAAGGAAGATTCTAAAGCACTTGGCGAACAACTTAACGATAAAGTTGAAGCTCTAAATCAGCTGTTATACAAAATCCCGAATGTCCCAAACACTTTGGTACCTGCCGGAAGTAATGAAACTGATAATGAAGAAGTTTATAAAGAAGGTGAAATCCCTGTGTTACATAAAAATGCTTTGCCTCATTGGGAACTCGCAAAAAAGTATGATATCATAGACTTTGAGCTTGGTAACAAAATTACTGGAGCAGGCTTTCCTGTTTATAAAGGCAAAGGAGCTCGCTTACAGCGCGCTTTGATCGCTTACTTTTTAGATAAAAATACGGCTGCTGGTTATACCGAATATCAATTACCTCATTTGGTAAACGAAGCATCTGGCTTTGGAACTGGACAATTGCCAGATAAAGAAGGACAGATGTATCATGTAACCGAAGATAATTTATACTTAATACCTACAGCCGAAGTCCCTGGAACCAACATTTTTAGAGATGAATTGCTTAATGAAAGTGATTTGCCTATCGGAATTACAGGCTACACACCTTGCTTTAGACGTGAAGCAGGAAGTTATGGAGCGCATGTAAGAGGGTTAAACCGTTTACACCAATTTGATAAGGTTGAAATACTACGTATCGAACATCCCAACCGTTCGTATGAAGCACTTGATGAAATGGTAGAACATGTAAAAACTATTTTGCAAGAGTTAAAACTGCCCTATCGTATCTTGCGTTTGTGTGGAGGCGATATCGGATTTACATCTGCTTTGACTTATGATTTTGAAGTCTTTTCTACAGCTCAAGATCGCTGGTTGGAAATTTCATCTGTGTCTAATTTTGAAACATTTCAGGCCAACCGTTTAAAGTTACGTTTTAAAAATAGCGATGGCAAAAACGAGCTATGCCATACATTGAACGGAAGCTCTCTTGCTTTACCAAGAGTCTTGGCTGGCATTTTAGAGAATTACCAAACAGAAAACGGCATCAAAATACCTGATGTTTTGATTCCTTATACTGGATTCGACATGATATCATAAAGTAGGATTTTTTATACAACAATTCGACAAAACGATAAAAAAAGACGTTGTTCAACGATTTTTTGTCGTTTTTTTTTGTTTTTACATAAATATTTTTGATGTTAGTGGAGTCTAAAATTAATATGCTTAACCTACTTAATTATGAAAAACATCTTACGCCTCGTTTTACTTGCATCATTGGTGGTAATGGTGAGTAAAGTTTTGTTTTAATTGAATAATCCAAGATTCACAATATATAAAAACCCAAATCAGGATAATTGAATCATTTTTAAAAAAAATAATGATTAATAGCACATTTATTTTGCTTGGTTATGCCCAAACTCGCGTTTGGGCATTTTTTTAATATAACATTCACAATAAGAAAGTATCTCATTTGTTATATTTACATAAATTAGCTTTATGAAGACGATTTTACTTGTATTAAGCCTACTCGTTAGCTCATTGATGTTTTCACAAGACGATGAAAATCAAAAATTGGGCGATGATTATTTTAAAAATGGGGAGTTTGAAAAAGCTTTGATTACCTATCAAAAACTATATGACCAAAACACCAACAACAGTAAATTCCTTTTTCAGCTTATAAAAACCCATCAACAATTGGAACATTACCCAATTGTCGAAAATTTGCTGTTAGAAAAACTCCAGCGTAACAATAACCCAACCTATCTGATAGAATTAGGCTACAACTACCAACTTATGGATAGTACAGCTCTGGCTGACAAGTACTATAACGAAGCCATAGCCAAAATTGACGAAAACCCAAGTTATGCATATATGATTGCCATGCAGTTTGAAACACGTTCTCTACTAGATAATGCCATTGCAACTTATAAAAAAGCATCTGCTTTAAAACCCGACCTTAATTTCAATATCCAATTGGCCCGTATCTATGGCGAACTAGGCGATATCGAAAATATGTTCTCAAATTATCTCGATTATATAGAGATCAAACCAGAGTTTATCAATAATTCTAAACGAGCTTTTAGTGAGTTTGTTTCTGAAAACAAAGACAACGAAAACAATCTTATTCTAAAAAAACTTTTACTGAAAAAAATTCAGGTTCAACCCGATGAGTATTGGTATGACTTATTGAGTTGGCTTTTCAATCAGGAAAAAGAATACGATAAGGCCTTCACCCAAGAAAAAGCTTTATACAGAAGAAATCCAGAGAGTTTGAACAGAATCGTCGAGTTGGCAGTCACAACGTTAGACGACAAACAATACGAGACAGCATTAGAGATTTTTAATTATATCCTTGAAAATTCACAAGACCCTGATTCTATCCTTTTGGCAAACCAATTTATTTTGGATATTGAAACGACATTGGCAACCGAAAAAAACTATCCTGAAATCGACAAAAAATACAAGGCCATTTTTACCAAATATGGCACTTATGAGCAAACTACAGCCTTACAGCTTGCCTATGGCAATTTTGTAGCATTCTACCTAAAGCAGCCAGAAGAGGCGAGCAATTTCTTAAAAGAAACACTTAAGCTCAATCTATCGGCATTTCAGGAAGCGACAATCAAGCTCAAACTTGGAGATATTTTGGTTTTTCAAGAAAAGTTCAATGAAGCATTGATTTATTACACACAAATTCAAGCCAATCTTAAAAACAGTACCATTTCGCAAGAAGCACGTTTTAAAGTTGCCAAAACCAGCTATTACAAAGGTGATTTTGATTGGGCCGAATCACAATTGAAAATCCTTAAATCATCAACGTCACAATTGATTGCCAATGATGCCCTGGATTTAAAGCTATTGATTTCCGACAACAAATATGACGATTCACTCCATGTCGCTTTGAAGTTATATTCAAAAGCCGATTTAATGGCTTTTCAGAATAAAAATGAAGAAGCCATTGCCTTATTGGATAAAATCCTGACCGAACATAAAGGTGAAAGTATAGAAGACCAAGCCTTATTAAAACAGGCACAATTATTTGAAAAGCTGAAACAATATGAAAAAGCAATAGTCAATTACCAAATGATTATTGCTAATTATAAAGATGATATTTTAGCAGATGACGCTTATTACTCATTGGCAGAATTATATAATAACGTTCTATTAGAGCCCGAAAAAGCAAAGCCACTCTATGAGCGTATTATTTTTGACCACGAAGACAGTATCTATTTTGTTGAAGCAAGAAAAAAGTTTAGAATGCTACGAGGTGATACCATTAACTAAAATTGCTTCTTATGATTGTCACCGAAACCAATCGTCTTATTATTTCAAAGTTTACTATCGATGATGCGGCATTTTTTATGGAACTCGTCAATACGCCAAATTGGCTAACTTATATTGGAGATAGAAATGTCAAAACGATTGAGGACGCCAAAAAACACATAACCCAAGGTCATCTCAAAAGTTATCAAACCAATGGTTTTGGCTTTTACAAACTGCTTTTAAAAGAAGAAAACAACAAACCTATTGGCACATGCGGACTTATTAAACGCGATACACTAGAACATGTCGATATTGGTTTCGCAATGCTTCCAGCTTACGAAGGCAAGGGGTTTGGATACGAATCTTCGATTGCTATCATGGAACTTGCACAAAACGAATTCAAACTGAAAAAAGTTGTTGCAATTACATTGGAAACTAATACAAATTCCATAAAATTATTAGAAAAATTAGGCCTATCTTTTGAAAAAAGAGTAAAACCCTTTGTTGACAACGAAGAACTCCTGTTATTTGCAAGAACTTTTTAATCTAAATCCAATGATAATTTATAATGTAACCTCTAATATCGATGAAAGTGTTCATCAACAATGGCTCATTTGGATAAAAGAACACATTCCACAAGTATTGTCAACTGGCTGTTTTGTTGAAGCAAAATTAACACGTGTTCTAGTAGAAGAAGATATGGGTGGCGTCACCTACTCTGTACAATACAGAGCAAATTCTCGTGAAGATTTAGAACGTTATTACAAAGTTTATGCTGATGCATTACGCCAAGATGCTTTTAAACTGTTTGCCGATAAAGTATTGGCGTTTAGAACCGAGTTGGAAGTTATAGATGAATATTCGGTAACAATAAATTAAACATGACAGTCAAAGCAAAAAAACATTTAGGTCAGCACTTTTTAAACGATGAGTCAATTGCAGAAAAAATTGCAGACTCACTATCGCTTAAAGGTTACGACCATGTCCTAGAAATTGGCCCAGGAATGGGCGTTTTGACCAAATATTTGCTAAAAAAAGACACTACTACCCATGTTATAGAGATTGACAGTGAATCGGTTGAATATCTTAAGGCGAACTACCTCAATCTTGCCGATAGAATCATAGAAAAAGATTTTTTGAAGTACGATTTAAACCAAGTTTTTAATGGCCAATCTTTTGCTATAATAGGTAACTTTCCGTATAACATTTCATCTCAAATACTCTTCAAAACATTAGAAATGCGAAACCAAATTCCTGAATTCTCTGGAATGTTTCAAAAAGAAGTTGCCTTGCGTATTTGTTCAAAGGAAGGCAGTAAAGTATATGGCATCTTATCAGTATTAACACAGGCATTTTATGATGCCGAATATCTGTTTACTGTACCACCAAATGTTTTTAATCCGCCTCCAAAAGTCGATTCTGGTGTGTTGTTATTAAAACGAAAGGAAAATCATTCACTACCTTGTGATGAAGCGTTATTTTTTAAGGTCGTCAAAATAGGATTCCAGCAACGCCGAAAAACACTGCGGAACAGTTTAAAAACATTCAATTTATCAGATAATTTAAAAGCAAATGTTATCTTTGACCAACGACCAGAACAATTAAGTGTCTCACAATTTATAGAACTGACACAACTTATTGAAGAGGACGTTTAATTCTTAATCCATCCCATCTTTGGCAGACGAAAAAGAAAACATACAATTTGAGCTCACTGATGAACTCATAGCACAAGTAGAGCAACTTATCGAACAAAAAAACGATAAGGAACTTCGGAAGTTGCTTAATGAGTTTCACTATGCTGATATTGCCGAAATTCTTGATGAAGTAAATCTAGAAGAGGCAATGTATGTTATCAAATTGCTGGATTCTGAAACAACGTCAGATGTATTGATGGAGCTCGATGAAGACAATCGAGAAAAAGTACTTCGCAATCTTTCAGCAAAAGAAATTGCCGAAGAAATTGAAGAACTAGATACCGATGATGCTGCCGATATTATTGCCGAATTACCAGAAGATCGTCAACAAGAAGTTATCTCTCAAATTGAAGACGAAGAACATAAAGCCGAAATTACCGAGCTTTTAGCTTACGACGAAGATACAGCTGGTGGACTCATGGCAAAAGAGCTTGTAAAGGTTTACGAAACCTGGACAGTGGCTGGTTGTTTACGACGCATTAGAGGTCAAGCTAAAGATGTTACAAGAGTTCACTCTATTTATGTAGTAAACAAACAAAATAAACTTATTGGTCGCTTATCATTAAAAGATTTAATCGTAGCTAAAAGTGACGAAAAAATTGCTGATATATATATCACTAGTGTTGATTATGTATATGTAGATGATGATGTTGAAGATGTTGCAAAAGTAATGTCTAAATACGACTTGGAAGCCATTCCTGTAGTCGATGAAAACATGACATTATTAGGTCGTATTACCATTGATGATATCGTCGATGTATTAAAAGAAGAAGCCGATAAAGATTACCAATTAGCAGCAGGTATTACTAGCGATGTAGAAGCCGATGATAGCATTTGGGAACTCACTAAAGCACGATTACCTTGGTTACTTATAGGTATGTTTGGAGGTATAGGAGCCGCAAGTATCATTAATGGATTTAGTGATGCTATGCTCAAATTCCCAGCCTTATTAATGTTTATCCCACTCATTCAGGCAACAGCAGGTAATGTAGGTGTACAATCATCAGCAATTGTTGTTCAAGGTTTAGCAAACGACACTATTGATGGTAATATATTAAACAGACTCCTTAAAGAATTTATGTTAGGTTTAGTTAATGGTCTTGCTATTGCATGTGTAGTTTTAGTGATAAGTCATTTCGCATTCAACACAACCTATCACGAATCTTTAACCATCTGTATTGCTCTTATTGCAGTTATTATTATGGCAGCATTAATAGGCACTTTTATCCCAATATTTTTAGATAAAAGAGGCATCGATGCTGCAGTCGCTACAGGCCCATTTATTACCACAAGTAATGATGTTTTTGGTATCTTAATGTACTTTATAATTGCAAAATTTATTTTAGGTTTTTAAGTTTTAATGGCGTTACCTTCTAGGTCGTGCTATCCATTACAATCTTTTTGCTCGAAACTCTCAAAAAGGATTTCCATTGCTATCCCTAACGCAAAACTTCGTAAATTTACAAGATGAAAACAATCAATATCAAAGACAAATTCTCAAAATTTGATAAAAATTGGCATCCACATCAAATTGCTGTAGTCGATAATATGCAAGTTATTTTAGCAAAGCTAAAAGGCGAATTTGTGTGGCATAGTCACAACAATGAAGATGAACTTTTTCAGGTTGTAAAAGGCACATTATATATGCAGTTTCGTGATCGAACAGAAATTGTTAATGAAGGCGAAATTATTGTAGTTCCAAAAGATGTTGAGCATAATCCTATGACAAAAAATAACGAAGAAGTACATGTGTTACTTTTCGAAAAACTAACAACTGCTCATACTGGGAATGTGCAACACGAAAAAACACAAACACATTATCCAAAAATATAAATGAAAGTCCTTCATCTAGATACTAATCATCAATTACTCATCAGCCAATTAAACGATTTAGGCTTTGTTAATGACGAAGATTATACCTCATCAAAAGATGCCATCGAAAAGAAAATTCAAAATTACGATGGTATTATTATCAGAAGTCGATTTAGTATAGACAAAACATTTCTAGATGCGGCAACCAATTTAAAATTTATAGGACGCGTAGGTGCAGGATTAGAAAACATAGATTGCGATTATGCCACTAAAAAAGGTATAACACTCATTGCAGCTCCAGAAGGCAACAGAAATGCAGTAGGCGAACACGCTTTAGGAATGTTGCTGTCATTATTCAACAAACTCAATAAAGCAGATAGAGAAGTCAGAAACGGACTTTGGCAACGTGAAGCCAATAGAGGTGTTGAGCTCGACGGTAAAACCATTGGTCTAATTGGTTATGGCAATATGGGAAAAGCCTTTGCAAAAAAATTGCTTGGTTTTAATGTAGAAGTACTTTGTTATGATATAAAAGAATATGTTGGAGATAAAAATGCCAAACAAGTCACGCTTAAAGAACTGCAAGAACAAGCAGATGTTTTAAGCTTACACACACCACAAACACCTCAAACTGTAGGAATGATAAATACAGCGTTTATCAATCAATTCAAAAAATCATTTTGGTTTATTAATACTGCTAGAGGCAAAAGCGTTATTACTAAAGATTTGGTTGCTGCATTACAATCAGGTAAAATATTAGGTGCTGGTTTAGATGTTTTGGAGTATGAAAAGTCATCGTTTGAAGATATGTTTTCATCTCAAATGCCTGAAGCATTTCAATACTTAATAAAAGCAGAAAATGTATTACTCACACCTCATGTTGCAGGTTGGACTATTGAAAGCAAAGAAAAATTAGCACAAACTATTGTAGATAAAATAAAGGCTAAATTTTGTTAACTTTATAACTATAAAACCAAAACAATGCAATACAAAGCTAATACACCTGAAGATTATATAAATCAAGTTCCTGAAGAGCGCAAAGAAGCACTCAAAAAATTACGCAACATTATAAAAAAAAGCCTCCCAAAAGGTTTTGAAGAAGGCATACAATATGGCATGATTGGTTATTATGTGCCTCATAGTATTTATCCAGATGGCTATCATTGCACACCATCTGAACCATTACCATTTATGAGTTTTGCGTCTCAAAAAAATTCAGTCAACTTATATCATAGTGGTATATATGCAGTCCCAAAAATTAACGAATGGTTTGTAAAAGAATATCCAAAACACTGCAAACGCAAACTCGATATGGGAAAAAGCTGCATTCGTTTTAAAAATGTTGATGAAATCCCTTTAGATTTAATCGCTGAACTATGTACTAAAATGACAGTTGACGAATGGATTGCTGTCTATGAAAAAGCATTAAAAAAATAATTGAAATGAAAAAAAGAGTTACAGGAATTGGTGGATTATTCTTTAAAAGTAAAGATCCAAAAGCATCTAAAGATTGGTATAAAAAACATCTGGGTTTTAACACCGACGATTATGGCTGCACTTTTTGGTGGAAAGACAAAGAAGGCAATGATTGTTCAACACAATGGAGTCCGTTTGCTGAAGACACTAAATATTATGACCCTTCAAAAAAAGACTTCATGTTTAACTATCGTGTAGAAAATTTGGTTGAATTATTAGCAGCTTTAAAAGAAGAAGGTGTTACGATAGTTGGAAAAATGGAAGAATATGATTACGGAAAATTTGGTTGGATTTTAGATAATGATGGTAATAAAATAGAACTTTGGGAGCCAGTTGATAGTGCCTTTCAGTAAACATATAGTGCTAAATTCAAGAAAATTAACAACGTTGTACTATACTATTGAAGAAATAAATTATAGTTAGAGCGCTTAATGTTAATGGCACAGAAAAACATTCCAAAAACAAGAGTCTTGTAAAAAATAACATTATTAGGTCATCAGATTTTTTACTACCTTTAATCTTCTAACATTAAACCAATTATAATGTCTGACGAAAAAAGTTTAGGCGACGATCTTAACGATATGTTAGGTGACGCCAAAGAAGGTGCAAAAAAAGCAGCCAAGAAAGCTGAAGAATTTGCCGATGAAGCTTCAGAAAAAGCCAAAGAATTTGCCAAAGAATCTAAAGAAAAAGCAAGAGAGTTTGCTCATGAAGCCAAAGAAACATTTGATGAAATTTCAAGTGATGGCAAAAACATAGCCATCATTGCACATTTAACCATAATAGGCTGGGTTATTGCATTAGTGATGAATAATGAAAAGAAAAATCAATTTGCTTCATTTTACATTAGACAGATGCTTGGCCTCATCATTATTGCTATTTTGTTGAGCTGGATTCCTTTTCTAGGTTGGGCTGTAGGTATTCTTTGCTTTGTGCTTTGGATCATGAGCCTTATCAGTGCCATGAATGGAGAACAAAAACCAATATTTTTATTAGGCGAACAGTTTCAAGACTGGTTCAAATCCTTATAATAAAATAAGACCATAATTAATAGTTATGGTTTTTATTTAAATTTTATCATCGTAATATTGCAATATTACATTTTAATTGTATATTTGTACCTTAATATGACACTTATGGGAGCTTCAAAACTCGATATTTACACTCCAGAAATCAACGATATGGCAACAATTGCCAAAGTGTTTGCGCATCCTGCTCGTGTAGCTATTTTGCAATATATAAGTAAACAAGAAGGCTGCATTTGTAATGATATTGTAGATGAAATTGGCTTATCGCAACCTACAATTTCTCAACATCTAAAAGTTATAAATGAAGCTGGCTTACTAAAAGGAAATTTTGTTGGTAAAAGCATTTGCTATTGCCTTAACATTAATCGTTTTCAAGAATTTCAAGAATTATTTAACTCCTTTTTTAATAAAACAAAATCTAACTGCTGCTAGCCGATAATCGGCTTTTGGCAGTTCACTCAACAGTAAAACAAAGAATTAACTCAAGTAATTATGAAAACACAAGAATTATTTAATATACTAGAACAAAATCAAGACAAATCACTTCTTTTTGAATATGCACCTAAACAATTAGTAGGTGCCAACTATCATATTACAGAAGTAAAACACCTATCAATCGATTCGGTTGATTGTGGTGCTCAAACAGATGCTTGGAAAGAGACCATTATTCAGCTTTGGGAAAGCCCTTTAGAGCGTGGAAAAACAGAATACATGACTATTTACAAAGCTTTAGGAATCCTGAAAAAAGTAGGCAAAATGAAACCTTATGTTTTAGATGCTGAAGTTAAATTTGAATATAGTAACGCAACATTTCATACTGCTCAACTATTTGTTAACGATTACGAAATACAAAGCAATAATTTAATACTTAAGTTAGCTGTTGAAAAAACCGATTGCAAAGCAAAAACAATTTGCGGTGTTGTAGATACGATTAAAGAAATGGTTAAAAGCGAAGAGCCTTGCTGTTCGCCAGAAGGTAATTGTTGCTAAACAAATGAGTATTACAATAAGACCATTAGTAAAAAACGATTGGAATTCGGTTTCAAAAATCTATGCCGAAGGTTTAGCCACTGGGATTGCCTCTTTTGAAACCGAAATTCCTGATTGGGAAGAATGGAATTCAAAGTATATTGAGTCTTGCCGAATTATAGCAGAAAAAAATAATCAGGTTGCAGGCTTTGCAGTTTTATCATTGGTTTCAAAACGTGACGTTTATAAAGGTGTTGCTGAAGTTACTTTATATATTGGTAAAGATTTTAGAGGTCAGCATATTGGTGAAATGCTACTCAACGCTCTCATTACAGAAAGTGAAAACAATGGATTTTGGACTTTAAATGCAGCCATTTTTTCTGAAAATATTGCAAGCATTAACTTGCACAAAAAATGTGGTTTTAGGATTGTTGGTATTAGAGAAAAATTAGGACAACGTCATGGCAATTGGCATGACAATTATTTATTAGAAAAACGAAGTAAAAAAATTGGAATTGATATGAAAAATATATTAGTACTTTGCACAGGAAACTCATGTAGAAGCCAAATGGCTCATGGTTATTTAAACAAATTAGCAAAAGGAAAAGCTACTATTTATAGTGCAGGCATTGAAACTCATGGGTTAAACCCTGGTGCTGTTTCAATAATGAAAGAAGATGGGATAGATATCTCTAATCACACCTCAAATCATGTTGATGAGTATGCAGATGTTAATTTTGATTACATTATAACCGTTTGCGACCATGCCAATGAGAACTGTCCTTTTATTCCAAGTAAAAATGCCATAAGATTACATCACAACTTTTTTGACCCTTCAAAGGTTGTTGGAACTGATGACGAAAAGCATGCTGCTTTTTTAAAAGCCAGAAATGAAATTAAAGCGTATTGTGAAGAGTTTGTAAGAAGTATTTACTAGTCTAAATTCTCACCATTTTCAGAAAACTTGCGTTCCATTTCTGCTTGAAACTCTTCTAGTACAGGTTTTACTGTACTCTCCGGTAAGTCAGCAATGCGTATGTACATCAATCCATCAACCGCATTATTGAATAATGGGTCTACATTAAAAGCAACCACTTTGGCGTTTTGTTTGATGTATTTTTTTATCAGTACTGGTAAACGTAAAGTACCTGGCTCGAGTTCGTCAATGATTTTATCAAACTTCATCAAGTCGGCTTCAGTCTCATCAAACACAAAATCCTTATCAGCATCTTTAAGCTTTACCTTAAATTCCTTCTTTGGGTGTACATATTGTGCAATATAGGGATCGTAATAATTGGATTTCATAAACTCAATCATCAAGGATTTTGAAAAATTGGTAAACTTATCGCTAATGGTTACACCACCTATCAAATATTTATGCTCTGGATAACGCAGTGTGGTATGAACGATTCCTTTCCAGAGCAAAAATAACGGCATTGGTTTTTGTTGGTATTCGCTAATGATGAAAGCACGACCCATTTCTATTGATTCGCTCATCATTTTATATAATTCGGGCTCAAAACGGAACAAATCCTGAAGGTAAAACCCATCAATGCCATATTGTGCAAATATTTTAGAGCCAAGCCCCATTCGGTAAGCTCCCGCTAACATACTGGTATCTTTATCCCATAAAAACATATGATGGTAATAGTTGTCAAACGGATCTAAATCAATCGCTTCATTGGTACCTTCACCTACTTCTCTAAAGGTGATTTCGCGAAGTCTTCCAATTTCTCTCATGATATTCGGAATGGCCTTCGCATTGGTCAAAAACACTTCATAGTTTTTGCTTTCCAAAAGCCTTGCATCGCTATCACGTAATGCCTGAACTTCCTTTTTCATCGCTTCGACACTTACTGGAGTCACTATATTTTTAACAGGCTTTGGTACTTTTAAGGTCGAAGAAATATTGGTCAATAAATTTTCTCCTTTATCGTCAAAAGTGTTTGCCAGCATATAGGTTTTCTTACGTAAAAACTCGGAGAACTCTTGAAGTGTTGTATGCTCTTTTTGATCATTGACTGAAATTGGCCGACCAACTCTTACCTTTATGGTCCTTCTTTTTTGTGTCAACAATTCCGAGGGTAATTTGGCAGTTCTAAACGTATCACTGATTTTTGATAGTTTATAGAACAGCTTACTGTTTTTTGCATGGAAATAAATAGGTACCACAGGAACTTCGGCCTTTTGAATCAATTTCATGGCTGCTTCTTCCCAAGGTTTATCAATTACCAATTTGCCATCGCGATAAGTTGATACTTCTCCTGCTGGGAAAACACCAAGTGGATGACCTTCTCTTAAATGTAAAATGGCATTCTTAAAACCTGTGATACTAGATTTGGCATCTTTATGATCTTCAAATGGATTGACAGGCATAATATAAGGCTTTAAAGGCTCGATGCGATGAAGCAAAAAATTAGCGATGATTTTAAAATCTTCACGTTGTTCCAGCATCAACTTTAACAGTAAAATACCATCGATGCCGCCTAACGGATGATTGGACACTGTAATGTACGCACCTTCTTTGGGCAAACGTTTGAGGTCTTCTTCTGGAATTTCAAATTTTATTTGAAACTCATCCAAAATACCGTCCAAAAACTCAATATTCGAAAGGTGTTTGTTACGATTGTATATCTTATTGAGCGTCGATATCTTAAGCACTTTCATAAGTATCCAACCACAAAATGTTCCAAAAACACCATACTTATCAGCATTGATGGCTTTGGCAACTTCTTTGGCTGTAACTAGTCCTGTATCTTGCTTGGTCATATTGGCAAATGTAGTAAAATGTTAGTTAGTAACCATTTGAACTGTTTCCTGCGTTAACTGCTTTAATAACACCTCTTTATCCTTTTCCAATTGCGCAATGGCTTCTAAATTGTAATGCCTAATAGTATATAAAGAAACGTTTTCGTGGCAAGTTACTTTATATTTTGCTTTTAAATGCTGAAGTAATGCGTCGAGATTGTTATATATATTATCAACACAAACCGAAAAACTAATCGCAGAATTTTGAATGACATCTACTTTCATTTTGTATAAGTGCAATAATTTGAAAATCTCACTGATGCTTTCTTCTACAATGTATGAAAAATCTAATGATGAGAGTGATATTAGCACTTGGTTTTTCTTAACAATAAAACATGGAATGTCTGGTTCAATCCCAATTCCTTTCCCTACCATTGTTCCCTTGTTTTGGGGATTTAAAAACGATTTAACAAATAAGGGAATTTCCTTTCCCTGTAATGGCTGTAACGTTTTTGGATGTATGACTGATGCGCCATAAAACGCTAACTCGATGGCTTCTCGATACGAAATTTTGTTCAGCAATTGTGCGTTTTCAAAATAACGAGGATCAGCATTGAGCACACCTGGTACGTCTTTCCAGATGGTAACGCTCTCTGCATTCAAACAATAGGCAAAAATTGCAGCTGTATAATCACTCCCTTCTCTGCCCAATGTGGTCATGAAATTGTTTTCATCACTCCCAATAAACCCTTGCGTTATGTTTAATTTGGTTTTATCAAATTTTGAAGATATTTGATATTGTGTAATGTCCCAATTGACATTAGCCCTTCTGTAATAATTGTCCGTTTTAATAAATTCCCTTACATCGAGCCACTTATTACTCAAGCCTATTTCGTTCAAATATTCGCTGATGATTGTTGTAGAAACTAGTTCGCCATAACCTATGGCTTGATCATAAACAAAATTATAATCAGGTGATTTGTTTCTGTCAAAAAAGCTTCTCAATTCATCAAATAATGATGCTATTTTTTTAAAAATGGGATGTTTCTCGTTTTCAAATAGGTCCAATAAAATTGCGTTGTGATATTTTTTAACATCTTGAAGTGAACTTTGCAATTCACTTTTGTTATTGAAGTAGTTATTGATAACCATTTCAATGGCGTTGGTGGTTTTTCCCATTGCGGAAACCACAATCAATGTATTGTTGTAGCCTACGCTTTTTAAAACACTAGCTAGATTTTTTACGCCTTTGGCATCTTTTACCGATGCGCCTCCAAATTTGAATACTTGCATTCTATAATTTTGAAATATAATTTTTGATTCCTTCTTCGTTCAGATGAACAACATCCCAATCGCGTTTGACATCTGCACCTTTTTTTTCATAAAATGTGATAGCTGGCTCGTTCCAGTCCAACACTTCCCAACTGACACGTTTAACTCCCTTTTCATGACCAAATTTGATCACCTCATCCAACAATGCTGTTCCTAACCCTGTGCCTCTCATGGCCTGGCTAACGACCAAATCTTCAAGATGCAACACCTTTCCTTTCCATGTCGAATAGCGGTTATAAACCAAAGCAATGCCTTCTATTTCAGTACCCACTTCGGCAACAAAACACTGAAATTCTGGATTGCTTCCAAAACCATCTTTTTTAAGCTCCTCAACAGTAACCTCAACAGCATTTGGCTCTTTTTCAAAAATGGCGAGTTCGGTAATAAGTTCCAAAACTCTTGACATATCATTTTCAGTTGCTTTTCGTATTGTAAAATCCATGAGTTTTTAATAAAGGGTAAATATAATGCAAACTTGAATATTTTAGGTCATTAAACTTTTCCGAAAACGATGTAGTTTGCTAAAAAATACGATATTTGCAGAAACAAACCAGAAGCTTCTATGTCTCGAAAAAATCAAACTTTAGGCGAATTTATTATTGAAAACCAAGCATCTTTTAAATATACTTCTGGCGAGTTGTCAAGGCTTATCAATTCGATTCGACTGGCTGCAAAAGTAGTGAACCATGAAGTTAATAAAGCTGGATTGGTTGATATCATTGGAACCGCAGGCGAAACTAACATACAAGGTGAAGACCAGCAAAAACTAGATGTGTATGCCAATACTAAATTTATTCAGACCTTAAAAAACAGAAATATTGTTTGTGGGATTGCCAGTGAGGAGGAAGACAGTTTTATCACAATTAATAGTCAGGATGAGAATCATCAAAATAAATATGTGGTTCTTATTGACCCACTAGATGGCTCTTCTAATATTGATGTTAATGTTTCTGTTGGGACGATTTTTTCGATTTACCGACGCATTACACCAGTAGGCACACCTGTTCAATTGGAAGATTTTTTACAACCAGGCAATCAACAAGTAGCTGCTGGCTATGTCGTTTATGGCACCTCTACTATGTTAGTTTATACAACTGGAGATGGTGTTAATGGATTTACTTTGAATCCTGCAATTGGGACTTTTTATCTGTCGCACCCAAACATGCGTTTTCCAGAAAATGGAAAAATTTATTCAGTCAATGAGGGAAATTATATTCATTTCCCACAAGGCATCAAAAACTACATTAAGTATTGCCAAATGGAAGAGGATGACAGACCCTATACTTCTCGATATATTGGTTCATTGGTATCTGATTTTCATAGGAATATGATTAAAGGAGGCATTTATCTTTATCCGAAAAGTTCAAGAGACTCTGTCGGGAAGCTGCGTTTACTTTATGAATGCAACCCAATGGCATTTTTAGCAGAACAAGCTCATGGAAAAGCAAGTGACGGTTTTAAGCGCATTATGGATATACAACCTACCGAACTCCATCAAAGAGTGCCTTTCATCTGTGGAAGCAAAAACATGGTTGAGAAGGCAGAGGAGTTTATGAGGAATGCACAATAAAAACAAAAACCCTATTTCAATGCCGAAAAATTATCGGGAGAAATAAGGTTTATTTGTAATTGATTAATAGCACTGCTAAAATCGTAAAATTTATACTACACTACAACAAAAAAACTATGATTGGTCAAAAAAACTGTATGAATGGTAATTTTTTGAAAATGAGCCCGTCATATATGCTTAAAAATTAAAAACCTCACTTCAATGCCGAAACTGTAACGGGAGAAATGAGGCTTAATTGTATTGATTAATAACTGAGTAAACTTATTAAGATTTTAACTTTCACTAGTTAAGAAATTGGCAATTTTGAGTTAAGATTATCTATCTAAAGATTTGTAAAAACGCTAAATTATAGTTTTATGCTCTGGATTAATTTGTAGGCATGTAACACAGTTAAATTTAATGCTATTGCATTGTTTATTGGACAATTAATATTTGGCTGGGTTTGAATTTTGTGTAATTGACAACTATTTAGTTATCAGTAGCCTTTAACTGTATTTGACTTTGCGTAAAATGCGAATAGATTCCTTATAATTTTCATAAACTTCCTTATCGTGGTCTCTTAAGTAAAGTTTTGCCTCATTGAGTTTGTCAATCGCTTCATGAAACAAATTGAGATAACAAATAAGGTAGGTTGCTGGAAGATTTTTTAAATCCTGTTCTTCATGCTTCGTTAATGACAACCCTTTTTTGAGTTTATCCAAAATTGCATTGTTGGCATTATAAATATGATGTAGC
Source organism: Flavobacteriaceae bacterium UBA5534 (assembly GCA_002426015.1). Taxonomy (GTDB): domain Bacteria; phylum Bacteroidota; class Bacteroidia; order Flavobacteriales; family Flavobacteriaceae; genus Aquaticitalea. The sequence goes on from DINS01000021.1 coordinate 172,661, forward strand.
ACTTTTTTATCGAATTGAGGTGGCTGAAACAGTAACTTGGTATCTATATGATAGTTGGCATTATTGCCAAAATGTATAATGGTTTCTTCTAATGGATAATATTTATAGGAGTTTTGAAGTCCAAGACTCACATATTCGACAATTTTGAAAGAATCATCATCATAGGTAATCGAAACTTCATCCAACGTTGAAAAAAACAATCGCACCTGTTCATTGATGAGCTCGATATCCACGCGACTATAAAAGGTTTCATTCTTCACTACCTTCTTTTGTCCTGCCCAACAAAGCACAAAATATTCTTTAAAGACCTTATATTGGGGCTGATAATCTTTTCGCTTATTCATAAAGTCAAAAACACCATCCAAGGTATATTCAATATTGTTTTGCGCATGAGCCTCAATAGCTTCCACGATTTTAGAATTGACATCTTTAATTTCGATGTCAAATACCTTTGGCATACTCATGCTTCCATCTCTAAAAAACACCGAACCTCCATAATACTTCCAGATGTTTTTACGAAGCGATGTGATTTTCCCAATAGGCCTGATAGTAACCAACCCAACAACTTTATCATCTGGCAAATGAGGGAATGGAATATTTTCATATTGCACAATTGGCGGATTAGTTAAGTATGCATTGATAAGGTTCTGGATTTTACTATCATCAAAAAAATCGACACCTACGATGTTGTTATCTTCATCATCAACACCAATAACAATAAATGAATTGTTTTTTGGATTGCTGTTTGACAAAGCACAGATATGCTTTAGAAATTTTGCCTTCCCTTCCTTTTCGCTTATGTCAATCTTACGCTTTTTGTCATAGAAACTGTTTTCATCATTGTGAGCAAGTAGATTTTTTATAAGAAGGCGTTTATTAATCATAGTTCTAATCCCTCGAAAGTATTCTCAAATCGGAATCTCTTTCAAAACTAACTGTTTTTTTTAACCAATGTCGAAGACGCTTGCGCAGTTGGAAACACCAACAAATCTGCAATATTCACGTGAGCAGGTCTTGAAATGGCGAAATAAATAATTTCTGCAATATCTTCTGGTTGCAAGGCTTTAAAACCCTTATAAACAGAATCTGCAATGGCATCACCTTTAAAGCGTACTTGCGAAAACTCGGTTTCTACCAATCCAGGATTAATGGCGCTCACTTTTATTCCAAACGGATTCAAATCAATACGCATGCCTTCAGTAATGGCTAAAACCGCATGTTTGCTGGCACAATACACATTCCCTTTAGCATAGACTTCCTTGCCTGCCGAAGAGCCAATATTGATGATATGACCCGATTGTCGCTCTGTCATTTGCGGAATCACAGCTTTACTAACATACAACAATCCTTTAACGTTGATGTCCATCATCGCATCCCAATCGTCAATTTCTCCTGTTTGGATTGGGTCGAGTCCGTGGGCATTTCCTGCATTATTGATAAGAATGTCAATCTTTCTAAAAGCTTCAGGAAGTGAGGCAATGGCTTTAAATGTGGCATCTTTGTCTCGTACATCAAAATTGAGTGTATGCACATCGGTCTGTTTCTCCAATGCTTTTTGAATGGTATCCAATCGCTCTTGTCGTCTTCCGCATAAAATCAGATTGATGCCTTGCTTTGCAAATTCGTGTGCAGTAGCCTTCCCAATTCCACTCGTTGCTCCTGTGATTAATGCTGTTTTTCTATTCATATTCTTTATTCCTGCGAAAGCAGGAATCTTTTGGTTTTAAGTTACTATTTACTGTCAACTGGACACTTCCCTCTTATTAAGGTACTTTATGACCTTGACAAGCCACCAACATCAAAAACCAGTCTTCTAATTCTAAATTTATTTTGCTTGCTTTTAAAGCGTCCACAATACGTTCTTTAGTCGTTGTTCCAACCACAGGATGAATCATTGCTGGATGTTTCATAATCCAAGCCAAGAGCAATTGGTCTTCAGTTGCATTGTACTTTTCCAATAATTCACCTAATTGTTTATGGATGCGTCGCGTTTGTTCAGTATCCTCCTTAAACACATAACCTAATGGTGACCAAGCCATAGGCAAGATGTTTTTTAACAACATTTGATCAAGAGTTCCGTCGTGCATTGCTATGTGTTGGGTCAATGAAAATTCGATTTGATTGGCAGAAATTTGGGTACTGTTCGAAATCAATTCTACTTGTGAAGGTGTAAAATTGGAAACTCCAAATTCTTTTACTTTCCCTTGTTGTTTTAATTTTGAAATCGCTTCGGCAATCTCATCTGGATGCATCAACGGACTTGGACGATGCAACAAAAACAAATCTAAATAATCGGTTTTTAAATGTTTAAGCGACTCTTCTGCAGACCAGATGATATAATCTTTACTGTAATTATAATGTTTTACTTTATTGTTTCTACTTGCTGATAGATACTGAATACCACATTTTGAAATAAGTTGAATTGAATCACGCTCCAGTCCACTTTGTTGAAATGCTTTTCCAAAATCAGCTTCTGTAGTATAACCACCATAAATGTCAGCGTGATCGAAGGTAGTGACTTTATTTTCAACACAATGATTCATCAAATCGATCATTTCAACTGTTGAGAATTGTTTTCCCCAGCCTCCCCAAGTCATCGTGCCTGCAATTATTCTGGAATAGTTTTTTTTCATTTTCATTCACTTTGCTGGTCTAAAAATAGAAAACTAAACCTTCAAAAACCCTTTTGGACATTGAAATTTTTAACCAATTATTAACAGCATGGCTCGAAAAATTTTAACAATTTGCACTACTCAAAATTTAAGACCCTTTTTGAGCCTAATTAAATATAAAACATGATGGAAGATATAGGTACAATTGATATTAAGACTATTAACGAGAAAATTGAAAGAGAAAGTGCTTTTGTTGATTTACTGATGTTAGAGATGAATAAAGTCATCGTTGGACAAAAATATATGGTCGAGCGATTACTCATTGGATTACTTGGTCAAGGACACATTTTATTGGAAGGTGTGCCAGGTTTGGCAAAAACATTAGCAATTAACACATTGTCACAAGCTGTTGATGCTAAATTTAGCAGAATCCAATTTACTCCAGATTTATTACCTGCCGATGTCGTTGGAACCCTGATTTACAACACAAAAATCAATGACTTCACCATTAAAAAAGGACCAATTTTTGCCAATTTTGTCTTGGCTGATGAAATTAACAGAGCGCCTGCAAAAGTACAGTCTGCCTTATTGGAAGCGATGCAAGAAAAGCAAGTGACCATTGGTGACGACACTTTTAAGCTAGATAGACCGTTTTTAGTAATGGCAACACAAAACCCAATCGAGCAAGAAGGAACTTACCCTCTGCCAGAAGCACAAGTGGATCGTTTTATGTTGAAAACTGTGATCGATTATCCAAAAATCGACGAGGAGCAATTGATTATCAGAGCCAACCTTAAAGGCGCTTTTGAAAAAGTTAATGCAGTTGTTTCTACCGATACCATTCTCAAAGCACAACAAGCGGTTAGGGAAGTTTATATGGACGAGAAAATTGAAAAATACATTCTCGATATCATTTTTGCGACACGTTTTCCTGAAAAATATAAACTAGCCGATTTAAAACCACTTATTTCATTTGGTGCATCGCCTCGTGGAAGTATCAATCTTGCGATGGCTGCCAAATGTTATGCCTTCATCAAACGACGTGGTTATGTGATTCCAGAAGATGTTCGTGCAGTGGTGCATGACGTGTTACGCCACCGAATTGGCATCACCTACGAAGCAGAAGCTGAAAACGTCACTTCAGTAGATATCATCAACAAAATTGTTAACGAAATCGAAGTACCGTAAATAAGTTGGCAGTATTCAGTGGCAGTAAGCAGTTGACTCACTCTACTGAATTTTGAATTTACTCTTAACCAACTGAAGACTGCGACTGTAAACTGCAGACTAAAAAAATGGATACCAAAGAATTACTAAAAAAAGTACGCAAGATAGAGATTAAGACACGTCGTTTGTCTAATCATATTTTTGGAGGTGAATATCATTCCACCTTCAAAGGTCGTGGTATGACTTTTAGTGAAGTTCGTGAGTATCAATATGGTGACGACGTACGTAACATCGATTGGAATGTGACAGCTCGTTACAACGAACCATACATCAAAATATTTGAGGAAGAACGAGAATTGACCATGATGCTTATGGTAGATGTTTCTGGTTCAGAATGGTTTGGAACTGAAGAGCAATTCAAAAATGAAATCGTGACTGAAATTGCGGCAACATTGGCCTTTTCAGCTACCCAAAACAACGATAAGATTGGATTGATTTTGTTTTCTGATGCTATCGAATTATACATTCCTCCTAAAAAAGGGCGATTTCATGTCTTGCGCATCATTCGCGAGTTGATAGAATTTCAACCTAAAAGCAAACAAACCAATATTGCAGAAGCACTCAAGTTTTTATCAAGTGTCATGAAAAAGAAAGCTATTGTGTTTATGCTTTCTGATTTTATTGCAGACAATTACAAACAAACCTTGAAAATTGCTTCTGGAAAGCATGATGTCACAGGTATTCGTATTTATGACAAGCGCGAAGAAGACATTCCAAACCTTGGAATGGTACAAATGAAGGACGAAGAGACTGGTGAATTGCTATTGGTCAACACCTCTTCAAGAAAAGTACGTCAAAACTATTCTAATTATTACAAGGACAAAGTCGCTTATTTTAAAGACAGTTTTCAAAAATCTGGTGCAGGAACTATTGATTGCAGGGTTGATGAAAGCTATGTCAAAAAATTATTAGGTTATTTTAAACATAGAGCATAACGAATAACGATTTATGAATAAAGATTTTAGATATATGAATTTTAAAACTTCGGTCTTCCGGTCATTGGTCGTCGGTCTTCCGTCTTTTTTCTTTTGTCTTTTTTCTCTATTCCCATTGCTTTCATTCTCCCAAGTCAAGTCATCAATCGATTCAACAAAAATCAAAATTGGTGAGCAAATCACTTATAAAATTCAAGTAGAAGTCGATACAACTGATTTAGTGGTTTTTCCCGAAGGACAAACGTTTTTGCCTTTAGAAATGATTGAATCCTATAAAATCGATACCACAAAAAACAATGCCAGATACAGCCTCATTAAAAAATACGGATTAACACAATTCGATTCTGGGGCTTATACCATTCCTAGGCAAAAAATCATCATTGGCACCAAAGAATACTTTACCGATTCGATGCGTGTGGAAGTCAATAACATTAAAGTTGATACCACAAAACAAGGCCTATACGACATCAAACCATATATCGAAGTCGAGAAAAGTTCGAGTAATTGGTGGAAACCTTTATTATACATTTTAGCAGCATTATTATTGGTAGCTTTCTTGTTGTATTGGTTCATTTGGCGCAAAAAACCATTGACCGAAGAAGAAGAAATTGCATTACTTCCACCTTACGAGCGTGCAAAGCTGGCGCTCAAAAAGCTGGATGAATCCGATTATTTACAACAATCAGAATTAAAAGGATATTATTCGGAATTGACCTTTATCATTAGAAAATATCTGGATGAAAAAGTATATGACAGAGCTCTGGAAAGTACTACTGACGAATTGGTGTCTCGTTTGAAATTATTGAAAGAAGGCAATCAAATAGAATTAAGTCAAGAAGATATCAGAAACATCGAAACCATCCTGAAGCGTGCCGATTTGGTAAAATTCGCAAAATCTGCACCAGATGTAGAGTTGGCTAAAATTGACCGAAACACCATTGATATGGAAATTGATCACGTTAAGGAAGCTTTACCAGAACCAACCGAAGAAGAAAAACTCCTCAACCAACAATATAAAGAAGAGCAAGAACGTAAAAAGAAGCGTCGCAAGATCGTTGCAACCATTGTTATCAGTGTGTTTTTGTTATTGGCAACCTTTACTGGATTTGTTATCAAATATGGTTTTGATTATGTAAAAGACACAATTGTAGGTAACGACAGCAAAGAATTGCTCGAAGGTAATTGGGTTACAAGCGATTATGGAGTGCCTCCTATTTACATTTCGACACCTGAAGTTTTAGAACGCATCCAATCGCAGGCGATAGACACCATCCAAAATGCTAAAACAACCTTTTTTGGTTATGGTACAGTGTTGAGTCCGTTAAATATTGGTGTAAGCACCAGTAAGTTGAATGTCCCAGATTCGACAAAAATAGATTTGAATCTTGCTGCTGAAGGCGCCTTACGACTATTTGAAAATAATGGTGTAAAAAACCTAATTACCAAAAGAGAACAATTTATAACACCAAATGCAGCTGAAGGCTTAAAAGTATATGGAACAGCCGATTTTCCTCGACCACTTTCAACCGAATTGAAAAAAGGAAATTATGTCATATTGCTTTTTACTTCCGGAAATGTGTTGCAAAGTGTCATTTTGGCCTGGGAGGCTGATGACGTTTATGCAGATCAAATTATGGAGCGCATACTAAACTCCATAGAACTCAAAAAAGTTGAATGATGTTTGAAGGTATAGAATTTTTGAACCCTAAACTGTTTTGGTTGTTTCTCTTGCTACCATTGGCAATACTATGGTATGTTTTTAAATATAAAAGACAAACAGCAGAACTCAATATTTCAACCATCAAAGGCTTTAAACTAACTAATAGTTGGCTGCCAAAAACTCGGCATCTATTGTTTGTATTGCGATTATTGGCATTAGGATTATTGATTACAGCATTGGCACGACCTCGAACGGTTGATGTATCAACAAAAACCAAAACCACACGTGGTATCGATATAATGATGGCCATTGATGTTTCGGCAAGTATGTTAGCCAAAGATTTATTACCAAACCGTCTAGAAGCGCTAAAAAAAGTAGCAGCCGATTTTATTAAAGGCAGACCAAACGATCGAATAGGCATTGTTGAGTATGCTGGCGAAAGCTATACCAAAACACCGATTACAAGTGATAAAGCTATTGTGTTGCGCTCGCTGAACAGCGTAGAGTATAACACAATTATCGAAGGTGGAACAGCTATTGGAATGGGACTTGGAACAGCTGTTAACCGACTAAAAGATAGCAAGGCAAAGAGTAGAGTGATCATTTTATTGACCGATGGTGTGAATAATTCTGGACAGATCGATCCAAAAATAGCGAGTGATTTAGCTGTCGAATACGGAATTAAAGTATATACCATTGGGCTTGGAACTAACGGCATGGCACTTTCACCTATTCGTATCAATCAAAATGGTTCGTTCCAATATGGAAGAGTTCAGGTTGAAATTGATGAAGCTTTACTAAAAGAAATTGCAAGCGTCACTGGAGGAAAATACTTTAGAGCTACCAATAATAAAAAGCTGGAAGAAATTTACGACGAAATCAATAAGTTAGAGAAAACAGATGTAGAAGAATTCAAATACTCCAATTATGAAGAAAAGTATAGACCATTGGTCTTGCTGGCTTTGGTTTTGTTATTATTGGAAGTGCTTTTAAGATCAACACTTTTCAGAAGTTTTATATAAGATAAAAAATGTTTCAACTAGAAGAGAAAATATGGTTTTGGGTTTTAGGAATTATTCCAGTGGTTCTCCTTGTTTTTTTATTGCTTCAGCTTTGGAAACGTAGGGCTCAACGTCGGTTTTCAGACAAAAAATCATTAAGAAAATTAAGCCCAAATCAATCGTTTTTTAAATCTATTTTAAAGGTATTGGTGCTTTGTTTGGCCTTTGCCTGTTTGGCAATTGCACTGGTCAACCCAAAAATTGGCACAAAATTAGAAACCGTAAAACGCGAAGGTGTTGATATTGTTTTTGCCGTGGATGTGTCAAAAAGCATGTTGGCAGAAGATGTAGCACCAAATCGTTTGGACAAAGCAAAACAGTTGGTCACACAAATCATCAACAATCTCGGCAGCGATCGCGTTGGCATTATTGCTTATGCTGGAAAAGCCTTTCCTCAATTACCTATCACGACCGATTATGGTTCTGCAAAAATGTTCCTTCAAAGTATGAATACAGACATGCTGTCTTCGCAAGGAACCGCAATTAATGAAGCCATTAATCTTGCTAAAACCTATTATGATGATGACGAACAGACCAATAGAGTCTTGATCATTATTTCTGATGGGGAAGATCATAGCAATGTCGCAGCAAATGTAGCCGAAGAAGCTGCTGAAGAAGGTATTAGAATTTTTACGATAGGTGTTGGTGATGTCAAAGGAGGTCCAATTCCAGAAAAAAGAAATGGTATTATCCTTAATTATAAGAAAGACAATAATGGCGAAACTGTCATCACTCGATTGAACGAAGAGACGCTAAAAAACATCGCGCAAGAAGCCAATGGTGCCTATATCAACGGAAGCAAAACCACCAAAGTGGTCGAAGAGATCAAAGATATACTTAACAAAATGGACAAAAAAGAATTTGAAGCCAAGCAATTTGCCGACTTCGAATCGCAATTTCAATGGTTTTTAGGAGCTGCCTTTTTATTGTTGTTCATCGATATATTTCTATTAGAACGTCGAACGGCATGGCTAAAACGCTTGAATTTGTTTAACGAGAACTTATAATATTTTAAGAAAACATTATAACTATCATAACATTTGATTTTTTAGTTTTATAAATTATTTGAGATGAGAACATTACTATTCATATTACTGACATTCTCAACATTTTTATCTTTTGCGCAAGAAGATAAAGAAGAAGAGAAACTATTGGCCACTAAAAAAGCCAATAACTATGTCTATGAAGGCAACGAGCTAGCTACAAGTGAACAGTTTGTTCCGGCCGAAAAAGAGTATCGTAAAGCAATGTCAGCCCAGCCATCAAATGTTGCTGGAGCCTATAATTTAGCAACTTCCTACTACAAAAAAAACAATTATGAAGAAGCCTTGTATCGATACCAACAAGCTGCTAAAAATGCAACCACAAAAACAGAAAAGCATAAAGCATTCCACAATATCGGAACTGTTTTAATGCAGAACAAACAATGTAAGGAAGCTGTTGAGGCATTCAAAAATGCCTTGCGAAATGACCCAACTGATGACGAAACACGTTACAACCTTGGATTAGCCAAAGAATGTGCAGAACAACAAAAAGACGACCAAAAAGACGACGATAAAGATAAAGACAAGGATAAAAAGGACGAGAACAAAGACGACCAAAAAGATAAAAAGGACGAAAATAAAGACAATCAGGACAAAAAAGAAGGTGACGACAAAAAGGATGATAAAGGCAATCCTAAAGATGAGAAAAAAGATGAAGGTAAAGGTGATGATAAGAAAGAACAAAAACAGCCTCAACAGCAACCTGGACAATTGTCACCTCAACAAATAAAAAACCTATTGGAGGCAATGAATAATCAGGAGCAAAGAACTCAAGAAAAAATCAATGCCGAAAAACAAAAAGGAGTTAAAATAAAAACAGATAAAGACTGGTAAAAAACAGCTAATTGCAAGTATTCCGTTAACAGTAAAATGAAATTAATCAAACACATATCAATCCTCTTACTTTTCTTAAGCACTGTAATGGCCTCTGCTCAAGTAAAATTTGAAACCAAAGTCAGCAAATCCAAACTTGGGGTCAATGAGCGTTTGCGTGTCGATTTTGAAATGAATCAAAACGGTGACAATTTTAATCCGCCAGATTTCGAAAATTTTACGGTCATTGGAGGCCCAAACACATCAGTCAGTAACTCCTGGGTAAATGGTGTGCGCTCTTTTGCAAAAACATACAGCTATTTTTTAGCTCCAAAACGAATTGGCAAATTCAATATAAAGCAAGCCACCATTGAAATTGATGGCGAAATTTATAAAACACAGGTTGTTACTGTCGAAGTCACTTCGGCCGTAGAGCGACCTAACGATCCAGACAATGCCATAAATGTTGCTGATGATAATATTCATCTGGTGGCAGAAATCTCCAAAGCAAATCCGTATCTCAACGAAGCCATTACTGTTGTTTACAAATTGTATGTGTCGGTAAATACTGGTGTCAGCAATTGGAGAGAAATTGAAAGTCCAAAATACAACGATTTTTGGAGCCAGAATATCGACATTAAAGGGATGAAGATTGAAAACGGAAAATACAATGGTGAAGATTATCGTTATGTGGTATTGAGAAAAACCGTTTTATATCCACAAAAAACCGGTAAACTAGAAATAGAACCTTTAAGTCTTGATTTAACAGTTGAAGTGCCGACTAACAGACGTGACATTTTTGGAGGCCGTTTAATGACACAAGTACAAAAAACGGTTTCTGCTGGAAGCAAGACCATCAATGTAAAACCGCTTCCTGAAGAAGGAAAACCAGAAAATTTCACTGGAGCTGTTGGTGATTTTAGCTTTAAGATTACAACGTCCAAAACCGATTTGAATGCGACCGAATCGTTTCAGGCACGTGTGGAAGTTACAGGAAATGGAAATTTAAAATTATTTCAGTTACCAAAAATAACCTTGCCAAGCTCATTGGAAGTTTATGAGCCAGAACATTCAGAAAATGTCAGAACAGATCTTAATGGCATGCAAGGTGGTATTGCGGATAGTTACACCATTGTCCCTCAATTCAAAGGAAAGTATCCAATACCAAGTGTGTCTTTTTCGTATTTCGATTTAAAAACCGAGACTTACAAGACGATGTCTTCTGGCGAAATAGTAATCGATGTATTAGAAGGGCCAACAAATACCACAAATTCTGATAATAATTTTGCAGCAGTAGGCAACGACAAGCAACGTGTAACAATGAATGCTGACCAATTTATATTTGTAAAAAGTGATCCGAACTTTACATCCATTAAACCAACTTACTTTTTTAAATCGACTTGGTTCTGGACTTCTTTATTAGCGCCTCTTCTAGCCATCCCTTTAGCGATGGTTTTTAGAAAAAAGAAAGCAGAGCGTGATGCCGATGTCTTTGGAAACAAAATAAGAAAAGCCGATAAACTTGCTAAAAAATATTTAAGCGATGCCAAAAAGGCACTGGGTCAAAAAGAAGCGTTTTATGTAGCACTTGAAAAAGCCTTACACAACTACCTTAAGGCAAAACTTCATATTGAAACAAGTGATTTGAGCAAGGACAAGATCAAAAGTTTATTGATTGAAAAAGGAGTTAACGAATCCAATATATTAGACTTTAATAGCATTTTGAAAAATTGCGAATTGGCAAGATACACGCCTATTACAAATGTAGAGATGCAAAATGATTATGATAGGGCGGCCAAAACCATTACGTTGATTGATAAACAAATGAATTAAGATGAAACAGTTAATCTACTTATATACATTTTTAATCAGCTCTGTCGTTTTTGCACAAAATGAAACACTGTTTGAACAAGGAAATGCATTATACAATGATGGCAATTATGAAGAAGCCATTAAAAAATATGATGCTATCATTGACAATGGACAACATTCAGCAGAACTTTACTTTAATCTCGGGAATGCTCACTACAAACTCAACCATGTAGCACCTAGCATTTACTATTATGAAAAAGCGTTGCAACTATCTCCAAATGATAAAGAGATAAAAAACAACATTGCTTTCGCCAGAAACATGACTATTGACGCTATTGATGTTCAACAGGAAGTTGGATTTTCAAAACTCATCAAAAATGCTACAAACACATTCTCATTTGATATGTGGGCAAAAATAGCGGTTGGTATGATTGTGCTTTTTGTCATATTGTTCATAGCCTATTATTTTACACATTCAACAGGCAAAAAGCGATTGTCGTTCATTGGCAGTATCCTTTCATTGGTAATTGCTTGTGCTGCTTTGACATTTGCTTTTCATAAATATAACTTAAATAAACATGATCGTCCAGCCATTGTTTTTGCACAAGAAAGCAAGGTAAAAAGTGAGCCCAATCTACGTAGTGGTGAAGCTTTTACGCTCCATGAGGGCACAAAAGTTCAAATTTTAGACACCATGAACAGCTGGAAAAAAATTAAGCTTTCCGACGGTAAAATAGGTTGGATTCCTGAAAAGGATATTAAAATGTTGAATAATTTTTAAAGATTATTTAACAAAATATCATTGATCATCACTTATATTTGCAAACAAGTTAAAAATCAACAATGTTTAAAATCATAGTATCTTCTTTCTTTCTAATATTATTTACGGCGCTTATTTCAGCTCCTACGATAATTAATATGGTGGATGATTCAGTTGATATTTCCATATTTTATTCATTATCTGAAGAAGAGGAAAAAGGACACCAAACCATTAAAAATGTTGAGGTTTTAAATTCTGATTACTTCAATAGTGATTTTTTATTTGCCTCTCAATTAAAATCAAAAACAATTGGATATTCATATAAAACATATCCAAAGCCTCATCTCAATCTCATCTCTCCACCTCCGGAAGTACACATTTTATAAATCAGATAGGATTTTTTAATCCAAATTGAAAGTCAAATCTAACCTCAATCCAAACAGGATTGGGATAATCTATTTATTTATAAAATGTTTAAACATATTAAAAGTGACTTACCATCGAGTATAGTCGTATTTTTTGTAGCATTACCACTCTGTCTTGGTATTGCATTGGCCAGTGGAGCGCCACTTTTTTCTGGTCTTATCGCTGGTATTGTTGGAGGGATTGTAGTTGGTTCCTTAAGTGGTTCTAAAATCGGTGTCAGTGGCCCAGCTGCAGGGTTGGCAGCTATTGTATTAACAGCTATTGGAACCTTAGGGGCTTATGAAAATTTCTTGGTTGCGGTTGTATTGGCCGGAATTATTCAAATAGTATTCGGAATACTAAAGGCTGGAATTATTGGGTATTATTTCCCTTCTTCAGTAATTAAAGGGATGCTTACAGGTATCGGAATTATTATTATATTAAAACAAATCCCGCATTTTTTTGGATATGACGCAGAGCCTCAAGGTGCTGATAGTTTTATTGGAGCTTATGGAGAAAACACATTTTCGGCTATATTAAACATTGTCTATAATATTACATTAGGACCTACCATTATAGGAATTATAGCCCTATGCATACTCCTATTGTGGGACAAAGTGTTATCTAAAAAAGGGAAAATATTTCAATTGGTTCAGGGTCCTTTGGTTGCTGTGGCTGTTGGAATTATTTTCTTTGCAATTACGCAATCAAATACTGCTTTAGCGATCACAAAATCGCATTTAGTGAGTGTTCCAATTCCAGAAGACGCCGCATCGTTTTTAAACCAATTTAGTTTTCCTAATTTTGGTGTCATTACAAACCCTGAAGTATGGGTTGTAGCGTTTACGTTGGCATTGGTTGCCAGTCTCGAAACCTTACTATGTGTTGAAGCAACAGACAAACTAGACCCACACAAAAACGTAACGCCAACCAACAGGGAATTGTTCGCTCAAGGTACAGGAAATGTGATTTCTGGATTGATAGGTGGACTTCCAATTACACAAGTAATTGTACGAAGCTCAGCAAATATCCAATCAGGAGGACGAACTAAATTATCGGCAATATTGCATGGCTTTTTGTTATTGATTTCTGTAATTTTAATTCCTAGATTGCTAAATATGATACCATTATCGGTGTTGGCGGCTATCCTATTAATTGTTGGATACAAACTTGCCAAGCCAGGATTGTTCAAAAAAATGTACGATTTAGGCTGGAAACAATGGGTCCCTTTCAATGTAACAGTTTTTGGGATTGTATTTATAGACTTGCTATATGGTATCGGGCTTGGATTGATGGTTGGTATCGTAGTAATTCTCATCAAAAGTTACCAGAACTCACACTTTCTACATATGGAAGACATGAGCAATGGTGTACAAAAAATGAAAATGACACTTGCAGAAGAGGTTACCTTTTTCAATAAAGGTGCTATTTTGAAAGAATTAGACCAACTTCCACACAACTCATATTTAGAATTGGATGTCCGAAAAACCAGATATCTCGACAACGATATTATAGAGATTCTTGATGATTTTGCATTCAAAGCAAAAGAACGAAACATCACCATAAAACTTATTTCAGAACGTGGTACTATCGAAAATCCACCAAGCTATTTGGAATTTTTTAGATTAAGACCAATAACAGCATAATGTATTATAAACTTTAAAAAACTATTTAAAATGAAAGCACATACAAGAGAAACACAGGCAACAATGACACCTCAAAAGTCATTACAATATTTAAAAGAAGGAAACTTAAGGTTTCAAAATAACTTAAAAGCCAACAGAAATTTACTAGAGCAAGTAAATGACACAAGCGATGGGCAATTTCCATTTGCAACCATTTTAAGCTGCATCGATTCAAGAGTTTCTGCCGAATTGGTTTTTGACCAAGGTTTGGGTGATATTTTTAGTGTAAGAATCGCAGGTAACTTCGTTAATGAAGATATTTTAGGCAGCATGGAGTTTGCGTGCAAATTGGCAGGAACAAAACTGATTGTTGTTTTGGGTCATACCGCTTGTGGTGCCGTAAAAGGCGCTTGCGATGATGCAAAAATGGGCAACTTAACAAAGTTGATTGAAAAAATAACACCAGCTGTAAACGCCGTAAGTGAACCAAAAGATGCAAGTCTAAGAAATTCTAAAAATGCTGAATTTGTTGACACCGTTGCAGAAAAAAATGTTCAATTAACTATCGACAGAATTCACGCCGAAAGCCCAATTCTCACAGAAATGGAGAAAAATGGAGAGATCATGATTATTGGTGCCATGTATGATATCAATACTGGTGAAGTGAAATTTTTCGAATAAAACGGGAAACGATTGAAAGAAAAAGGAAAAATAAGTAAATTTAAAACGGCAGCATTGGCAATCATGCTGATGCTGCCTATTTTCACAATAGCGCAAGACAGTAATTTTGGTAACTGGATGATTTATTTTGGGAATAAGCAATTGAGCTCAAAATGGAACCTTCATCATGAAGTCCAATATCGAAATTACAACGCCATTGGTGATTTAGAGCAATTACTGTTACGCACAGGTTTGGGATATAATGTGACTGATAATACTAATGTTTTAATGGGTTATGGTTATATTTTATCTGAAAACTATATTGCGGATACAGATGAAAAATTTCAAGTGAATGAACATCGCATCTATCAACAATTAATAACAAAACAGAAATTCAAAAACATATCCATTCAACATAGATATCGATTTGAACAACGCTTTGTAGAAGATGACTTTAGGTTACGTTTTCGTTATTTTCTGGGTGCAAATGTGCCTTTGGGCAAAAAAGAAACCAATAAATGGTATCTTTCAGCTTACAACGAATTATTTATAAATACTGAGTCTTCAATTTTCGACAGAAATAGACTGTATGGAGGTTTAGGATATAAAATTAACGATTCTGTTAGGATGGAATTGGGTTATATGAACCAGTTTTTTGAAACCAGTAGTAGAGACCAAATAAACATCATCACGTTTGTTAATTTTTAACAAAAAGTAAAACCAACTAAAACACAAAAAAATGAAAAATTTATTTTCAAACATTAAAGGAGATGCCTTTGGAGGTATCACAGCAGGAATCGTCGCTTTGCCCTTGGCATTGGCGTTTGGTGTTTCTTCTGGATTAGGACCAAGTGCAGGACTTTATGGCGCCATATTTTTAAGCTTTTTTGCTGCTTTATTTGGTGGTACAAATACACAGATTTCTGGTCCAACTGCTCCAATGACTGCTGTAAGTATGGTGGTTATTGCCGGAATCATCGCAGCTAATGATGGTGATTTAAACAAAGCACTACCTGCTATTTTAACTGTGTTTTTATTGGCTGGACTTATACAAGTTGGACTTGGGTTTCTTGGGTTTGGAAAATATATAAAATACATTCCGTATCCTGTAGTTTCTGGTTTTATGACTGCTATTGGAGTTATTATTCTTGTAACACAAATTCTTCCTGCTGTAGGTTACTATCCAAAAGAAGATATGCCTTATGTTGAAACCTTCAAGCCTCAAGCAGAAGAAATCATCCTTGAAAACATTCTTAAAGAAGAAGCAGGCGAAGGAATTTTGGTACTCGAAGATTTTAAGGAAACCATTAAAAGAGCTGAAGGCATTTCACAAGAAGATATTTTAAAAGAATCTAAAACATTAGCTGCTAATAATGCTTCAGGTGTTTTAGGCGCATTAAAAGTATTGCCTCAAGCGTTAAAAAACATTAGTTGGTTAGAGCTTATTTTAGCTCTTTCAACTATTTTTATTATCTACGGATTTAAGCGTATTACAACAGCTGTTCCAAGTACGCTCGTCGCTTTGGTTATTGTCTCTGGTGTTGCTGTTGGTTTTGGGTTAGATTATCGCCCTATTGAAGAAATCCCATCAGGACTTCCTATTCCAAATCTAGAAATTATTACAGGTTTTAGTTTAAGCAGCATAACACCTTATGTCTTTACCGCACTTACATTAGCGCTTTTGGGAGCTATTGATTCGTTGCTTACAAGTGTTGTTGCAGATAATATGACCAAGACCAAACACCAACCTAATAAAGAGTTAATAGGTCAAGGAATTGGTAATAGTATTGGAGCTATTTTTGGTGGTATTCCAGGAGCTGGAGCTACTATTAGAACCGTTGTAAACATTAAATCTGGTGGTAAAACCAAACTATCTGGTATGATAGCAGGTATTATGCTATTATTTATTTTGCTGGCTTTAGGCCCTATTGCTTCAAGAATTCCAGCAGCTGTGTTAGCGGGAATTTTAATAACTGTAGGTATTGGAGTGATGGATTATAAAGGTTTAAAAGCTATTCCTAGTTTGCCTCGCGATATGAAGATAGGCCCTCTAAAAGTGAGTTCCGAGGTTATTATAATGCTCGTAGTATTGGTGCTTTCTAGTTTATGGAATTTGGTATATGCTGTAGGGATTGGTCTTGTTATCGCTTCATTAATGTTCATGAAAAAAATAGGTGATTTAACTGCCGAACGTTCTGATGTAAAATCATTACTTAAAGAAAAAGCTTGGGAAGATGAAGCTGATTTTCCTGAACGATTAAAAGAAGAAGTGTTTATAAAACATATTAAAGGACCCCTGTTTTTTGGTTCTACAAGCGATTTTCAACAACTTGCAAAACAAATTCCTAAAACCGCTTCAACCGTTGTGATTAGGCTCGGCAGAATGCAATATATGGATCAGTCTGGTCTATATGCTATGGAAGATGTATTGGTCGATTTAAGAAAAGATAACATCAATGTGCTTTTTGTAGGACTTTTACAGCAACCTCGCTATATGATGGAACGAATAGATATTATTCCGGATTTGATTCCTAAAGAACATATATTTACTACTTTTAAGGATTGCCTAACCTGGATTAAAGCCAATGTTAAGGATAAACATTAAATATATCTTTTATGAATTTAGACAGAGTATTTGAAAACAACGAAGTATGGATTAAAGAAAAGCTATCTGTAAACCCAAAATACTTTGATGAATTAGGAGAAGGTCAGAATCCTGAATTATTATTTATTGGCTGTTCAGACAGTCGTGTCACTGCCGAAGAACTAATGGGTCTTGGTCCTGGTGAAGCCTTTGTACATCGTAATATAGCAAACATGGTTTCTGGAACAGACTTAAATGTGATGTCTGTTGTAGAATATGCTGTAGTACATTTAAAAGTAAACCATGTTGTTGTTTGCGGTCATTATGCTTGTGGTGGTGTAAAAGCAGCCATGCAATCTGCCGATTTGGGCATTTTAAACCCTTGGTTACGTAATATTAGAGATGTATATCGTCTTCATAAAAACAAACTTAATGCTATAGCATCTGAAGAAGATCGATATGATAGACTTGTTGAGCTAAATGTACAAGAACAATGTGTAAACCTTATTAAAACAGCTGCAGTACAAAAAGCTGTAAGAGAAAGAGGTTTAAAAGTACATGGATGGGTCTTTGATATCCATTCAGGCAAACTCATTGATTTAAAAATCGATTTTGAAACTATTCTCGAAAACATTAGAGAAATTTATCATTTAGATTAACACTAAAAAGCCACACAAATTGAGTGGCTTTTTTTATACGTTATCTTCAAGAATATCTACTTCTTCTTTAATCTCTTTTTTATTCAAAATACTAGGGAAAATCTTAGGCGCAAATCCCTTAACTGGTTTATAAAGCATAGAGTCTTCTATAGACTCTTCATCAGTAAAAGGGATAGCGCTATTCATACTGTCAAAAACAATTAAAACAACACTTAATATCAATCCTATTTTTAACACTCCAAAAAGGCCTCCAAGTATTTTATTTATAATTCCCAAAGCGGCAAAATCTGCTAGTTTGGTTAATGCTTTTCCTGCTAAAGCAATTACTAATACTATCACAACAAAAGTGATTGCAAATGCAGTAATATTAATTGTTTTCTCACTCCATTCTGTTTTATCCATTAAAAAATTAGCTGCAAAATCACTAAAATGTATAGCTCCATAAACTCCAGCTACTAATGCAACCAGCGAAGCAACCTCAACAAAAAGACCATTTATTAATCCTCTAACTAATCCAAAAATTAATAATGCTGCCAAAACGATGTCTAAAACACTCATATCGTATAGAATTTTATCAAATATAAGTTAACTTTGCGACTTTATAATTAAAGCAATTTTCACTAAAGTGAATATATATATATGTCAAGAGACGAACAATTAAAACAACGTTGGGATTTAGTGGTCCAAAAATTATCAGCTCAATTTGCTGAAGGCGACACTTTAGATTTGGATGCCATTATTTATCTCATTGGAGTACAAGAACTTGGTCAACCTCATCGCAAATTTAAAAAAGACCACAAATTAGACCTTATGCACATTGCTATTTGTCGTCTATTAGAGCCTTATGGTTATTATGAGTTTGATTTTTATGATGAAGATAAATGGCCACATTATAAAGTAAAAGAAACTCTGCCACATCTTAAAGCTGGTGAACAAAGTGTATTGATGAAAGAAGCCATTGTGAACTATTTCATAGAGTCGGAATATATAGAATAAGATTTACTAAATTTGCAGTCATTTTTGAATTGATATCATGATAGACAAGATAAAAGAACTTATTGCTGAAGCAGAAGCATTTAAAGCACAATCTAAAGAGGAGGTTGAAGCATTTCGTATAAAATATTTAGGCAAAAAAGGGTTGCTTAACGATTATTTTGCTGAATTCAAAAATGTAGCCAACGATCAAAAAAAAGAATTTGGACAGGTTATCAATGCACTTAAAAAAACTGCTGAAGATAAAGTAAATGCTTTAAAAGAAGAACTTGAAAGCAAAGAAGAAGTAAAAGGGGTTTCTGGCGATTTATCTCGTCCTGGTGAGCCTGTTCAACTTGGTGCTCGCCATCCTATATCTATTGTAAAAAACCAGATTATAGATATCTTTTCGCGTATTGGTTTCAATGTAAGTGAAGGTCCAGAAATTGAAGACGATTGGCATAACTTTACAGCATTAAATTTACCTGAATATCATCCAGCAAGAGATATGCAGGATACATTTTTTATTCAAACCAATCCAGATATTTTATTGCGTACACACACAAGTTCTGTACAAGTGCGTTATATGGAAAACAACAAACCTCCNNGATGTATATTGGGGACTTGAGACCGAAGTAGATTACCGAATTACCAAAGGAACAGGTTGGTTAGAAATTATGGGTTGTGGTATGGTTGACCCTAATGTTTTAGAAAATTGTGGTATAGACTCTAAAGAATATTCAGGTTTTGCTTTTGGCATGGGAATCGATCGTATTGCGATGCTTTTACACCAAATTGGAGATATTAGATTATTAAGTGAAAATGATGTTAGATTTTTAGAGCAGTTTAAATCATCTATCTAATTCATGAAAAANNTGGAATGCCTACATTATTAATGATAAAGATGTCGATTTAGATGTTGTGCTTATTGTAACGAGTGGTTATTCTGATAAAAAAATGACGTCTATTTTCAGAAAAAAACTAGACCATCTTCCTAAAAAAAGCTACGCTAAAATTGAGCTAATGCAAGAAGATTTGTTTGCATTGAACAACGAATTTAAAGTTACTTTTTTTGAAGGCAACACTATGTTTGAAAAAACATATTTGTTCAGAAAAAACACTATTAACGAACGTGCTTTGCAAACCATTCCTTTAATGAAAGTAAAGGGTGTTTTGGTGAAATAGCAAATTATGGTTTTACAGGAGTTTTAATCCAACTTATCAGTTAGTTTTTTAAAAGTAATTTTAGGGTCTTTCCCTTCGTACAAAATATCATAAACCGCTTCAATAATTGGCAATCGAGTCTTCTTTTTGTTTCTTTCATTTAATTGATGAGCACTTTTAGTCGCATAATAACCTTCGGCAACCATACTCATTTCCATTTGTGCAGATTTTACTGTGTAACCTTTACCAATCATATTACCAAACATTCTGTTACGAGAAAACACAGAGTAACCTGTAACAAGCAAATCGCCTAAATACGCAGAGTTGTTAATGTTACGTTTCATCTTGTGCATCTTTTTAATAAAACGCTTCATTTCTCTAATTGCATTACTCATCAATACACTTTGAAAATTATCTCCATAACCCAATCCGTGTGCAATACCAGCAGCAATAGCGTAAATGTTTTTAAGCATGACAGCATATTCAGTACCAATAATATCGTCACTGATTTTGGTTTTTATATAGTCGCTAGATAAGTTTTTGGCAATAGCCTTTGCTTTTGCAGCATCAGCACAAGAAATAGTTAAGTATGACAAACGCTCTAAAGCCACCTCTTCAGCATGGCAAGGTCCAGCTATCACAGCAATATTTTCGAAAGGTACATTATACACATCATGAAAATGCTCACCAAGTAGTTTGCCAGACTCTGGCAAAATCCCTTTTACTGCAGATACAACTGTTTTTTCTTTAAGGTCAACCGTTATTTTATTTAACTCATCGTGTATAAAAGCCGATGGGATTACAAAAATCATGACATCTGCATATTCGGCAATTTCATTGATATCATTGCTTAATTTTAATTGCTTTATGTTAAACTCAACCGAACTCAAGTAACTTGGGTTGTGCTGTTCTTTTAAAAGATGTTCTTTGATATAAACACTGCGCATGTACCAACCAACTTCATCTAAATTTTCACATAACATTTTTACGATTGCAGTTGCCCAGCTTCCAGACCCAAAAACAGCATATTTTATTGGCTTTCCCATTATCATTGCATTAATTAATTGTTTCAAAAATACATAAAATTTGAGTCTTTTGGGCTATTACAAATGCAGCGATTTTAATTTTTGGCACGTGTTTTGAAACTTCCTAATCAATAACCCTTAAATTGATGGATTATGAAGACTTTAAAACTACTTTTCGGATTTGCACTTGCTGCAACATTATTTACTTCTTGTTATACTGAAGTCATCGTAGATGATTTTCATGACAATCCAAATATTTCTTTAAATCAATTATTGGGTTCTTATGAATTGTGGTATGTTGACATCAATCAGACAACAGGTTATGGTGAAACCCCTTTTTTACAAATTGCATTTACTATATCTTTTAGAAACGGAACCGTTTATGCAAACAACAATTTAGTTGGTTTTGGAAACCAAGGTAATGGATATGGTATTGATGTAGGATATTATGATGCATATGATATGATTTTGGATATCTATCACGACATTGATGGTTATAATACGTTTGATGTTTACCAAATAGATAACAACACCATAGAGTTATACAATCCGTTTAATGATACCTCTTACTTTTTACATGGTTACCAACGCAGCACGTTTGATTATGACTATGTGTTTTATGACAACATTCATTATTTCTTACAAGAGTATGAAGCTTGGGAAAAAACCTATACAAGCCAAATGGGAGCCATCAACGAATTTGATAATGAAAACTATTTACAGTTTTTAGCAGGAGGAAACGATTCGACCTTTAGAAGCTCACAAGACACCAACATTGGAAATCCAGATAATATATACTGGGATTATACAGGAGTTTATGGTGTTGGTGACATCTCAAACAATATGTACTTAAAAACATTAACATTAGATTATGACTTTTTTGACAATGAATTCTTTGAATTGAGCGTTATTAATGATCAACGCATAAGATTGTACCATCCTTCATCTGGAACCACCTATGAGTTTACAGGAAGAGGTTACATTCAATTTTTGAGAGAAAGCAACGCAAAAGGTGAAATCACTAAAAAAACGACAGAGCCTAAAGTGCGTAAACAAAAAACAGACAAAAAAGATAATCCACGTATAAACGAAAGAAGCTAGATTTTGGTTGGTTATTTAGTTTCCAGAAACGCTCATCTAATTCATTTTAGTTGGGCGTTTTCTCTTTTATTGAATTCTTATGGATTATATTGGAAATGAGAAAGTTTTTATTGAACTTTACCATAACTAATAACACTTAAACTGACAACCATGGGATTATTTTCATTTATTAAAGACGCTGGCGCTAAAATTTTTGGAATAGGAAAAACCACTGCTGAAGAAACCGCTGAAGCAAACGCTGCGGCAAAAGCTAAAGCTGCAGCTGATAAATTAAAAGCGGAAGAAGCGGCAGGTTTAAAGCTTGAAGAAACCGTTAGGGACTTACAACTACAGGTTGATAACCTAAAAATAAAAATCAAAGGTGATATGGCAATTGTAAGCGGATTGGCCCATGACCAGACTACTAAAGAAAAAGTAGTGTTAGTGGTTGGTAACACCCTTGGAATTTCTGTAGTCGATGACCAAATGACAGTTGAAAATCCAGAGCCTGAAGCTCAATTTCATACTGTTATTAGTGGTGATACTCTAGGTAAAATAGCAAAGAAGTATTATGGCAACCCAATGAAATATCCTATTATTTTTGAAGCCAACCAACCAATGCTAACCGATCCTGACAAAATTTATCCTGGACAAGTTTTACGAATTCCACATCTAGGTTAATCAATTTATGCAAATCAATTCAGTTTGATTAATGCATTTTCCAATGCTTCAATGTTTTTGGGTTTGGCAATAATTATCTTGTCTTGATTCAAAACAAAATAACTTGGTGTCTCTTCAATGCCATACTCATTAGCAATACTATTATCCCATTTACCTAGTCCTAAAACATGAATAAAATCTGGGTAATTATTGATAGCTCTTTTCCAGTTGATATCATCATCCTCAAGGCCAACAGCAATGACTTTTAAGCTTTTGGGATGCTTCTCAATGAAGGTTTTTACCTTCGGTAGTTCATCTAGGCAATGTCCGCAGGTACTGCTCCAAAAAATAATCAAATAATGGTCCGCTATATCCAATTTTTGTAGCGAGGTACTTCTGGTGCTTCCGTTTTCTGAAAGTTCTATTCCAAAATCTAAAGCGAGTTCTCCAACAACATTATCTCGATACGTAATTAGGGTTTTTAATAATTCATCATCATTTGTTTGCTTTACAATATCCAACAAGTATGCATTGGTAATATAATTTGCCATTTCAGAATTATCGAGTTCTACAAAATGATTCCAAAGCATTGAAAACAAAACGGATTTGACTTCGATTTTAATATCATTGATTGCCTTTGCGACATCATCAATATGTTGCTTATAAGTTGAGTTATCTGTACTTGCCGACATCCCAAAAACATAAGCCAATAGACGATCACTTAAAAAATTGGAGCTTTGTAAAAGCTCATTGTTAAAATCAACATGCTGTAAAAAAGTTCTTTTCAAATTTTTGGAATAGGTGGAAACATCTTCAAACTGTGTTGGGACATAAGGCTTATTTGCCTTTATAAAAACATTCACAATGGTTCCTTTTGAAGCTTCGTCATACCCTTTTTGACTATCAGCAAGCGTGTGAAATATTTCTTTAAAAGCGATGGTATCAGTACTTCTTTCAGCATAAAAATTACTGATTGCAGAGTTTATGAGCTCCATGCTTTTGGTATAAGAAGCCCATAATTCGTTTTCATTAGATTCGGTGAACACCAGTCCTTCTTCTAAACTAAAGGTCAGCTTTACATCTTCTTTTCCACTATATATTAAATCGAAATTGTTATCCTCTTGTGGCAACCCATAAACAATTTTATAAATACCTGGTTGGGCATTTAAGTCTAAACTGATTTTAAAATTTCCATCAGGTTCTATGGCTGCCCTACCAACATATTCGGTGTTTGTTGGATTGGACTTATACAACATAGCAAATGAGAATTTTTCTGCTGGTGCAAAAACACCTTCAATACTATGCTGCGAAAACATAAGTATTGGTAGTAACACTAAAATAAACACACTTTTTTTCATCTATATTTTTTTACTTTTTTTATTCAATAATTAAGCCACTATTGGTTTTAATACCGATAACGCCTGCTTTACCGATTTAATATTCTCAAATGTAAGTAATAAACGCAAACCTCCTCTTGTTTGTTTCTCTTTCATTTTTGCTGCATTAGGATGTGTTTGTACAAATTGTAACACTTTGGTAAATCCGTGACTTTGGTAAAACGCACTTTGCTGGTCATTAATAAAATAACCTACTAATTTGCCGTGTTTCATGATAACCTTTTCTAAACCAATTTTTGTTGCTATCCATTTTATACGAACACTATTTAATAAATCTACAACTTGTTTTGGCAGTTCTCCAAAACGATCGATAAGTTGATTTTCAAAAACCTGAAGTTCTTCTTCTGTTTTTATAGTATTAAGTTGTGTGTAAAGATTTAATCGTTCAGTAATGTTGTTTACATAGTCATCTGGAAACAACAACTCAAAATCAGAATCTATGGTAATATCTTTTACATACTCTTTATCAACTCCTTCGTCTTGATATAAATCTTTAAACTCGTTTTCTTTTAATTCTTCAATAGCTTCATTTAATATTTTCTGGTAGGTATCAAAACCAATATCATTAATAAAACCACTTTGTTCTCCACCTAGCAAATCACCTGCTCCACGAATTTCTAAATCTTTCATGGCTATATTAAATCCGCTTCCCAATTCAGAAAATTGCTCTAGTGCAGTTATACGTTTACGAGCATCATCTGTCATAGCAGAATATTCTGGCGTAATGAAATAGCAAAACGCTTTTTTATTACTTCGCCCTACTCGACCTCGCATTTGATGTAAATCACTTAACCCAAAATTATTAGCATTATTGATAAAAATTGTATTAGCGTTAGGTACATCTAGTCCGCTTTCTACAATAGTTGTACTTACCAACACGTCAAACTCACCATTCATAAAAGAGAGCATTAAATTTTCAAGTTTCTTGCCATCTAATTGCCCATGACCAACACCAACTTTAGCATCTGGAACTAGCCTTTGAATCATACCTGCAACTTCTTTTATATTTTCTATTCGATTATGAATAAAGAACACTTGTCCGCCACGTTGAATTTCATAAGTAATAGCGTCTCTAATGGTCTCTTCATTAAATCTTACAACATGGCTTTCTATAGGATAACGATTTGGTGGAGGTGTTGTAATAACCGACAAATCTCTTGCTGCCATTAAGCTAAATTGAAGTGTACGCGGAATAGGAGTTGCTGTTAATGTAAGCACATCAACATTGTCTTTTAAAGTCTTTAGTTTCTCTTTTACAGCAACACCAAATTTTTGTTCTTCATCAACAATAAGCAAACCTAAATCTTTAAACTTTACATTTTTATTTACGAGTTGATGTGTTCCTATAATAATATCAACATGACCATTTTCAAGGCTTTCAAGTGTTTCGCGTTTTTCTTTGGCTGTTCTAAAACGATTCACATAATCAACAGTTACAGGAAAATCTTTTAACCGTTCTGTAAACGTTCTATAATGCTGATACGCCAAAATAGTTGTAGGCACTAAAACCGCAACTTGCTTACCATTATCAAC